>JAIUOR010000015.1 GCA_020161795.1 Actinomycetota bacterium | reverse complement strand
CGCTTCGAGGGCAGCTTCCGGAGACGTCCGAAGCCCCTTCGCTCCCGCTGTTCGTGCAACATACGTGCAATATAACAGCCCCCGAGAGCCTCTGTCTGCCCACTTCTGACCAAGTAACGGGGCGCGTATATTGAGGCGTATCACCTAGTCATTACGCTGATGGCTAGGAAGCATTCCGTTACTCGGCATTTTGCCGAGTAACTGGTTCGAGTCCCGTTACTCACCCCACTGGAAACCCGCTCTGGCTAGTTCGAATAGTCAGCGCGGGTTTCTTTATGCAAGGTACGCGCAACACGCTGCCATGCCCCGGTCCTGGTTGAGGGCGCCGCCTGTTCGCTGGGATGGTCTGCTCGAACCGGAAACCGCGCGCGACGGTAACACTGGCGATCCGTTGATCTGGCCGCGCCAAGACGAGCGATCTGAGTCCTGAGTGGCGTTGGCGACGAGCTATGGTCGAAATCGTGGCTGTGAAGAGTAAAAGATCATATGTAGGGCGGATATTCGCTGGTCTGATCGGGACAGCCGTATTGGCTGGTTGCGGAGTGACGCCACCGCGGCCGGTTCCTCCCCCCACCAGTCCGACGCCCTCCCTCTCGTCCACACCATCAGCCTCGCTCAGCCCGTCGCCGTCCGCCTCGCCCCGCCAGACACCGGATGTGTCTGCCGCCACCGAACTGACCGCCACCGGGACGGTTCCCCGGATCCTTGATGCGGGCCTGATCTCGGACGCGATGAAGGGCGTGGAATCGCGCTCGGACACCACCCGGCACTTCTTCGCCAACTGGCCGCTCTTCGGCCTCGAACGGGTCGACGCCGTCATCGCCGACTACTACACCGATGCGATCGAACAGTTCAGCACGGACTATCCGACCTCGCCCGACATCAACGCGCTGCCGGAACTGAACCTGGGTTGGCATCTGGTGGCCTCCTCCCCCCGGGCCGTCGCGATCGTGGCGGACGGCTACGAGTTCGCCGGAGCCTCGACACAGGAACGCTGGCGGACATTCTGGTTCGACCCCGTCCGGGACGCCCCGCTGGCGGCCGGCGACCTGGTCGACACCGCGGCGACCAACCGTGAACTCGCCACGAGCGCCCGAAGGCCGGACGCACCCGGCCTTGACCTCTCCGCGGTTGGCGCAGACCCCGTCACCAGCGCGACCCTGCTCGCGTTCGCCGAGGACGGCTCCCTGCTCGTCGGCTACGACGCCTGTGAGGTCGCCGCCTGCGCGGCCGGCCGGGTTACCTTCGCGATCGCTCCGGAGGCAACCGAATGGCTCCTGACCGATGCCGGCCGGGCCGCCCGTTCGGCCACGCTCACCCCACGGGATCCGATCGCCGAAGACCCTGGCGACCTCCCGAACCCGAGTCCGTCCACCGCCTCCACCCCGTCGAGCGCCCCCGCTGTCGATGAGACGGTCGACTGCCGCAAGTCGAAGTGCGTCGCCTTGACCTTCGATGACGGACCGGGGCCCTTCACCACCAAGCTGCTCGACCACCTGAGGAAAGCCGATGTCCCAGCGACCTTCTTCATGCTCGGTCAACAGGTTGAGCTCTATCCAAAGATCACCCGCGCGGTGGCGGCGGCCGGCCATGAGATCGGTGTGCACACCTGGGATCACCGGATGCTGACCCGACTGGACACCCAGCAGGTGCGACGCGAGATCACCTCGTCGATCAAGGTCGTCAAGCAGGTCACCGGCAAGAGACCAAGGCTGCTGCGTCCGCCGTATGGCGCGACCGACCGGGCCGTCGCCGCCGAGGCCAAACGGGCCAAGGTCGCCCAGGTTCTGTGGGACGTCGACACCCTGGACTGGAAGACCCGCAGCGCGAAGAAGACCATCAAGGCCACCTTGAAGGACACCCGGCGGGGATCGATCGTGTTGCTGCACGACATCCACTCCACCACCGTCGCTGCCGTCCCCGGAATCATCGAAGGACTGCGTGCGAAGGGCTACACCTTCGTCACCGTCAGCCAGTTGCTCGGGAAGGCCAAACCGGGACGGGTCTACTCCCGCGCCTGATCGGACGCCACGCTCAATGTCCTTGCATCTGACGTCACGTCAACTCCTACGGTGAGGTCATGACCTCAGACGCGCTCATCGGCATCGGCAATGCGGCCCGCGCCCTGTCGACAACGCCCCGCACGCTGCGCTACTACGAGCAACGCGGGTTGTTGGAGCCCTCCGAGATCAGTCAGGCCGGCCACCGCCGCTATGGTCCTGAGTCGCTGCGACGTGCTCGGCGCGTCCTCAGGCTGCGTGGGCTGGGTCTGTCACTGGATGACATCGCCGCCGCTCTCAGCGGCGACGAGTCGCAGCTGGGCGAGATCCTGACGGCGCAGGCGGCCTTTCTGGACACGCACCTGGCGGAGCTGGAGACGCTCCGCCACCGATTGGGAACCCTGCTCGCCCGGGACACCCCGAACCCGCTCGCTGGCGCCGCCGAACGGTTCGACGAATCCATCGATCTCCTGGAGGAACTGGCCATGACAATCGTGCTCTCACGCATCTACACCCGCACCGGTGACCACGGCACCACCACCCTCGCCAACGAAGTCCGAGTCGAGAAGACCGATCCCCTGCTGGAGGTGATCGGGGATCTTGACGAACTCACCACCGCGCTCGGACTCGCCGTCGCGGCCTCCACGGACGCCTCGCGCACTCAGGTCGGCGAACTCCGCGTCATCCAGAACGAGTTGTTCAACCTCGGCGCCGACCTCGCGCACGTGGACGGCGATCGGTCGCTACCCCCCACCAGGGCGCTGATAGACGAGGCGAACATCCGCCGCCTGGAGCAGCTCTGCGACAAGCTCAACGCCGACCTCATCGCGCCCGACTCGTTCGTGCTGCCCGGCGGCGATCCACTCTCCGCGGCGCTGCACCACGCTCGCGCCATCTGCCGACGAGCCGAGCGCCACTGCTGGGCCGTTACGACCTCCAACCCGGCGGCGGCGCCCTACCTGAACCGGTTGTCCGACCTGTTGTTCATCCTCGCCAGGAGTGCCGAGGGCGGTGGTGAGCCCACCTGGGCAACGTCATGACCTCTGCTGTGACCGTGCCGCTGAACCCTGCCCGGTCACGAGTGCGCCCGCCCCGGGGATGGATGTTCGCCGGCATGGCGAGCCACAATGGTGGAGGTATGGAAGGGGTTGTGTGGCCTATGACGGGGAAGCTGGTGTGCTCGCCGGTCGGGGGCGAGGCGGCAAGGTGAGTGCGCAACCGCTTCGCGACCGGCTGTCTCCGCTGCTGCTGCCCGACCTGACAGGGAGCCGCGTCGTGGTGACCGGCGCCAGCGCAGGGATCGGGTTCGCCACCGCGGCCGCACTGGCCCGTGCGGGAGCGGACGTGGTGCTTGCCGTCCGCGATCGTCAGCGGGGCGAGGACGCTGCGGCCCGGATCCGACGACTGCACCCGGCCACGCAACCGGCTGTGGAACTCGTGGACCTGGGATCGATGACAAGCATCGCTGGCGCGGCCGAGAGGCTGCAGGACCGTCCGGTGCATCTGCTGATCAACAATGCCGGTCTCGGCAGCAGCGACCCCCAGGCGCGCACCCAGGACGGTTTCGAACTCCAGGTCGGGGTGAACTACCTTGGCGCCTGGGCATTGACGGCGCGACTGTGGCCCGCGCTGCGGGAGGCGGGACGGGCCCGGGTGGTGATGCTGGGTTCCACGATGGCCTCGCGAGGTCGGATCGAGCCCGATTTCGGCTACCCCACTGGGTCCGTCTACCGCTCATACTGCGACTCGAAGCTCGCCACGATCGTATTCGCAGGCGAACTACGCCGTCGCGCGGAGCGGGCGCAGGTCGACGTGATGGCGGTGGCGGCTCATCCCGGCTGGTGCCAGACCGCCATCTTCGACAACGGAGGACCGCCCGCCCTCGTGACCTGGCTCGGCAGGCTGACCGGCGCCATCCAGTCCCCGGCCGATGGAGCCCAGCCGGTGCTGCTGGCCGCCACCGATCCGCACCCCGGTCCCTACTACGGGCCAACGAAGCGCAACGGTTCAGCCGGGCCGCCCGGCCTGGTCCCGCTGCCCGCTCCGGCTCTTGAGCCCGACGTTGCCGAGCGTCTCTGGGAAAGGTCCGCTGAGCTCACCGGGGTGGCCTTCGCGCTCTGAGCGGCTGGTTAGGATCCACTCATGACCGGAAAGTCCGAACACGAGGAGCTCGTCGCGGCGATCATCCGGCACGTGAGGGCGCTGGCGCTGGTGAGCGAGCACATAGGGCAGGCCTTCGCGGCCGGCCAGGGCCTCCACCCCACGGACTTCCGAGCGCTCTCGCTCATCTACGAAGCCGATCGAGCCGACATCCCGTTGACACCGCTCGCGCTCGCCCATGATCTCGGCCTGAGCCCGGGCGCCGTGACGTACTCGATCGACCGCCTGGCCGCGTCCGGGCACGTTCGCCGCGAGCGCGACGAGCGCGACGGACGGCGGGTCATCCTGCGGATCGCCTCCCACGGCCACCAGGTCGCCACGGACTTCTTCGGGCCGCTGGGACGCGCCCACGCGGTGGCCCTGGCGTCGTACAGCGACACCGAACTCCGAACCTGCGAGCGATTCCTGGGCG
Organism: Actinomycetota bacterium; assembly: GCA_020161795.1. Lineage (GTDB taxonomy): Bacteria > Actinomycetota > Actinomycetes > Propionibacteriales > Propionibacteriaceae > Propionicimonas. The sequence goes on along the minus strand of JAIUOR010000015.1, from coordinate 104,124 downwards.
ACCTGGTACGCACTGTTGCGGACTTCCAGCCGGAGATGCCGAGCCACGGCGACAGTTAAGTATTTCATTGATTGAAAGACTGGGTACTGTTCAGGCGTGCCGCGACGAACGTCCTGGATAGCGCCTGTCGCCCTGTACCTGCTGGGCATCCTGATGGGCGCGCTCGACACCGGGATCATCACCCCCGCCCGCCCGTTGATCGCGAAGGATCTCGGAGTCGACGACTCGGCGGGGATCTGGATGATCACGGTCTACACGCTGGCCTATGCCGCCGCGATTCCCGTGGTGGGCAAGCTGGCCGATCGCCGCGGACGCAAGCCGGTGTTCCTGGTGTCGATCGCGGTCTTCGGCATCGGTTCGCTGCTGTGCGGGCTGGCGCAGGACTTCGCCAGCTTCCCGCTGCTGATCGCCGCCCGGGCGCTCCAGGCGATCGGCGGAGGCGGCATCCTGCCCATTGCCACCGCTCAGATCAGTTCCGAGGCTCCGCCGGAGAAGCGCGGCATGGCCCTCGGCCTGGTCGGCGCGGTCTTCGGCGTGGCCAACATCTTCGGAGCATCGGTCGGTTCCCTGATCCTCGACGTCGCCGGCCCGGAGAACTGGCAATGGATCTTCTACGTCAACCTGCCGATCGCGGTCGGGATCGTCGTAGCCGGCTGGTTCCTGCTGCCCAACGAGACTCCGGGCGAGAGCAAGCCGATGGATCTCATCGGCACCCTGCTGCTGGTCGGAATCATCCTCTCGCTGCTCTACGGCATCAAGAATCTCGACTTCTTCGAGCTCGCGACCTCGCTGCAGTCGCCGACCGTCTGGCCCTTCCTGGTCGGCTGTCTGGCCGCGCTGCCGCTACTGGTGCTGGCCGAACGGAGGGCGCAGGATCCGGTCTTGAACCTCCGCTACTTCACCGACCGCGGCATCCGGCTGACCTTGGCGTTGTCGGTCCTCTCCGGCGCCGTGCTGATGGCCGTGGTCTTCGTCCCGCAACTGGCGGAGAACGCCTTGCGGATGCCCGAGGGCACCGGCGGCTACTTCGTGATCGTGCTGGGCCTCGCCTCCGGGATTGGCGCACCACTGTCCGGTCGCCTCACCGACCGGTTCGGACCCAGGCTGGTGCTGGGTTTCGGGTTCGGGGTATCGACCCTGGCATCGGCGGCAGTGGTGTGGTGGATGATCCCCCACCCCTCCACGTTCTCGGTGGTCGCCTGCCTGGCACTGATCGGTCTGGGCCTGGGCTTCGTGGTGGGATCACCGCTCAACTACATGATGCTGCAGCGCACCAACCCCACTGAGGCGTCCTCGGCGCTCGGCACCCTGTCGCTGGTCCGATCGATCGGCACCACCCTGGCACCGGCGATCATGGTCGGCTTCGTGGTGCAGGGAACCGCCGGACTCCAGGACGCGCTGATCGCCGAACTCCCCACGACCGTGCAGGTACCTGCGCTGCCGCACGCGCGGGAGTTGGAGCAGCGCTTCGCCGACTGGAAGGCGGACGAGCGTTTCAAGGACAACCTGGCGGGCGTCGAACTGCCCGACCTCGACCGCAGCGAGGTGACCGTGGACTTCTCCGGTGGGGACGGGTTACCCGACGACCTGGTCGAATTGCTGAAGACCGCCGACGTCACGAACATCACCGAGCGCACCGCCACCGTGGCGAAGCGGATGTTCGAGGCGAACACGCCCGAGACGATCCGGAGCATCCAGTCCGGCGTCGATGCCGGGCTGGACAGCGTACGCAAGGCCGTGAAGGCCACCGGCGAATCCCGTCAGGAGATGAGCAACGGCCTGGACAAGCTCGACGGCGAGCTCGCCGAGATGTCCACCGGCCTGAAGAAGATGGACGACTCCCTCGCCGAGATGGCCACCGGAATCGAGAAGATGGACGGCTCCCTCGCCCAGATGGCCACCGGAATCGAGAAGATGGACGACTCCCTCGCCCAGATGACCACCGGAATCAAGAAGATGGGTAAGGGAGTGGACGGACTCGACGCCGGCATCAACGGCGTGAAGAAGCCGCTGGCCGCTCTCGATGACGCCATCGCGGGCATGGACGCCGGTCTGGAGCAGCAGCGCGCGGCACTCGCGGAGTTGCAGGCCCTACCGGCGCCTCCCCTCGACCAGATCGAGGCCCTGCAGGCGTCCATCGCGCAGACGGAGAGCGAGCGGGAAGCCGCCACACAACAGCGTGCCGAACTGCGCACCGAACTGGACTCGCTGACAGCTCAGCGCGCCAAGCTCGCCAGGGAACGCGACAAGCTCGCCGCAGCCCGCAAGGAGTTGGCCACCCAGCGGTCACGTCTTGCCAGCGCCCGGACCGAGCTGGCCAAGCAACGCGCCAAGCTGGCCGACGGCCGCCAGGCCCTCCGCACCCAGCGGGACAAACTCGCCAAGGGCAAGGCCGAGGTCACGAAGGCCCGCGACGAGCTCGCCGCCGCCCGCATGGAACTCGACGCGGTTCGCGCGGAACTGGAGGATACGGTCGCCAAGCTGTCCGAACTGCGCGACGCCGTCCCCGGAGCCTTCGACCAGGCACTGCAGGACTACCTCACAGAGATCGACGCCCGCGGGCCGCGACTGGAGGCTGCGTTCGGCACAGCGGTCGGAGACGGCTACCGCGGCGTCTATCTCTTCAACCTGTCCGTCTGCCTGCTGGCGCTGGTGTTGCTGGCATTCGTCCCTCGTTCGGCAACAGCCACAGCGGACGATGGGAAGGCTCCCGGAACGAACTCAGCCGACTCCGAAACCGCGCCGGCGACCGCCGGAACCGGCTGAGTCGCTCGGCCGTCGAACCTCGATCGATCCCGAAGGCCGCACGGCGCCCCTGCGGTGCGCAAGCAGTCGTACCGGCCTGCCAGATGGCGCCGACCGACGGCCCGCCCGTCCGGCTCAGGGATGGCGTGGAGCGGGCGGGATGGATTCGGGGCCGGGCACCGCTCCCGGCCAGACCAGCAGGACGGGGCAGGGAGCGTGGTCGATCACGAAGCGGGTCTCACGCCCAAGGCTCCGGGGGCCCAGCCGGCTCACATCCCCGTCCCGGCCCACGACCAGGTAGTCGGCCTCCGCCGCGGCAACTGTCACCACCCGCTCGGCCGGTCCGGACTCCAGCCGTGTCTCGGCTCCCCGCGCGAGCCGCGACTGCGCCCTCGAGAGCAGTTGCTCGGCAGCCTGCCTGCTGAGTTGTCGCGTCTCCTGCTCCACCCGCCCGATCCGGCCCAGGCCGATCAGCGAACCTGGCCGAGGCGGCGGCAGCGGCTCGCCTCGGACGTGCAGCAACACGATCTCGGCCTCGGCGGAGCCGGCCAACCCCGCGACCGCATCGATGCAGGCCGGCCAGGTTCCCTCACAGACCCAGACGACGATCCTCATCCGGCACCCCCGATCAGCAACGACACCCACAATGCCACCACTCCGACCACGATGGCGATTGGAGTCGCCAGCAGACCGAGCAGAGTGAACTCCTGAATCGGTGCCTGCTGGTCATGCTCATGGACGATCCGACGCCACAGCAGCGTCGCGAGCGAGCCGACATAGGTGAGGTTGGGCCCGACATTGACCCCGATCAGAACAGCCAGGACGGGCCCCGTCCCGAAGCCCGCGGCAAAGGGCAGCAGCACCAGGACGGCCGGAAGGTTGTTCACCAGATTTGCGGCTCTTCGTACCTGAGCGTGGGGTGAGCGTGGATCCGACGGCGGGCGTGTCGGCGGGGTGATGGGCGTCGAGGCCCTCAAGAATCGGGGTTACCACACCACCTGATCTTCAAGGACCTCGACGATGCCCGATTCTACTTCCTGCTGCCGTGCCGGCGGCGGCTACTGTCAGCGCTGCGACCTTCTGCTGGGCCTGCCCGGGCTCCACGTGGTCGGCGTCCAGCGCGACGACGCGGGGCTTCGGGTTGAGGTCGAATCCGTCCGGCCGGAGGTGATGGGCTGCCCCGCCTGCGGCGTGATCGCGCATGCGCATGGCCGGCAGAGGGTCGAGCTGATCGACGCGCCGTGCTTCACGGCGCCGGTGAAGCTGTGGTGGCGGAAACGACGCTGGCTGTGTCCCGAGCCGATGTGTCCGGTGAACTCGTTCATGGAGCAAGACCCCGATGTGGCGCGACCCAGGGCGCTGCTCACCAGTCGCGCGACGTCGTGGGCGATCGGGCAGATGCGGCGGGAGAACGCCTCGGTCCAGGGGATGGCCCGGCAGCTCGGCTGCGCCTGGAGGACGCTGTGGCGAGCGGTCAAGCCGATCCTTGAAGCCGCCGCCGACGACGAGGCCCGCTTCGCTGGCGTCACCTCGCTGGGCGTCGACGAACATATCTGGCATCACGTCTCCACCAAGCCCGTCGACCAGGGCGGCCGCGGCCCGAAGGAGTTCACCGGCATGGTCGATCTCACCCGCGACAAGGACGGACACGTCCGGGCCCGGCTGCTGGATCTGGTCCCGGGCCGATCCGGTGAGGCCTACAAGACCTGGCTGCGTGACCGCGGCGACAGGTTCCGCAAAGGCATCGAGATCGCCACCCTGGACCCATTCCACGGCTACAAGAACGCCATCGACGACCAACTCGAAGACGCCGTCGCCGTCCTCGACGCGTTCCACATAGTCAAGCTCGGGACCGCTGCTGTCGATGAGGTCCGCCGCCAGGTCCAGCAGGACATCCACGGCCACCGCGGCCGCAGAGACGATCCGCTGTATCGGATTCGGAACCTGCTGCGCGCCGGGCAGGAACACCTCACCGACCGGCAGAAGACACGCCTGGAGACCGCGTTCACCGCCGACGACCGCCACGTCGAAGTCGAGGTCGCCTGGCGCTGCGCCCAACAGCTGCGCTCGGTCTATCACCAGTCCTGTCATGCCGACGGGCGCAGGGTCGCGGAGAAGATCCTGGCCACGTTCCCGTCGTGTCCGATCCCGGAGATCGCCCGCCTCGGCCGGACGCTGAACCAGTGGCGCGACGCGTTCCTGGGCTACTTCACCACCGGCGGCGCGAACAACGGCGGAACCGAATCCATCAACGGGTTGATCGAACTCGCCCGCCGCGTCGCCAGAGGCTTCCGCGACCCAGACAACTACCGCCTCAGAATGCTCCTCATCGGCGGCGGTCTACGACTATGACCCCACGCTCAGGTACGAAGAGCCAGATTTGCCAGCAACGCGGCCAGCCCCGCCCACAACAGCAACGACACCAGGTCGCCACCCTGCGGAACGATCGCGCCCACGGCCGCTCCAAGCCCGCCCTTCACCACGGCCGTCACCACGACGCCCAGGCAGAGCACGAAGGCCAGGAAGCCGAGGTTGACGAACCCCGCGAGGTCACGCCCACTCACCTGACGCAGTAGCAGCGCACGGGCCAGGAGTACCGCCGCTCCCGCCAACGCCGCCCAGGCCGCGTCCACATGCAGCAGCGAGGCCACCACGAACCCGACCAGGGTCAGCGCCAGCACGATCGCCGAGAACCGCGGTAGTGCGGGCGGCTCCGGCGGATCGGGATTGGTGGCCGGCAGGGACAGGTCGGCGGCGAAGAAGATCCGGAAGGCGACATACTCCACCGCGATCACGGCAAGCCACGGCAGGCCCATCAGTCCGGCAAAGCCGACGAAACTCAGCCCGGCCGCCGACATCGCCAGCAGATTGGTCAGGTTCGAGACGGGCAGGAGCAGCGAGCCGGCATTGGCCAGGTGGGCACACGCATAGGCGTGGGGCCTCGGACGCAGCCCCATCCTCGACGCGGTGGCCAGCACCACCGGGGTGAGCAACACCACGGTCGCATCCAGCGACAACACGGCGGTCACTCCGGCCGCCAGGACGAACACCTGCCCGAGCAGCCGTTGAGCGTTCCCGCGACTCCTCGAAGCGATCACGGCTCCGGCATAGCGGAACAGTCCATCGGCGTCGCACAGTTCGCTGATCACCAGGACCGCCGCGAGAAAGGCGACCACCGGGAACAATCGCTGGACCTCGGCCCAGGCGTCGGCGAGGGGGATGGCACCGGTCGCCAGGACGACGATCGCCGCGGGAACGGCCACCGCGGCCTCAGGCAAACCCCACGGTCGCACTACGGCGGCAGCGAGCACCAGGACCAACATCGCGACCGAGACGACCTCCCCCACGCCCGCAGCCTAGAGCAGCGAGTCTGGGAAAGACCACGCACCGGCCTGAGAAGGTTCTCGGCTGGCGTCGGCGAGCTCCAACTCGACCAGCAAGCCGGACCTCAGAGGCGAGCTACCGGGAGTCGTCGGGAATCGCTCGACATCCCAGAAGCATCGAGCCCCTCGTTTCGCTCTCCGGGCCGCCGCCCGACCCGTGCGGTGGAGCGGTGCGCCGGCTGGTTGTTCAACCGGCGCACCTCCAGGAGGGCCGTGGGCCCGGCATGCCCTACCCAGTGAATCCCGTGTACCCGGCCAGGGCCGTGGCTACTCCTCCGATGCCCGATTCGTGCGTAGATCAGGCACCTTCCGGCTCGGCACCCGTCTCGATCACCCGAGCGGCGAGCTCTCGCAGCTTGAGATTGCGCTGCTGGCTGGCGTGGCGCAGCCGCTCGAATGCCTCCCCCGGCAGCAGCCGGTGCCGCTCCACCAGGATCCCGGTGGCCTGTCCGATCAGCCGGTGGCTCTCCACCGCGTGCTTCAGGTTCGCCTCCCGGTCGGCCGCCTCCTGAACTGTCAGGACGCGGAGCAGAGCTGCCGCGAACGCCGCTGCGAGCAGATCGGCGGCGATCATCTCCTCCACGCTGATCCGGCGCGACCGCGGGAACTGGATCCAGGCCCGGGAGTCGACGTCCGAGGTGGGCGGCACCAGCAGGATGCCTGGCCGCAGGCTGGTGGTATCGGGGCTCGGTTCGCCGTCCAGCCCCGCCCGGACCGCCGCGGGCAGCTGGTCGAGGGTTCCCGTGTCGGCCGCGCTGAACCACCGGCGACCGCCGTCTCCGTCGTCCAGCCGGATGGTGCAGTCGCCGTCGAACAGCAGCGCGAAGCCATGTTCGGCGATCGCGATGAGATCGGCGAGATCCTCAGCGGTGGCCAGGCCCCGGCTCACCGCGGCGGCAGCGGCTCGGCGTTCGCGGGCTTCGCGGGCACGAGTGATGTCCCGCATCGTCCGCAGGTGGGTGGTGCCGATCGCCTGGTGGTGGACGGTGGCACCGCCCGACAGCACCCAGATCGGCCGCCGGTCCCGCCGGTAGACCCGCAGTTCGCGCTCCACCGAGTCACCGCTGAGGATGCTCTGATAGGCGGACCGGATCTCGGCCAGCGCGGCGGGATCCTCGGCCTCGGTGGGCCACCAGGGATACGGCGGACGGAACGGACCGTCCTCCAACCGGTAACCCAACAGATCGCTGAACGCCTGGTTCATCTCCAGTACCAGGCCCGCCGAGTCGAAGATGACCAGGCCGTCGCGGATCGAGCGGATGACCGCCTGCCGCCAGGCGGCGTCGACCGAATCGGCGTGGCCCTGGGCGGCGATCAGGGTGGCGGCACGGTCGGCAACACCGGAGCCCTCGGACATCGGGTCCATCGTGAGACCACCTGACTGGTCGTGAAGGCCTGGCGCCGGACCGGCAACCGGATCCAAGGACATGGGAAACCCCCTCGGCGGTGCCCGAGGGTCCGATATTCGGATGTGCACCGGATCATGTCGAAGTCACGGCGAGATCGACACCTGAAACGTTAGCAGCGAACCGAGCGCTCCGGCGTCCGGATCGACGGCCACCCACCGCGGGCGGTCGGCTGATGCCTGGCCGGGGAGCCACCCTCTCCCTTCACCTGGCCAGCAAACCCTTCGTGGGCGGGGACCACAGGGTGTGGCCGCGGCATCCCCACCCGGTGACCAGCTGATTGGCGGCCTGCCAGCCGGTGGTGGCCGCGCGTTCCATCAGCGCGATCGGAAGATCGCAGCGAAGCAGATCGCCGGCCAGCACCACTCGGGGATCGGGGGTGGCGACCGTGGGTCGGTCCGCCCAGGGACTGGTGTCGACCAGCGGGCAGTCCCGCTCGACCAGCCATTCCTCACCGAGCACGGGAGCCCCCACCAGGGACGGGGCGACCCGCTCGGCCTCGGTCCAGAGCCGGGTACGGGTGCCGGGGTTGAGATCGGTCAACGCGTAGCCGTGCACTTCGATCACCGCGCCGCCGTGCCGGGTCGCCCAGCCTGCGGCACCGGCTTCGAAGGCGTCGAGCCGGGAGAGGTTGTCCAGCGGTCCGTAGCCGCTGGTGCCGAGGAAGGCCGGCAGCGCCGGCTGTGGCCGGCCCAGCCAGCGGCGTCCGACCGCGAACGCCGGTGCCACCCGCAGCCGGGCGATCCGGTCACGCCAGCCGGAGTCCCCCAACCACGCCGAATCCGCCACCACCTGCTGCAGGGCGACGGTGTCGAGGGCGAGGACGACGGCGTCGGCCCGCTCTTCCCCGGTCCGGTGGACGACCCGGATGCCGTCGCCGTCGGGCAGCAGGACGTCCGCCCGCACACCCGTGCGGACGTCCACTCCCAGGCCGGCCAGGTAGCGCCCGAGCGGCGCCCAGAGCGCGGTGTCGTAGTCGTCGTCGGGGACGTCGAACAGCAGCCCTTCGGCGCCGCCGAGGAAATAGGTGTGGAACATCGCCAGCAGTTCGCCGCCGGAGAATTCCCGCGGGTCGGCGAAGAAGCTGCGGGCGAACACCTCCAGGGCCAGGTGACGGGCCTGGGCCGGGAACCGGAGCCGGTCGAGCACCTCCGCGGCGCTCACCCGGTCCAGGTCGCGGTAGGTGCGTGGGAAGTCCACCCGCAGCAGATCGAAGGCGGCGCGGGCGTCCACCCGCGCGAGGTCGCGGAGCCGGAAGGTCGGGCTGGTCGCGACGAAGCCGAGGATGCTCCACGGCGGGGTGCGAGGGATCCGCGCGAAGGAGTCGGTCGGGCCGCCGGCCAGCTTCAGCGGGTAGTCGGGGACGAGAACCAGCCGTTCCAGCGCCGGATCGGCGCGGCGCAGCAGCGCGCGCAGGTTGTAGTACTGCCGGAAGAAGGCGTGGAAGCCGCGGCTCATGCTGCGCTCGCCGTCCCCCACCGGCCACGCCCGCACCCGGCCGCCGAGCTGTGGCCGGGCTTCCAGCAGGGTGACAGCGACGCCGCGTTCGGCCAGCCCGGTGGCGGCCGCCAGCCCGGCGATGCCGCCGCCCACCACCACCACTCGCGGCATCCTGCCCTCGACCCGGCGATTCCCACCCCGACCGGGCGGGACACCGGAACCGTCCCCGCGTCCCGGGCCTCGTCCGTCGGGGGACGGCGGGTCGATCCGGACCGCGCTAGGGTCGCGTCCGGGACGCCAGGGCTTCACGACGCGCTCCGGGCCTCACGGCGCCCGGCGACCTCCCAGACGATCAGACTCGCGGTGATCAGGGCGAAGCCGAACCCGAAGTCCTCGATCGGGATGTCCCAGGGGAACCTGAGCTGGGAGAACTGCTCGGGGTGGTAGCTGACGATCGGATCGGAGAGCTTGGTCAGCCAGCCGTCCACCAGCACCTGGAAGGCGACCATGATCCCCAGCGCGATCCAGTACTGCGCCTTCCGGAAGATCCCGGTGCGCGCCCAGAGCAATTCGACCAGCACGACCACCACGACCGCCAGCAGCGTCCCCACGGTGTACTCAGGCATCCTGCTCCTCCTGCCGCTGCGGCGGGTCCCCGATCTCGCCGGGCCTGGCAACCGGACGGGGCCGCTCCCGCGGGGTGGGCTCGGCTTGCCCCGGACTCGATCCGCCCCGGACTTGGCGACCGGATGAAGGGTCGGTCCCCCGCGCATCCCGGCGGCCGGGCTCGGCCCGCCCCGAGCTTGACGAGGCGTCGCGACCGGACGCTCGCAGCACCGTTCCGACCGCCTCATAGGTGAGCAGTCCGCAGATCGGGATGACGAGGAAGAAGACGACCTCCTCCAGCGGGATGCCGCCGGGCAGCAGGACGCCGGTGGTGTACCGCGGGGAGAACGTCCAGTGGTCGCGCCGGATCGCGAACAGATCCCAGGCGATGAACGCAGCTGCGACCGGCACCACCGCCAGCAGCAGCCGGCGCGGCCGGCGGTAGACCCGGGCGGCCAGCCAGAACTCCAGTGGCAGCGTGACCAGCAGGCAGCCCGCCATCAGGGCGAGGTATTGGAACCGGTCCACCTCAGCCTCCCGCCATCGCCGTGGCCGCCGCGCGCCGGGGGTTCCGCAGCAGCGCCACCGCGGCGGTCGCGGCCTTCGCGGGGGTGGGGACGCGGGCCCGTCCGGTGAAGACGTCGTAGTCGCGGGCCTCGATCCGGGCCAGGATGGCCGAGTAGAGCCGGTGGGCGGTGGCCACACAGCGCGCCGAGGCCGGCGGCAGTTCCGGTATCCCCGCCTCGGCCTGCCGGTACAACCGGCGGGCGCGTTCGATCTCGAAGCGCATCACCGCCCGCCACGGTTCGTCCACCACCCGGCGGGCGGGGTCGGCGCCGAACTCGCGCAGGTCGGCCTGCGGCAGGTACACCCGGCCGCGGTCGAGGTCCTCCCCGACGTCGCGCAGGAAGTTGGTGAGCTGGAAGGCGAGCCCGAGCGCCCGTGCCGGCTCGAAGGCGGCCGGCGAGAGCGGTCGGAGCACCGGCAGCATCATCTCCCCGATCACCGCCGCGGAGCCCTCCATGTAGCCGCAGAGATCGTCGAAGGTCTCGTAGCGGGTCACCTCCAGATCCATCGCCATCGCCTCGAAGAACCGTTCGAAGCACTCCGGCTCGATGCCGCAGGCGGCCACGGTGTGCGCGACCGCGGCCAGGACGTCGTCGCCGGGCATCGGCTCGCCGGCCAGCGCGAGCGCGAACCGCGCCCGGAACGCGGCCAACGACAGCCGGGTCGCGGCGGTGTCGCCGATCGTGGCGCCGGGGGCGTCCACGATGTCGTCAGCCAGCCGGCAGAGCGCGTAGACGGCATGGACGTGGCGGCGCTGCGATCGCGGCAGCAGCAGCGCGCCCCAGTAGTAGGTGGTGCCGTGGGCACGGGTGAGCCGGGCGCATTCGGCGTAGCCGCGGGCCAGCACCGGATCCGGCGGGCGGCGGGCGCTTCCGGCGGGTGGCGACTGGCCCGGGCCGGGAGGCGTGCCGTCATGCCGGACGCGGCCGGCAGTGGGATCGGAGCGGGCGAGAGCAGGTCGGGAGTCGGTCATCGTTGGCCTCCGAGGTAGTCGTGGACGCGGCGGGCGGCCAGTTCGCCGCTGATCAGCACCATCGGGATGCCCACCCCGGGCGTGGTGCCGGCGCCGGCGAAGAACACCCCCGGGCGGCGCCGTTCGAGGTTCGGCGGACGGAACGGGCCGGTCTGGGCGAACCTGTGCGCCAGGCTGAACGGCGTCCCGGCGGTCATTCCGCGGGCGGCCCAGTCGGCGGGGGTCACCAGGGTCTCGGTGACGATCTGGGTCGGGTATCCCTGAGCGTCGAGGAAGCTCAGCAGCCGCTCCCGCAGCGCGGGGCCCTCGACCGCCCAGTCCAGGCCGGCGGCCAGGTTGGGCACCGGCTCCAGCACGTACAGCACGCTGTGCCCGTCCGGGGCCATTCCGGGAGCGTCCAGGCTGGGGACCGTCACCATCCGCGACGGATCGGCCATCAGCTCCTTGCGCTTGATCAGTTGCCCGAACGCCTCCTGCCAGGACCGCCCGAAGTGGATGTTGTGGTGCGCCGCTTCGTGCGGTGGCCGGCCGCGGACGCCGAGGTGCCAGACCACCGCCGAGGGCGAGTAGCTGCCGCTCCGCGCCGCTCGTGGCGGCCTGAGGTCGGGCAGCAGCTCCCGGTAGGCGGACGGCAGGTCGCCGGCCAGCACCACCGCGTCGGCGGCCAGCTTCTCGCCGGCCACCTGTACCCCGGCCACCCGGCCCTGGCCGTCGGTGAGCAGGCGCTCGGCCGGGCTGCGGTACCGCAGTTGGGCACCGGCCGTCTCCAGGGCGGCGGCGAGCGCGACCGGGACGGCGTGCATGCCCTGCGCCGGGAACCACACCCCGCTGATCGAGTCCATGTAGGTGATCACTGCGTACAGCGCCAGTGCCTCGTCCGGCGCAAGTCCGGCGTACATCGCCTGGAAGGTGAACAACCGCACCAGCCGATCGTCGGCGAAGCGGCGCCGGACGGTCGGGCCCAGCCGGCCGAAGCCGCCCAGCCGGATCAGCCGGGCCGCTGCGCCGGGACGGGCCAGCAGGTCGAGCGGGCTGTCGAAGTTCCGCTCGATGAAGTGTGGCAGCTCAACCTCGTACAGCTCCTGCAGCCAGTCGACGAACCCGGTGAAGGCGGCGGCGTCCGCGTCCGAGACCCGTTCGGCGATCTCACCGGTCATCGCCGGCACCGAATCACGGACGTCGATCCGGGAGCCGTCGGCGAAGAAGGCGCGGTAGCCGGGGTCGAGCCGGCGCAGTTGCAGGGCGTCCAGGCTGCCGCCGACCCGCTGCAGCGGCCGTTGCAGCAACCCGGGCATGGTGAGCACGGTGGGGCCGGTGTCGAAGGTGAACCCGTCGGCTCGCAGCACGCCGTTGCAGCCGCCGGGGCCGGCCTCCCGCTCGACGACCGTGACGTCATGGCCGTCGGCGAGCAGGTGGCAGGCGGCGCTGAGGCCCGCCAGCCCCGCGCCGACCACGATGACCCGGCTCACGATTCCCGCCAGGCCAGTTGACCGGCCAGCCGGCGCAGTCCGTCCGCGGCCCGGTGATCCACCAGCGGGGACGCCAGCGCTCGTTCGGCGGCCAGGACGGCGGCGGTGATCAGCTGCTCGACCTCCCGGATCACCCCGGAACGCTCCAGTTCGGCGCAGAGGCGCGCGATGTCGTCGGCCGTGACGGTGCCGCTGCCGATCCGGCGCAGCTCAAGCCGCCAGGCCGGGCTGAACCGCTGCTCGGCGAGCGCGAGCAGGACGGTCGGCTTGCCGGCCACCAGGTCGTCGCCGACCGGCTTGCCGGTGCGGGCGGGGTCGCCGAGCACCCCCAGCAGGTCGTCGCGCAGCGCGAACGCCTGGCCGGCGTGCTGGCCGTACTCGTGCAGGACGGCGAGCAGGTCGGGCCCGCCGCCGGCGGCCAGCGCGCCCAGTTGCAGCGGCCGCCACACGGTGTAGGCGCCGGATTTGGCGCGGGCGACCTCCTGGGCGTGCTGCAGGTCGCGGCGGCCGTTGGCGGCACCGACCAGATCCCTGCCCTGGCCCATCATCAGCTCGATGGCCATGGTGCGCCAGGCCTCGCGCAGCGGGACCGGCAGGCTGCCGACCAGCAGGTCGGCCTCGCTGTGCAGCAGGTCGCCGACCAGGATCGCGATGTTCTCGGCGTAGCGCTGCGGGTCGCCCAGCCCGCCGTGCTCGCGATGCTGGGCGTACGCCAGCGCATGCACCGAGGGGTGCCCGCGGCGGGTGTTGGAAGCGTCCATCACGTCGTCGTGCACCAGTGCGAAGCAGTGCAGCAGTTCCAGCGCGGCTCCGATCCGGATCAGGTCGCCGCGCCCGCGGCCGTGGTCGGGGCCACCGGCAGCGACCCAGCCCCAGTGCGCCATCCGGGGACGCAGCAGCTTGCCGGTGGTTCCGGCGAAGCTGCGCACCAGTTCGAGGATGGAGTCGGTGTGCAGCACTCCGTGCCTGGGCACGATGGCGCTGGCGAGCACCTCCCACTGCCGGCTGAGCTCGGCCAGGGTCTCCGCCACCAGCGCCAGCACCGCGTCCACGGTGTGGCGGTCGCTGGCCTCCTGGTGGTCGGGAGCCAGTTCGAGTGGGCCGGCCGGCAGGGAGTGGTGAGGGGTGGATGCGGTCACGCCACGCCCTCCTCGGCTGCCAGGGCTGAGGCCAGCAACGGCACCTGCAGTACCGCCCACGGGCTGAGCAACTGCGGCGCCTCGGCGACCATCCGCCCCAGCGCCGGCCATTCCACCCAGGCTGCATCCATCACCTCGGCGGGGTCGGCCACCAGCCGGGTCGGGTCGAACCGTCCCACCCACACCGGGCAGAGTTCGTGTTCGACCATGCCGCCCGCGTCGACCGCGCGGTAGCCGAACGATGCCAGCACCAGCCGTAGGCCGGTCGGCGGATGGCCGAGTTCGTGCGTCACCCGCCGGATCACGGCGTCGCGCGGCGCCTCACCGGGCCGCGGGTGGCCGCAGCAGCTGTTCGTCCATACCCCCGGCCAGGTCGCCTTCCCGAGTGCCCGCCGGGTGAGCAGCACCCGTCCGCGGTCGTCGAACAGGTAGCTGGAGAACGCCAGGTGGTAGGGGGTGTCACGGTGATGGACGCTGTCGCGGTCCGCCGTCCCACAGGGCTGACCGGATGCGTCGAGCAGCACCACCTGATCAGCCATGGCCGGCCCCCAATCGCTCGGAGGTGGCTGCGTGGTCGCCCCGGCGGAGGATGGCGGTGGCGGCGAGGATCGCCACTGCGGCCAGAGCCGCCGCGATCGCGGTGGGCGTCGAGTACAGCGGGCCGGCGAGACGTCCCACCGCGATCCACGCCAGCGCCCAGACCATGGCGGCGGCGATCGCCCAGCGGCCACCCAGCCGCACCGCGTAGCCGACTCCCAGCAGCGCCGCGACCACCAGCACCACCGCCGCGAGCACCTCGGCCCAGGGGGCGCCGGGGTCGACCCCGGCGTCCACCAGCACCGCGGTGATGTTCGCCACACTCGCCACACTTACCCAGCCGAGGTAGACCCCGAACGTTCCGTCGACAACCACCGCTTCGATCCGGGACCTGGGCGGGGTCTCTCCCAGCCGCCGCACCAGTACTCCCAGGACGACCGCCAGGACGAGGATCACCACGACACTCGGCCACAGCCAGCCGAGTTGGGTGACGCCGAGCCAGAGTGCGTTGAGCAGCATCGAGGCCGCGGCCGGCCAGGCGATCCGGGCTGCCCGTGGGCTGTCGAGGGTGCGCCACTGCCAGATCACGTAGCCCAGCAGGCCGATGTAGATCAGCGACCAGACGGAGAATGCCGGCGTGGCCGGGGTGAGCAGCGTCGCGTCCGCCGCGAAGGCGCCACCGGATGACTCCTCCACCCGGGTGCCGAGCAGGCCGAACCCGGCCAGCGTCCCGATCACCATCACCACGGCGGACACGGTGACGGCCAGCGGCCGCCAGACTTGCCTCGTTGTCAACGCTTTCTCCCATTCAGTCCCAATAACTCTAGACAAATAGCCTGCCTCACCGGGCAACCTTAGACAAGCTGAGGTAGCAACATTGCACATCACCGGCGGGCGGACGTGACCCACGGCGGCGCAAACCCTAGACTCGCTGCGAGATGGTCACGATCAGTCAGGCTGCGCAACTCACCGGCGTCGCCGAGCACACGCTGAGGGCCTGGGAGCGCCGCTACGGGGTCTTCCAGCCCTCTCGCACGCGGGGCGGCTACCGGGACTACGGCGACGAGGCCCTGCACCGGATCCGGACCATGAAGCAGCTCGTCTCCTCGGGGCTGTCTCCCCGCGAGGCGTCGGTGGAACTGCGGCGGCGAGCGGACGAGGAGACGGCGGGGGAACCGGACGCCGCCGCCGAGTTGATCGAATCGCTGACCCGGCTGGACGCGACCGTCGCCAAGCGCATCATCGACGAGCAGTTCGCGCTGCGCAGCTACGAGGCGGTGGTCGACGACTGGCTGATGCCCACCCTGGTCCGGGTCGGTGAGGCCTGGGCGTCCGGCACCATCTCCGAGGCCGGGGAACACCTGGTCGCCAACGTCGTCATGCGCCGGCTCGCCGCCGCCTTCGACGCGGTCGGCCCGAATCCGGCGACCGCCCCGGCGATCGTCGGCGCACCCGCCGGCGTCACCCACGAGCTCGGGCTTATGGCGTTCGCGGTGGCGCTGCGCCGGGCCGGCGTGGCCACCATCTACCTCGGCGCCGATGTGCCCGCCTCAGCCTGGGCGGACGCGCTGGCGACCACCGGTGCCGTGGTCAGCATCACCGCGATCCCCCGCCGCGGCGACACCCGGCGGGTGGCGGCGCTCGCGGAGCGGCTGCAGGCCGCGCATCCGTCGGTGCCGTTGGCGGTGGGCGGGCGGTTCCAGCACCTCGCTCCGCCCGGCACCCGGCAGCTGGGGCACCGGATCGCGGCGGCGGCGCAGGATGTCGCGCGCTCGATCGCGGCGCCGTGACCACCACCCTGCTCTGGCTGCGCCGCGACCTGCGACGCCACGACCACCCCGCCCTGGCGGCAGCCGCGGCGGCGGGCGGCGTGCTGCCGGTCCATGTGCTCGATCCCCACGAGCTGGCCGGCGCGGGACCAGGCAGACTGGCGTGGCTGGCGGCGACGCTGCGAGCCACCGCGGAGTCCTTCGGCGGGCGGCTGTGCGTCCGGCTCGGAGACCCGGCCGAGGTGCTTGCCGCACTGGCACACGAGGTGGGCGCGACCGCCGTCCAGGTCACCACCGAGACCGCACCGGACGGCCGGGCGCGCGACGATCGGGTCGCCGAGGCACTGGCGGAGACGGGCGTCGGCTGGCTGGCCACCGGCTCCCCCTACGCCGTCACGCCCGGACGGGTGCGCAACCTCGCCGGTCGCGGCTACCGCGTGTTCACCCCCTTCGAGAGGGCCTGGCGAGCGCGCGGCTGGCCGGATCCGGCCGGTCCCGCCGTCGACCCAGGCCCGCTCCACGGCCCCGCCCTCAGGCCATGGATCCAGCCGGAGGCGTCGGCGATACTGGAGAGCTGGCTGACGAGTTGCCCGATCCGGTTGCCAGCTGCCGGGGAGGCGGCAGCGCTTCGGGCGTGGCGTGAGTTCCGCGACGAACGGCTCGACAGCTATGCCGAGGAGCGCGATCGGGCCGACCTGCGGTCCACCTCCCGGCTTTCCCCGTACCTGGCACTGGGGGTGCTGCATCCCCGGACGCTGCTGGCCGACCTGGCCGGACGGAGGGATCCGGGCGCGGCGAAGTTCGTCTCCGAGCTCGCCTGGCGGGAGTTCTACGCCGACGTGCTGTGGCACCACCCGGACTCGCTGGCCTCGGACCTGGTCCCGGCGCTGGCCGGGATGGCGTTCGACGAGCCGGGCTCCCGCTACGACGCCTGGCGGGCGGGGCGCACCGGCTACCCGCTGGTCGATGCCGGGATGCGGCAGTTGCTGGCCGAGGGCTGGCTGCCGAACCGGGTCCGGATGGTGGTGGCCAGCTTCCTGCTCAAGGATCTTCATCTGCCCTGGCGGCTCGGCGCGCGGCACTTCCGGGAGCACCTGATCGACTACGACGTCGCGTCCAACACCCACAACTGGCAGTGGGTGGCGGGAACCGGGACGGACGCGGCTCCCTACCACCGGGTCTTCAATCCGGTCACCCAGGCGGCGGCAGCCGACCGCGACGGGGGCTACGTCCGCCGCCACATCCCCGAACTGGCCCATCTGCCCGGGCCGGCGGCGTTGCGCCCGTGGGACCACCCGGCCGGGCACCTCCACGGCTACCCCGCCCGAATCCTCGACCACGCCACCGAGCGCGCCGAGGCGCTCACCCGCTACCGGCTGGCGGTGGGCAGGTGATGAGCGGACGGGACCGGCGCCGGGCCAGGAAGCCGGACGAGCGCGACAGCCCGCGGGTCGACCGGGAGGGCGCGGTCTGGCGGATCCGGTCGCTGGCGGTTGCCAGGCAGGTGCTGCGGGCGCGGGACGCGACCGCGCAGGCCGGATTCACCGCCGAGGCGATCCCGAAGGACTACCTGCGGCACCACCCGATCCTGGTCTCGGACGGGCCACTGCACGACGAGCAGCGGAGCAAGGTGGCGCGGTTCTTCGCGCCGAAGGTGGTCGAGGAGCGGTACGCCGCGCAGGCGGCGTCCTGTGCCGATCGCCTGCTCGACCGGGCGCGCAGCACCGGCTCGTGCCAGCTGGACGAGCTGGCGCTGCGCTACACCGTCGAGGTGACCGCCGAGGTGGTCGGGCTCACCCATGCGCCGGTGCCGGCGATGGCCCGCCGGCTGGTGAGCTTCTTCAACCAGCCGCCGGTGGACGTCACCCGTCCCGACTTCGGTCGCACCCGCGCGATGTGGGCGCGGGCCGCCGTCAACGCGCTGCTGCCGATCGGCCGGTTCTACCTGGCCGATGTCCGGCCGGCGATCCGCGCCCGGCTCAGGGAGCGGCAGGGCGACGTGATCAGCCACCTGCTCGACGAGGGCTACGGCAACGCCGACATCCTGGTGGAGTGCGTCACCTACGGCACCGCCGGCATGGTGACGACCCGGGAGTTCATCGTGATGTGCGTCTGGCACCTGCTGCGGCATCCCGCCCTGCTCGACCGGTACCTGGTGGCCGGGCAGCCCGAGCGGTTCGCGATCCTGAACGAGGTGATCCGGCTGGAGCCGGTGGTCGGCCATCTCTACCGGCGGGTCACTGCCCCGATCGAGCTGACCGAGGGCGACCGGACGTGGACGATCCCGGCCGGAGACCTGGTCGACCTGTGCCTGCGCCCGGCCAACGCCGACCCCGAGGCGGTCGGCGACGATCCGCTCGACCTGTGCCCGGCCCGTCCGCTCCCCGCCGGGGTGAACGCCGCCGGGCTCAGCTTCGGCGACGGCGCCCACCGTTGCCCCGGCCAGCCCCTGGCCCTGCTGGAGACCGACCTGCTGCTCACCCGCCTGCTCGCCCTGCGTCCCCGGATCACCGCCGAGCCCACCCTCGCCTGGGACAATCTGATCGAGGGCTACCAACTCCGTGGTCTCGTCCTCGACCTCAGGATCTGACACCACGAATGAACCCGTGGGCGACCCTAGGCGGCGTGCGGAAGGATCACCAGATTGCCGATCTTCCGGCCAGTGTCGATGCGACGATGCGCCTCGGGAAGCGCATCGAGACCCCCTACCGTCTCGACAAGGGGATCGAGCACGCCCCGGGCCACGAGGTCCAGCAGGAAGGCGAAGTCCTCACTTCGTTCCGGGGCAGGACCGGCGAAGACCCGGCCTCGCGCACTCACCGTCTCCCACAGACTGGCGACGGCCAGGATCAGCGACCCACCCGGGTTCAGGAGTCGCAGCCCCTGGGCACGGCGCACGTTGCCGACGGCATCGAAGACCGCGTCGAACCGCTCCTCCAGGCTCGCCACTGGAGTCGACCGATAGTCGACGACCTGCTGCGCTCCGAGCTTCTGCAGCAGCGGATGGTTGCCGACGCTGCTGATCGCAGTCACGGTCGCTCCGAAGTGCCGTGCCAGCTGAACCGCACTTGAGCCGACCGAACCCGAGCCCCCGTTGACCAGCACACTCTGCCCGGCACCCACCCGCGCACGGTCCCGCAGGAAATGCAGGGCTGCGGTACCGCCGAACAGGATTCCGGCGGCGTCGACGTGCGAGACGGCATCGGGCTTGCCGGCCAGCGCGGTGGCCGGCACCACGACCTGCTCGGCGTGCGCGCCGAACCGGCCGCCCGTCATCCCCGCGACCTGATCGCCGAGCGCGAAGCTCGTCACCCCCTCGCCGAGTTGCTCGACCCGTCCGGAAAACACCACCCCGGGCACCTTCGCCCGTGGACGGCGGACACCTATGCCCAGTCGGGCGAGGAACCCGAACCCCCGCGGGAACCGCGCGGCCCGGATACGCGCATCCCCGGAGGTGACTGCGGCCGCGGCGACCCGGACCCGCACCTCGCCGGCACGAGGAACGGGGATCGGCGCGGCGCGAACCGTGATCACCTCGGGCGGACCATAGCCGTCGATCGAAGCCGCCATCATCTGAGATTCCATTGCTCTCCTTACGGGTGTAAGCCTGCCAAGAGGGTAGCCTTACAGACGTAAGATCACAAGGAGGGAAGATGGGAGAAGGCCGGCCGCTCAGCGGGCCCCGCATCATCGAGGCAGCGGTCGAGGTCGCCGACCATGGCGGGTTCGCCGCGATCAGCATGCGCAACGTCGGCAGGCAGCTCGGCGTCGAGGCGATGTCGCTCTACCACCACATCGCGAACAAGGATGCGCTGCTGGACGCCCTGGTCGACTGGGTCTTCGCCCAGATAGAGCTGCCGGCCACCACGGACTCCTGGCAGGACGGCATGCGCCGGCGGGCAGGCTCCGCCCGCCGCGTCCTGGTGGACCACCCCTGGGCCCTCACGCTGATCGACTCACGCAGCGCTCCCGGCCCGGCCCTGCTGCGGCACCATGATGCGGTGATCGGCTGCCTACGGGACGGAGGCTTCTCGATCGACCTGGCAGCCCGGGCATTCTCGGTTATCGATGCCTACGTGTACGGCTTCGCGCTCACCGAACGCAACCTGCCGTTCGACCCCAGCACCACCACGGACGCGGTGGACTTCGCGGCGGAAGTCGCTCCCCTGCTGAGCGAGTACCCCCATCTGGCCGAACTGGTCCAGCACCTGACCGCATCGGGCGAGTATTCCTTCTCCCGACAGTTCGAGGACGGCCTGGAGATCATCCTGGGCGAGCTGGGGCATCGCCTCGAGTGAGACCTGGCCCTTCGGCTTCTCGATGAGTTGCGGGGAATGAGCTGGATTCGAGATCAGCACGCCGGCGGCCTCCCTCTCGGCAGCCACGATCCTGCCGGGCGACCGGGTGCAGCCGGAGCCGCTAGTGGAACACCGCCAGGCCGTAGAGCACGAAGACCATCAGGTGCACCGCACCGTGGACGGCGTTCACCCGCCGCCCGCCGAAGGTGGCGAGGGTGAGCAGCAACGTCACGCCGAGCAGCACGAGATTGACCGGATCCTCGGCGAGGAGGACCGTCTGCCCGGTGAGCAGTCCGATGGTCAGCACGGCCGGGATCGTCAGGCCGACGGTGGAGACCAGCGCTCCGTGACAGAGATTGCTCACTCGCTGGATCTCCCCGCCCAGCGCCGCCCGGATCGTGGTGATCGTCTCGGGCAGGAACACGATCATCGCGATCAGGATGCCCGAGAGCGCCACCGGCGCCCCGACCCGGGCCAGGGCGTTGTCCAGCAGCACGGCCATGTCGTGGGAGAGCAGCACGATCGGGGTCACCGTGGCCACGAGCAGTACGGTACGGGCGATGATCTCCGGACGGTGCTGGGCCAGCACCTCGGAGATCGCCGGCTTCGGTTCCTTCGTCGACGCCGCCGCTCCCATGTCCCGGCTTCGGCCGACCTCCTGGAAGTCGGCGCGCTGCGCCCCGGTCTGCCGGTAGAGGAAGAATCCGTAGAGGACGACGGTGAGCACGGCGATCGGGATCGCCTGACCCGGACGGTACGCGCCCGCATCGCCGATCAGGCCGGGCAGGGCGAACGCGGTGGCGAGCAGCACCACCAGCAGCGCGAGGTAGGTCGAGACGCCGGTGCGGTTGGCCCGTAGGTCGTGGTGGCGCAGACCGCCGGCGAGCAGCGCGACCCCGATCACCAGGTTGAGGATGATCATCGACACCGCCATCACGGAGTCACGGGCGATGGTGGCATGGTCGCCCGGGCCGAGCATGACGGCCGAGATCAGGATCACCTCGATCATGACGATCGAGAGCGTGAGAACCAGGGTGCCGTAGGGATCGCCCAGCCGCTGCGCGAGGTGCTCTGCCTCGATGACGACGCCGAAAGCGCAGACGATGATCACCCCGACGATCGCGGCGAGCACGGTGACCAGCACCGGAGTCGGCAGGGATTGGGAAAGGAAACGCCCGGCGAGCAGGAGAGCGAGGAAGGAGCCCCACCCCAGCGCGAGCCGGAAGAGGGCGGCGGGGGTGAGTACCGATCGCAGGAAGGACACGGTGGGCACGGATTTCAACCCGTTCTGCGGGGCCGTCCCTGCTCGTCGGTTCACCGTCGGGTCGTCCCGCCGGGAGCTTTCGGTGATCCATTCTACCGGATGCCGGGCCTCCTGGCATTGTCCCCGCACGCCGCCCCTCCTGCCTTCGGCCAGCTCGGACTCGTCCCCTGGCCAGGTGTCGATGCCCGTGCCCCTGGCCCACGGCCTGGCGGGATCGGCGTTTGGTGGCCCGATGCGCCGCACACACTCCCGCGGGCGTCCAGCGACTGGACATGCTTGCGGCGACAGGCAGTTCAATGCTCAAATACCTCCCATGAACGCGACGCTGGTAGCCCGCACCTGGGCTGACCTGTGCCGTCTGTGTTCCGCGGCCTGTCGACTCTGAGACACCGGACCGTAATCGCCCGCCGTCCATAAGGGCACCCCTCTGACCGTTACCGGCCGATTCCGGCCTGTTCAGGTCACCCTCCCCAAGAGAAGTAGGAACATGTCTGCATCCCCGCAGGTCACGGCTGACGACGCCCTGGCCAAGAAGCCCCGCTCCACCAATCCCCTCTCGAAATTCAGCACCCAGATCGTCATCGGCCTGATCGTCGGCATCGTGCTCGGCTTCACCGCCGCGGCGATCGGCCAGGTCGACGACCAGCCCAACTGGCTGACCACCACCCTCGGTGAGATCGGCAGCGCCTACGTCGGCCTGCTGCGCCTGCTCGTGGTGCCGCTGGTCTTCACCGCCGTCATCAGCTCGATCGCCCGCCTCCGCGAGGTGACCAATGCCGCCCGGCTCGCCGTTCAGACGCTGGTCTGGTTCGCGATCACCGCGGCGGCGTCGGTCCTTCTGGGCATTCTGATCGGCGTCGTCTCCAGCCCGTGGCTGACCGCCGGGGTCTCCGGTGACGCAGCCGACGAGCCCGGCCGGGTCGGCTCCTGGACCGCTTTCCTCACCGGTCTGATCCCGAGCAACTTCCTCGGTCTCGAGGTGGGCGTGCGGGGCACGGCCGATACCGGCTTCACCGCCAGCCCCAGCTTCAACGTGCTCCAGATCATCGTGCTGGCCATCGCCTTCGGCATCGCGGCCCTCAAGGTCGGCGAGAAGGCGTCCGGCTTCATCAGCTTCACCGAGTCGGCACTGGCGGTCGTCCAGAAGGTGCTGTGGTGGGTGATCCGGCTGGCTCCGATCGGTACCGCCGCGCTGATCGGCCGGGCCATCGCGACCTATGGGTGGGCCTCATTGGCCTCGCTGGGAGTCTTCGTGGCCGCCGTCTACGTCGGCCTGGTGCTGGTGTGGGCGATCGTGTACCCGCTCATCCTGCGCTTCCACGGCCTCTCCATCGCCCAGTTCTACAAGAACGTGTGGCCGGTCATCACCCTTGGCTTCGTGACCCGCTCCTCCATCGGCGTGCTGCCGGTCACGCAGGAGGTCACCGAGCGCAATCTCGGCGTCCCACGGTCCTACGCCAGCTTCGCCGT
Source organism: Actinomycetota bacterium (assembly GCA_020161795.1). Classification (GTDB taxonomy): domain Bacteria; phylum Actinomycetota; class Actinomycetes; order Propionibacteriales; family Propionibacteriaceae; genus Propionicimonas. The sequence continues at coordinate 81,058 of JAIUOR010000015.1, read as the reverse complement.
GCCGCTGGGCGCCACCACCAAGATGGACGGCTGCGCCGCGATCTACCCGGCCATCGCCGCGATCTTCGTCGCGCAGTTCTACGGCATCCAGCTGAACCTGACGCACTACCTGCTCATCGCGTTCGTGTCGGTGCTCGGCTCCGCGGCGACGGCCGGGACCACCGGCGCCACGGTGATGCTGACCCTGACCCTCTCCACGGTGGGGCTGCCACTGGAGGGCGTCGGCCTGCTGCTTGCGGTCGATTCGATCGTCGACATGGGCCGCACCGCGCTCAACGTCACCGGTCAGGCACTCGTCCCCACGATCGTCGCCAAGCGCGAGGGCATCCTGGACGAGCACACCTTCAACGCCAAGCCGGTCTTCGACGGCGTGAGGATCTGACCTTCCCGAAAAGCGACCGCCCCGGATCCCGCCCAGGACCGGGGCGGTCGCCTTGTCCGGGCCGGCGCGCGCGGGCGGCATCGGCCAGCCGTCCGGGAAGGACGATCACGGCACTCATCGTCCGGCTTCGGGCTGGAAGGACGCCGTGGGCAGCGGTGTCGGCTGCGGAGCAGGAAGGGCGGGCGAGCCCGGCGGAAGCCCCCAGCCGGCGAGGAGGAATCCGAGGACGATGCCGGCCACGACGAGCATCACGGCCATGCTGGCGAGCACCGTGGCGGCTTCGGCGCCGGTTCGAAGGTCGAGGTGTGTGCTCATGTCGTGAGCGTAGAAACCACCCGCTGCCCCGGACATCGGGGCTGGCGCGGGAATCAGGTTCAGGGCAGGCCCTGATGACAGCGCGTGCCCGCGCAGCGACAATTCCGGTGATGACTACGCTGCTGATCGTCGACGACCACGGCTCGTTCCGGGCCTGGGCCCGACGCGTGCTCGCCGACGACGGCTACGAGATCGTGGGCGAGGCCGCCGACGGCGCCTCGGCCATCGAGGCCGTCATCGCGCTGCAGCCCGAGGTGACCCTGCTCGACATCCTGCTGCCCGACATGAGCGGACTGGACGTCGCCGATGCCATCGACGAATCGACCACGGTCGTGCTCACCTCGAGCCGGAGCGAGGCCGACTTCGGGGACGAACCCCGCCTGGCCGGACGATTCGTTCCGAAGACCGATCTGAGTGGCGACGCGCTGGCGCGAGCGGCGGCCAGGTCATGAACAGCGAGCACCCGGCAACCGGCATCCGCACGCCGGTGGGGTTCTGGGTGGCGCTGGCGCTGTGCCTGACCTGGGCCGTCGGCTCTGCGGTGATCGCCGCCGCCCACGGCTGGGGCAACAACCGGCCGCTGGAGTTCATCTCCGGCCTGGCCTTCCTGTGGGCGGGGTTGTTCGCGCTGTGGCATCGTCGCGGGAATGTCATCGGCGCGCTGCTGCTCGCGTACGGGATCGTCTGGTTCGCGAGCTACTGGTCCGCACAGGCGCCGCCGATCGTGGACGCGCTCGTGTACCTCGTCGGTGGAGCCGCCGGCGCCATCCTGATCCACATCGGCGTCGCCTTCCCGGACGGTCGCGCGGCCACGCGCTTCGGCCGGATCTCGATCGTGATCAGCTACGGCTGGAATGCGGTGGTGTCCTTCGTCAGCGAGGCGACGCTGAGCCGCGAGGGTTGCGGTCCGGGGCAGCCCGTCTGCCGCGCCTCGTTGTCGCAATGGCTGTGGGAGTCGGAGGCGGTGTGGGAAGGCGCACAGACCGCGTCGCACCTCGGGACGCTCGTGCAGGTGACACTGGCGGCGCTGGCGATCGCGCAGCGGTGGCGGCTGTCGTCACCTGCCCAGCGACGTGACCTGCGTCCGCTCTGGTTCACGCTGGCGATCGTCGGGGGCGCGTACCTCTCCCATGCCGTCGTCTGGCTGGTCGGTGCCGGTGAGACGTGGGGCGAAACGGTCGGCGAACTCCGCACCCTGGCACAGATCGCGGCCCCCCTCACGATCGTCTACGGCCTGCTGCGGGCAGGGCTGACGACCTCGGCCGTCGGCGACCTGTTCGGGAGGGTCCCGGTGGATCCGCGTTCGTTGGAGGCAGCGCTCGCCCGCACCCTTCAGGATCCGACGCTGCGCCTGGTCTCCCGTGCCGACGACGGCCAATGGCGCGATGGCACGGGCGCGGCGGTCGCGCTGCCCTCCGATCCGAGCGAGCTGACGCACATCCGCACAGCGGACGGCGAACCACAGGCGGCGCTCGTCCACGACCGCGGGCTGGAGCCCTCGGCGGTGACGGCCGCCGCGGCGGTGGTCGGGCTGCTGCTGGAGAACCAGTCCCTCAGCCAGGAGGTCGCCGCTCAGCTGGACGAGGTGCAGGCCTCGCGCGCCCGCATCGTCGAGGCCGGCTACCGGGAGCGCCGCCGGGTCGAGCGGGATCTGCACGACGGCGCCCAGCAGCGACTGTTGTCGGTCGCCCTGGCGCTGCGGATGGCCCAGCGCGAGGTCGAGGCCGGCTCCCGGGCCGCACCGGAGACCATCGCCCAGGCGAACGACGAACTGCGTCAGGCGATCGACGAACTGCGCGAGCTCGCCCGCGGCATCCACCCGTCGATCCTGACCGACGCCGGCCTCGGCCCGGCGGTGCGTGCCCTCGCCGATCGCTGCCCCGTCCCGGTCGATGATCTGCAGGTGCCGCTGGGACGCTTCCCCGCCGGCGTGGAGGCGACGGCCTACTTCGTGGTCGCCGAGGCGCTGACCAACATCGCCAAGCACGCCCAGGCCACGACGGCCGGCATCCGGCTCGAGGCGGACGACGCCTGGCTGCGGGTCACCGTCACCGACGACGGGGTGGGCGGCGCCTCGCACGAACTGGGGACGGGATTGCGCGGCCTGCGGGATCGCGTCGAGGCAGCGGGCGGAACCCTGCACGTGACCAGCCCGGCGGCCGGGACGACGATCACCGTTGAGCTTCCGATTCGCGAGGAGGAGTCATGAGAGTCGTTCTGGCCGATGACGCCGCCCTCTTCCGGGCCGGCGTCGCACGACTGCTGGCCGCCGCCGGAGTGGAGGTCGCAGCAGCGGTTGCGGATGTCCCGACCCTGCTGGACGCCGCCGCCCAGCACCGGCCGGACGTGGTGATCGTCGACGTCCGGATGCCGCCGAGCTTCACCACCGAGGGGCTGGAAGCGGCGCTCGAACTGCGGCGGGATCAGCCCGGATTGCCCGTGCTCGTCCTGTCACAGCATGTTGAAGCGCACTACGTCGCCGAACTGCTGCGCGACGGCGCGGGCGGGCTGGGCTACCTGCTCAAGGAAAGGGTCGCGGACGACGACGAACTCACCGACGCGCTGCGACGCGTCGCGGCCGGCGCCACGGTGGTCGACCCGGAGGTTGTCGCGGCGATGCTCACCTCGGTGACCGCCCGCGATCCGTTGGCCGCACTCAGCGAGCGGGAGCGCGAGGTGCTCGCCCTGATGGCCGAAGGCCGGTCCAATGCCGCCATCGGCGCCCGGCTGTACCTCTCCGACAAGACCGTGGAATCCCACGTCCGCAGCATCTTCACCAAGCTCGACCTACCACCCGCGCCGGACGACCACCGCCGGGTGCTCGCCGTGCTGGCCTACCTACGCAGGCCGTGAGCCCTCCGGGGTTGAGTTCCCGAACAGCTTCGCCCAGCCGGCGAGGGAATCGACCAGCTCGGGCGGATCGTGAACCTCGAACGGAGCACCCAGGCTGCCCAGCAGGAAGGCAACCCAGTCGAGGGTCTCGGCGTACATCACCAGCCGACACCGGCCGTCCTCGAGCTCGGTGACCTCGCCCCACTGGTCGGCTTCGGCGCGCACCCGGTCGGCCGGGGCGTCGATGGTGAGCTCGACACGGTAGCGGGCCACCGTCCGGACGATCCCGGAGGCCACGTAGGCCGCGGCGTCCCCACCCGGGATCTCGCGAGGACGGAACGGGCGCCGGCTGGGGGTGATGTCGACGATCCTGTCGAGCCGGAAGGTGCGCCAATCGGCCGCGGCGAGATCGTAGGCGACCAGGTACCACTGCGAACCGTGCGGCACGAGGGTGTGCGGCTCGACCCGCCGCGAGCTCTCCCCGCCGTCGCGGTTGCGGTACCCGAAGGCGAGGGTCTCGCGGTCGCGGCAGGCGGCGGCGACGCTGGTCAGGACGCCGATGTCCACCTGGCGATGAACCCGTCCGCCGGAATCGGTGCGCGGTAGCGCCGCCTGCAGATCGTTGGCGGTCCGGCGCAACCGCACCGGCAGCACCGCCACCACCTTGGCCAGCGCCCGTACCGCCGCCTCCGCGACGCCACCCACGCCGCCGTCCGCGATCCGACGCAGCCCGAGGACGACTGCCACGGCCTCCTCGTCATCCACGACCAGCGGCGGCAGGGATCCGCCCGGCGCGAGTTGGTAGCCGCCACCGACCCCACGCGAAGCCTGCACCGGGTAGCCGAGATCCCGCAGTTGCTCGACATCGCGGCGCAGCGTCCGCGGGCTCACCTCCAGCCTGTCGGCGAGCTCGCCCCCGGGCCAGAACCGATGGTTCTGCAGCAGGGAGAGCAGGGCCAGGACCCGGGCCGACGTGGACATGAGTCGAGGATACTCCAATAGCGGTCAGTAACTGGCCTAAATAACGGGGAGACTGGGGCCACCTCGAAAGGAGAACCCCAATGACCGCTCAGATCCCCGCCGCTCCCCAGGGATGCGCCACCGTCAACCCGTTCATCATGACCGACGACGCAGCCGGCCTGATCGACTTCCTGGTCACCGTGTTCGAGGGCACCGAGGTACCCGAAGCCCGCACCGCGGACACCGACGGCCTGGTGCTGCACTCCGAGATCCTGGTCGGCGACTCCACCCTGACCGTGGCGGATCGCAAACCCTCCTGGCCCTACACCCCGGCCTTCGTCCGCGTCTACGTCGACGACCCGGCAGCCGTCCTGGCCCGCGCCGAGGCCCACGGTGGCCGGATCGTGACCCAGCCCACCGACTTCTTCGGGGACGTCCTCTCCCGCTTCGCCGACCCCTTCGGCCACCTGTGGTGGGTCTACAAGCACAACCCGGAGGCCGCCACCTGGGACTCCGATGACGCCGATGCGGCCGAGGGCGACTCGGGCGCTGCGGACTCCGGGGAATCCTGGGAGTCCTACACCTCGCCCGAGCTGGAGTACATCCACTCCACCTTGATCGAAGCGATGAGCAGCCTGCGAGATCCGCGGGCCAGCTGACCGGCAACCTGAGGCGAACTACACCAAGCCGGGCCGACCCGCCGGTGAGCCGTCACTGGCGTCCGCGACGGAACCGGCGCTTGAGCCGCAGTTCGGGGGGCAGCGGCGGGGCCGCCAGTCGCGGAACGCTGCCCCGGTAGCCCGCGACGCGTCCGAAGCGATCGTCCGGAGCCTCGTTCCACTCCGCGCGCATCCGGAGGATGTCCTCGTGACTACGTCCGATGAAGTTCCACCACATCACGATGCCCTCATCGAACGGCTCGCCGCCGAGCAGCATCACCCGGGCCGGGGCATCGGTCGGATTGGTCAGCCGCACATGGTCGAGCCCAGCGTCCCGGACGCCGAGCACGGTGTTGTCGAGCCGGACGTCGTCGAAATCGACCCAGCCGGTATCCACCAGCACGCCGTGCTCGAAGCCCGGATCGACCGGCACCTCCCAGGTGACCCCCGGGTCGAGCGTGATCTCGGCGCCGAGCAGCGGTGTCTGGGTGTGCACCGGAGAGGCGGCTCCGGCCAGCGAACCGATGAAGACCCTCGCCGACACCCCGTCCTCGTCCACCGGATCAGGCACGTGGTGCTGGAACTCGCGCACCAGATCCTTCTCGGCCTCGGGCAACGCCACCCACAGTTGGACGCCGTGCAGCAGATCGCGTTCCGGGGTGGAGACCTCCGAGTGCGCGATGCCGTAGCCGGAGGTCATCAGGTTCACCTCGCCCGGACGCACCATGGCATGGACGCCACCGGAGTCGCGGTGTTCGATCTCGCCGGAGAACAGCCAGCTGACGGTCTGCAGCCCGGTGTGCGGATGCGGCGGGACGTCCATGCAGACGCCGGTCTCCGGCCCGTAGTGGTCGGCGAAACACCAGGCTCCGACGAACGACCGGCGAAGCGAAGGCAGCGTGCGGCGCACCTTGAGGGCGTCAGCCGATCCCAGGGCGACATCCTTGGGTTCGATGATCTGAATCTGCTCGGGATCGTGCTCCTCGGACGCCAGGCACTCGTGCCATTCGGCCCTGGTCTCGGTGTTGCTCATCGGCACCTCCTCGCCAGCGTCCAGCGTAGGCGCACCCCGGTGGAGAATGAGAGGCAGCATCCGAGGCCACCGACCGGGAATCACCGGTAGCTGGTGAAGGCTCAGGGAGGAGATGACACGTGAACGAACTCCGCTCGACACCCGCCCGGATGAGCCCGAGCATCCTGACCGTGGGGCACTCCACCCATCCGATCGAGGAATTCCTGGAACTGCTGCGGGGCGCCGGCGTCACCTGTGTCGTCGACGTCCGGACGCTGGCCGGGTCGCGTCACAACCCGCAGTTCAACGAGGAGAGCCTCTCCGCCAGCCTCGAGCAGGCCGGGATCGGGTATCTCCGCGAGAAGCGGCTGGGCGGGCTTCGCAAGGCCACCGACCTGGTCGAGCCACAGGTGAACGGATTCTGGGAGAACCAGAGCTTCCACCGCTATGCCGACTACGCCCTCGGCCCGGCATTCACCGAGGGTCTCGACCATCTCATCGAGCTCGCCGGCAGCGGATCGCTCCCGGCCGTAATGTGCTCGGAAGCGGTGTGGTGGCGATGCCACCGGCGCATCATCGCCGACTACCTCCTCGTGCGCGAGATCCCCGTCGCCCACCTCATGCCGGACGGCCGGCTCGAGACCGCCATGCTCACCAAGGGCGCCCAGCCCCGGGACGACCGCACGATCACCTACCCGCCACCCCAGCTGGCACTCCCAGCCGAAGGATGAACTCCGAGCAATGCCCTGGTGGAGGCCCTGCCGTCCATTTCCGGTTCGGGTTACCGTTGAGGGCCTGAACGACGATGGGGCCGGCCATGGGACGCACGATGCTGCGGGGGCGACTTCCGCACCTGGTGTGCGCCGTGCTCGCAGCTCCGGTTCTGGCCTCGTGCTCGTCCCCGGTCACCCCGACCACCCCTGCGGTGTCGCCGTCCCCTTCTCCGACCACCGACGATCCCATCATCGCCACCGATCTCGAGGCACCGTGGTCGATCGTCTTCTATCGGGGCACAGCCCTGGTCAGCGAGCGCGACGCGGGCCGCATCGTCGAGATCGGCGCGAACCGTGCCGTCCGCGAGGTCGGGCGGATCGAGGCTGCCGAGGCAGGCGGGGAGGGCGGCCTGCTCGGCCTGACCGTCCACGACTCCTGGCTCTACGCCTACTACACCACGGCCGACGACAACCGGGTCGAGCGCTTCGAACTGCGCGGTGATCCGGGCTCGTTGAGCCTCGGGCCGGGGCAGGTCATCCTGGACGGGCTGCCGTCGGCGCGCAACCATAATGGCGGACGGATCGCCTTCGGGCCGGATCAGCTGCTGTACGTCACCGTAGGCGACGCCGGCGATCGCGCGAGCGCTCAGGATCTGGACGTGCTCTCCGGCAAGATCCTGCGACTCACCCCCGAGGGCGCGGTGCCCGCCGACAACCCGTTCTCCGGCTCGCCGGTGTACAGCTACGGTCACCGCAACCCGCAGGGGCTGGCCTGGGATCAGCAGGGCACGCTGTACGCCACCGAGTTCGGGCAGGACACCTGGGACGAACTCAACGTGATCGAGCCCGGCGGCAACTACGGCTGGCCCCAGGTCGAGGGCATCGCGGGCGGGGGCGGTTTCATCGATCCGGTGCAGCAGTGGCCGCCCTCCGAGGCCAGCCCCAGCGGCATGACCCGGGCCGACGGCACCCTCTACATCGCGAACCTGCGCGGCGAACGGCTCCGCGAGGTGCCGCTCTCGGACCCCACGGTGTTCTCGGAGCGGTTCGTCGACGAGCCGATCGGGCGCCTCCGCGATGTGGCGCTGGCTCCCGACGGCTCGCTGTGGGTGCTGACCAACAACACCGACGGACGCGGTTCGCCGAACCCCGGCGACGACCACATTCTGCGGATCCGTCCGTGATCGCGGGACCGCTCCGTCAGCGGATCGGCTGACGCACCCTGCCGACCGGGATCGCGATGACCAGTTGCAGTGCCGCGAAGACTCCCAGGGCAGCCAGCGAGGCGTACCACGAGCCGGTCCGCTGGGCCAGGTAGCCGGCCAGCACGGGGCCGACCGCCGCCAGCAGGTATCCGAGCGACTGTGCCATACCCGACAGCTGGGTGGTCTCCGAGTGCGTGCGTCCCCGCAGGCTGATCAGCGAGAGCGCGACGACGAGCGCGCCACCGCTGCCCAGCCCGGCGACGATCGCCCAGAGCAGCCCGAGCTGCGGGAGGACGAGAAGCCCGAGAGCTCCGATCAGCATCGGGATGCTGACCGTGACCGCCGCGCCGACCTGGCTGTCGGCCCGGCGCAGCAGGCGTGGAGCGGCCAGCGCCGAGAAGATCCCGACGATCTGGAAGACGAACAGGTGCCAGCCTGCCTGGCGCTCGGAGATGCCCGCGGCGATCTCCACCGTGGGCAGCCAGGTGACCATGAGGTAGAAGGTCGTCGACTGGAGGCCCATGAACGCCGTCAACAGCCAGGCCGTCGGCTGGCGCCAGACACTGGTCAACGCCGTCCCGGCGTCCCCGGAGAGCTCGGGCTCGGGATCGAAGACCCGGGTGCGCGGCAGCCACAGCACGGCCACGACCAGGGCGGGAATGGCCCAGAAGGCCATCGAACCACGCCAGCCGAACTGGACAGCCAGCGGCACCGCGGCCGCTGCGGCCAGCGAGGCGCCGATGTTGATGCAGGCCGAGTAGATGCCCGTCGCGCGCGAGATATGGGCGCTGTAGTCGCGTTTGACCAGCGTGGGAACCAGCACGTTGCCCACCGCGATCGCGCTCCCGAGCAGGGCGGTGCCCAGCCACAGTCCGGCATCGCCGGTGAAGGAACGCACCGCCACGCCGGCGACCAGGGCGAGCAGGGCGATCAGGATCGCGCGCTCCATGCCGAATCGCTTGGAGAGGTGGTGCACCAGCGGGGAGACGAGCGCGAACGCGAGCAGCGGCACCGACCCGAGCAGGCCCTGCAGCGCCTCGCTCAGCCCCACTTCGCGTTCGAGCTGCGGGAGCAGCGGCCCCACCGTGGTGAGCGAGGGGCGCAGGTTCAGCGCGACCAGGAAGACCAGCGCGACCATCACCGCCGGCCAGGCACCCGTCAGGCGACCCTGATCGACGCTGTCGAGCTTGCGCATCCCTGTCCTTCCGGTTTCGGCCGTCCGGCACGTACCGTAGCCCCCCGACCGGCGGCGGGCGCACTGGCTAGGATGTTTGAGACCCCAGAACCCCACAGGAAGACCGGTGAGACTCGTGCAGGTGCGCCTGGTGGCCGTCGACATGGACGGCACCTTCCTACGGCCGGACATGACCTACGACCGGGAGCGCTTTCTCCGGCTGCGGCAGCGCATGCGCGCGGCCGGCATCAGGTTCGTGGTGGCCAGCGGCAACCAGTACTGGCAGCTCCGGTCGTTCTTCGAACCGGAGGACGAGGTCGCCTACGCCGCCGAGAACGGTCACTTCGTCTACGACGTCGGCGACGAGCACCCGTTCTTCGCACCAGAACTCCGGCCCGAGGTGGCCCGCACGATGATCGCCACGCTGGACGAGCGCCGCCTCCCCTACCTGGCGTCGGCGGCGGCTGGCGCGGCCAGCCCCTCGTGGCTGAGCCCGGACGATCTGCGGTGGGCCCGGATGTACTTCCACCGGCACGAGGTCGTGGACGACATGACGACGATCGCCGACGACCTGGTGAAGGCCGCGCTACGCGTGGCCGACCCGATCACAGTGGCCCACGAGCTCGACGCGGTCTTCGCCGGCCGGCTCACTCCCGTCGTCTCCGGGCCCGAGGACGTGGATCTCAACGTCCCGCACCACGACAAGGCGGACGGACTGCGCCGCCTGGCCGAGCGGTGGGGAATCGACCTGGCCGATGCGGTCGCCTTCGGCGACAACCACAATGACCTGGAGATGCTGCGGGAGGTTGGCCTACCCGTGGCGATGAGCAATGCCCGTCCCGCCGTCCTGGACGCGGCCGTCCGCATTGCGCCGCCCAATACCGCCGATGGCGTGCTGGAGGTGCTGGACGAGCTCATCCCCGCCTGACGGCGGGTCGCCGGGTGCGCTACTCGGCGTCGCCGATCCGGCCGGTGTCGCGATCGGGGATGTCGTCGCGATTCATGTCGGCGCCGCGCGCCCTCCGCGCATCCCAGCGCAGGAGGGCGGCACCCAGCAGCGCGGCGATCAGGCTGCCCGCCAGGATGCCGGCCTTGGCCGCCCGGAAGTGGGGCCCGTCCTCGAACGACAGCTCGGTGATCAGCAGCGAGACGGTGAAGCCGATCCCGCACAGCAGGCCGATCGGCAGCAGGTCGCGCAACCCGATCGCATCCGGCAGCCGGAAGGGCGTGAACCGGGTGACCAGCGCGGTGGTGCCCAGCACGCCGATCAGCTTCCCGGCCACCAGACCGACCAGGGCGGCGACGAACACCGGCTGACCGACCACCGGCTCCGGCCCTCCGGTCAGCGTCACCCCGGCGGCGAAGAAGGCGAACACCGGCAACGCGAAGCCGGCTGAGAACGGCCGCACCGCTCCGTCCCACAGCCGGGTGCGCGGGTCGGCCTCGCCGTGGAGGACGTGGGCGGGGACGGTGAACCCGAGCGCCACCCCGGCGATCGTGGCGTGGATGCCGGCAGCGTGCAGGAAGGCCCAGGCGACCATGGCCACCGGGATCAGCAGCCACCATCGCGGCCTTCTGGCGCGTGCCAGCAGACCGAAGACCGCCACCGCCGCGATCGAGGCGAACAGCGACAACGGATGGATCGACGCGGTGTAGAAGGCCGCGATCACGATGATCGCCAGCAGGTCGTCCACCACGGCCAGGGTGAGCAGGAAGGTGCGCAGCGCCCTCGGCAGGCCGCGCCCGAAGAGGGCGAGGACGGCGAGGGCGAAGGCGATGTCGGTCGCCGTCGGAATCGCCCAGCCGGCCAGTCCGCCGGGGTCACCCGCTATCACCAGCAGCCCCACGAACAACAGCGCCGGAACCACCATTCCGCCCACCGCGGCGAGCACCGGAACCGCCGCCTCCTTCGGCTGCCGAAGACTCCCCACGAACAGCTCGTGCTTGAGTTCGACGCCCACCACGAAGAAGAACACCGCCAGCAGCCCGTCCGCGGCCCACGCCGACAGCGGCAGGTGCAGGCCGAGCACCTCCGGTCCGAGACGAAACCCGGACAGCGCGACATAGAAGTCCCGGAGCGGGGAGTTGGCCAGCAGCAGCGCGAGTGCCGCCGCGACCAGCAGCAGCACCCCGCCGGTGGATTCGCGGGTGACGAACCGGCTCAGCCGCCGCAGCACAGACGGCGATTCAGCGGTCATGGTGGCCTCCTCTGCGATCCGGACGTCCTGAGACGCCTCGCCGACCAGACTTCCCGGCACACCAGTATTCGACCCTACCGTTGTCGTGCTTCCTTTCGCACGACCGGCAGGATCGGCGTCAGTCGGCCTCGGCAGCGATGTCGTCGGGAACGCGGACGAGGATGTCGGCCGGCTGGCAGCCGAGTTCGCGGCAGATCGCGTCCAGGGTGGAGAAGCGGATCGCCTTGGCCCGGTTGTTCTTCAGCACCGACAGGTTGACCGGGGTGATGCCGACCCGCTCTGCCAGCTCGGTCAGCGTGATCCGGCGACGGACGAGCTCCAGGTCGAGGTTCACCAGGATCGCCATCAGATCACCTCGCTCAGTTCGGCGGTCAGGTTGGAGGCCTTCCACAGCAGGCCCCTCATCACGCTCATCAGCAGGGCGAAGGCCACTCCGCACACGATCAGCGCGAGCTGCGCCAGCGCGAGCCCGGGCGGATTCGCCTTCGCACCGTAGGAGAGCACCACGAAGATCCCCAGCACCAGCAGGGTGTCGACGATCGCGGCCACGATGATCACATCCACCCAGCGGAACGCCTCGGCCGAGAACACGCTGTCGCGCTCGACCATCGACAGCAACACCCAGATCGCGGCCAGTGCGACCTGGACGCCCAGGATGATCAGGATCACCGCGATCAGCATCGGCCAGCGCAGCCAGCTCAGCTCGGGCCAGATGCGCGCGAGCTCTTCGGCCAGGGTCGGGAAGAACCACAGCTGCGCGACCAGCCCGCCCAGCATGATCATCACCAGCAGCACCCGCAGCGTCACGATCGTCGCCCGTCCCATCACGTCCTCCTTGACCATCGATAGTCGATATGACTCTATCGACAAACGATAGTCTCGGGCTCCAACTCACGGCTGACGAACGACAAATCCGGACGACTCCGTGTTCGGGAGTCAGCCGTCCGCGGCCAGCGACGCCACCTTCAGGACATCGGCGATCGGGATGGCGCAATGCTGGGCGGCCTCGTTCCCGCCGTAGTACATGCCGACCACCGTCCCGTCGGAGCGGACCAGTGCCGCGCCGGGCTCCGCTGTCGCCACCTCGAGCGAGAACTGGAATCCGGTCGGACGGGCGGTCGACCCGGCCCGGGAACAGACCTGGTCGGTTGCCGTCACCGTCACCCCGATGCCGACGATCGGCAGCCCTCCGCCCTGGACGTCGAGCAAGGTGAGCGTCTCCCCCGCCCGGACGGGAGTCCCCGGCCTGGCGATACTCGCCGGGACGAAACTCGGATCGCGCAGGATGGCGATGTCGGAGTTCTCGTCGGCCGCGACGATCGTCGCCGGCCCGTCGATGGCCAGCCCGAAGTCCTCCGGTGGCCGCAGGTCGCCCATGATGCGCGAGTGGCTCGTCGCGACGAGGCCGGTCGAGGTCAGGACGATGCCGTCCGCCTCCGCTCCACCGATCACGATCACGACTCCCGAGGTCAGCGACTCGTCCACCCGCTGCCAGGTGGCAGGCGCCACGACGGCATTCGGACGTAGCCCGGGGCCAGAGCCGGTGGACGTGGCAGCGGCAACGGCCACCACAGCGGTCGCGGTCGCCACCGCGACGCCGGCCACTGCCCAGGGCCAGCGAGAAGGCCGCGGAGCGGGCGCGGGCAGCGGTGAGACGCCGTCCGACATGGGCTCCGGTCTGCCGTCGTAGACCTGCCAGGACGGCTCGTCGAACGAGGGCTCGCGACCGCGCTGATCAGCCATTGGGCTGGGCTCCGACCCCGACCTCGATCGTCGCCCGGCGAGGGGCGCCGTCCGACAGCCACTCGATCGTCACCTGCTGCCCGGGCTCCAGCGAACGGATCACTCCCTCCGGGCCAAGCGTGGTCAGATCCTCCCTGTGCAGGGACGTGTCGCCGATCCGGGTCAGCAGATCGCCCGGCTTCAGCCCGGCGGTGTCGGCGAAGGCGCCGATGGCCTCACCCGAGGCGACCAGGGGGTAGGAGCCGCCGTCGCCGTAGACACCGGGGTCGATCAGCTGGAGGCCCAGGCCCCCGGGCTGGCCGACCCGGGTCGTCGCGGTCTCCTCGCCGGCGGCCACGTCCCTGACGACGGCCGCCACCTCCTCGATCGGAACCCCACAGTGGGCGTCCTCACTGTCGCCGCCGTAGTACATGCCCACGACGCTGCCGTCGGCCCGGGCGATCGCGCCGCCGGGCTCGCCCGCGTCGATGGGAACCGTGAACTGGAAGCCCTGCGGACGACTGATCATGGCCGCCCCGCCTCGCCAGCACGGCTGGTCCGTCGCGGTGACCGTGATCGGCAGCCCCGCAACCGGAAGACCCTCGCCCTGGTCGTCGAGCAGGGTCAACGCGTCGCCCTTCTCCACCGGCGTGCCGATGCTGGCCACGCTGGACGGCGTGAAGCCCGGGACGCGCAGCACCGCGACATCCTTCGCCGCGTCGAACCCGATGATCTCGGCACGCATCGGCAAGCCGCCGTCGAGCACCACGTTCAGCTCGACCTTGTTGACCATCGCGTCACCGCCGCCCAGCCCAACCACCCGCGCCAGGCTCGTCGCGACCAGACCGTCGTCGGTCATGACGATGCCGTCGGCCTCGACCGAGGCGGTGACCTCGACCCTGACCAGCCCTGTCGCCGCCGGCAGGTCGTCCACCATCCACTGCGGCCCTGCCAGCGGCTTCGGAACGGTCTGCACACGTGGCACCGGTGCGGGTTCGGGCGTCGGCGGATGCTGTGACCAGATCACGCCGGCCCCCGCGACCGCCACCACGGCGCTCGTCGCCACGATCGCCACCACGGCCGCTTTCGAACGCCGCGGAGCCATCCCCGGGGCAGTGTCACCGACGCGGTCGACCCGGCCGGCTTCCGTGTCGTAGGCGGGCCAGACGGAATCGGATCCGCCCTCGGCAGGCGGCCACACCGGCCAGTCCGGCGGCTCTGCGTTGGCCGGGACCGGCGACAACTCGGCCTCGCGCACACCGTCGGACCGCGCAGCGTCGTCACTCGCCATGGCACCCCCGTCCACTGGCAGTCGATTCTAGTTGGCGCTCCACGGCGCCACCTCGCCGGCGCGGTTCGCCTCATTCCGCAGGGTCGTAGCTGACGCGCTTCCCGGCAGCGTCGGTGTAGGCCACCGACTCGATCAGCGGTTGCCCCTGCTTGATCCCCTCGGCGACCGCGAGGAAGACGATCTGGCCGGTGCCGCCCAGGGCAGCCGAGGTCTGGTGGACTCCGTCCTGGGTGAAGACCAGTACGGGGTCTGTGCCGCCCGGTGGCAGCAGGCCGATGACGTGATTGTCGTAGTAGTACTCGCCTTCGGAGGTGGCGCTGAGGTTGTAGATCGAGCCGACCGGAGCGGTGCTCAGGGGCAGCGCGCGCCGATCGTCGTTCATCCTCTCGATGTAACCCCACACCCCCAGGCGCTCGTCGAGGAACACCGTCACGGTGCCCGCCGGCGCACCCTGGCCGGCCGGGTAGTCGAGGTCGGCGCTGGGCACCACCCGATCGAAGCTGTTGTGGACGACGCCGTCGGCGCCCTGCCAGATCAGGCCCACAAGCGGGCCGTCGGCCTGGCCGGTCTGGATGGCGACCAG
Organism: Actinomycetota bacterium; assembly: GCA_020161795.1. Lineage (GTDB taxonomy): Bacteria > Actinomycetota > Actinomycetes > Propionibacteriales > Propionibacteriaceae > Propionicimonas. Next base: position 66,012 of record JAIUOR010000015.1, on the reverse strand, counting down.
CGTGCGCCCGAACTCCCCGAACTCGTGGCTGTCGACCCGGTCGCCGAGATAGTCCAGGGAGATCACGGATTCGGGCCGCCCCGGAACCAGCGCGAGCGCGAGCCCCGAGGAGACCTCACTCGACCAGAACCCTTCTCCGTCGACCGTGTAGGAGGCCCGCAGGTAGTCGGTGCCGTCGGCCCTGGCCGCATCGACGTCGAGGCCCAGGGTGCCGTCGACGCTGTAGAGCCTGGCCCGGATCGAGCCATAGGTCAGGTCGGAGGGGTCGTAGCGGTCGAAGCGAAGGGTCGCGCTCTCCTCCCGGTCCGGGGCCGGGGGCGTCCACTCCTGGCCGGGCGTGCTCCCGGGGGCCGGCACCGCCGGAAGGCCGGGGCCCAGCGCGGCCGGGACGAGCAGGAAGGCCGCCGCCGCGATCGCGGCCGCCGCCACACCGGCACCGAGCCATCGCGACGCCCGCGAGCGTAGCTTCACCCCGGCGCCGGAGAAGGCCCGGTCGATGATCGCGTCGCGCTGCGCGGCCGGCCATGACCGGTCCACTGCGTCCAGATCCGGCTTCATGCCGGCCAGGATGTCCAGCGCGTCAGGTTCGTCAGTACGGGTCACCATGTCAGTTCCCCTCCTCAGCGGGGGTCCGTCGAAGGAACGGCGGAGCGCCGGCCTCGGCCAGCTGCTCCTCGAGCCGCTGCCGGGCCCGGTTCAGCCGCATTCGGGCCGCACCGGCCGAGCACCCCAGCACGGCGGCGACGCCGGCGGTGTTCAGCCCGTCCCAGCCGACCAGCAGCAACAACTCGCGGTCATCCGGCCCGAGCGCGGCCACGGCCTCGAGCATCGCCGTCCGGTCGATCGCCCGATCGGCCGCGTCCGGCTCAACCGCCAGGTGGTCGATGCCCTGCAGCTCGGCGGTCAGCCGGTCGCGACGATCCCGGCTGCGCCAGTGGTTCGCCAGCACCTTCCGGGCCGTCCCCAGCAGCCACGGCAGCGGGTCCTCGGGCAGCTCGGCGAACCGACGCCAGGCGACCAGGTACACCTCGGAGAGCACGTCGTCGCAGTCGGCCTCGGCGCAATGCCGGCGCACATAGGCCCGGACCCGCACCGACGTCCGGGCGAAGAGGTCACGGAACGCACGCTCGTCCAGGCCACCGCCGCCCGACGCCGCCCGAGTCCTCACACTTCAGTAGTGTCCGCCAGGGACCCGATGTCACGCGAACGCACCACGCGATCTTCGCGGACGCGAAACAGCCCCTAGCCGGGACTCCGGCTAGGGGCTGGACCTGGTAGCCCCGAGGGGATTCGAACCCCCGCTACCGCCTTGAGAGGGCGGCGTGCTAGGCCGCTACACAACGGGGCCAGGTGTCGCTCACGCGACCTGCGCAATCTACCAAACCGCATCCAGCGGCGGCGAATCCCGCAGCGCTGGGGTACTAGGACTCGAACCTAGACTGACGGAACCAGAATCCGGCGGGCTGCCAATTACCCCATACCCCATCTGTTCTCCGAGCGGTTGCGACCCGGCCGGATCACGGCCGTGACGCCCTACTCAGAGAGATGCTGGCCGGTCGGGCCAGCGAGGGACGACTTTACTAGACCGCGACCGTCCGGACAAAACCGCCAAGGATCACGGTGTCGTGGTGGCCAGCTTCATGCGACGGCCCAGCCAGATGGCGGCGAGCGCGAACAGGCCGAAGCCCAGCAGATCGGTGGCCAGATCCAGCCAGCCGATCACCTGGGTGGCCTTCACCGCGGCGATGGACGTGGTCAGCCCGGCCCAGACGAAGGCGAAGACGTTGTTGGCGACGTGCGCGGCGATGGCCGCCTCCAGCCCGCCGGTGCGGGCCACCAGGAAGCCCGCCAGCAGCCCGAACCCGAAGCGATCCAGGAACAGCGGCAGGTTCTGCGTCCCGTGCAGGAGCGCGAAGATCAGCGCCGAGGCGACCACTCCCAGCCACGGTGCCCGCAGGGCCGACTGCAGCGCCTGCAGCAGGTACCCCCGGAAGAAGTACTCCTCCGCCGCAGCCTGCAACGGCGAGGTCAGCAGGATCACCAGCAGGAACCAGCCGAAGTCGGGCTGCGGACGCAGTTCCCAGGCCCAGCCGGCGGCACCGAGGAACATCACCGCGTTGAGCACCACCGTGGCGATCAGCAGCGCCGCCAGCGCGTACCGCCAGCGAAAGCCGGGACGCACCGAGTGCAGCCAGCGGGGATGGACGTGATGCACCACCAGCACCAGCGCCAGCGCGGTGGGCAGCAGCACAGCCAGGCCGAGGTGGGAGGCCACCATTCCCATGGGTAGTTCGAAGGCCAGCCCGGCGGCGTGGTAGCCGGCGAAGTCGCCCGGCCGTCCGGCGAGGTTCCAGCCGGCGAGCAGCACCAGTTGCACCACCACCGGCGTGAGCGCGAAGAAGGTCAGCAACCCCAGCACGGCCCCGAACAGCCCCCTGACGAGGGTCTGCGCCGTCCATGGTTCGTCGGTGAGGACCTGCGGGTATGCCAGCCCGGGCGGTGGCCGGCGGATGGCCAGCGCCTCCAGCCCGGCGAGCGCCATGCTCAGTCCTCCGGGCCGACGACCGGGTTGGTCAGCGTGCCGATGCCGGCGATCGTGATCGAGACCTCGTCGCCCGGCACGATGGTGGCCACGCCCGCCGGAGTGCCGGTGAGAATGACATCGCCCGGCAGCAGCGTGGTGAAGCTGGTGATGTGCGCGACCAGGTCGGCGACCCGCCGCACCATCTGGGAGGTATTTCCCTGCTGCCTGACTTCGCCGTTCACGGTCGTTGTCAGGTCGAGATCGGCGACCTCGTCCAGCCCCAGGTGGGTGACGATCCACGGCCCGAGCGGGCAGAACGAGTCGTAGCTCTTGGCCCTGGTCCATTGCTCATCGCTCACCTGCAGGTCGCGGCAGGTGACGTCATTGGCGACGGTGTAGCCGAAGATCACCTCGGAAGCCCGCTCCGGCGGCACGCGCCGGCAGATCCGCCCGATCACCACCGCCAGCTCGCCCTCGAACTGCAGGTCGCTGGTCTCCGGGGGCTGGACGATCGCCTCACCCGGCCCGATCACCGCGGTGTTGGGCTTGATGAAGGTGATCGGCGTCTCCGGCACCTCGTTGCCCAGCTCGGCGGCGTGGGCGGCGTAGTTACGCCCGACGCCCACCACCTTGCTGCGCGGGATCACCGGCGCGAGCAGCCGGACATCGGCCAGATCGAGACGCTGGCCGGTGTAGTGAACGGGGCCCGCCAGCGGATCGCCGGTCACCACCGCGACCGTCTCGGGGTGAGGCCCGCCGTCGGCCTGGAGCTCGACCACTCCGAAGGCGGTCTCGCCGCCGTGTGAGAAACGTGCAACGCGCATGGCCGTCAGCCTATTCGGCCACGATGTTGGCCAGCCGCTCCCCCGCCGCGAACCTGGCCAGTTGGTCGCGCAACAGCCGGCCGACGCGCGGGTAGAAGGCATCCGCCTGGCCACCGCGGTGCGGGGTGATGAACACCCCGGGCAGCGTCCACAACGGGTGATCCGAGGGCAGCGGCTCCGGATCCGTGACGTCCAGCGAGGCACGGATCCGCCCGCTGCGCACCGCCTCGACCAGCGCTGCGGTGTCCACCACGGGGCCGCGGGAGACGTTCACCAGCAGGGCGCCGTCCGGCATCGCGGCTAGCTCGGCGGCACCGATCATTCCCTCGGTGGCAGGGGTCAGCGGCGTCATGACGAACACCACGTCGGCCTCGGCCAGCCGCTCCCGCAGTTCCGAGACCGGATAGACCCAGGGCTCGCTGCGGGCATGCCGGGCGATCCGGGTCACCGAGGCGACCTCGAAGCCGGCCAGCCGGCGCTCGATCGCCTCGCCGATCCGTCCGTAGCCGACGATCAGCACCCGCCGGTCGGCCAGCGATTCGGCGAACTCGGGGGCCCAGGTGCCGGTGGTCATGTTGCGGGCGAACCGGTCGAGCTTGCGCAGATTGACCAGGGCCAGCGAGACCGCGAGCTCGGCGGTCGCGGCATCGTGGACGCCGGCCGCATTGCAAAGCACGACCCCCTGCCGCAGGTACGGCAGATAGTTGTCGTAGCCGGCCGACTGCAGCTGGATCGCCCGCAGGCTCGTCATCTCCGCCACCCGCCCGAACATCGGCAGCGGCGGTGCCATGTAGTCCGCGACGACGAACTCCACTTCTGCGATCGTCGCCGGCAACTCGCCGTCGGGCCGGTAGTAGTCGGCGACGAGCCCGGCCGGCAACGGGCCGAGCGCCGCCAGCGCCCTGGATTCGTCCTCGTAGGGTAGCCACGCGAGCCTGGTCATCGCACTCCTGGTGATCGGATGGTCCCCCCACCTTAAGGGGGTTCGCGTATCGTTGCGGCATGAGCTACGACGCCGTGGAACTGATCCGGATGAAGCGGGACGGAGACCGGCTCGGCGACGAAGCCATCGAGTGGCTGATCCGCCACTACACCGACGGCGACGTCACCGCCGAACAGATGTCCGCGATGGCCATGGCCATCTTCTTCCGGGGTCTCGATCTGCAGGAGCTCTCCACCTGGACGAACGCGATGATCGCCACCGGCGAGCGCATGGACTTCTCCTCGCTCTCGCGGCCCACCGTCGACAAGCACTCCACCGGCGGCGTGGGCGACAAGATCACGCTCCCGCTGGCACCGCTGGTCGCGGCCTGCGGGGCTGCCGTCCCGCAGCTCTCCGGACGCGGGCTGGGTCACACCGGTGGCACCCTGGACAAGCTGGAGGCGATCCCCGGCTGGCGGGCCGACCTGACCAATGCCGAGATGCTGCGGCAACTGGAGGAGGTGGGCGCGGTGATCTGCGCGGCCGGTTCCGGCCTGGCTCCCGCGGACAAGAAGCTGTACGCGCTGCGTGACGTGACCGGGACGGTGGAGTCGATCCCGATGATCTCGGCCTCGATCATGAGCAAGAAGATCGCCGAGGGCACTGCCGCGCTGGTGCTGGACGTGAAGACCGGCGCGGGAGCGTTCATGAAGTCCTACGACGAATCGGTGGCGCTGGCTCGCACCATGGTCGGGCTGGGCCAGGCCGCCGGGGTGAACACGGTCGCGCTCGTCACCGACATGAACACGCCGCTCGGCCGTTCAGCCGGAAACGGCGTGGAGGTGGCCGAGTCGATCGAGGTGCTCGCCGGCGGCGGCCCGTCCGATGTGGTCGAGCTGACCCTGGCGTTGGCGCGCGAGATGCTGGCCTGCGCCGGGATCGACGCCGACCCCGAGCGGGCCCTGGCCTCAGGACGGGCGATGGACACCTGGCGGGCGATGATCGCCGCCCAGGGCGGAGACCCCGACGCCCCGCTGCCCACCGCCCGACATACCGAGGTGGTGGCCGCAGAGGCCGACGGCGTGATCGCGGGAATGGACGCGATGGCGGTCGGCCTGGCCGCCTGGCGGCTGGGCGCCGGACGCGCCAAGCAGGGCGATCCGGTGCAGGCCGCGGCCGGGGTGACCTGGAACGCGTCGATCGGCGACCGGGTCGCCAAGGGCCAGCCACTCTTCACCCTGCACACCGACACGCCCGAACGCATCGACCGGGCCAGGGAGGCACTCGTGGACGCGGTCGACTACGCCGACCAGCCGCTGGAGCGAGGAGCGCTGGTGCTGGCTCGCATCGACCAGCCCTGACGACGGATCGACCTCGGCGAGTCAGCTGGCCTTCTCGACGGGCTGGGCCGCGTTCCCGCCAGGCCCGCTCCAGTCGAGTTGCTGCCGGGACATGTAGCGGAACCGGTCGCCGCGGAAGCGGGATTCCGTCCACTCCACCAGGTTGGCGTCGGCGTCCCAGGCGGTGCGACGCGCCAACAGCAGCGGCAGGCCGGTCTCCACGCCGAGCAGATTGGCGGTGACCGGATCGGCGAGCGCGGTCTCGACGATGTCCTCGGCGCGGCGAAGGCCGAGGCCGTCCACCACCTGGCGGAGGGATCGGTCAGCGCGCTCTGGCCGGCGACCATCCTGCAGCACCACCCACACGTCACGGTGCTGCTGGACGAGGCCGCGGCCGGCCGGCTGCAACTGGCGGGCTACTACCGCGAGACCTACGCGGCCAAACCGGCCTGGCAGGGTCTGTGACCTGAACCAGAACTCGGCCCCGGAGTCATCATCGTGACTCCGGGGCCAGCAGTGGCAGGTCACCCGGCGTCGGGACGGACGTAGATCAGCGCGAGATTGCCGCGCGGGAAGGACTTCACGTCGACCAGCTTCAGCCTGGTGAACCTGGTGAACAGCGGACCACCGGCGCCGTACGCGACTGGCCCGACCATCAGGTGATACTCGTCGACGAGGTCGGCCGCGACCACCGACTGGGCGAACCGGACACCGCCATGCACCATGATCGGCCCGACACCCCGCGCCTTCAGATCGCCGATCTCGGTGGCCAGGTCACCGGAGCAGACGGTCGTGGTGTCCCACGGGGTCTCGATCGGCCGGCGGGAGAAGACGACCTTCGGGATCCGGTTCATCGCGTCCGCCTCGGGCCCAGTCTGGTACGGCCAGTAGCCCGCCATGTCCCGGTACGTCTGCGAGCCCATCGCGTGCACCCCGGCCCGGCCGAGCAGGTCGCCCATGTAGGCGACGAATTCCTCGTCCTCGTCGTACTTGACGAGGACGTCTTCTGGTACGCCGGGCGGCACCGCGCCGTAGCCGTCGAGGGACAGACTGTGCCGGAGAAGCACCGGGTTTGCGTCCATACGAGACCATACCTGCGAGACCGGCGCCGACGTAACTCATCGCCCTGGAATCACGAAGCCGCGCGGGTTCTTCTCACCTAGAGCGTGTCGCTCTCATGTGCGCAGCCAGGTGAGGCCCGGCATGTGGGAGCACGCCCTAGGCGCTGACCGTCTCCAACGCGGGCTCGGCCGCTTCGGCCGCGACGCGCTGGATCAGGCCCCAGCGATAGGCCTCGTGCAGGGCCTCCCAGCTGGCCTCGACCACGCTGTCCCCCACGCCGACGGTCGTCCAGGTGCGCTCGCCGTCGGTGGTGTCGATCAGGGTGCGCACGATCGCGTCCGTGCCGTGGCCCTGATCGAGGATGCGGACCCGGTAGTCGGTGAGTTCGAAGGAATCCACCTGCGGGTAGGCGCGCACCAGGGCACGTCGCAGCGCCACATCGAGCGCGTTCAGCGGACCATGGCCCTCGCCGACCAGGGCTTCGGTCTCGCCGTTCACCCGCAGCTTCACGGTCGCCTCGGAGTCGCCCTCCGGGCCGACCTGGGAACTGGTGAACACCCGCCACGAGATGACCTCGTAGAAGTCATCCGGCAGGCCCAGCCGCTCGCGCAGCAGCAGTTCGAAGGAGGCGTCGGCCGACTCGTAGGAGTAACCGGCCATCTCGCGCTCCTTGACCAGATCGGTGATCTGGGCGGCCAGGTCGCGATCGGAGAGGTCGTAGCCCAGTTCGCTGCCCTTGAGCTGGATGTTGGCCCGTCCGGCCATGTCGGAGACCAGCATCCGCATGTCGTTGCCGACCAGGGTCGGGTCGATGTGCTGGTAGAGGTTGGCGTCCACCTTGATGGCGGAGGCGTGCAGACCGGCCTTGTGCGCGAACGCGGAGAGACCGACATAGGGCGCGCGGTTGTTCATCGGAACGTTGGTGATCGCCGCCACGGCGTGGGAGATCCGGGATGCCTCGACCAGGCCCTCCGGCGGGATGACCTGCCAGCCGTACTTCAGCTGCAGGTTCGCGATCACCGTGATCAGGTTGGCGTTGCCGGTGCGCTCGCCGGTCTCGTTCATCGTGCCCTGGACGTGCATCACGCCGGCTTCCACCGCGGCCAGCGTGTTCGCCACCGCGCACCCGGTGTCGTTGTGGCAGTGGATGCCCAGATCCACCCCGATCTGCCCGGCGGCGCTCACCACGTCGCCCATCCAGCTGGGCAGCATGCCGCCGTTGGTGTCGCACAGGATGACGACCTCGGCGCCGGCCTCGGCGGCCGTCCGCACCACCTCGAGGGCGTAGTCGGGGTTGGCGCGGTAGCCGTCGAAGAAGTGCTCACAGTCGACGAACACCCGCCGGCCCTGGCTCACCATGTGGGCGACGGTGTCGCGGATCATCTCCAGGTTCTCGGCCAGCGTGGTCTTCAGCGCCCGGAAGACGTGCTCGTCATGGCTCTTGGCAACGATGCAGATCACCTCGGTGCGCGCATCCAGCAGCGCCTGCACCTGCGGATCGGTGGCCGCCGTCGCGCCCACCTTGCGAGTGGCACCGAAGGCCACCAGCTTGGCATTGCGCAGCTCCAGCTCACCCTCGGCGGCGCGCGCGAAGAACTCGGTATCGCTCGGGTTGGCGCCCGGCCAGCCGCCCTCGATGAAGCCGACCCCGAGTTCGTCCAGCAGCCGGGCGATGCGCAGCTTGTCCGCGACGCTCAGCCGGACCCCTTCCTGCTGGGCGCCGTCGCGCAGGGTCGTGTCGAACACGTGAAAGGTCTCAGGAGCCACGTGCAGAGTCATCGGATGCCTCACGAGTCGGGAATAGTCAAGGGATGAGACTACCGCCCAGCTTTTGGACGCACCATGGGTTTCACCGGAGATGGACGCACTCCCCCGCCAGCCCACCCAGGTCCGCGCACCGCCGCCCACACCGTCATCTCCGCACAGGTGGGGATCTCCAGGTGACCACCGACCAAGACAGGGTTGACCGGCGAACACCGGGCTGGCTAGATGAACCCATGGCTAACACGATCTTCAAGGACGTACCCGTCCACACCGTCGGAGACCTTCCCGCGGTCGGCAGCACGCTGCCGCCCTTCCAGGTCACCCGGACCGATCTGTCAATCCTGGACAGCAGCGAACTGGCCGGCAGGCGGGTCGTGCTCAACATCTTCCCCAGCGTCGACACCGGCATCTGCGCGACCAGCGTGCGCACCTTCAACAAGCTCGCCGCCGGCCTGGAGAACACCACCGTGGTGTGCGTCTCGAAGGATCTGCCGTTCGCGCTCGGACGGTTCTGCGGTGCGGAAGGCATCGAGGACGTCGTCACGACCTCGGCCTACAACTCCTCCTTCGGCGACGACTACGGCGTCACGATGGCCAATGGCGCGGCGGCCGGCCTGTTCGCCCGCGCGATCGTGGTGGCCGATGAGAACGGCACGGTGCTCTACACCGACGTCACCCCCACCGTGCACGTCGAACCGAACTACGACGCGGCGATCGCTGCCCTGGGCTGAGACCACAACAAAACGATCCCTGAGCCCGGGTTCCCAGGCTCAGGGATCGTTGCCGTTCGAGTCCGCTCAGCGCGGCGAGCTCAGACCACCCGGTGCAGCCAGCCGTGGGTGTCGGGCACCCGGCCGTACTGGATGTCCAGCAGCCGGTTGCGGATGGCCAGCGTCTGCTCGCCGGCCGGCGCGGCCAGCCGGTAGGTGTCGGTCGCGGTCCGGAAGCTGCCGATGGGCGTCAGGACGGCGGCCGTCCCGCAGCTGAAGGCCTCGGCCGCGGTACCGTCGGCGATCAGCCCGAAGAAGTCGGCCGGCGCGATCCGACGCTCCTCGGCTCGCAGCCCGAGATCCTCGGCCACGGCGAGGATGGAGCTGCGGGTGACGCCCTCCAGGATGGTGCCGGTGAGTTCCGGCGTGATCAGCCGGCCGTCGGTGGTGACCAGGAAGACGTTCATGCCGCCCAGTTCCTCGATCCGGTCCTTGCCGGCGGCCTCGATGAACAGCACCTGCGAGCAGCCATGCTCGTAGCCCTCGTACTGGGCGATCAGGGACGCGGCGTAGTTGCCGCCGCACTTGGCGGCGCCCGTCCCACCGATGCCGGCGCGCGCCCAGCTGTCGGTCACCCAGATGTCGACCGGCTCGATTCCGCCAGGGAAGTAGGAGCCGACCGGCGAGGCGATCACCGAGAAGGTCACCCGCTGCGAGGCACGCACCCCGAGGAAGACCTCGGAGGCGAACATGAAGGGCCGCAGGTAGAGGCTCTGCTCTCCGCCGCCGGCCGGCACCCAGCGCAGGTCGGCCTTGACCAGCTCGGCGATGGCGGCGAGGAAGTCGGCCTCGTCGATCGCCGGCAGCATCATGCGCGCCGCCGAGGCGTTGAGCCGGGCGGCATTGGCCTGCGGTCGGAACAGCCAGATGGAATCGTCGGCGTGCCGGTAGGCCTTCAGCCCCTCGAAGACCTCCTGTGCGTAGTGCAGCACGGCGGTGGCCGGGTCGAGCTGGAACGGCCCGTAGGGCTGGATGCTCGCGTTCGTCCAGCCGTCATCCTTCGTCCAGTTCACTACCGCCATGTGGTCGGTGAAGTAATCCCCGAAGCCGGGATTGGCCATGATCTCGTCGAAGCGGGCCTGGGATGCCGGCGACGGGTTCGTGGTGACCGGGAACGAAAGAGACATGAGCGCATGGTACCGGCCCGTCCGGTACCCTCACCTCTCGTGACCGCCACCGAAACCAGCAAGCCCGTCATCTCCGTCATCGCCGGCGACGGCATCGGCCCCGAAGTGGTGACCGAAGGCCTCAAGGTGCTGACCGCCGCCGTGGGCCCGGACGCCTTCGACTTCGTGCACCACGAGTTGGGCGCCGAGCACTGGCAGCGCACCGGCGAGGTGCTGCCCGATGCCACCCTGGAGCAGCTGGCAGCCAGCCAGGCGATCGTGCTGGGCGCGGTCGGCGCAGCCCCGGGCTCCAAGGCGATCCCCAGCGGGCTACTCGAGCGGGGCCTGCTGCTGAAACTGCGGTTCGCCTTCGACCACTACGTCAACCTGCGGCCGTCCAAGCTCTACCCGGGCATTCCCACCCCGCTGGCCGATTCGGTGCTCGACCGCGGCCCGGTCGACTTCGTCGTGGTGCGCGAGGGCACCGAGGGCCCCTACGTCGGCAATGGCGGCAGCCTGCGCACCGGCACCCCGCACGAGGTGGCCACCGAGGTCAGCCTGAACACCGCCCACGGCATCGAGCGGGTGATCCGGGACGCCTTCGCGCGGGCGGCCAAGCGCCGGAACAAGGTCACCCTGGTACACAAGCACAACGTGCTGGTCCACGCCGGCGGGCTGTGGAACCGGCTGTTCCAGGCCGTCGCCGCGGAGTTCCCCGGGATCGAGACCGACTACCTGCACGTGGACGCCGCGACCATCTCGCTGGTGGCCGATCCGCAGCGCTTCGACGTGATCGTCACCGACAACCTGTTCGGGGACATCCTGACCGACCTGGCCGCCGCGGTGACCGGCGGCATCGGGCTGGCGGCCAGCGCGAACATCAACCCCGAGGGCGCCTTCCCGTCCATGTTCGAGCCGGTGCACGGCTCGGCTCCGGACATCGCCGGCAAGCAGCTGGCCGATCCCACCGCGACCATCCTGTCGATGGCCCTGCTGCTGGATCACCTGGGACGCACCGCGGACGCCGCCCGCATCGAGGCGGCCGTCGACGCCGACATCGCCGAGCGGGGCGCCAGCAAGCGTCCGACCTCGGTGATCGGCGACGAGATCGCTGCCCGCCTCGCCGACTGACGCGGGCACTAATTGCCACATGGTCGCATCACCGCGGCAGATCTGCCGCGCGGGGCGACTATGTGGCAGAAAGTGCACCGGTCACGGTGAGAGCTACTTGCCGGAGGACCATAGCCGGCGGCGCTCGCCGTGGGTGACGTGGCCGGCGACCCACCAGACGACCTCGACCAGCACGATCGCGATGCCGCCCAGCAGGAAGCCGGTGCTCATCATGGCCGGATTGCCGGTGTCGATGTAGAAGACCTCCTGCAGTTGCAGGTGCAGGGTGCCCACGTTCAGCTCCAGCGGCACCAGGAAGACCGCGATGGTCGCCCCGATGCAGCCGACGATCATGAGGATCTTCCACCACTCGTAGGGGCGGCTGATGGTGATCATCACCCAGGCGCCGCCGCACAGCAGGGTGACGAGCAGCGCGGTGGAGACCTGGTTGGTCACCCGGCCGTCCGACAGCGGCAGGATGAGCAGATAGCTGATGAAGGTGGTCACCGAGATCACGATCGCGGCCGGGATCCCGAAGCGCATCACCCGTTGCAGGAAGCCGGTACGGGCACGCGCGGCGTTCGGCGCCAGCGCCAGGATCGAGGCCGGGATGCCGATGGTGAACCAACCGACCACCGAGATGTGGATCGGGACGAACGGGAAGGGCAGCCGCCAGGCCGCCACCAGCAGCGCGAAGGCCACCGAGTACAGGGTCTTGGTGAGGAAGAAGTTGGCCACCCGCTCGATGTTGCCGATAACCCGGCGGCCCTCGGCCACCACGTGCGGCAGGGTGGCGAAGGAGTCGTCCAGCAGCACCAGCTGGGCCACCGAGCGGGTGGCCGCGGCACCGGTGCCCATCGCGACGCCGAGGTCGGAATCCTTGATCGCCAGCACGTCGTTCACGCCGTCGCCGGTCATCGCCACGGTGTGCCCGCGGGACTGCAACGCGCTCACCATCTGCCGCTTCTGCTGCGGGGTGACCCGGCCGAAGACATTGTGGCCGGCCACTTCGTCGGCGAAGGCGGTTTCGTCGGTGGGCAGCTTGCGGGCGTCCATCACCTGGTCGCCATCCACTCCCAGCGATCGGGTCACCGCACCGACGCTGACCGCGTTGTCGCCGGAGATCACCTTGACGGTCACGTCCTGGTCGGCGAAGTAGGCCAGAGTGTCGCGGGCCTCCGGACGGACCTTCTGCTCCAGCACGAGCAGGGCGACCGGTGTCACCTTCCCGGGCGCCGCGGGGTCGTCCACCGGTACCTCGCTGCGGCCCAGCAGCAGCACCCGGCGTCCGCTCGCGCCGATCTCCTCGGCGCGGGCAGCCGCGTCGCTGCCGCCGGCCAGCACGTCCGGCGCGCCGATCACCCAGTCGCCCTCGCCGTCGAAAGACACCCCCGACCACTTCTTGGCCGAGGTGAACGGCGCCAGGCCGGTCACCGACCAGGCCGGGCCGCTCAGCGGCATCTCGGCGGCCAGCGCCTGGATGGAGGCGTTCGGACGCGGGTCGGCGGCGGCGAGCTGGGCGACCACCGCGCGAAGCCGATCCGCCGTCGTATCGTCCACCGGCTCGAGCTCGCCGAACTTCATGCCGTTCTCGGTCAGCGTCCCCGTCTTGTCGGCGCAGACCACGTCCACCCGGGCCAGGCCCTCGATGGCCGGTAGCTCCTGCACCAGCACGTTCTCCCGGGCCAGCCGCACCACGCCCACCGCGAAGGCCAGCGCGGTCAGCAGCACCAGGCCCTCGGGCACCATCGGCACCAGCGCGCCGGCGGTGGCCAGCACCTTCTCCTGCCATTCCTCGTGCTGGTTCCACTGCACCCAGATCGTGGCGATCCCGACCGGGATCAGCAGCCAGGTGATCAGCCGCAGGATCTTGTTGATTCCCTGCTGCAACTCCGACTTCACAAGGGAGAACTTGCTGGCCTCCGCGGTCAGCTGGGCGGCGTAGGAATCGCTGCCGACCCGGGTCGCGCGGAAGGTGCCGACACCGGCCACCACGAAGCTGCCGGACATCACCTGGTCGCCCGGGTTCTTCTCCATCGGGTCGGATTCGCCGGTCAGCAGCGACTCGTCAACCTCCAGGTAGGAGGCCTCGATGACATCGCCGTCCACCACGATCTGGTCGCCGGGGCCGATCTCGATCAGGTCGTCCAGCACGATGTCGTCGCGGATCACCTCGGTGACCACGCCGTCGCGGCGCACCCGCGGCTTTCCCTCGCCGACCACGGCCAGGTTGTCCAGGGTCTTCTTGGCGCGCAACTCCTGGACCATGCCGATCGCCGAGTTGATGATGATCAGGAAGCCGAACAGCGCGTTCTGGATCTGACCGGTGGTCATCACCAGGACGAACAGCACCATCAGCAGGAAGTTGATCCGGGTGAAGACGTTGGCCCGGACGATGTCCCAGGTGGAGCGACCCGAGCGCGGCGGCTGGGTGTTCACCTGGCCGGCGCGGATCCGCTGTTCGACCTCGGCGGCGGTCAGGCCCGGGTTGGGCTGGGTCTCGACGGTCACCGGGCAAGCCTGCCACATCACCCAAGAAACGGGTTCACCGCAGGTGCTTCTGTTCCTTGGCCAGCTGCTTGCGCAGCCGACGTTCATCCCGCTTGTTGGGGTAGCGCACCTGGATCGAGCCCATCCCGGCCGAGCCGGAGAGGATCAGTACCGGGTTGCTGCCAACAGGTTCCTCGGCGACGACCGACTTGCGGCTTCCCCACCCGGCACCGAGCCGATCCAGCTGAGCCGCCCACCCCTCCGGGAGGATCATGAGGATCGATCCCGCTCCACCGGAGACCTGCACCCAGATCACCTGGGAGGTCACCTCGGCGCGCCGGAAGTCGACCCGGACGCTGCCGAAGTCGCCGTGCAGTGCGAGGTAGGGCGGAACCGTCCAGACCCCCTCCTTCTTGATCCCGCTTCCCCCGGCACTGATCACCAGCGGATCGTGCGGTGCGTACCCCGGGCGTCCGATCCCTGCCGGTCCCGTCGCTGCTGGCGGCACAGCCGGCACCGGAAGACCTTCCGGCGACGGACCCGGAGCGACGTCGCCGGGGTAGGTCTGCCAACGGGGCGTTTCCTCAGGCGGCTGCGACATGCTGGTCAGCCTAACCGAGGCAGGTCCACCGCACGCCCAGGGGCGACGGCGTGGAGAACCCCGCCCCGAAACCACACAAGGTGTGACCGAACGCTCGTCGTCCGAGCTTCAGCCACACCTTGTGTAGAAGGATCAGCGCGCAGCCGTGCCCTCGACGTAGTCGTCGTCGTGGGACTTCACCCAGGCCATCAGGCCGCGCAGCTCGCGGCCGGTGGCCTCGATCGGGTGCTGCTCGGCGGCGGCGCGAAGCGCCTTGAACTCCGGCGCACCGGCGTCCTGGTCGTCGATGAAGCGCTTGGCGAAGGCACCGGTCTGGATGTCGGCCAGCACCTCCTTCATGCGCTCCTTCACCGAGGCGTCGATCACCCGCGGGCCGGAGACGTAGTCACCGAACTCCGCGGTGTCGGAGACGCTCCAGCGCTGCTTGGCGATGCCGCCCTCGTACATGAGGTCGACGATCAGCTTCAGCTCGTGCAGGCACTCGAAGTAGGCCACCTCGGGCTGGTAGCCCGCCTCGGTCAGCACCTCGAAGCCAGCCTGCACCAGGGACGAGGCACCGCCGCAGAGCACGGCCTGCTCGCCGAACAGGTCGGTCTCGGTCTCCTCGGTGAAGGTGGTCTTGATGCCGCCGGCGCGCAGGCCGCCGATCGCCTTGGCGTACGAGAGGGCGAGATCCCAGGCGTGGCCCGACTCGTCCTTCTCGACCGCCACGATCACCGGCACGCCGCGACCCTCGGAGTACTCGCGGCGCACGAGGTGACCCGGGCCCTTCGGCGCGACCATGCACACGTCCACCCCGGCCGGCGGCTGGATGTAGCCGAACCGGATGTTGAAGCCGTGGGCGAAGAACAGCGCGTCCCCGGGAACCAGGTTCGGGGCGATCGACTCCGCGTAGATGTGACGCTGGTGCTGGTCGGGGGCGAGCATCATGATCAGGTCGGCCTCCTCGGCCGCCTGGGCGACCGGAACCACGCGCAGCCCCTCGGCCTCCGCCTTCGCCCAGCTCTTGGAGCCTTCGCGCAGGCCCACCCGCACGTCGACCCCGGAATCGCGCAGGCTCAGCGCGTGGGCGTGGCCCTGGCTGCCGTAGCCGATCACCGCGACATTGCGGCCCTGAATGACCGACAGGTCGGCGTCGGAGTCGTAGAACATCTCTGCCATCGTGTGTCTTCCTCTTTGCTAGGTGTGGCGGGCTTCAGTGATTGTCGGTGCGTGTCTTGATCTTGGCACGCTCGGTGAGCGAGCGGCTGCCGCGTCCGAGCGCGACCAGGCCGGACTGGACCAGCTCGCGGATGCCGTAGGGAGCCAGCATCTCCAGCAGGGCATCCAGCTTGTCGGGCGAGCCGGTGGCCTCGATGGTCATCGAGTCGCGGTGGACGTCGACGGTCTTGCCGCGGAACAGCTGCACGATCTCGATGATCTGCGAGCGGGTGGCCGGATCGGCCTTCACCTTGATCAGGACGAGTTCGCGCTGCACCGAATCGGCATCGGTCAGCTCGAGGATCTTCAGCACCTCGACCAGCTTGTTGAGCTGCTTGACGATCTGCTCCAGGATCTGCGGGGTCGCCACCGTCACCTGCAGGGTGATCCGCGAGATGTCGGGACGTTCGGTGGGCCCGACCGCCAGCGACTCGATGTTGTAGCCGCGGCGAGCGAACAGCCCGGCGATCCGGGCCAGGACGCCTGGCTTGTTCTCGACCAGCACGCTCAGCGTGTGGGTGTTCACAGCTCCTCCTCTTCCCAGGCCGGGGCCAGGTCCTTCGCGATCTTGATGTCGTCATTGCTGGTGCCGGCCGCGACCATCGGCCACACCATGGCGTCCTTGTGCACCACGAACTCCACCACGACCGGGCGGTCGTTGATGGCCATCGCCTCGTTGATGACGCGGTCGACGTCCTCCGGGGTCTCGGCCCGCAGCCCGACCGCGCCCATCGCCTCGGCCAGCTTCGGGAAGTCCGGCACCCGCAACGACTTCAGGTCGGTGTTGGAGTAGCGCTCCCCGTAGAACAGGGTCTGCCACTGCCGCACCATGCCGAGGCTCTGGTTGTTCATCACCGCGATCTTGATCGGGATGCCCTCCAGCGCGCAGGTGACCAGTTCCTGGTTGGTCATCTGGAAGCAGCCGTCGCCGTCGATCCCCCAGACCACCGCATCCGGCTGCCCGACCTGCGCACCCATGGCCGCCGGGACGCAGTAGCCCATCGTCCCCGCGCCGCCGGAGTTCAGCCAGTGGCCCGGACGCTCGTGCGGCAGCAGGTGGGCGGCCCACATCTGGTGCTGGCCGACGCCCGCGGCGTAGTAGGCCTCCGGTCCGACGATCTCGCCCAGCCGCTTGATGACGTACTCGGGGCTGAGCAGCCCCTCCTCGATCGGGTCGAGATCGGGGGCGTACTTGGTCTTCAGCCCGGTCAGGTAGCGCACCCACGGGCCGTAGTCGGGCAGATCGTCGCCGCGCAACAACGTGTTCAGCTCGTCGATGACGACGCGCAGATCGCCCACGATCGGCACGTCGGCCGTCCGGTTCTTCCCGATCTCGGCGGGATCGATGTCGGCGTGGATCACCTTGGCCTCGGGGGCGAAGGTCGACAGCTTGCCGGTCACCCGGTCGTCGAACCGGGCGCCCAGGGTGATCAGCAGGTCGGCGCGCTGCAGGGCGCCGACCGCGGACACGGTGCCGTGCATGCCGGGCATCCCCATGTGCAGCTCGTGGCTGTCGGGGAACGCCCCGCGCGCCATCAGCGTGGTGACGACCGGGATCCCGGTGATCTTGACCAGTTCGGCCAGCTGAGCGTGGGCTCCGGCCTTGACCGCGCCACCGCCCACGTAGAACACCGGACGCTCCGCCGCCGCGATCAGCCGGGCGGCCTCCCGCAACTGCTTGACGTGCGGCTTGGTGGTGGGACGGTAGCCGGGCAGCTGCAGCGACTCCGGCCAGACGAACGGTGCCTGGGTGGCCAGCGCGTCCTTGGCGATGTCGACCAGCACCGGGCCGGGCCGGCCGGTCGCCGCGATGTGGAAGGCGGCCGCGATGGCGTGCGGGATGTCCTCGGCCTTCGTGATCAGGAAGCTGTGCTTGGTGATCGGGAAGGTGATGCCGCGGATGTCGGCCTCCTGGAAGGCGTCCGTCCCGATGAACGACGACCCGACCTGGCCGGTGATGGCGACCATCGGCACCGAATCCATGTAGGCGTCGGCGATCGCGGTGACCAGGTTGGTGGCGCCCGGGCCGGAGGTCGCCATGCAGACGCCGACCTTGCCGGTCACCATCGCGTAGCCCTCGGCCGCGTGCCCGGCGCCCTGTTCGTGGCGCACCAGGATGTGCCGGATCAGCTTGGAGTCGAACAGCGGATCGTAGGCCGGCAGGATCGCGCCACCCGGAATTCCGAAGACGACCTCTACGCCGACCCTCTCCAGCGACTCGACCAGAGCCTGGGCTCCGGTCAGCGTCTTGGGCGCATCGACCGCCGGAGGCGGGGTATCGAGCTGGGTCATCCTCGGTCAACCTTTCTAGTGTTCGACTGCAACAAAAAACCCCCGCTGCGGATGCAGACGAGGGAGCGTGCCGGCTGAGTTTGACTCAAGCGACACGCGAGCAAAGTACGAGAGCGAAATGACGCACGAGGTGAGTATCGCATTTCCCGGTGTCATCGTGTCAACCCGTGGATTGATCCTCTCGCATGCTGAGCAATCCGCGGCAACGCTCAACCTCCACCTTCGACTTCCCAGCTCTCAGGTTGTCCTCAGCCACCTCTGTTTCCGACGATGTGGTGGTCGTCCATAGTTAGGGGAAGAACGATGGCTCAGACGCTTGCCGCCGTGCGCCCGGCGCTCCGGCACAGCCTGGCCGGACTCGCCAGCGCCGCTCTGGTGCTGGGTGGCGCCGTGGTCGCCGCCAGCCCGGCAGCCGCAGCGCCGGAGAAGATCGCCGCCTCGAGCGGCACCCTCACCATCACCACCGCGGGGTGGGGCCATGGCCGCGGGATGTCGCAGTACGGCGCCCAGGGTGCGGCCAAGCAGGGCAAGAAGCACACCGAGATCCTGAAGTTCTACTACCCCGGCACCAAGCTGGAGACGCTGAAGAAGAACGACACCATCCGGGTCTGGATCACCGCAGACACCGACAAGAAGGTGCACGTCTACGCCGCGAAGGGCCTGCGGGTGCGCGACAGCAAGGGCACGACCTTCACCCTGCCCGCTGCCGCGGGCAAGAAGTACAGCAAGTGGCGGCTCTCGCGTTCCGGCAGCAAGACCGTCCTGTACTACCGCAACGCCAAGGGCAAGTACGTCAAGTACACGAGCAAGAAGCTCAAGCTCGACCCCAAGCGGCAGTGGGCCTTCGAGAACCCGGAGTCGGGCAAGGTGAGGCTCTACCTCGCCAGCGGCAACCGCACCTACCGTGGCTCGCTCGCGCTCGGCTTCCACGAGAAGGGCGCCCGGACGATCAACCACGTCAGCATGGAGAACTACCTACGCTCGGTGGTCCCCTCGGAGATGCCGGCCTCCTGGGAGGCCGAGGCGCTGAAGGCCCAGACCGTGGCCGCGCGCAGCTATGCCGCGCGCTACCGCGCCAATCTCGGCGGCAAGCAGGTCTACGACATCTGCAATACGACCTCCTGCCAGGTGTACAAGGGAACGATGACCGAGCACTCGGCCACCGACAAGGCGATCAAGGCGACCACCGGTGAGGTGCTCACCTACAAGAAGCAGTACGCCTGGACGGAGTTCTCCTCCTCCAACGGCGGCTATTCGGTGGATGGCCCGAACGATTACATCGTCGCCCAGAAGGATCCCTACGACGCTGCCATGAAGCAGATCAAGGACACCAAGATCAAGACCTCGAACATCGAGAAGAAGTACCCCAAGATCGGCAAGCTGAAGTCGATCACGCTGACCCGGGACGGCAAGGGTCTCTGGGGCGGCCGGGTGACCCAGGTGACGCTGACCGGCTCCAAGGACAGCCAGAAGGTGGCCGGAACCTCGTTCAAGAGCGCGCTGGGGCTGCGCGAGACGATGTTCACCATCGGCGGCAGCACGACCACCCTCAGCGCCAACGAGCAGCGCTGGGAGGATCTCGGCGGCGCCAAGGGCACCCTGCTCGGCAAGGCGACCGCCCCCGAGGTGGCTCGCGCCGGCGGTCAGTACTCCGCCTTCGAGAAGGGTGCGCTGTGGTGGTCGAAGGCGACCGGCAGCCACCGCCTCTCCCCCGTGGCCAACGCCGCCTACCTGGCGGCCGGCGGGCCGGAGAAGTCCGGCCTCGGGTTCCCGAAGAAGGATGAGTACGCGTTCACCACCAAGATCGTCGACGAGGACATCGCCGAGGACTTCGTTCCCGCGACCCGGGTCGATTTCGAGTCCGGCATGATCCTGTGCCCGGCGAAGGCCGCCAAGGCCGAGGACTGCGTGGTCAGCCTCGGCTGAGCGCGCCGGGCCGTCCGAGGGCCGATCTCACCCGGAGGTCAGCCTCCGGTGGATCTCGTCGAGATCGATGTCGGGTTCGCGGACGGTCAGTTCCCGCAGCCCGGGGAGGGCCGCGTAGCGCGGCACCAGGTGCAGATGCAGGTGGAAGACCTCCTGCCCGGCGACCTCGCCGGCGTTGCTGAGCAGGTTAAGCCCGTCCGCCCCGAGACGCTCGGTGAGCAGGGCGGCGGTCGCGGTCACGGCCGGCGCGATCTCGGCCAGCGCGGAGGGATCGTCCAGCAGGTCGGCGGTGTGACGGCGCGGGATCACCAGGGTGTGGCCCGGATGCCACGGGTTGATGTCGAGGAAGGCGATCGCATAGTCGTCGGCGTAGACCTGACGGGCGGGGATCTCGCCGGCCACGATCCGGCAGAACAGGCAGCTCATGGCGCTCAGCGTACGGCGAAGCCGGCGTCGGCGAGCGCACGCTTGACCTCGGCGATGGTGAGCGTGCCGTAGTGGAAGACGCTGGCGGCCAGCACGGCGTCGGCCCCGGCCTGGGCCGCCTCGACGAAGTGCTGGGCGGTGCCGGCGCCGCCGGAGGCGATCACAGGCACGTCCACCGCGTCCTTGACAGCGGTGATCAACTCGAGGTCGAAGCCGTCGGTGGTGCCGTCGGCGTCCATCGAGTTGAGCAGGATCTCACCGGCGCCGCGGTCGACCGCCTCGCGGACCCAGGCCAGCGCGTCGAGGCCGGCCGAGGTACGGCCGCCGTGGGTGGTCACGCCGAAGCCGGAGGGCTGGCCGGCCTCCCGGCGGGCGTCGAGCGAGAGCACCAGCACCTGGCGTCCGAAACGGTTGGTGATCTCGTCGATGGCATCGGGGCGGGCGATCGCACCGGTGTTGATGCCCACCTTGTCGGCCCCGACCCGCAGCAACCGGTCCACATCGGCGACACCGCGTACTCCCCCGCCGACGCACAGCGGGATGAAGACGGTCTCGGCCGTCCGGGTGACGATGTCGTAGGTGGTGTCGCGTTCCTGGGCCGAGGCCGAGATGTCGAGGAAGACCAGCTCGTCGGCACCCTCCTGGCCGTACTGGGCAGCCAGTTCGACCGGATCGCCGGCATCGCGCAGGTTCTGGAAGTTGACCCCCTTCACCACCCGGCCGCCATCGACATCCAGGCAGGGAATCACACGGACCGCAATCGCCATGCCAGCACCTTAGCGGGGGCCGGACGGGAGGTGTCGGTAGGTTGGGGCCGTGGATGAGACCCTCGCGGCCTTCCGGGCCGGTTATCCCTTCGCCCTCGACGACTACCAGGTCGCCGGCTGCGAGCATGTCGCCGCCGGGCGCGGGGTGCTGGTTGCGGCGCCGACCGGCGCGGGCAAGACCGTGGTGGGCGAGTTCGCCGTCTTCCTGGCGTTGCAGACCGGACGCAAGTGCTTCTACACCACCCCGATCAAGGCGCTGAGCAACCAGAAGTACCACGACCTGGTCGCCCGGCACGGCGAGGACCGGGTAGGGCTGTTGACCGGCGACACCACGATCAACGGCGAGGCGCCGGTGGTGGTGATGACCACCGAGGTGCTGCGGAACATGATCTACGCCGGTTCGCGCACCCTGAAGGGGCTCGGCTACGTGGTGATGGACGAGGTGCACTACCTGGCCGACCGGTTCCGCGGGCCGGTCTGGGAGGAGGTCATCATCTCGCTGGCTCCCTCCGTGCAGCTGGTGGCGCTGTCGGCGACGGTGAGCAACGCCGAGGAGTTCGGCGACTGGCTGGACGAGGTCCGCGGCGGGGTCGAGGTGGTGGTCAGCGAGCGGCGTCCGGTCCCGTTGTTCCAGCACGTCGCGGTCGGACGGCGGCTGGTCGACCTGTTCGCGTCCCCGCCCGAGGTGAACCCGGAGTTGCTGCAGCTGGCCAAGCAGGAAGCGCGCGGGCTGCGCGACGACGGCCGCCGTCCGCGTGGCCAATCCGGCCGCGGGAAGCGCGCGGTCGCCTACGGCTCGGGCCGGTACGGCGGCGGGGCGGCGCACTCCCGGCAGCAGAGCAGCCGGCACCTGGTGCCGCGCCGGGATGGGACGGTCGAGCGGCTGGCCGCCGAGAACCTGCTGCCCGCGATCTACTTCATCTTCTCCCGGCAGGGCTGCGACACCGCCGTCGGCCAGCTGATGCACTCCGGTCTCCAGCTGACCAATCGGGCCGAGCGGGCCGCCCTGGACGAGATCGCCGAACGGCACGTGCAGGGCCTGAGCACCGACGACCTGGCGGCGCTGGAGTACCGGGGATTCGCCGTCGCCTTCCGCGCCGGCATCGCCGCCCACCACGCCGGCCTGCTGCCGGCCTTCAAGGAGGCCGTCGAGGAGGGCTTCGCCGCTGGGCTGGTCAAGGTGGTGTTCGCCACCGAGACGCTGGCGCTGGGCATCAACATGCCGGCCCGCAGCGTGGTGCTGGAGAAGCTGGTGAAGTACAACGGCGAGAGCCATGCCGACATCACCGCCGGCGAGTACACCCAGCTCACCGGACGGGCCGGGCGGCGCGGCATCGACGTCGAAGGCCACGCGGTGGTGTGCTGGCAGCCGGGTCTCGACCCGCGCGCGCTGGCCGGGCTGGCCTCCCGGCGTACCTATCCGTTGCACTCCAGCTTCAAGCCGACCTACAACATGGCGGTCAACCTGGTCGCGACGGTCGGGCGGGAGCGGGCCCGCGGGCTGCTGGAGCAGTCCTTCGCCCAGTACCAGGCCGACCGGCGGCTGGCCGCGCGGACGGTCGCCAAGCGCCGGCGCAACGAGATCGAACGCACCCGGCTGCCCCGCACGAACACCATCGCGGTGCGGTTCGACCGGATCTGCTCGGTGCTGGAGTCGATGGGCTATCTCACCGAGGGCGGCGAGCAGGTGACCGACGCCGGACGGATGCTGACCCGGATCTACTCCGAACTCGACCTGGTCACCGCCGAGGCGATCCGGGAAGGCGTCTTCGACCGGCTCAGCGCGCCCCAGCTCGCGGCCGTGATCTCCAGCCTGGTCTACGAGTCGCGAGGCGACCGCCGTCCCTCCCGGATGCCCGACCGGGCCAGCGAGCGGGCCCAGGGTGCCCTGCGCGGCATCTGGCGGCATGTGTCGCTGACCGAACGCGACCACCGGCTGCCCTCCCCCACCGAGCCCGACATCGGTTTCGCCGAGGCTATCCACCACTGGACGGCCGGCTTCCCGCTGGCCGACGTGCTCGACCTCTCCGGACTCACCGCCGGCGACTTCGTCCGCTGGGCGCGCCAGGTGATGGATCTGGCCGGCCAGGTCGCCGACGCGACCGACGGCGACCTGCGCGACACCTGCCGCGAGGCGATCGCCCGGATCCGCCGCGGCGTCGTCGATGTCGCGCCGCTCGAGGACTGACCGGCCTCAGCCCGGGTGCCTCAACCCGCCGCGCCGACCGGGTCGACCGACCGGTCGATCGCTTCGGTGACAGATCCGAAGGCCGGGTCGGTGGGATCGATCAGCTCGTAGTGCCCGACCCCGGGCAGGCGCACCAGGCTCACCGACCCACCGGCCGCCAGCGCGAGATAGGACTCGCTCACCGAGATCGGGACCTCCGGGTCGGCCTCGCCGTGAACCAGCACCACCGGAACCGGGCACGGCGCCAACCGGACCGGATCGGCATCGGCGTAGGCCCGCGGGAGTTCGTCGGGGCTCCCGCCGAGGAAGTCCGCCACGGCTCCGTCGCCGAGATCCAGTTCGGCCGCCAACCCCAGATCGACGCAGCCGGCCAGACTCACCACAGCCGCCAGCCGGCCGGCGGCGTCAGGCTGCGAGGCCGCCCAGATCGCCAGCTGCCCGCCGGCCGAGTGCCCCACCGCGACCCGCGGCTCCGGGAGGCGGGGATCGCGCGCGACCGCCGCCACGCCGTCGCGCAGGTCAGCCAGCGTCGCTGGATACCGGCTCCCGAGCATGCCCGGCCGCCGGTACTCCAGCACAGCGGTGGGATGCCCGGTGTCGGCGAGGTGCTGCGCCATCGCCGCCAGGTGCGCGCGGTCGTAGCGGGCCCGCCAGAAGCCGCCGTGGATCAGCACCACGGTGGGCCGGGCCGGCGTACCCGCCACGGGCAGGCGCACGTCGTAGACCTGCGCGGCGTCCTGGCCGTAGCCGACCGTCTCGACCGGTCCGGATGCCTCGGCCAGGCTCAGGCCGGGTTCGCCGCCTGGTACAGCCATGGTGACCTCACAGTTCTTCGAAGACCAGATTGGTATTGGAGCTGGCGATGTCGAGGTTGGTGCCGATCTTCTCGTTGATGAAGTTCTTGAGATCATCGGTCGACTCGCAGACGACGTGCACCACCAGATCCCGATCGCCGGCGATGAGGAAGACGCCCAGCACGTTCGGCTCGGCACGCAACTGGCGGGCCACCGCCAGCATCCGCGGCCGGGCATGCACCTGCACCCGCAACTGCAGCAGGGCATGGACGCTCATCCCGAGCAGGCCCAGGTCGAGATCGGCGTGGTAACCCTTGATCACACCCTCCTCCTCGAGCCGCCTGATCCGGGTCAACGAGGTGGACGGCGCCACCCCGGCCCGGCTGGCCAGCAGATTGTTCGGGGTGCGTGCGTCCTTGACCAGATCCGACAGAAGGCGCCGATCGATGGCATCCAGCCGAACGAGCTTCGGCTCGGTGTGCCGATTCGCTATCAGCGCAGAATTTAGTTGCGCCATTTCTCTCTCTTCCGCTGAAGATTCGTGGATAGTAGTGATTCACCGATGTTTACATGACTATTTAGTCGTCTTCCGAAACTTCGTGTCAAGACATCGTCGTATAACCCGAATCGGGAGACACCGCGGGATTGATACCGCGACGGCGCCACGAGCGCGTCATCGGCGGTCATCGTCACAGAACGGAGGACTTCGCACATGACAACGTTCGCCACCCGAGAGGACTGCGCTCGGGCCGACCTGCAAGACCCGCTGGCCCCCTTCCGGGAGAGATTCGTCATCCCCGAGGGCGTCATCTACCTGGACGGCAATTCGCTGGGAGCCATGCCCGTCGATGCGCCCGCGCGGGCAGCCGAGGTGGTGACCCAGGAGTGGGGCCAGGGCCTGATCGGCTCCTGGAACAAGCACGGCTGGTTCGACATGCCGTCCCGCCTGGGCGACCTGCTCTCCCCGGTCATCGGCGGCCACGCCGGCCAGACAGTGGTGACCGACACCACGTCGATCAACCTGTTCAAGGCACTCGCCGCCGCCCTGACCATCCAGGAGGCCGACAACCCCGGACGCCGGGTGATCATCTCGGAGCGGGACAACTTCCCCACCGATCTCTACATCATCGAGGGAATGACCGCCTTCCTGGATCGCGGGTACCAAATCAAACTGATCGGCCAGGACGCCGACACCCTCGAGGATCTGCTGGACGAGCAGGTGGCGGCGGTAGCGCTCTCCCACGCGAATTACCGCACCGGAGCGCTGTGGGACATGGCGGCGGTAACCGCCCAGGTCCACGACGCCGGCGCCCTGATGATCTGGGATCTGTGCCACACCGCAGGCGCCCTGCCGATCGAACTGTCCGCCTGCAACGTCGACTTCGCCATCGGCTGCAGCTACAAGTATCTCAACGGCGGCCCCGGGGCACCGGCCTTCATCTGGGTCAGCGAGGCGCACCAGAACCGGTTCTGGCAGCCTCTGTCGGGGTGGTGGAGCCACCGCGCACCCTTCGAGATGTCGCCGAAGTACGACGCGGCCGACGGCATCCAGCGGTTCCTGTGCGGTACTCAGCCGATCACCTCCATGGCCATGGCCGAATGCGGCTTCAAGATCGCGGCGGAGGTCGATCAGGCAGAACTTCGCCGGAAGTCACTGGCGCTGACCGACCTGTTCATCGAGCTCGTCGAGGCCACCTGCGGCGACCACCCGCTGACCCTGATCACGCCCCGGAGCCACAGGGACCGCGGCAGCCACGTCAGCTTCCGGCTCCCCGAGGGCTACGCGGTGGTCAACATGCTGGTCTCCCGCGGTGTCATCCCCGACTACCGCGAGCCCGAGGTCATCCGCATCGGCGTCACCCCGCTGTACCTGCGCTACGTCGACGTCTGGGACGCTGTCGCCATCCTGGCCGACATCCTCGCCACCGGAGCCTGGGACACCGAGGAGCGTCGCCGCCGCGGTGCCGTCACCTGACCCCGCGCTTCCACGTTTCCTCACCTATTCCCTCTCCCCCTTTCCTGGTTCTCTCACCTATTCCCTCGTAACTCACCACACGACGACAATGGCTGTCGTCCCCTAGAAGGGAGCCCATAAATGGGCAGTTTCGACAAGATCCAGCAACGCGAACAGGGCCTGAGAAAGGCACTCACCTCACGACAGATCGGCATGATCGCCCTCGGCGGCGCCATCGGCACCGGCCTCTTCCTCGGCTCGAAGTTCGCCATCAGCTACGCCGGCCCCAGCGTGATCGTCAGCTACGCCATCGGCGCGCTGATCGCCCTGCTGCTGATGGCCGCCCTGGCGGAGATGACCATCCAGCACCCCACCTCGGGCTCGTTCGGCGCCTACGCCGAGCACTACATCAGCCCGATGGCCGGCTTCCTCGTCCGCATCTCCTACTGGTCGTGCCTGGTGCTGGCGGTCGGCACCGAGGTCACCGCCATCGGCACCTACATGGCCTTCTGGCTCCCCGACGTGCCCGGCCTGATCTGGATCCTCGGATTCTCCGCCGCCCTGATCGCGGTCAACATGTTCAACGTGCATGCTTTCGGCACGCTGGAGTACTGGCTGAGTTCGGTCAAGGTCTTCGCGATCATCGCCTTCATCATCATGTCCGCGATCGCCGTCTTCGGGCAGCTGAGCCCCGACTTCGGATTCCACAACTACACCGCCGAGGGCGGCTTCATGCCGAACGGCGCCTGGGGAATGTGGATCGCCGTGATCGTGTCGATCTTCAGCTACCTGTCGATCGAGATGGTGGCAGTGGCGGCGGGCGAGGCCGCGGAGCCGGAGGTCGCCACCAAGAAGGCCTTCCGCACCGTCATCCTCCGCCTCTTCATCTTCGAAATGTGCACGCTGGCCCTGATCGTGGCCATCGCGCCGACCAGCAAGATCCTGGAGGGCGGCAGCCCGTTCGTCACGGTGATGGGCGTGCTGAACATCCCGTTCGCGGATTCGATCATCAACTTCGTCGTCATCGTCGCCGCCCTGTCGGCCATGAACAGCCAGCTGTACACCTCGACGCGCATGGCCTTCAGCCTCTCGCGCAGCGGTGATGCTCCGAAGTTCGTCGGCCGCGTCCATGGCAACGGTGCCCCAGTCAACGCGCTGACACTCTCCGCCCTGGGCATCGCCGTGGCGACCCTGGTCTACGTGATCAATCCCGAGCAGGCCTTCACCGTGATGATGGCGGTGTCGATGTTCGGCGCCATGTTCACCTGGCTCATGATCTTCGTCTCGCACATCTTCTTCCGTCGCGACCTGGCCAAGCGCGGCCAGGCCCCGAAGTACAAGCTGCCGTTCTACCCGGTCGGCACCTGGCTCGGCGCGATCCTGATGGTGGCGATCATGCTGACCACCCTGTTCACCGACTCGTCGTTCAACATGACGCTGGTCTTCGGCATCCCGTTCCTCATCGTGATCAGCGTCTGATACTGGATCCGGGTGCGTCCGCGCAAGCTCGCGGAACTGGCGGCCGATCAGGAAGCCGACGACAACCTGGCCGAGGCGTCGAGCGAGGGCCCAACGCGCTCCGGCAGCGCCGACTGAGCTACTCATCCATCAAGCCAAGAAAGGACCTCCCCGATGAAGATTGCCGTTCCCACCGAGGTGAAGAACAACGAGTACCGGGTGGCCATCACACCCGCCGGCGTGGCGGAGCTGACCCGCCGCGGCCACCAGGTCTTCGTGCAGGCGGGCGCCGGTATCGGCTCGGCCATCACCGACGCGGAGTACGAGGAGCAGGGAGCCACGATGGTCGAGGGCGCCGAAGCGACCTGGGCCGCCGGGGAGATGGTGATCAAGGTCAAGGAGCCGATCGCCAGCGAGTACGGGTTCCTGCGCCACGACCTGCTGCTGTTCACCTACCTGCACCTGGCCGCCGATCGTCCCCAGACCGAGGCCCTGGTGCGGGCCGGGACGACGGCGATCGCCTACGAGACGGTGCAACTGCCGGGCGGCGGGCTGCCGCTGCTGTACCCGATGTCGGAGGTGGCCGGCTGCCTGGCTCCCCAGGTGGGCGCGGAACACCTGCGCAAGGCCAACGGCGGACGCGGGCTGCTGCTGGGCGGCATCGGCGGGGTGAACAACTCCAAGGTGGTGGTGCTCGGCGGCGGCGTCGCCGGCCAGAACGCGGCGAACATCGCGCTCGGCATGGGCGCGGACGTGACCATCCTGGATACCGATCTGGACAAGCTGCGCATGACGTACTGGCGCTACCAGAACCGGGTGCAGGGCGTGGCCTCGAACGCGATGAGCCTGCGCCAGCAGGTGCTGGCCGCCGATCTGGTGATCGGCACCGTGCTGGTCCCCAGGGCGAAGGCGCCGAAGCTGGTCACCAACGAGATGGTCTCGCAGATGAAGCCGGGTTCGGTGCTGGTGGATGTGGCGATCGACCAGGGCGGCTGCTTCGAGGATTCCCGTCCGACCACGCATGACGAGCCCACCTTCACGGTGCACGACTCGATCTTCTACTGCGTGGCGAACATGCCGGGAGCGGTGCCGGGCACGTCGACCTGGGCGCTGACCAACTCCGCCCTGCCGTACGCGATCCAGTTGGCCGACAAGGGCTGGCTCAAGGCCTGTCAGGACAACCCCTCCCTGGCCAAGGGCATCAACACCCACGACGGCGCCATCACCTACCAGGCGGTCGCGGACGCCTTCCCCGACCTGCCCGCCCAGGAGCTGGCGGCTGCGCTGGGCTGATCGTGCTGCCTGGTGGGGCGCCCGCGCTCCACCAGGCAGGGCCTCCTCAGGAGGTGTAGAGGCTGACCTGTTCGGGGACGGCGCGCAGGTGCAGCGGAACCCGGCCGAGATCCTCGCCATCGGCCATTCCCCACAGCCCGTCGCCGTCGACGATCACCTCGCTCGCGCGCATCAGTTCCACCGCCGGATCCTTCACGAAGCCGCCGGTGAACATGGCCGGCAGCAGCCGCAGCAGGGTCATCCGGCTGACCGGGTTGACGATGGTGACGTCCAGCAGCCCGTCGGTGACGTCGGCCCGCGGACAGGCCCACATTCCGCCGCCGAAGTAGCCCGCATTGCCGACCGCGACCAGCATCGCCGACTGCTCGCGGTGAACCCCGTCGATCACCAGCCGGTAGCGCACCGGCTCGAAGACGGCGAGCTCCGCCAGCGCCGTCCAGGCGTAGCTGAGCCCGCCCAGCGACCAGGACAGCTGGTTGGTGCGGTGGTTGACCCGGGAGTCATAGCCGGTGGAGACGATCGAGCCCACCCAGCGGCGTTCGGCTCCCCCGACCAGGTCGCCGGTGGCCTCCATCAGGTCGATCCGCTGGGTGACTCCCTCCACGATCGCCTGCACCGCGGCCATGGTCTCCCGCGGCACGCCGGCGCCACGGCAGAAGTCGTTGCCCCGCCCGGACGGGATCAGGCCGAGCGGCACGTCAGTGCCGGCCGCGGCATTCAGGCCGAGGTGCATCATGCCGTCCCCGCCCATCACCAGCAGGGCATCCGGGCGGCGCCCCTCGACCTGCGGCCGGGCGCCCTCGACGGCGGCGATGGTCCGCAGCCGGGCATCGGCGAAGGAGGTGGTCTGGAAGACCCGCAGGTTCGCCCCCGGCAGCCCGGTGAGCAAGGCTGTCGCGACCCTGGGCAGCCAGCGCCGGGCGCGGCCCCGGCCCGCGGTGGGGTTGACCACCAGGGTCAGCGTGGGTCCGTCGTAGCTGCGCAGGCTCATCCGGCTGTCATCTCCTGTGCTTCCCGCGCGGCGACGCGCCGGTCATGGATGTGGGCGATGACTTCCGCGATCAGGTAGAGCACGGTCATCGGGATCGCCAGCGCGAGCATAGAGAACGGATCGCTGGAAGGGGTCGCGGCGGCACCGAAGACGAAGATGCCGAAAATGACGTAGGTGCGCGCCTTGGCGAGTTGCTTCGCCTTGACCACGCCGACCAGGTTGAGGCCGACCACCACCACCGGCATCAGGAAGCCGAGCCCGAAGACCACCATCAGCCGCAGCATCAGCTCCAGGAACGGCCCGACATCCAGCAGGTTCAGCACCGGGACGCTGTCGGGGGTGAAGGACAGCATCACCACGATGCCCTGCGGCATGATGTAGTAGCCCACCGCGACCCCCAGCAGGAACAGCGGGACGGCGGTGCCGAGGAAAGCCAGCGCCCACTTCTTCTCCTTGGCCAGCAGGGCAGGCACGATGAACGCCCAGATCTGGTACACCCAGATCGGGCTGGCCAGCACCAGCCCGGCCACCGCGCACACCTTGATCGCGAGCATCAGCGGGCCGGTGACATCGCTGATCACCGTCGTGGTGTCGATCTCGGGATGGCTGACCGCCAGCATCGCGATGGCCTGCTGGTAGGGCCGCATCATCACCTGGTAGAGGGTGTCGTAGAAGATCGCCGCCACCACCGCGGCGACCCCGATCGCGACCAGCGACCAGATCAGCCGATAACGCAGTTCGCGCAGGTGATCGGCCAGGGACATCACCCCGCCGGGGGCCGCCTTCGGCGGACGCAGCCACGCCAGGCTCAGGCGTGCCATCGTCAGGCTTCGGACTCGCGCTCCCGCTCGGTTTCCGGCGCAGGAGTGTCGGACGGCTGGGCCGGCGGCTCGACCGCCGGCGGCGTGGGTTCCGTAGGCGCCTCGGACTTCAATGTGGAGGTCTCTTCCTTGAACTCGCGGATCGCCTTACCGGCGCTCTTGCCGATCCCTGCCAGCCGGGTTCCCCCGAACAGCAGCAGCGCGACGACCGCGATGATGACCCATTCCCAGCCCTGCGGCATGGTCCCCTCCTGGCTTGCTTCGTGCGTCCGAACTCTACCCGCTGCTGCCGGCACCGGTCGCCGATGGCAGTTCGAGCTGCTCCAGCAGGTCGCCGAGCTCGGTGGCGCGGGTGCCGAGCATCTCGATCTCCGAGAACAGGTCGGACGCCTTGTGCGCCAGCCACACCGCGTAGCTGATCAGCATGATCAGGCCGCCCAGCGCGATGCCGACGAAGACGAACACCCAGACCATGGCCGAAACCTTACCCCTGGTACAGCGAAAGGGCTTCCCGGGCGGCGTCCCGGGCCGACGCGGCGGCTTCCGGCGGCTGGACGGAGAGCACCCCGATCCCCAGCCGCAGCAGCCAGGAACGCAGCCAGGCCGGATCGGCGACCAGCAGGGTGACCGCCAGCCCCTGCGGTGTCGGCGCGGTGTGCCGCACCGGGAGGTACTCGGTGATCCAGTGGGCGTCCGGCCCCAGCAGCAGGGTCACCTCGGCGGCGTCGGGCCGCTCATCCAGCCAGCCGGAGCCGAAGCCGGGGACGGCTCCCCTGTCCTGGCCGGTCGCCTCCGTGACGGTGACCTCCGCGATCCGATCCAGTCGATAGACCCGCCAGTCGTCGCGGTCGAGGCTCCACGCATCCAGGTAGCCGTAGCCGTCGCGCACCGAGAGCCGCTTGGGCTCGACCAGCGGGGTCGTGGTCTCGGCGCGGGTCTGGCCGTCGTAGGTGAGCCGTACCACCAGGCCGCGCTCGATCGCCTCGGCGAGCCGGCGCCGGATCTCGGCCGAACCGGACGCGACGTCGATCACCACCGGTGGACGCGCAGCGGCGTGCGCGCCGGTCAGCTTGGCCAGCGCGCCATCCACGGCCACGGTGAGTTCGGGGCCGCCGAGTTCGCGCACCAGCTGCAGGGCGACGACCAGGCTCATCGCCTCGTCGGGCGCGAACCGCAGCGGGCGGCTGAGGTACTCGGCGTTCGACAGCTGGATCCAGCCGGTCTGGGCGATGTCGACCTCGATCAGGTCGCCCGGCAGCCCGCCGGGCAGGCCGCAGTACCAGAGCACGTCGAGGTCGGCGAGCAGCTGCTTCGGGGTCACGCCGAAGGCGGCTGCGGTCTGCGCCAGGTCGGCGCCATCCGGGCGGGCCTGCAGGTAGGGCACCAGGGCCAGCATCCGGTTTACCTGCTCGATCGAGGTCATCGCTCACCTCCGGCGATGGCGGTCAGCTGGTCGATGACCGCCTGGCGCAGCTCGGCCGGCTCGAGCACGATGACATCCGGGCCGTAGGAACAGACCTCGCCCACCAGATCGCCCCCGGTGGCGTAGCCGACCCGGTAGGCGGCGAAGCCCGGCGGCACCTCGGCTTCGGCGGGTTCGCCACGGCGGCGCAGCGTGGGCGCCCGGTCGCCGCGGATCGCCAGCACAGCGGTGGTGTCGGGCCGGGAGGGCTGCAGGCTCGCCAGCAGCCGGGCCGCGTCGATCTCGGGCACCTGGTAGGAGCCCGGCTTGCCGATCGGGGTCACCTCTCGGCCGGCCCGGGCCACCTTGAACACCCGCTGTCCGGCCCGGTTCCGGTCGTAGCCGAGCAGGTACCAGGCGCCCCGCCGGTAGGTCATCGTCCAGGGTTCGACCCGGCGCGGCTCACCGCGGTAGTCGAATCCGACCGGCACCCGCTCCATGGTGGCCTGCCACAGTGCGTCGAAGGCCGGCTCCCGGCCGCCGATCGCCGCGGTCAGGCCGGTCACCCGTCCGGGATCGGGGTCAACGCCCACGGCGCGGAGCTTGGCCATCGCGGACACCGCCTGGTCGGCTGCGGTGGCCGATTCCCAGACCCGGGAGGCCAGGCCGAGCACGGCGGCCTCGGCTGGGGCGAAGTCGATCGGCGGTAGCTCGAAATCGGCCCGCCGGATCCGGTAGCCCACCTCGTCGGGGAAGAAGGGATCGTTGGAACCGGTCTCCACGGGCACGCCCAGCCGGCGCAGTTCGTCCTTGTCGCGTTCGAAGGTGCGCTCGAAGGCGGTGTCGCTCAGGTCGTGGTAGCCCTCGATCATCTGCCGGATGTAGGCCTTGTCGACGAACCGGCGCGCCATCAGCAGGCAGATCGTGAGGTTCATGATCCGCTCGGTCTTGCGTGGTGCCATGCGTGCCCTCGGACGTTGGTGGACGCCTCGAGGCTAGCAGCGCCGTGGCGGCCGCGGCGGGCGCCGGGCCGATCCGGCAGACTAACGCTCGTGACGGCCGGCCGATACGCCCCCAGCCCGACCTCGGCGCTGCATCTGGGGAACCTGCGCACCGCGGTGGTGGCCTGGCTGATGGCGCGCGGCACCGGCCGGCGATTCTGGCTGCGGATCGAGGATCTGGACGTGGCGCGGGTGGCCGCGGCCGGTCCGGTGGCCGAAGGACAGCTCGCCGATCTGGCGGCCCTCGGCCTGGATTTCGATCCTCCGGTGATGTGGCAGTCGGCCCGGCTGGATGCCTATCAGGCGGCGGCCGGGCTGCTCTCGGATCGGCTGTACGAGTGCTTCTGCACCCGCCGGGAGATCGCCGAGGCGGCGTCCGCGCCGCACGACGGCTTCCGTCCCTACCCGGGAACCTGCCGCGGGTTGTCCGAGGCCGAACGGGAACAGCGCCGGCGCAGCCGGCCGCCGGCGCTACGGATCCGGGCCGATGCGGCGACCTGCACCGTGACCGACATCTGGGCGGGCGAGGTCAGCGGCTTGGTGGACGACTTCGTGGTGCGCCGCAACGACGGCGTCTGGGCCTACAACTTCGCGGTGGTCGTGGACGACCTCGCCCAGGGAGTCGACCAGGTGATCCGCGGCGACGATCTGCTCTCGTCCGCCCCGCGCCAGGCCTGGCTGACCCAGCAGCTGGGCGGGGAACCACCGCGGTACGGCCATGTCCCGCTGGCGGTCAACCGCGCCGGAACCCGGCTGGCCAAGCGGGACGGCGCGGTCACCCTGGCCGATCTGGCAGCCCGCGGCGTCACGGCCGACCAGGTGCTCTCGATGCTGGCGGCCAGCCTCGCTCTGGCGGCACCCGGTGAACCGGTGACCGCTGCCGAGTTGCTCCGGCGCTGGGATCCCGCCCGGCTACCCCGCGCCCCGTGGCTGGTCGACGGCTGACCCGGCCAGCCTGGTGGCGAAGATCGCCCAGCACAGCATCGCCATGCCGGCGCCGACCAGCATGCCGCCCAGGGTGTCAGTCAGCCAGTGGGCGCCCAGGTAGGTGCGGCTGAGCGCCATGACGGCGGTGTAGAGCGCGCCGGCGATCCATACCCACACCGTCGGGAACAGCACGCCCAGCACCACTGCCAGGGTGGCTGCGTTGGCGGTATGCCCGGAGGGGAACGAACCGGCGTCGGCGACGACCAGGATCTCGTCCGGGCGGGCCCGCCCGAAGCTCGCCTTGAGCACCTGAACCACCAGTGCGCTCGCTGCGGAGGCGACCAGGAAGAAGAGCGCCGGCCAGCGTCCGCGCCGCCAGGCCAGCACGGCGGTGCCGACGATCGGCACCACGAACACACCGAGCACGCCGCCACCCAGGTAGTTGAGCGCGAGCGCCAGCTGATCCCAACCCGGGCCGCGCAGCCCCACCGCCAGGTGGAGCCAGCGTTCGTCCAGCGCGGGGTGGGCGCGAACCGCCCACAGCCCCACGATGCCCGCCAGCAGCACCGCGACCGCACCGGCCCCGACCAGCCAACGCCGACGCGGCACCAGCGCCTGCGTCATGTCAGGCAGCGGCTTGGGAGAACAGCAGGTCCACCACGTAGACGATCGTGTCGCCCTTCTCCAGCGGCGGGTTGTTGGCTCCCTCGGGGAAGCCGTCGGCAGGGGGCAGCACCAGCAGCACCCGGGAGCCGACCGGCTTGCCCTCCAGGCCCTTGACCCAGCCCGGGATCAGCTTGGCCAGCGCCAGCGAGGTCGGGGTGTCGAAGCCGTCGTCGATCAACTCCCCGGTCTTCCAGGAATAGCCGACGTAGCGGGCGGTGATGATGTCGTCCGCCTCGACCTTACGGCCGGTGCCCTCGATCAGGGTCTGCGCGACCATGGCGCTCGGAGCCGCGGTGGAAGGAATCGTGACGGTCGGCTTGCCGGTGCCCGCCGAGACCGTCGGCAGCCCGGCCGGCGGGGTCACCGCGGCACCGGAGGGCTCAGTCAGCGACACGTCGATGATGTCGACGACGAACAGCAGGGTGTCGAACAGCTCGTAGCCCTCGGGCGCGTACTCCGGCGCGATCTGGTAGGAGCTGTCGTAGCCGTCCTCACCCGGGACGGCGATCAGCACCCGGCTGCCGGCCTGCTGGCCGGTGAGCCCCTTCTGGAAGCCCGGGATCACGCCGGTGAGCTGGAAGGTCGTCGGCGCGCCGCGCTCGAAGGACTGGTCGAAGACGTCGCCGGTCCGCGCGTTCACGCCGTAGTAGTGCACGGTCACCCAGCCGTCCTCGGCGACCTTAGGGCCGGAGCCGGGCTCCAGCACCTCGAAGCGGGTCTGGTCGATCCGCAGCGGCTTGTCGAACTCCACCTTGGGCGCCTGCAGCCGCTCGCCGGTGACCTTGATCCCGTCCAGCGTGTCGGTGGCCGGAATGGTCGGGGACGGCGACGGAGTCGGCGTGGCGGACTCACTCGGCGTCGGAGCCGGCGTGGCCGACTGCGAGGCGGAGGGGTCGGGCGAGCCAGCGCAGGAGGTCAGAACGAGAGCGGCGGCGACAACGGTCAAGACACGGCGGAACACGCCCCCGACCTTATCGCGCCACCCAATCGCCCAGCGAACCGGCGGGCTACAGCTTCACGGCATCCAGCAGCGCGCCGAGCTCCTCGCGGGTGAGATCGCGGCACTCCCCCGACTTCAGGCGCGCCAGGCGAACCGGCCCGATCGCGGTGCGGGAGAGCCGCAGCACCGGATGGCCCAGGTCCTCGAAGATCCGCCGGACGATCCGGTTGCGGCCCGAATGCAGGGTGATCTCGACCATGGTCTGGCGGGGTTCCCGGGCCACGATCCGCACCTTGTCCGGGGTGATCGGGCCGTCCTCCAGGGTGATGCCGCGGCGCAGCCGGGCCAGGCTGCCATGCTCCAGCCCACCCTGGACGACGGCGAGATAGGTCTTGCGCACCTCGTGGGAGGGGTGGCTCATGCGCTGGGCGAACTCGCCGTCATTGGTCAGCAGGATCAAGCCCTCGGTCTCGGCGTCGAGCCGTCCGACGTGGAACAGGCGCTCGCCGCGTCGATTCGGCACCAGGTCGGCCAGGGTGGGCCGGCCGCGGTCGTCGGCCATCGCCGAGAGTACGCCGCGCGGTTTGTTCAGCACCAGGTAGGTGTTGCGGTGGTCGGGCGGAATCCGGGCACCGTCCACCCGGATGACGTCGTGCACCGGATCGACGCGGGTGCCCTGCTCGGTCACCACCTGGCCATTGACCTCGACCCGACCGCGCGCGATCAGGTCCTCACTGGCGCGGCGGGATGCCACGCCGGCCCGGGCCAGCACCTTCTGCAGCCGGACGCCGTCAGTCTCGGTCACTCGATCTCCTCATCCAGGGTCGGGTTCGCGAGCCCGGCCAACTCGGCCTCCAGCGCGGAGGCATCGGGCAGGTTGGGAGCCAGCGGCGGCAGCTCGTCCAGGCTGGTCAGGCCCATCCGCTCCAGGAAGGTGGCCGTGGTGGCGAACAGCCGCGCGCCGCTCTCCGGGTCTCGTCCGACCTCCTCGATCAGGTCGCGGGTGGCCAGGGTGCGGATCACGCCGTCCACGTTGACCCCACGGACGGCGGCGACCCGGCCACGCGAGATCGGCTGCAGGTAGGCGACCACCGCCAGCGTCTCCAGCGCGGCCTGCGAGAGCCGCCCGGGCTGGCCGTCCAGCAACCAGGCGCCGATCAGCTCGGCGTGGGCGGCGCGGGTGTAGTAGCGCCAGCCCTGGCCCACCCGGCGCAGCTCGAAGCCACGGCCGGTCTCGTCGTAGAAGCTCGCCAGCTGCTCCAGGCAGGTGGTCACCACGTCCACCGGAGCGCCTACCGCGCGGGCCAGCTCGTCGGCCGGAATCGGCTCGGTCGCCATCAGCAGCAACGCCTCCACGGGTGCGCCGAGAGTCGCCGGATCCCACTCGATGTCGGGGATCTGTTCCACGTCCAGACCCTGGTCACTCATCGGCCGGCACCTCCGCCTCCTGGTCGAATTCCGAGATCTCGCCCACCTCGCCGCCGAGCCAGCGGACGGTCAGCTCCGCCAGCGGCGCCAGCTGCTCGAAGGCGACCGCCTGCTCACGGTACAGCTCCAGCAAGGCCAGGAAGCGCGCCACCACGACCAGCCGGTCGTCGGCATCGGCGGTGAGTGCGCGGAACGACAGGCTGGTGTGCTCACGGAGCCGGGCCACGATCAGCTCGGCCTGCTCACGGACGCTCACCTTGGGGACATGCAGGTGTGCCAGCGACACCTCGATCGCCGGCTTGGGCGCCAGCGCGTTGCCGGCCAGCATGGCCAGCTGCTCGGCCATGCCGGTGAGGTCGACCTCGGGGAGCAGCTTGGCGTACTGCTCCTCCAAGCCGCCCGGACGCGGCAGCCGGCGATCCTGGACGGCGAGGGTGTCGGCGATCCAGCCGGCCACCAGCTTGAAGGCGCGGTACTGCATGAGGCGGGCGAAGAGCAGGTCGCGGGCCTCCAGTAGCGCCAGATCCTCCTCGTCGTCCACCTCGCCGGAAGGCAGCAGACGCGCCGCCTTGAGATCGAGCAGGGTGGCGGCGATCACGATGAACTGGCTGGTCTCGTTGAGATCCCAGGCCTGGGTGTCCTGGGCGTGCCGCAGATGGGCGATGAACTCGTCGGTCACCTGCGAAAGCGCGACCTCGGTGATGTCGAGTTTGTGCTTTCCGATCAGCTGCAGCAGCAGATCGAAGGGACCCGAGAAGTTGGTCAGGTGGACGGTGAAGCCACCGGCCTGCGCCGTCTCCTCCCCGACCAGTGCCCCGTCCCGGACCTGCTCCTGGGTCACTGCTCGGCCAGGGCGCGGACCAGGCCCGACTCGTCGCCCTCGGCTTCGAAGTCGGCCATGATCAGGCCGATCGCGGTCCGGACGATCCGGCCCCGGTCGACGGCCAGCCCGTGCTCGGCGCGCAACCGCAGCCGGGCGTGTTCGAGGGCCAGCAGCTCCGCGCTGCTGACATAGACGGTGATCTTCTCGTCGTGCTTCACCCGGCCGCTCGCCAGCGCCTGCTCCGGTGCGGCGCTCCCGGTCTCGGCCGGCCCGTCCTCTGCGGGGGCGGTCGAGCGGAACAGCTCCGCCGCGCCCGGCAGTCCTACGCGCCGGGGCATCGGGCCAGCACCTCCCGGGCCAGATCGCGGTAAGCCTGCGCACCGGCCGAGTTCGAGGCGTAGCTGGTGATCGGCTCACCGGCGACCGTCGTCTCGGGGAACTTGATGGTGCGCCGGATGACGGTGTGGAACACCTGGTCGCCGAAGGCCTGGACCACCCGCTCCAGCACCTCCCGGCTGTGCAGGGTGCGCGAGTCGTACATCGTGCCGAGAATGCCCAGCACCTCGAGTTCGGGATTCAGCCGGTCCTGCACCTTGGTGATCGTGTCGGTCAGCAGGGCGATGCCGCGCAGCGCGAAGAACTCGCACTCCAGCGGCATCAGCACCTTGTCGGAGGCGGTCAGCGCGTTGACCGTCAGCAGCCCCAGCGAGGGCGCGCAGTCGATCAGGATGACGTCGTACTGGCTGCGGATCTTGGCCAGCACCCGGTGCAGGGTCTGTTCCCTGGCGACCTCGCTCACCAGCTGCATCTCGGCGGCCGACAGGTCGATATTGCTGGGCAGCAGGTCCATGCCCTCGGTGGTGGTGTGCTGGATGACGTCGGTGATGTCGAGGTTGCGGCGCACCAGCAGGTCGTAGACGCTGAGTTCCAGGGTGTGGGGGTTCACCCCCAGCCCGACCGACAGCGAGCCCTGCGGATCGAAGTCGACCAGCAGCACGCGGCGTCCGGTCTCGGCCAGCGCGGCACCCAGGTTGATCGTCGTGGTGGTCTTGCCCACGCCGCCCTTCTGGTTGCACAGCGCGATGATCAGCGCCCGGGTCGGACGGCTGCGGTCGGGTGCCGTGGGCACCGGCAGTTGCGGCCACGGACGACCGGTCGGCCCCAGTTCCTGCGCCGGATCGGTCTCGAACAGCGCGGTCTCGTCGTTCTTCACAGGCCGCAGCCTAGCCCCAGAATGTCGACAAGTCTGCTCTCCGCGCCGCTCGTGCGGTGGCGGTCGGAGAGCTTCATCGTCACCTCCCGGGCGGCTGGCCCGCCCAATGACCATTTGTGGCGGAGCATCGGTCCACATCGCGGCCCGCGGGTTCCCGGTCAGTTGACAGCCCCGTCCGCCTCGGTGGGAAAGTAGGCCCAAACCCCGCGCGGACGGAGCGTCATGCATCCTGTGTTGAAGTCGGCCTGGCGGCGTGTCCGCGAGGATCTGGACGCTGCCATGCGGGAGGATCCGGCGGCGACCTCGAAGCTGATGGTGGCGCTGACCTACCCCGGCGTCCATGCCGTGTGGGTCTACCGGCTGTGCCACAAGCTGTGGGTGACCAGCCCGGCGCTCCACCCGCCGGCGCGGATCCTCTCCCAGCTCGCCCGGTTCTTCACCGGCGTCGAGATCCATCCCGGTGCCACCATCGGACGGCGGTTCTTCATCGACCACGGCATGGGGGTGGTGATCGGCGAGACCGCCGAGGTGGGCGATGACGTCCTGATGTACCACCAGGTGACCCTGGGCGGCCGTTCCCGGGGCCGGTTCAAGCGGCACCCCACGATCGGCAGCAATGTCCTGCTGGGAGCCGGGGCCAAGATCATCGGCCCGATCACCATCGGCGACGGCACCAAGATCGGCGCCAACGCCCTGGTCGTGAAGGATGTGCCACCGAACTCGGTGGTGACCGGCATTCCCGCCAACACCTCCCCCGGCGACATCGTCGCCTAGGCTGACGCCGTGCAGACCGATCCCGAACTCGACCGCCTACGGGGGTCGATCGACAATCTCGACACCGCGATCATCGCCCTGCTGGCCGAACGCTTCAAGATCACGCAACAGATCGGCGTGCTGAAGCGCGAACGGGATCTCGCCCCGGCCGATCCCGATCGCGAGGTGGAGCAGATCGCTCGGTTGCGTCAGTTGGCGATCGCGTCCAATCTCGATCCCGAGTTCGCCGAGAAGCTCCTGACCTTCATCGTCGCCGAAGTGGTGCGCCACCACGAGGCGATCGCCAACGAACCGGGCTCACAGCAGGCTCCTAACTTCACCGGCTAGCGTCGGTGGGGATGACAACGAAGATGAAGCTCCCCGTCGCCCTGCTCGCTGCCGCCGCCCTGACGCTGACGGCCTGCTCAGCCGGCGGCGGCGCCGTTACTCCCTCCCCCACAGTCAGTTCGAGCACGGCGCCCGGCGCTCCCGACGTGGATCGAGATCCCTCGGGCGAATTGCCGACGATCAGCTTCGACGCAGATGGCATCCCCACGATGACCACGGTCGACGCCGATCCGCCGTCGGTGATCAGCGTCCAGACGTTGACCGCTGGAGACGGCGAGACCGTGGCCGATGGCGACTTCGTGACGGTCGATTACGCGGGCTTCCTGTGGAGCGATGGCTCCGAGTTCGACGGCTCCTACGGCACCGGAGCACCGGCCCACTTCTCGCTGCATGAGGTGGTCGACGGCTGGCGGTACGGATTGACCGGCACCAGGGTGGGCGATCGGGTGCTGGTGGTGGTTCCGCCGGACTACGGCTACGGCGACGTGGACGACGACTCCATTCCCGCCGGCTCGACCCTGGTCTTCGTCGTCGACGTGCTGGCCACCGTCACGGTCACCACCGAAGCCCTCACCGCGGCCACCCCCGTCGAGGCGACCCTGCCGCCGGGGCTGACGGTCTCCGGCGAACTGGGCCAGGAGCCGGCCCTCGAGTTCGCCGCCGACTCCCCCGAGCCCACCGAGGCGCAGGTCATCGTCCTGGCGGAGGGCTCCGGCGACGTCGTGACGGACACCGACTACCTGCTCTACCACGTCGTGCTGGGCTACTGGGGATCGCAGGACTACTCCAGCTGGTCGGAGTCCTTCCAGCAGACCGAGGGCGGTGGCGGCCCGGAGACGATCGGCCAGCGGGTCGGCTCCCGGCTGCTGCTGATCTACCCGACCGATGACGAGAACGGGATCGAATCCCAGGCGATCGTCATCGATCTGCTGGCCGCGATTCCGGAGCAGTAGCCCGGCGGTACCACCACCACGCTCCGGCCCCCGCGACCGCCCCGGCCACCAGCCACGGCCAGACCGCGCGGCCCGGCGCCGCCGGTTCGGCGCCGGCCAGCCGCACCTCGCCGCGTCCGCCGTCCACCGTGATGACGTCGCCGGTGGCGATCCGCGAGGTCGCGGCACCCGTCCCCAGCACCGCGGGGATGCCGTACTCACGGGCCACGATCGAGCCGTGCGAGAGCACGCCGCCGATGTCGGTCACCACCCCTCCGGCGACCGCGAACAGCGGGGTGTAGGCCGGCGTGGTGATCTCGGCGACCAGGATCTCCCCCGGCGTGAAGTCGGCGAAATCGGACGGTCCGGAGATCACCCGCGCCGGCCCGGTCACCACCCCGCCACTGCCGGCATTGCCGCGCAGCACCTCCCCGGAGCCGGCATCGACCTTGGCCGGCAGGAAGCGATCCCAGACGGTCATCAATCGGTTGACCGGCAGATACTGCGGCGGGCGCAGCAGCGCCCGGCCACGGTGCAGAGCCGCGCGCTCGGCGATCCGGTCGGCGAGCCCCGGCAGCGGCTGCCCGGCCGCGGCCTGCCCGGCCTCCACCCGGGTCAGCCAGAAGACCTGTTCGGGTTCCGTCAGCACACCCGCGGCCACCAGCCGGCGACCGAACTCGGCCAGCAGGCGCCGCATCACCGGCCAGGCGAGCCCCTGCGCCGCCAGCGCGTCCTCGCGGGCCGGAACGACCTGGGCCATCCACTCCAGCGAGCGGGCCACCAGCCCGCGCCGCACCGGATCGAGCGCGTCCAGTAGCGCAGCGGTGGCCCGGGCACGGTTCTCGG
This sequence comes from Actinomycetota bacterium, assembly GCA_020161795.1. Lineage (GTDB taxonomy): Bacteria > Actinomycetota > Actinomycetes > Propionibacteriales > Propionibacteriaceae > Propionicimonas. Next base: position 24,110 of record JAIUOR010000015.1, on the reverse strand, counting down.
CCAGCCGGGCCTGCCGCGCGAACGGGTCGACGGCCGCGCCGCTCAGCACGAAGCGCAAGGCCTGCAGGATCGGGGCCGGATCGTCGGCCGGCACCGGGTTGACGAAGTCGAGGTTGTAGACCGTGTGCCCGTACTCGGCCAGGTAGCCGGCGAAGCGCTGCCGCCATTGCTCCCAGAGCTCGGCCCGGACCCCCGCGGGAACCGGCCCGCGCGCGTCGAGCGCCGGATCGGCGAGGGCGGTGGCCAGCGCATCGTCCGCCAGCACCCACCGGCCCAGCTGCCACAGCGCCTGCTCGGCGCGCAGCGGAGCCGAATCCAGCCCCAGCAGGTAGGTTTCGACGGTCTCGCGCCGCACCCCGACCAGACCGCGGTGCAGGGCGTGCCAGCTCAGCTCCCCGGCTCCGGAGAGCGGGATGATGGTCTGGACGAAGGTGTAGTAGCGGCACCCCGCGGCGAGCAGCTCCGCCGCCCCCGCCAGCAGTTCGGGAGTCTCCAGCCCGGCCGGTTCGCGTCCGCTCCAGGCGGCGACCGCGGCGCGGTACTCGGGTAGCCCCTGCTCGCGCCAGCGCTTCAGGAAGAACCTGCCGCCTTCGTGAAGGAGCAGCCGGACGGCGGGGAGCGAGGCGCCGGTGACCCGTCGCATGGCGTCGTTGGCGTAGCGGTAGTAGGCGTAGCCGTTGATGGTGGGGAAGCCGATGTCCAGCCCGGCGAGCAGGTTCTCGCGACGGCCGACCGCCTCCCCCAGGTCGTCCATCAGCGCCTGCAGGCTGGTGGGCACGGCCTCTGCCATCAGGTCGGCGAACAGCGGGGTGAGCGGGTCGGGCAACTGCTCGACGATGCTGGCCCGGAAGTACATGTTGCCCGGTTCGCTGGGCCATTCGTCGGGCACCTCGGTGGTCGGCTCCGGCAGGGCGGTGATCGGGCGGGCCTGCAGGAGGTGGAAGCCCGCGGCGTCCAGCGCCCACTCGACATCCTGCGGCACGCCGAAGTGGGTCTCGATCCGATCGCCGATGCCGGCCAGTTCGATCGCCTGCTCCCTGCTCAGCGGTTCCGGCGTCCGGCCGGAGGGGAGGCCGACCGGATGGTCGGCCTCGTCGGAGTCACCCCGCCGGAAGGAGGTCACGGAGTGGTTCGTCCGGTCGATCACGAAGGTGTCGGGGTTCACCGTCCCGGCGACCACCGCCTCCCCCAGCCCGAAGGCGACGGTGATCAGGGTCTCGCCGCGCTTGCCGGTTACCGGGTTGGCGGTGAACATCACTCCGGCAGCCCGGGCCGGCACCATGAGCTGGACGACGACCGCTATCCCGAGGCCGGACTCGTCCATGTCGCGCTCGCGGCGGTAGGCGACCGCACGCTCGGAGAATAGCGAGGCCCAGCAGCCGGCGACCGCGCCGACCACGTTCTCACCCGCGACGTCGAGGAAGGTCTCCTGCTGGCCGGCGAAGCTGGCCTCGGCGAGATCCTCCGCGGTAGCCGAGGAGCGGACGGCGACCCGCGCCCCGGGCTCCCCCACCAGTTCCTGGCACGCGGCACGGATCTCGTCGGCGATGCCCGGCGGCACCGCACCCTCCGGATCGCGACGGTGGTAGGCCTCGGTCGTCACCACGAACCCGCGTGGCACCTCGAATCCGGCTCGCATCAACTCGCCCAGATTGGCGGCCTTGCCGCCCACCAGCGCCAGCCCGCTGGCCTGCTCCAGCCACACGATGGTCGACATCCCGACTCCTTCGCCAGAGCCGCGGAGGGCGGCTCGCATCGAGCCTATGCCGCCGTTCTTCACCGTGGGGCACGGCCCCTGCTACGGCGTCGCGCGGCGCAGCGCGAGATAGGCGAAGACCGCCAGCATCGCGGAGAACGCGAGCAGCCAGCCGCCCAGGGAGAGCGGGGTCTGAACCACGAACCAGCTGCCCAGGTGCGCCCACCAGTTCTGCCAGGAGACCAGGGCGAGCACCCCGACCACCAGCAGCCCCAGGCCGATCAGGACCGTGGTGAGCACGGTGGCGCCCCAGCGCTTGTAGATCGTCGCCGCCCAGAAGCCGGACTGGAAGAAGACCGAGGTCAGGGCGAGGAAGAACACCCAGGCGTGGTGCCAGGGGCCGTCGGTCACCCAGACGACGTTGAACATGTTGGAGCTGACGCCCCAGCCGTTCGTGGCACGCTCCAGCGGCGCCAGCACGACGTAGAGGGTCGCCACGATCGCCCCGGAGGCGATCGCCACCAGCGTGGTTCCCAGGAAGAAGGTCCGCCGGGTCACGCTGAGCGCCTGGGAGAACGGGAAGGTCAGGGTGAGGCTCTGCACCCCGATCACCGCGAAGTACCACAGCGGTGCCTGCGCGGCCCCGTTGAAGGCGGTGGCGTCGCTGGGGACGCGCAGGATCGCGAAGATCAGCCAGCTGATCACGAAGGCGGCGCCGATGATCATCAGCGGCACCCACACGTAGGTCTGCTTGTTGATCAGCTGCATCCGCGCCACTTTGAGTACCCGGTTCATGCCGCCACCTCCTGGGCGTTGCCATTGCTCCAGTCGTCGCGCATGGTGAGCCGCACGACCAGTTGCTGCAGGGAGACCGGGGCCAGGTCGAGCCCGGCCTCGGCGATCCGCCGGTGGTCGTCCGCCGAGAGCTCACCGAACACGGTCGCGCTGGTGACCCGGCCGAGGCTCTCGCGATGGATCACCTCGCGTCCCGCCACGAACTGCTCGACCGCGTCGGCATTGCCGACGATCGTCGCCGCCCGGGAGCGGATGACATCGGTCTCGTCGTCCAGCAGGATGCGGCCGCGCTCGACCACGATCACCCGCTCCAGCATGTTCGCGACCTCGTCGATCAGGTGCGAGGAGAGGATGATCGTGCGGGGATGCTCGGCGTAGTCCTCCAGCAGGCGGTCGTAGAACAGCTGCCGGGCCACCGCGTCCAGGCCCAGGTAGGGCTCGTCGAAGAAGGTGACCTCGGCCCGGCAGGACAGCCCGATGATCACCCCGACCGCGGACTGCTGACCGCGGGAGAGCTTCTTGATCGGCTTCCCCATCGGCAGCTGGAAGTCGTCCACCAGCCGGGCGGCGAGTTCCGCGTCCCAGTTCGCGAAGAACAGGCTGGCCATCGTCAGCGCGTGGCGCGCGGTGGCGTCGTCGGGGTACTTCTGGCTCTCCCTCACGAAGCACATCCGCGGCAGCACCCGTTCGTTCTCGTAGGGGTTCTCCCCGAAGACCCGCACGGTGCCGGAGGTCGCGAAGTTCTGCGCGGTGAGGATCGACATCGCCGTGGTCTTCCCGGCACCGTTGCGGCCGAGCAGGCCGTAGATGGTGTCAGCTTCGATGGTGAAGCTGACGTCGTCCAGCGCCAGGGTGTCGCCGTAGCGCTTGGTGAGGTGACTGGCCTGGATCACGGCAGTCATGAGGGGTCTCCTTCGATAGGGGCATGGGAAACGATCAGCGCCGTCACATCGCCGGCGCTGAGGCCGAGCCGTGCGGCTTCAGCCAGCAGCGGACGGACGAAGCTCTCGGCGAAACCGGCTCGGCGGCGGGCGAGCAATGCCTCGCGGGCACCGGGGGCGACGAACATGCCGATACCACGACGTTTGTAGAGGACTCCGGTCTCGACCAGCATGTTCACTCCCTTCGCTGCCGTGGCGGGATTGATCCGGTAGAAGGCGGCGAGTTCATTGGTCGAAGGCGCCTGCGTCTCCTCCGGCAGGCTGCCATCGACGATCGAGTCCTCGATCTGCTCGGCGATCTGCAGGAAGAGCGCCCGTCCTTCGTCCATCTCAACCCCGGGTTTCTTGGTTAGTTACTCAACTAACTAACCATGGAAGCAGCGGGATGTCAAGACCTGCCTCGGCCAGCCCGGTGCGCTTTTTGCCACATAGTCGAAGCCCCACGACATATCCGTCGCGGAGAGGGACTATGTGGCAGAAAGTTCCAGTGACGCAGGGCAGCCAGCGGGCGCAGCGGGGCGCGGGGGCTCAGCCGGCCCAGCTGTAGATCAACAGCGAGTAGCCGGCGATCGTGATCTCGGCGCTGGCGGTCAGGCCGTCGTAGTCGTCGTCGGTGGCGACCAGGTCCGCGCTGGGATGGTCGCCGAAGGCATCGGAGTAGACCGCCGCGTCGCTGTTGAACAGCAGCCGCCACTCCCCCGGCGCCGGCATCCCGATCCGGTAGCCGCTGCGCGGCTCGTGGGAGAGGTTGGCCACGATCACGGTGTCATCGCCGGGCCCATGGTCGCGCCAGCGCTGGAAGGCCAGCAGGTTGGCCTCGTCGTTGTTGTGGAAGATCAGCAGGCCCTGCCCGGTGAGACCGGCCGTGCTGCCAGCGGTATTGCGCCGCAGCCGGATCAGATCCCGGTAGAGCCGGACGATGCCGTGGAACTCCTCGTCCAGATCCCAGTCCAGCGGCACGTCGTCGCGGAACCAGCCGCCCTCCAGGAACTCCTGGCCCTGGAAGATCATCGGGATGCCGGGCGCGGTGAGCACCAGCCCGGCGCCCAGGGTCGAGCGCTTGCGGGAGTACCAGCCGGTGGGATCCTCCGGATCCACCTCCTGCGGCACCCGGGCCTGGCCGTTGGCCACCTCGTCGTGGGATTCGGTGTAGATCACCCGGGCGAAGGCGTCGCCGTAGGAGTAGCCGATCGCGGTGGCCACCTCGGCGGTGGAGCGCCAGGCGTCGTCGGCGACGATCAGCGCCTCCCGCACCGGGTGGACGAACTGGGCATCCCACTGGGCATGGAAGGCACCGCCCTCGGGCCCGGTCGAGCTGACGGACGGATCGGAGTGCAGATCCTCGGCGATCAGGATCTTGTCGGGGTACCGCTCCCGGATGTCGGTGTTGATCCAGCGGCACAGGCTCCAGCCCTCGGGGATGTTCGTCGTGGTGGCGTCCACGCTGCGCATGTAGGGCGTCATGTCGTACCGCAGCCCGTCGACGTGGAAGGCCTCCAGCCAGGTCAGCGCGTTGTCGTGGATGAACTGGCGCACCTCACCGCGTCCGTAGTCGGGACGGGTGTCGCCCCAGGGCGTGGCCGAGCGCCAGTCGTTGTAGAAGTAGATGCCGCCCTTGTCGTCCTGGTTCCAGCCGTCGAACTGCCACAGGTTGAGGTCGGACGGCCCGAAGTGGTTGTATACCACGTCCAGGATCACCGCCAGGCCGCGCCGGTGGGCATGCCTGACCAGCGCCTTCAGCGCGTCCGGCCCGCCGTAGGCGCTCTCCACCGCGAAGATGTGCGCCGGGTTGTAGCCCCAGGAGTAGTCGCCGGCGAACTCGGCCACCGGCATGATCTGGACGGCGTTGACGCCCAGCCGGACCAGGTGATCCAGCCGGTCGGAGACCTCGGAGAGATCGCCGACCTCGCCCTCGGTGGTGGCGAAGGTGCCGGCGTGCAACTCGTAGATCACCAGTTCGTTGTGGGCGGGACAGGCGAAGTCGTCGTCCTCCCAGTCGAAGGCGGCATGGTCGTAGATCACCCCGTTGCCCACCGAGTTGGTCACCTGGGCCGCGTACGGATCGACCTTCGACAGCCGTTGCTCGCCGTTGACCAGTTCGAACCGGTACTGGTCGCCCACCTTCGCCCTGGGCTCGAACCCGTACCAGTAGCCGTCGTCCTCCCCGGCAAGCGGTGTCGCGGCGGCATCCCAGTCGTTGAAGGTCCCCACCACCGACACGGTCTCGGCATGCGGCGCCCAGACACGGAAGCCGATGCCCTCCGGGCTCACCAACGCGCCCATACCGGGCAGACGATCTGTGGTCATGGCTCATCGTGGCGTAGTGACGGGCTGGATGAACAGGCTCTCATCCACGATTCATCGGCCTCCCACCGGGCGGTGATCGACTGTGCTCACAGCGGTCGCCTGAACCGCCCCCAGCAGAGAGGACAGCACCATGGACACCAGGACGCTTCGCAGGATCGCCTCGGTCGGGTTCGCGGGGGTGCTCGCCGGCGGCTTCGCCCTGGTCGGCACCACCACCGCCGACGCGGCGACCCCGGCCTACACCTGCAACGGCTACCCGGCCACCATCGTCGGCACCGAACGCAGCGACGAGATCAACGGAACCTCGGGACGCGACGTGATCGTCGCGCTCGGCGGGCACGACGAGATCGACGGACGGGGCGGCAACGACGTCATCTGCGCGGGGAGCGGCAACGACGAGGTCGAGGGCGGCTCCGGCAACGACTGGATCGACGCCGGCAGCGGCCATGACGAGGTGGACGGCGAATCCGGCAAGGACGTCATCTACGGCGGCTCCGGCCACGACACGCTGGAAGGCGGCAGCGGTGCCGACCGGATCTACGGCGGCTCGGGCAACGATCACATCGAGGGCGACTCGGGCAAGGACAAGCTCTACGGCCAGTCCGGCCATGACCTGATCGAGGGCGGCTCCGGCAAGGACAAGCTCTCCGGCGGCAAGGGCAAGGACATCCTGCGGCAGTACAAGGCCCCCGACCGGGTCGAGGATCGCTGGGAAGACCGCTACGGCTACGACGACTGAGCCGCCGGCTCACCGTCTCGTGAGCGAGGCGCCCTAGACTGGGGCATTACCGTCCTCGACTCCAGGAAGCCATGCCGTCGCTCATCGCCACCCTGCGCGATCGATGGGTATGGCTGGGAATGCTGGCGACCACGCTGGTCGCCTGGGGCAGCACCCATCCGGAGTATTCCTTCGCCGGGTACTGGCCCAACGACACCGTCATGACGGCCGCCGCGCTGATCCCGATCCCGCTGAACCGGGTGCTCATCGGGGCCGGCGCGGCCGGCCTGACCTGGGCCTGGTGGCGGCTGCGTCCCACCCCGGCGAACCCGGGCCCGCCGGCCGCGGCCGTGCTGGCGCTGTGGAGTCTGCCGCTGCTGGTGGTGCCACCGGTACTCAGCCCGGACGCGGTGCTGTACGCCGACCTCGGCTGGATGCGACTGCGGGGCCTGGATCCCTATCTGCTCGGGCTGGCCGGCGGCGGTGGGCCGTTCGCCGGCCAGGTCGATCCGCTGTGGGCCGGCAGCACCGTGGCCTATCCCCCGCTGGCGATCGTGGTGCAGGCGGCGATGGTCTCCCTCGCCGGAGCTCATCCGTACTGGTCGATCGTGGCGATGCGGATTCCGGTACTGCTCGCCCTGGCGGCGATGCTGTGGCTGATTCCCCGGATCGCGGCCGAGCTCCGCGGCTCGGTCGATTCCTCGCGGCGGGTGCCGCTCGTTGGGACGTCACGCGGGGGCGCGGTCCCCGCGCCTCGCGTGGCCGTCTGGCTGGGGGTGCTGAATCCGCTGGTCGTCCTGCATTTCGTGGGCGGCGCCCACAACGACGCTCCGATGGTGGCGGTCACCCTGCTGGCGATCTGGCTGGTGCTACGGGTACCGGCCGACTGGATGAGCCTGCTGCTGGCGCCCGCCGTCGTGGGGGTGGCCATGGCACTCAAGCAACAGGGCGGGCTGGCGGTGATCGCGGTCGCCGGGCTGCCGGTCGCCGCCGCGCTGGCAGCCTCCCCGCTGCCGCGACGGCTATGGCTGCTCGGTTGGCGGACGGCGATCGCCACCGCCGTCACGGTCGCCACCTTCGCCGCGATCTGCCTGGGCACCGGGCTCGGCTTCGGCTGGGTGGCCGGCCTCGACCTGATGGGCCGGGCGCCCACCCCGGCGCCGCTGGCCCTGCTGTCGAAGGGCGCCGCGGCGATCGCGTCCTGGAGCGGCGGCGATGCCGAGGCCGTCCTGGCCGTGGCGGGCCTGATCGGCACCGCGGTGTTGCTGGTGGTCCTGGGCTGGGTGGTGGTGACCTTCGCCGACCGTCCGCTGGCGGCGGTGGCCTGGGGTTCGTTCGCGCTCGCCGTCCTCGGCCAGGCGTTGCACCCCTGGTACCTGCCGTGGAGCCTGGCCCTCCTCGCCCTGATTCCGCTCACCCGGCGACAGTGCCGGTGGGTGTACGGATCCGCGGTGGGGTTCGCGAACTGGAACGCCGTCCAGACCGCCGTCTGGCACGGCGTGATCCGGTAGGTCAGCTACCGGGCAGCAGCTCCACTCGCTCGATCTCACCAGCGCGATCGAGGACGGCCGTCACCGCGGCCTGCCCGGGAACCGCGCGGATCGTGATACCGCCCGTCGCCACCGAATCCACCAGCCCGGAGAGTGTGGCGGCCGTCCCGGAATCCAGTCCCCGCACCCCGGAGGGCTCGCCGACCAGCAGGACCCGCACCCCGCGGCGACGGGCCCGCACCAGGGACTCCTCAAGCCGCGGGTGCCGCAACTGCGGCACCCGGATCCGATCCCGGACCACCGCTTCGGCGATGCCCAGCTCGGCCCGGAATGCCTCATCCAGCGGCCGCCCGGCGGCCAGGTCGCTCAGCACCGGCGCGACGACCGCCTCGATCCCCGCCAGATCCGCGGTGGCTGCCTCGCCGGCGGCCAGCGCCGCCGCCTCACTCGCCCCGGCCTCGGCAACGCGATCGCGGGCCGCTCGTTCCCGCACCACGAAGTACCGCAGCGCGAGCAGCCAGACGTAGCCCACCAGCAGCCCCGCCGCCGGATCGGCGATCATGCTCACCAGCACCGCCGCCGGCTCGCCGGTGGTGATCCCCCAGCCGATCACGAGCGCGATGATGACGCCCCCGGCCGCGCCGCCGGCAATCGGATTCCCGCGCGGAATCATCATCGCCGCCACATAGCAGGGGAACTGCAGCAGCCAGCTGTCCGCTTCGGCGAACTGGAGGGAGACCCCGCTGCTGAACACCGCGCAGGCTGCCAGCAGGGTTGCCTGGAACACCGTGAGCGGCGCGGGACGCCGGCTGGTCAGCAGCAGCGCCGCCGCCAGGCTGGCGAGGTAGGCGAGGATCACCGGAGCAACGCCCGAGGGCAGATGGCCGACGACGAAGCCGTGCGCGATCCCCGTCACCCAGACCACGACCAGCGCCCAGCGTGCCCGGCCGCTGTCGAAGCCCGCCGCACCCAGCCCGGGAACGGATGCTGTCCGATGCTCCACGGTCATGCCGGCCACCGGAGGTCGACCCGGGTACCGCCACCGGGAGCCTGGCCGAAGCCGGCGCGCCCGCCGGCGGCCTGTAGCCGTCCGTCGATGCTTTGCCGCACGCCGAGCCGATCCGGGGGCAGGCCGGCCGGATCGAAGCCCGGCCCGTCGTCCTCGATCCGGATCCGCAGCCCGCCCGGATCCTCGGCGGACGAGATCGTCACCCGCACCCGCGCCCCACCATGACGGGCGGCATTGCGCACCGCCTCGGCGGAGGCCTGCACCAGCGCGTCCGCGGCCACCCGCGGCAACTCCGCGTCCGGGAGGTTCTCCGCGGCCACCTCGACGGCCACCCCGCCTGCCCGCACCGCCTCGGTCACCAGCTGGGTCACCTGCCCGAACGTCACCGGCTCGGCGCCCGGGTGCGCCACGCCCGCCGTCCGCAGTCGCGAGAGGGCCTGTTCGGCGGCCTGCCGGACCATCGGCGCACCGTCGCTCTGCAGGGCTCCCACCAGGGTCGACAAGACCTCGTCGTGAACCAGCCGCGCCACCGCCAACTGCCGCTCGGCGGACGCCTGCGCGGCCAGCTCGAGCGCTCGCTGCCGCTGCGCGGCGGCCTCCTGCGCCTCCAGGTGGCGCAATCTGGCCAGCACTCCGGCGATGATCCCGACGAACATCAGGTTCCCGAAGTGCATCACGGTGTCGGTGGCGAAGCGCGGCGTCAGCCCGCCGGCGAACACCATCGTGGACAGCGGAGGGGTGAGGGTGAGGCCGACCGCGAGACCGAACGCGGCCCACGGCCGCACCAGCAACAGCGGGTAGCAGAGCACGGCCGGCACCAGGCCACGGAACCAGGGGTCGACGTCCGCCAGGTCGGCCCCGCCGTAGGCACCGGCCCAGGTGAACAGCAGCAGCCAGGCCAGCGCAGGCACGGCCGCCCAGCCGAACCGCAGTGCCGGGCCGGGCAGTGTCCGTCCGAACCCGGCCAGCGCCACCAGCAGACCGACGCACGCCAGCGCTGTCACCGTCCAGGACGGGGCGAAGTACGGGGTTTGCGCGAGCGCGGACGGAATCCGTCCGGCGATCAGGAGCACGCCGCCCAGGGAGATCAGCAGGCCGACCGACCGCCGGGAGGCGTCGACGCTCATCGCCCGCGTGGGACGATGCCGTCCTCGACCGCGCGGTGGTACAGATCGAGCTTGGTCGGCGCGGGCCGGGCGGCCGCGGCGTACTTGGCGCGGATCCGCCGGATGTGGTCGTAGACCGTCTCCTTGGTGATGAACAGCAACGCCGCCACCCGCTCGGCGGTCTCACCCGAGGCATACAGCCCCAACACCTCGGCCTCGCGGCCGGTGAGCCTGGCGTTGACGAACTCGCGATCGGTGTCCAGCGCGCTGGCCCAGTCGGTGCTGGCCACCACCCCGCCGCCCAGGACGGTTCGCACCGCTTCGACGATCGCCTCGGGAAGCTCGGACTTGCGCACCATGCCGGCCGCGCCGGCCCGGCTCGCCTCGCGCACCAACTGCGGGCGGTCGCCGGAGGTGTAGGCGATCACCGGGATACTCGACGCGGTCAGCCGGGCGACGTTCTCCGCCGGGGTCGTGCCGTCGGCCAGCACCAGGTCGAGCAGCACCACGTCGAGCCCCACTCCGCGGGAAAGCAACTCCGAGACCGTGGGGGCGGTCGCCACCACGTGCAAGCCGTCGCGCGCGTTGAGGATGGCCGTTGTCCCGAGCAGGATCGCCGGATGGTCGTCAACGATGCCGATCCGCGCCGTCATCACTGCCACGCTCCGAGCATAGCGATGCCGTCCAGCGCACCACGATCCCATCCGTCCTCAGCTCTGGGGGAATTGTCCCCTGACCACTGGGGGTTTCCGGGCCTGACCGTTTCGCCGGAGGTCACCGGCTGCAAGACTCCGAAGAGGCCGGGTCGTCGGCCTGGCGCGATGCGGGAGCGGGAAGAGCGAGTCGAGCCGGCCGACGACCGGGCCGATCACCGGTGGGCAGCGTCGCCTCACCGGGCTGGACCAGGCGTGGCAGCGCCAGGCTGCACCGAGCCGCTTCGCCCGGGCCGCTGAGCAGCCCGGCGTCACCCCCGTATGACGTCGGGCGCCTGCGGTGCTTGCTCGGCATGGCAGGATCGGGCCATGCGCGTAGCGATCGGCGGCAGCACCGGCCTGTTGGGGAGTGCTCTGTCGCGCCGGCTGCGCGAACAGGGACACGAGGTCGTGCGGCTGGTGCGCGGCCAGGTGACGGCCTCCGACCAGCGTCACTGGGATCCCGACGCCGGACGGATCGACGCCCCGGGCCTGACCGACGTGGACGCGGTCGTCAACCTCGCCGGCGCATCGATCGGCGGCGGCCGGTGGACGAAGGAACGCAAGGCCGAACTGCGGCGCTCGCGCATCTCCAGCACGCTGACCATCGTCACCAGCATCGACCCGGACGGGCGCTGCCAGCGGCTGCTGAACGCCTCGGCGATCGGCTACTACGGGGACGCCGGAATCGAGGTGGTCGACGAGACCACCCCACCCGGGCGCGGCTTTCTGCCCCAGCTCTGCGTCGACTGGGAAACCGCAGCCGGCCACTGCGCCGTACCCACAACCACCCTGCGCACCGGCAACGTGCTGACCCCATCGGGTGGCTTCCTGGGCGCCCAGAAGGCGCTCTTCTCCGCGGGGCTGGGCGGACGGATCGGCAGCGGACGCCAGTTCGTCTCCTGGATCGGCCTGCCCGACTGGCTGCGGGCCGTGACCTGGCTGCTGGATTCCGAGCTGACCGGTCCGGTCAACCTCGTGGCCCCCAATCCGGTCACGAATGCCGCCTTCACCCGCGCCTACGGCCGCTTCCTGAACCGGCCCACCCTGATCCCCATGCCGCTGCTGGCCGTGCGGACGCTGTTCACCCGCGAGTTCGTCGACGAGGTGCTGCTGGCGAGCACCCGGGTTCGCCCGGCGCGCCTGCTGGATGCCGGCTTCACCTTCGCCCAGCCCACCTTGACCAGGGCCTTCGCAGCCCTTGGCCACGGCGACCAGCGGGGCCCCGGGCGGGGTTAGGATGAGACCCTGCCCGCCTAGAGATTGAGAGCGTTGTGGTCGATCCGCTGACCCCCTCCGGTGTTCCGAGCCCGTTCGCGGCCCTGGGCCTCACCTTCGACGATGTGCTCCTGCAGCCCAATGAGAGCGACGTGATCCCGTCGGCGGTGGACACCACCACCCGGATCAGCAAGCGCATCGAGGTGCGGCTTCCGCTGCTGAGTTCGGCGATGGACACGGTGACGGAATCGCGGATGGCGATCGCGATGGCCCGCGAAGGCGGTCTGGGCATCCTGCACCGCAACATGTCCGGCGAGGAGCAGGCCCGCCAGGTCGACCGGGTGAAGCGTTCCGAGGCCGGCATGGTCGACTCCCCGATCACGATCGGCCCCGAGGCGACGATCCGCGAGGCGGACGAGCTGTGCGGCCAGTTCCGGATCTCCGGCATCCCAGTCGTGGACGAGCAGCGCCATCTGCTGGGCATCGTCACCAACCGCGACATGCGGTTCGAGGAGGATCCTTCCCGGCTGGTGCGGGACGTGATGACACCGATGCCGCTGGTGACCGGCTGGCCCGGGATTCAATCCGATCAGGCGCTGGCGCTGCTGGCCCAGCACAAGATCGAGAAGCTGCCGCTGGTCGATTCCGACAACCGGCTGCACGGCCTGATCACGCTGAAGGACTTCGTGAAGTCCGACAAGTACCCGCTGGCCTCCAAGGACGCCTACGGCCGGCTCCGGGTGGGCGCCGCGATCGGCTTCTTCGGCGACGCCTGGGAGCGCGCGATGGGGCTGATCGACGCCGGGGTCGACGTGCTGGTGGTCGACACCGCGCACGGCCACTCCCGCGGCGTGCTGGAGATGATCTCCCGGCTGAAGGCCGAGCCGCACGCCCGCGAGGTCGACATCATCGGCGGCAACATCGCCACCTACGAAGGCGCCAGAGCGCTGGTCGAGGCGGGAGCCGACGGGGTCAAGGTCGGGGTTGGCCCGGGCTCGATCTGCACCACCCGGGTGGTGGCGGGGATCGGCGTTCCCCAGGTGACCGCCATCTACGACGCCGCCCAGGCCTGCCGGCCGGCAGGCGTCCCCGTGATCGGCGACGGCGGGCTGCAGTATTCCGGCGACATCGCCAAGGCGCTGGTGGCCGGCGCGGATTCCGTCATGCTCGGCTCCTTGCTGGCCGGCTGTGCGGAGAGCCCGGGCGAGCTGGTGTTCATCAACGGCAAGCAGTTCAAGTCCTACCGCGGCATGGGGTCGCTGGGAGCGATGGCCAAGCGTGGCCGCAAGGCGTCCTACTCCCGCGATCGCTACTTCCAGGGCGACATCGACGCCGACGACAAGCTGGTGCCCGAGGGCATCGAGGGCCAGGTGCCGTTCCGCGGCCCGCTGGCAGCGGTCGCCTACCAGTTGGTCGGCGGTCTGCGGCAGTCGGTGTTCTACACCGGTGCCGCCACCATCCCCGAGCTGCACGCCAAGGGTCGGTTCGTCCGGATCACCGCCGCCGGGTTGCGGGAGTCGCATCCCCACGACATCCAGATGACCATCGAAGCACCCAACTACTCCGCTCAGTCCTAGGCAAGGAAGCCACATGATCGACATCGGACGTTCCAAGCGTGCCGTGCCCGTCTTCGGGTTCGACGACATCGCCATCGTCCCGAACCGGCGCACCCGCGGCATCGAGGAGGTCAACCTCGGCTGGCGGATCGATGCCCTCACCTTCGACTTCCCGATCGTCGCCGCACCGATGGATTCCGTGATGTCGCCGGCCACCGCGATCGCGCTGGGCCGGCTGGGCGGCCTGGGCGTGCTCAACCTCGAAGGCCTGTGGACGAAGTACGAGGACCCGACCGGCCTGCTGGACGAGCTGGCCGGCATCGAGGATCAGGTGACCGCCACCCGGCGGATGCAGGAGCTGTACGCCGCGCCCATCCAGGCCGAGTTGATCACCGCCCGGATGGCCGAACTGCGGGAGGCCGGTGTGCCGGTCGCCGGCGCCCTGTCGCCGCAGACCTGCGCCGAGTTCGCACCGGTGATCGAGAAGGCGGGGCTGGACTTCTTCGTGATCCGCGGCACGACGGTCTCGGCCGAGCACGTCTCGACGGTCTCTGAGCCGCTGAACCTGAAGAAGTTCATCTACGAGCTCGACGTCCCGGTGATCGTGGGCGGCTGCGCCACCTACCAGTCCGCGCTGCACCTGATGCGCACCGGCGCGGCCGGCGTCCTGGTCGGCTTCGGCGGCGGCGCGACCAAGCGCACCCGCAACGTGCTGGGCGTCGAGGTGCCGATGGCCTCGGCGCTGTCGGACGTGGCCGAGGCCCGGCGCGACTACCTCGACGAATCGGGCGGCCGCTACGTCCACGTGATCGCCGACGGGGCGCTGGGCCGCTCCGGGGACATCACCAAGGCGATCGCCTGCGGCGCGGACGCGGTGATGGTGGGCACGCCGCTGGCGCGGTCCTTCGACGCCCCCGGCAAGGGCTACCACTGGGGGTCGGAAGCCTGGCACCCCACCCTGCCGCGCGGCGAACGGGTGAAGGTGGGCGCGATCGGCACCCTGGAGGAGATCCTGTTGGGCCCCTCGCACACCCCCGATGGCACCATGAACCTGGTCGGCGCGCTGCGCCGCGCCATGGCCACCACCGGCTATACCGAGGTCAAGGAGTTCCAGCGGGTGGAGATCGTCGTCCACTCCTGACGCCTCACCGTCGGCGCCCCGACTCCACCACCTTCGCTCCCCGGAGGTCCGGCCGAACCCCGGTCGATCCCCGACCCGTTCCGGTTGCTGCGACGAGGCGCGATACGGAACCGCTAGGGTCGAGCCCATGGGGCGCGCGCTGGGAATCGACGTGGCGGCAGCCCTCGTGTTCGCGATCATCGGACGGGCCTCGCACGGCTCCGAGCTCTCCCTGCCAGGAATCGCGCAGACCGCCTGGCCGTTCGTGGTCGCGGCGCTCGCCGGCTCGCTGCTCGCCTCGCGATTCGGCGGCGACAGCTGGTGGCGGGCGGGGCTGATGGCCTGGGTGGTGACCGTCGGTGGCGGCCTCGGGCTGCGGCTGCTCGGCGGTGACACCGCCCAGCTGCCTTTCGTCGTGGTCACAGCGGCGGTGCTGGGGCTGCTGTTGCTCGGCTGGCGGGCCCTCGCCGCGGCACTGGCTCGGCGATCATGACAACGCTGCTGGGCGTCCTGCTCGCGCTCGCACTGGCCGGATGCGCAGTGCTGGCGGTGCTGTGGCAACGAGCTCGCCGCGAGGGCGCGCGGCTCCAGGCGGAGCAGCAGACCGCCCTGACCGAGCACGATCAGAACCAGGTGGACATCGCGGTCGCCGCCGAACGGACCCGCATTCTGCGGGAGATGCACGACGTGATCGCGCACTCGCTGGCGATCATGGTCGCCCAGGCGGACGGCGGGAGTTACACCACCGATCCGGCCGCCACCAAGCGCGCCTTGGAGACCATCGCCGACACCGGACGCCTGGCGCTGGCCGACACCCGGCGCATCCTCGGCATGCTGCGCAGCGAGGAGCGGCCCGAACTCTCCCCCGTCCCCAACCAGACCGGGATAGCCGAGCTGGTCGCCGACGCCCGCGACGCCGGGGTGGCGGCGAGCTTCGTCCAGTTGGGCGAACCCCGTCCGCTGCCGTCGGCGATCGGGCTGGCGCTGTACCGGATCTGTCAGGAAGCCCTGACCAATGTGATGAAGCACGCTCCCGCCGCCCGGGTCGTGGTGACCGAGAACTGGGTGCCCGGCGAAGTGGTGCTGACCGTCACCGATGCCGGCGACAGCGAGGCCACCCCGGCCAGCAGCGGTGGCCTCGGCCTGGTCGGGATGCAGGAACGCGCCGAGATCGTCGGCGGCAGTTGTGAGGCCGGGCCGCAGCCGCAGGGCGGCTTCCGCGTCCGGGCGGTACTGCCGGCGCCCTGCCCGAAGGAGGATGTCCATGAGTGAGAGCGTGACCGAGCCGATCCGGGTGGGGGTGGTGGACGACCAGCAGCTGGTGCGAGCCGGGCTGGCGATGGTGATCGGATCCCAGCCCGACCTGGTGGTCGCCTGGGAGGCCGGCGACGGCGTGGAGGCGGTCCGGCTCGCCCGGACCCCCACTGACATCATCCTGATGGACGTCCGGATGCCGGGGATGGACGGCATCGAGGCGACCAGCCGCATCCTGGAGAACTGCGACGCGCCGAAGGTGATCATGCTCACCACCTACGACGTGGACGAGTACCTGCTGAGCGCGATCCGCGCCGGCGCCTCCGGCTTCCTGCTGAAGAACGCCCCGCCCGCCGACCTGCTGACGGCCGTCCGCACCGTGCACAGCGGCGACGCGGTGATCGCGCCGTCCTCCACCAGGCGGCTGCTGGAGCATGTCGCCACCGGCGTCACCCCCTCCGCCTCCAGCGAGCCCGACCCACGACTGGCCGGGTTGACCGAGCGGGAGCGCGAGATCCTGCAGCTGATCGCGCGGGGGTTGTCGAACGCCGAGCTGTCGGCCGAGTTGTACCTCTCGGAGACCACCGTGAAGACCCACGTCCGCCACATCCTGGCCAAGCTCGGCGTCCGCGACCGCGTCCAGGCCGTCGTGGTCGCCTACGAGACCGGTCTGGCCCAGGCCGGCAGCTGAGCTGGCCGACCAAAAGCCCACTTCAGCTCCGACGGAGGGTGGAACGGCCCGGTCAGGCGACCCGGACGCCCCGCGGGAGGACGCCGTAGGGAATCGCCAGGCGGCGCACCGCGACCCAGAAGAACACGACGCCAATCGCCAGATTGACCCCCAGACCCCAGGGCCAGACCGGAGAACCGGCATCGACGGTGCGCTGCGGCACCGGGCTGTCGTAGGGCACCGGGGTTCCGTTCTGGGTGGTCAGGTTCGGCGTGCCGTCCTCATTCCAGTCGACGTTGTAGCCCAGCTCGTTGTACAGCCAGATGCAGTCGTCGCGCACCAGCTCCGGACCGATCGCCATCGAGCGGACCCCCAGGCGGATGCCGGCCAGCGGATCGGACGACATGTTGACGTAGGTGTCCAGCCTGTCCCGGGCGACATCCGGCAGCGGGGCCGCATCGGCGACGATCACGAACGGGTTCGGCACCAACAGCCACCACAGCCGGTCCGTGCGGTAGTTCTCGTACCGCTGTTCGGTCCAGGTGCATTCGCCGACCGGCGGGGCGGGAAGGCCCGACCCATCGCCGTCCGGATGCTGCTCCCAGTACCGGTTGACCTCGTCGTAGTAGGCATTGGAGACGCTCTCGGGCAGTCCCCACACCTTGTAGGTGGTCTCTTCGAGGGTGAACGGCATCGACAGCACCATCACCATCGGGCTGATGATGCTGAGCAGGACGACGCTGAGATAGGTCATCACCGTCGCCCCGGCGGTCCGCTGGATCAGTGCCGACCAGCCCAGACCGATCGCACACACCACCGCCACCAGGGCGAACACCACCGCGAAGCAGACCGCCACCTGCCAGATCGAGATCCAGCCGAGCACCATCGTCCAGACGATGAACGGCAGCGCCACCACCAGGAACACCGCCGCGGCCAGCCAGGCCGCGATCAGCTTGCCGGCCGCGATCTCGAAGGCCGACAGGCGAGTGGCCTGCAGGGTGGCGAGAGTGCCGGACGAACGGTCGCCGTTGATGGAGGTCGACGTGAAGGCCGGCGCGATCATCAGGCCCATGCCGAGCACGAACATGGTGATGATGCCGAAGGCCAGCGGACCGGCGCTGTACTCCGACGCGTACCCGCGATCGCCGTACAGGTACGACATCGAATAGATCACCAGTCCGGTGATGCCACCGATCAGGACGAACCAGGCGGCCAGCGCCACCATCCACCGCGGGGATCGGATCCGCTGCCGGAGTTCGAGGCTGACGACCGTTCGCAGGCCGTGCCAGCTCAACGACCACGTGTTCATACCCGCTCCTGATCCAGTGAAAGGTAGGCCTCTTCCAGCCGGCCCGACAACGGCGCCACGGTGTGCACCAGTACGCCGGCAGCCACCGCGGCGTGCAGCAACTCGGCGGCGGATTCGTAGCTGGCCAGCTGGACGACCACCTCGCCGCCGGCGCCGGGCTGCCAGGGGATGTCGGCGTCGTCCAGGAAGGTCCGCAGCGCGACCGGGTCGATGGCGTCCAGCCGCCAGCCACGGCTCATCGAGGCCGGCTGGGCAGCGGTCGCGAGTTCGACCGTCCGGCCCTGGGAGAGGAAGACGGCGTGGTCGTAGACCTCTTCGAGTTCGCTGAGCACGTGGGACGAGACCAGCACCGTCTTGCCCTGAGCGGCAAGATCGCGCAGCACCTCGCGCAGCTCGATCCGGGAACGCGGGTCGAGACCCGAAGCTGGCTCGTCCAGCAGCAGCACGGACGGATCGTGCACCAGCGCCCGGGCCAGTCCGAGCCGCTGCTTCTGACCACGGCTGAGCACCCGGGCCGGCCGGGGCGCGAACTCGTCGAGGTAGACCTTGTGCAGCAGTTCCAGCGCACGGCGTTCCGCCTCCGGCTTGGCGATGCCGTAGGCCCGGGCGAAGGTGGCGAGGATCTCGACGCAGGTCAGCGAATCCCAGGTGCCGAAGACATCGGGCATCCAGCCGACTCGGGAGCGGGCCTGCAGGTTGTGGGTGGCGAGATCGAACCCGCCGACCGCGGCACGTCCGGCGTCGGGCTTCAGCAGCCCGGCCAGCAGCAGCAACAACGTGGTCTTGCCGGATCCGTTGGGGCCGATCAGCGCGGTGACCGCGCCGGCCGGTGCGACGAAACTGACGCCGTCCACCGCCCGCACGTCGCCGAACGCGCGCTTGAGGCCGTCCGCCTCGATCCCGGGACTCTCCGGGTGGGTCTCACTCATACCGCCACGGTAGGCGAGCCACCCGCCAGGCCGCGTCGTCCTCACGGGCAGACGTCATCCTCCTGGGGGACGATTCCCCCTCGCCCCGACCCATGGCCCGCACAAACCGGGTAATCCGGCCCGGCTGCCGGCAATATCCACTCAGCCACTCAGAATCACCCGGATTCTGCGTGTCAGGGCAGCTTGGCTCGGTCACTGCGGCTTAGCTCGGTGTTGGCAGCTCGGCCCGCTGCCATCGTCCAGCCGGACCCGCCTCTCACCAGCTCTTTCCGCAGAAACCGGGCGATTTCGCCCCGACGACTGGATTATCCACTCAGCCACCCTGAGCCACCCGGTTTCTGCTCGGATGCGCCGCAGTGCCTGGGCAGCAGAACGGGCCCCCACCCGAGGGTGAGGGCCCGTCCGAAGGGACTACTCAGTGGCTGTGGCCGTGACCGTGGTCGTCCTCGTCCTCAGCCGGCTTCTCGACCACCGAGGTCTCGGTGGTGAGCAGCAGGCCGGCGATCGAGGCGGCGTTCGCCAGCGCCGAGCGGGTGACCTTGACCGGGTCGATGACGCCGGCCGCGATCAGGTCGATGTACTCGCCGGTGGCGGCGTTGTAGCCGTTGCCGGGGGTGAGTTCGGCGACCTTGGAGACGATCACGTAGCCCGGCTCGCCGCCGTTCTCCGCAATCCAGCGCAGCGGCTCGACCACCGACTTGGCGACGATCGCCACGCCGGCCTTCTCGTCGCCCGACTTGCCCAGGCCGTCGGCCAGGGCCTTGGCGGCGTGGATGAGAGCGGAGCCGCCACCGGCGACGATGCCCTCCTCGATCGCCGCGCGGGTCGCCGACACGGCGTCCTCGATGCGGTGCTTCTTCTCCTTGAGCTCCACCTCGGTGGCCGCGCCGACCTTGATCACGCAGACGCCGCCGGCGAGCTTGGCGACCCGCTCCTGCAGCTTCTCGCGATCCCAGTCGGAGTCGGTCCGCTCGATCTCGGCGCGCAACTGCGCCACGCGGCCCGCGACCTCGGCGGGATCGCCGGCGCCGTCCACGATCGTGGTGTTGTCCTTGGTGATCACCACGCGGCGAGCCCGGCCCAGGGAATCCAGGCCGATCTGGTCGAGCTTGAGGCCCACCTCGGGAGCGATCACCTTGCCGCCGGTGAGGATCGCGATGTCCTCCAGCATGGCCTTGCGGCGGTCGCCGAAGGCGGGAGCCTTCACGGCCACCGAGGTGAACACACCACGGATCTTGTTGACGATCAGCGTGCTGAGCGCCTCGCCGTCGACGTCCTCGGCCACGATGAACAGGGTGCCGCCGGCACCGATGACCTTCTCCAACACCGGGAGCAGGTCGTTCATCGAGGAGATCTTGCCCGAGTTGATCAGGATGTACGGATCCTCGAGCACCGCCTCCATCCGATCGGGATCGGTGACGAAGTAGGGCGACAGGTAGCCCTTGTCGAACTGCATGCCCTCGGTGAACTCGAGTTCGGTGCCGAAGGTGTTCGACTCGTCGACGGTGATCACGCCGTCCTTGCCGACCTTGTCGAAGGCATCGGCGATCAGGCGGCCGATCTCTTCGTCGCGGGCGGAGATGGTGGCCACCGAAGCCATGTCGTCGGTGGTCTCGATCTCGCGAGCCAGGTTGCGCAGCTCTTCCTCGACCGCGGTAACAGCCGCGTCGATGCCACGCTTGAGCTCGATCGGGTTGGCGCCGGAGGCCACCGCCCGCAGGCCCTCGTGCACCAGAGCCTGGGCGAGGACGGTCGCGGTGGTGGTGCCGTCACCGGCCACGTCGTTGGTCTTGGTCGCGACCTCCTTGGCGAGCTGGGCGCCGAGGTTCTCGAACGGATCGGCGAGCTCGACCTCCTTGGCGACGGTCACGCCGTCGTTGGTGATGGTCGGAGCGCCCCACTTCTTGTCGAGGACGACGTAGCGGCCCTTCGGGCCGAGGGTGACCTTCACGGCGTTGGCGAGGGCGTCCACACCACGCTCAAGCGAGCGACGGGCTTCCTCGTCGAACTGAAGGATCTTTGCCATAGGTGATGGTCCTTACTTGGTGACGACGGCGAGGATGTCGCGGGCGTTGAGCAACAGGTACTCCTCGCCGTTGTACTTGACCTCGGTGCCGCCGTACTTGCTGAAGATGACGATGTCACCCTCGGCGACGTCCAGCGGGACGCGGTTGCCGTTGTCGTCGATCCGCCCGGGGCCGGTGGCCAGGACGCGACCCTCCTGCGGCTTCTCCTTGGCGGTATCGGGGATGACCAGGCCGGAGGCGGTGGTCTGCTCGGCCTCCAGCGGCTGGACGAGGATGCGATCCTCGAGCGGCTTGATCGTGACTGCCACGTCAAAACCCTTTCGTTCATGGTGGGCCCTATGGCCCCGAGTGGTCAGGTTCGTGCTCCGGTGTCGTCGCGGTGCCACCTCGGCGTTGGCACACTCCTAGGGAGAGTGCTAAACCGAATCTATACCGGCGCTAGCACTCGATCAAGCCGAGTGCCAGTAACCCGCGTGCCGGCGCCCCGGCTTCGGGATCCGACCTGGCTAGAATCTCGGGAATGACGACCCCTGACGACTCCTCGCTACGCTCGTCAAGCTCGGCTTCGCCCTCGGACGAACCCGAGCAGGCCCGGTCCGCCGCTCCGCTGGACTGGCCCGCGAGTGTCATCTGGTGGCACGTCTATCCGCTCGGCTTCGTGGACGCCGAGCGCAACGCGGTGAGCCAGGTCAGCCACCGGCTACCCCAGCTGCTGAACTGGCTGGACTACCTCGTCGAACTGGGAGCCAACGGGTTGCTGCTGGCACCGGTGTTCGCCGCCGGCTCTCACGGGTACGACACCCTCGACCACTACCGGATCGACCCGCGGCTGGGCGACGATGCCGACTTCGACGAACTGGTCGCGCAGGCGAAGGCACGCGGCATCCGGCTCTGCCTGGACGGGGTGTTCAACCACCTGGCTCGCGATCACGAGATCGTCCGGCGTGCGATCGCTGCCGGACCGGACACCCCCGAGGGCGGCTGGATCAAATGGTCCGACGAGGGGTACCCGTGGAACTTCGAGGGCCACCCCCGGCTGGTGGAGCTCAACCTGGCCAACCCGGCCGTCGCCGAGTACGTCGGCGACGTGATGATCCACTGGCTGGATCGCGGCGCGGACGCCTGGCGGCTCGACGCCGCCTACGCCGCCGGAGCGCCGGCCTGGCGTCCGATCATCGAGCGGGTACGGGCCGCCCACCCGGAGGTCTGGGTGCTGGGCGAGGTGATCCACGGCCCCTACGAGGAGTTCGTCCTCAGCTCGGGAGTCGACTCGGTCACCCAGTACGAACTGTGGCATCTCACCTGGACGGCCCTGAAGGACCGCAATTTCTTCGCCCTCGACTGGGCGCTGCAGCACCATCGCGAGATGCTGAAGGTGTTCCGGCCACAGACCTTCCTGAGCAATCACGACGTCACTCGGATCGCCACCCAGTTGGAGGATCCGCGGCATGTCCGGCTGGCCGTGACGCTGCTGATGCTGCTGCCCGGGGTGCCGTCGGTCTACGCCGGCGACGAGCAGGGGTTCACCGGTGAGAAGCAGGAGCACGCGGCGGGGGACGACGCGGTGCGCCCGCCCTTCCCGGACTCGCCCGACGGCCTGCTGCCCTTCGGAGCCGACCTCCACGACCACTACCGGGCCATGATCGCGCTGCGCCGTCGTCACCCCTGGCTGGCCGATGCCGATGTCACCACCTCCGCGGTGTCGAACACTTCGATCACGATTCACCTGGCCGGGGCGGATCAGCGCTTGGAGCTCCGTCTGAACATCTCCGACGAGCCCATGGACGGCGTCCCGCCCCACTCCTGGCAGCTCAGCTGACACCGGCTCGCGGCCATCCGTCCGCGCAGGCGGCGGTCATCGCGATCTCACAGCCGATGGGCGACCAACGCGCGGACGCCTGCGGGGGTCGGGGTGAGGACGACGGTCGCGGAATTGGGGCCGGAGAGCTTCAGGCGACGCCGCAGTAAGGCGGGATCGACCTCCAGGCCGCGGACCTTGATCTCCAGGGTGCCGATCCCGGCCTCCCGCGCCCAGGCGCGCAGCGTCCGCTCGTCATGGGGCAGCACCTGCTCGATCTCGAAGACGGTGGCCAGCGGCGTGGCGACCAGGGTGTCGGAGGCGAGGTAGGCGATGCCGGGAGCCAGCCGCCAGCCGGCCACCTGCTCGGCCACCAGCGGGATCCCGTTCAGCCGGATCACCGCCGGTCTCGGCTCGTAGAGGTATCTCCCGACGCCGCCGACCACCGGCTCGGCTCGCTGCTCGACCCTCTGCTCCAGGCCTTCCGGGAGCAGTACCACCGAGCGCGATCCCGGTGGCCAGTCGGGGCTCGGGGACCACAGGCTGAGTTCGACGAAGTCACCGCGCTCCTCCACCCCCGCGACGGCGACGGCGGGCGGGATCTCGGCATACCCCAGCCCGGGGGCGGCCTTGACGCAGGCGAGCCGCTCCCGGAGCAACCGGACGGCGTAGCTCCAGGGCGGGCTGACCTCGGCCAGCTTCCAGGTGCGGCCGCGAGCGGTACGGCGTGCCGGGTCGAGGAAGACGGCATCGCCCGGCCGAAGCAGCTCGTCGGCCAGCGCCACCGCATCGCCCGCGACCACCCGGCCACGCTCCCCCAGATTGGCCTGGGCCAGCAGGGCGGTGGCCGGATCGAGCTCGACCGCCACCACCTCGAGCCCGGCTTCGGCGAAGGCCAGCGAATCCGCCCCGATCCCGCAGCCGAGGTCGATCACCCGCGTTGCCCCGGCGGCGACGAACCGGGCAGCTCGCCAGCGTGCGACGTTCTCGCGGGTGGCCTGTTCCAGCCCGTCGGAGGTGAAGAACAACCCGGCCGCCCGCTCCCCGAACTTGACCACCGCTCGCCTGCGCAACTCCACCTGCCGGGTGACCGCCGCGGACTGCTCCGGCGTCCAGCGGCGACGCAGCGCCTGTGCTGCCGCCAGCGATGACGGATCCGGCCAGGCGGACGCCTCCGCCAGCGCCTCTGCCCCCTCCGGCCCGACCAGCCAGCGCGCCAGCGAGGAGTCCATGGTCGCGACTGTACGCCACCGATGCCGGCTGGCCGGCAGCGCGCCACTTTCTGCCAAATAGTGCCGACTCGCCGCCATATCTGTCGGCTGGAGCAGTTATTTGGCTCTTCACAATCCACGGTGTAGTCGGGGTCTGAATCCGCCGGTTTCGAGTAGTGATCTGGCGATGTAGTGGGTGAGGTTGCGGAAGCCGAGGGCGCTGCCGCGGAGGTGTTCGAGTCGGCCGTTCAGCGCTTCGGTGGG
>JAIUOR010000014.1 GCA_020161795.1 Actinomycetota bacterium | reverse complement strand
GGGCCACCTGCGCGATCGGCTTGTTTGTTTCCTCAACAATCCGGACCGCTCCCTCACGGAACTCCGGATCGTACTTCTTGCGCTTCTCAGGCATAGCTACTCCTTATAGCTGATGCCTCCACGATCCGGGGGGAACCTCACAGGGGTGCTCGCCGTCGTAGCGACTTTGCCGCAGTGCGGCGGCCATGCGTTCGAAGGGCCACGACTTGCCGATCCTGGCGGCGGTCTCCATCGACTGGCGGGTCCCGAGTCCGCCAGCGCCGCGGCACAGGGCCACCATGTCGGCGTAGCTGGCGAGCACACGCCGAAACTCAAGCCGGGCCTTGGCCGCGAGCTGAGCGATCCTGCGATCTGGAAGGACCCAGCCGACAAAGGCCATCGCGATCGTGCCGACGGCCGGCACCGTCGGCGGGAGGCCTATCAGGTAGGAGTACAGCCCCATAGCGAGCGGAGTGCCCACCAGCACCACAGCCACTGAGGCGACCTTCTCGCCGTAGTAGGTCCGCAGCGGTATGGCCAGCAACTTCAGATCCTTGGTAGGGGTACCTCGCCACAGCCAGGTCGGCAGCGTTCGCATCGCCCACACCCCCAACCGGTCCCGCGCCGTTACGTCTTGCTCAGCCACTTCATCGGCGGCCACCCCGCCGCCCGGTGAGAGGCGGGCCAGCGCCTGAGCAAGCTGTGGCCGGCTCGGTGACAAGTACCAAACCAGCGTCGCGACACCGCCACCGACAAGGACGCCCGCCAGTACCCACAGCTGTAGCGCGGTCATCGCGGCACCTCTGTCTTGATCGCGATGCGCGGCGGCGGGTCGTCGGAGACCATGCGACGCAGCCAGACCAGCCCGGCAATGAACACCGCCGCCCAGACCGCCAGCACGAGTTGTCCGACCGGAGTTCCGTAAGGACTCAGGAAGTCTCCGACGAAGGCAAGAAGGACCGTCCCACCGACCGACAACACCGTGATCAGGCGGGCACCACCTCGCGCCTTCTCCCGGTCTGCCTCGATCTCGCGGCGCGAGCGGACCTCCTCAGCCACCGACTCGGCCAAGCTGATCAACATCCGAGGTAGCCCATCGCCACGGTGGCGAGCCCCGATCACCAGAGTGCTGACCACCATGTCTGCGGTGGCGTCTGCAAGCTCTGCACCGAACTGCCACAAGGCGGTTTCGGTGTCGGTCTGCGCGCGCATCCTCGCCGCCAACCGCATGACCTCCGGCTCTATCGCCTCCGGCACCGCCCGGGCGGCCGCATTGAGCGCCTGCTCCACAGTCTGCCCAGCTGTGACGACCCCGGCGAGGTTGCGGGTCCAAGCACTGAGCGCGTCCAGCTTCGCAATGCGACGGCCATCGTCGGAAGTCACCAGCAGCACAGGCAGGCCAATCACCGCCAAGGGCAGCACGACCACCACCATCATCGGCGCACCGAACAGGGTCATCAACCATCCGGCCGCGAAGGCTGCCACTGCCGCGAACCGCTGCCAGCGCGGCATCCGGACGATCCATCGTGGCAGCCCCGGCCGGAAGCGGCGCCGGGATGGGGTCTGTGGACGTCGCCGCAAGCCAAGGACCCCTAGCAGCAGACCGGCGGCAATCAGCGCACCGGCCAAGGCGGCGAGGAAGCTGGCGCTCATGGTCGGTCTCGCCACAGGTGAGCAGTGGTGGCCTCCCGCTCAAAGGCGGCCTGGTTGAACCCGGCAGCCACCAGATCGCCCCAGATACTGTCTGCCCGGGTTTGCGCCACCGCCGGCCGGCCGGGAACCTTGCGGAACACCGTTGTCAGCGCAAACCCACGCGGCCACTCACCCGGAGTCACCTCCACGATCTCCGACACATACCGTCGCTTCTGCGCGATCTGACCGAAGTCATCAATCGGGGTAATCTCCGAGTGCATCTGGACAACCAGGTCCAGCGTCGCTGCCAACTTCGCCGCGACCAGATCGTGGCTGATGTGGGGTCCGGCCTCCAGTGCGCAAGTGATGATCTTGTTCACCGCCACACTGGCGTTCGCCGCGTGCGTCGTGGAAAGGGAGCCGGTGCCAGACTCCATGACCTTGATCATGTCCATCGCCTCGGCACCCAGGACCTCACCGACGATCTGCCGGTCAGCCCGGAACCGGAAACTGCTGGTGATCTGGTTTGCCGTTGTGCGTTGACCAGCCAACTGGCCGTCGGCGCTTCGCTCCCCAGAACCGGCTCGCATCTCCCAATCGAACACCACCGCGTGCTGCCCCTCCAGCTCAGGCAGGAACAACTCACGTTCGCTTTCGAAAGTAGCCACGACCTCCATGCGCGGAATCTCGGCACAAAGCGCCCTGACGAGCGTCGTCTTGCCTGCGCCTTGCGCCCCGGACACCAGGATCGACTTGCGGGCACGGACGGCCGCGCTCAAGAAGTCGGCCATAACCTCTGAGATCGTCCCCCACTCCACCAGATCGTTGAGAGTGACCTTTCGGATGCGGTGGCGGCGGATCACCAGCGAGGGCCGGCCCGTCTCCAGGGACGCGGCCAGCCGCGAACCATCACTCAAGGTCAGGTTCAAGAAGGGGTGCGACGGTGTGAACGAACGCGGGTTGTCAGACCGACCAGCGATGAACCTGATGGAGTCCACGAGTTCGGCGTCGCTGTCTGCCACAGCAGGCATCTGGTGCATGGAGCCGTCCGAGTGCTCGACGACTACTCGCTCATGACCGACCACCAGGATGTTCTCGACCCGATGATCATCGACCAATGGCTGAAGACGTCCCAACCCGAAGGTGCTGTCGAAGATCGCCTGCGCCAGCGCCTCTTCTTCAGCCTCCCCGGGGGCAATCGCACGCAGGGTGACATTCGTCTTCAGCTCCTTCGCCAGAAGCTCCCGAATGACCGTCCAGCCCTCGGCCTCCTCCTCGACCTGACCGGCGATCTGCACCAGCCGATCCGCCAGCCGCCGGGCGACCTCACCACGCAGACGCGCAACCTCCTTCCAGTCGACCGGACCCACCGGGCGCGGCGGGTCGGCGCTAGCCCCAGCAGGGATCACCTCGCCGGCAGGGGCGAGGGCTTCTGGCATCCCCCCGGCCTCATCCGGGTGCCTGTAGTTCGACCTGACTCGCCCAGGACGCCTGCCGGCATACATCGGCAGCTCCGTGGGAAGCGGCACCCGCTGCGCTTCAGTCATCGGCCAGCCTCCCCGCCTGACCAACACGCACTTCGCCCGAGTCCACCCGCCCTGGAGCCCCGAGCACTGCCCTGACCGCCTCACCAGCCGCGCGAACGCTGCGCAGATAGCGGGAACCAAGGAAACCCCGTTCAGCACCGTCCTTCCGGTTAACCAGCCGCCGCCAGCCAGACATCGCAGGGTACGGTGCACCGTCGGAGAAGACCGCGGCCCGACGCGGATCCCAACTGATCTCGCCAACCACCCGCAACCCGAGCGTGTGCGACACCTCCGCCGACCCGTACGGACGACCTGAACCCACCAACATCACTCGCACGTCATGCCCAGGCAGGATGTCCTCAGCCAACGCACCCGCCCACGACATGGCCGCCGCAAGAGCCGGCAGCGTCGTATGAGTGAGCAGGACGGTTAGGTCAGCCCCGCGCACCAGCGGTTCCGGCCAGCCATCAAGGCCAAGCCTCCCGGCGTCGATCAGGATGTCCTGACCACCGGCACTCATCTCGTTCACAACATCCGCCAGCGGCTCCCACAACCGAGCCAGACCAGCGGCCTGCTCATGCGAGCGAGAACCCACCAGCACCGACGCCATCGAGTTCTCGATCGGCAAAGCCAGCTGTGGCAGCGTCTCGGCCAGCAGTCCGTCACGATGAGCAGTGACAAGATCCACCAGACCGGGATGATTGCGGCTGCCCTTCCACCAGCCGGCGAGCAGGCCAGAGCCACCAGTCGGATCCGCCTCCACCAGCAGCACCGGCCGCGGCCACACTGTCGCCAGCGCCAGCGTGGTCGCCGTGACCCCAGGCGAGCCCGACGCGGAGACGAACGTGACGACAGCCATCGGCACTCACCGCTCTCGCGAGTCCAGCACGACCGCCAGATCACCGGTTGCGGCGCGCGCAGCCAACTCAGCCGCCTGATCACTCGACACCACTACATCGACCACGGTGTGCGTGTCCCCAGCTGTGACCGTCAGCACCCGCGCCGTCACCGTCACCGGCGCCACGGTGACCTCGCCAGCCTGACCTGGCGTGTGTACCAGCCGAACCGTGTCCCCAGCAAGCAATGGCTCCGCCGGCATCAGGCCAGGAGCCACCGGGATCCCCACCACAGACTCCCCCAGCTGGGGCACCACCTGATCGGACACCTGACCAGGCGAGAGCAGCGTCCCGGCGGCCAAGTCGGTCACTGCGCGCTTGCCCACCAGAGTCTCCAGCTCAGCCCCAGGAACCGTCCTCAGCTGCGGATCAAGCGTGATCCGCACCGTCGTCAACGCCTCCACAGAGATCAGCTGACCTCGCTGAAGATCGGCACGCACAGCGACCACCTCGGATGCGGTCGAAGCCGAAGCCCAAAGCCACAAGCCCAGCACACCGCCAGCAGCGACCAGGGCCACCCCGATCACCACCATCAACGGCCGACGCTGCAATCTCGTAGGCTCCGGAGCCGCCGACACCCTAGCCCCATCCAAACGCGCCCGCTCGGGCGCCGCCACCATGCCCTGCTCCTCCGCGACCGATCTCTTCACTGGCCACCTCGCGTCACAATCACCTGCACCTCACCCACCCGAAGCGTCCGCGTGGTCGACAACGAGAACGGGATCTCCCCGCTCTGCCCATATCCCGACCACCGAGCCACCCAGTTCGCTCGCGCCCGCACCGTGTAGTCGCCCTGGCGCTCATAGACGTGGCCACATGTGGGCGACTTCCGAGCCGAGCCATCCCGGCCCTCCGAACCCAGCCGCCACGGCGTGCCCTTGCCACACCGCAGACGAGTGCCATCACCCATCGTCCAGGTCACCGACTCCACCCGCGCGGTCAGCGTGATTCCCGCGGCACGGATCGTCGTCGGTCCCCAGGTTGTTTCGCTCGGCTCATCCACCCACAGCCACACCGGCATCCCAACTACCGTCATCACGTCTGGATCCAGCGGCGTCAATCCAATCGCCACCGGCCTTAGCGTGACCTGCGCCAGCACCGAACGGGCAATCTGCTGCGGAGAGCTGGCAGCTCCCTCGATCCACAGCAGCAGGGGGAGACTGCCCTCCGTGCAGCGAACCTGAACCCAGCCGGATTCACCAGGTGGTGGGTCCATCCGACCGTCCGGATACTGGTTGCATTCCGGCAGGCCCCGCGGGATGTCAGGATCGCCGTCGTTGTCACCGCGCGGCTTGCTGGGCTTCGGTACGGTCCCTGGTAGTTCGACTCTGATGAGGCACACCCCACGATCGCTGTACCTCCGACACGTCGCATCGGCGTTTGCAGGCTGAGCCACCCCCGTCATGGTCAACAGGACCATGACGAGCAGGCTTAGCCCTCGCACGCGCCGCCGGATCATGGGCAGGCCCCGTTGATCGTCTCCGCGCCGTACACCCTGAAGATCTCTTCGCCTGTGGGCTTCAGTGCGGTGTACTGGCGCAGGTTGTATGGCGGGTTCAGGAACTCTTCGTCCGTGACCGGCTTGCCGTCCTCGTCGACAACCTGAAGATCCCGCTGATCCCAGCAGCGGGTGACATGGACCTCGGCCCCTCTGCCGTTGTCCTGAACATCAGTTGCCGAAGTGGAGGTAGCCGTCCTGACTCCAACTTCCTTGTAGCCGCGCTTGGACATCTCAAGGAAGTAGTCAACGTTGCCCTTCACCATGTTCTCGCCGACTGCCTTCGCGAACATCGCGGTCATCTCCGCCGCAGAGAACGCCGACGGATCGGCGGCAATCTCAGCGGTGACCTCCTCGTAGCGCTCCACCGCGCCGACGGCGGCTGACTGCGCGTTGTTCCAGGTCGGAGTGGGACTGGGTGTGGGCGGACTCACCGGCACCGTTGTGGCGGTTGCGCTCGGGGTGGCCGAGGTGGGCGTTGGATCGACCGTAGGCGTCGTGCAAGCTGAAAGCAGGATGGACAGCGCTCCCAACGCAATCCAGCGATTGTTGGCCACGGCGACTCCTTCCTCGCCAGACATAAGCCGACGAGGAGCCCCGATCCGGACAACAACCACCAACAAGTTGGGCTCGCTCCGGCGCGGCTCCGACAATCAGCACCGGGTTGAGTTTTGCGCCCCACGTCCCAGAGAAAGCGCAGGATTGCGATGACCCGTGGGGGTGGGGCGTCTCTACAGTAACTCGCAGAGCCAGCAAATGGGAGGGATGAAGGCAGTCCGTGCAGGAGCTGTTCCTGTGACAGAGAGGGCCGACACGCTCGCATCCCGAACCAAGGCTGACTGTGGCTACGCGACCGCCCGCTGGTAACGCGGGGGACCCGAAATGGCGAAAGCTGGGCGCAGCCGGCCTTGATCGGACAGAGCAGTTCTAGTCACCGGCTCGGGCGAACACTCCTCAACTGCGGTAGCGCATGGTGAGCATCATGCCGGCTTGGGTGTGGTAGTCGTTCTGGCAGTGGAGCGCCCAGAGGCCTGGGTTGGTGGCGTCGAGCTGGAGTGTGGTGGCGCTGGTCGGCGGTACCAGGATGGTGTCTTTCCTGAGCCCGTTTGGAAGCGTGAAGCTGTGGCCGTGCAGGTTGAGGGGGTGTGCCCTGGTGGTGTTGTTGATGACGTCGAGTTCGGTGCGCTGGTTCTGGACCAGTTCGAGAGGTGTGTTTTGACCGTATGGGGCACCGTTGATGACCCAGCGATAGGGATCGGCTTGCCCGCTCAGTTCCACGGTTACCCGCGCGTCAATCTGCGGGGTGGCGGGGACTGCGGGCTCGGCGGGGCGGAGATCTGTACCTTGGGTGAGCTGGCTGGTGAACTCGGTCAGCTGGATCTGGGGATCAGGCGGGGTCCCGGCCCCGGTTCGCACTAGCGCGAGTCCTTGGCCGGGCTTGTTCCAGGGCTTCGCGACCAGTGGGAAGATGCCGTCGCCGAGGGTGACCAGAAGGTCGTAGCGTTCGCCCATTCCGAGGTAGAGGGCGGAGGTTTCCTGGGGTTGGACGGGGTGGCCATCGGTGTGGGTGATGGTCATCCGATGTCCGCCGAGGGCCAGGGCGAAGATGGTGTCCGAGGCGGCGTTGATCACCCGCAGCCGTAGCAGGTCTCCCGGCTTTCCCTGATGGGTAACCGGTGCGGTCGGTACGGCACCGTTGATGAGGTAGTGGGGGTATCGGATGTCGCCGGCGTCACCGAAGAAGGGAACGCTGCGGGCCGACAAGGCTACTGCGTCCTGGCCAGCTCGAGTCGGCTGGCGGCTGGCGACCAGGCTGCTGTACATGTCGTCGGGGGTTGTGGTGGCGAGCCAGTCATCCAGGATGACGATCCATTCGGCGTCGTAGTGGCCGGGTTCGGCGGGGTCGTCGATGATCAGTGGCCCGTAGAGGCCGCGGTCCAGCTGCAGCCCGACGTGAGAGCGGAAGAAGTAGGTCCCCGGAGCAGGTGCCGTGAACTCGTAGCGGAACTTCGTGCCGGGCTGGATCGGATCCTGGGTGAGGCCTGGGACGCCGTCGACATCGTTGGTGACGGCCATGCCGTGCCAGTGAACGGTGGTCGGGGCGGGAAGCTGGTTGTCCACGGTGATGCGCAGCAGCTCTCCTGCGTGGGCGCGGAGGTCGACTCCGGGAAGGGTGTCGTTGTAGACCCATGCCTCGGACTGCAGGCCGCCGCCCAGATCGACGATCGCCGGCGCGGGCCGCAGGGTCTTCTCGACGACGACCTGGCCCGGGAACAGACCTTGTGTTGGCTTGGGTTCGCCGGGCCCAACAGGGCTATCGGCGGTGGGCGCGCACCCGTTGAGGAACAACCCGCCAGCCAGGGCGAGCCCACTGCCCAGCAGCGCGCGACGGGATGCTACCGGCCCGCGGTTGACTTGTGGGTTCGTGGCTTCGGCGGGCGTGGCAGCCGGGTCGTGGGACATCGGCGTTCAGTCTTTGACGAGGTACTGGGCCGGGTCTGCGCCTCGGCCGTTCTCGTAGAGTGCCAGGTGAAGGTGGCAGGCGGTGGAGAGTCCGGTCGTTCCGACGTAGCCGATGAGGTCGCCCTTGGCGACGTCCTGGCCGGTGCTGACGGTGTACTTGGTCATGTGAAGGTAGGCGGTCTCGACCTTCTTGTTCTCGATCGAGCCGTGGTTGATCCGAACGTTGTTGCCTGCACTGCGGCTGAAGTTGGCCCTGGTGACAGTGCCGGACTGGGTGGCGTAGATGGCGTTTCCGCAGG
This sequence comes from Actinomycetota bacterium, assembly GCA_020161795.1. Lineage (GTDB taxonomy): Bacteria > Actinomycetota > Actinomycetes > Propionibacteriales > Propionibacteriaceae > Propionicimonas. Next base: position 5,036 of record JAIUOR010000014.1, on the reverse strand, counting down.
CTCCGCCGATGTCGACGCCATTGTGGAGCCGTGTGGTGCGGAGGATGGGGTGCTTGCGCATTCCGAACCCGGAGCCGATGCGGCCCTTGGTGGGCCAGGCGAACCGTTTGAGGTTCTTCAGTCGATCCAGCTCTGCCTTGATCGCCGCGGCGTTCTTGCGTACCGCCTTCTCGCGCTTGGCGAGCGAGGCGTCGAACTGCTGTTGGTCGACCTCGGCGGCGACAGCCTGGAGTTGGTCGAGCCGGTCTTCGATGAGGTCCTCGACGGTCGGCGCTGGTGGGGCGTCGCTGTCGACGACGACCTGGTTGAGTGGCGGGGCGTCGGCCGCCTGGGCGGTGTGGCCCTGCTCCAGCGACGCGCTGACTCCGATCAGGACTGCGAGCAGCACCGCTGCGAACCTGTGCGGCGTTGGTCGCCGCTTTGCCCGGCGCTCGCTGGCGGTCACCCCGTCCCCTCTCGACAGGGGTGAGATTAGCCTAAGAGTCTCTTAGATTCCATTCAGGTTCAGTCGTGGCTGGCGTGGCTGAGGATCTGCTCGATCATGGCCCGGACGTGGTCGTCCTGCAGCCGGTAGAGCACGTTGCGTCCCTGGCGGTCACCGACGGCGAGGTTGAGGTGGCGCAGGATGCGCAGGTGGTTGGAGATCGAGGTCTGCGACATCCCCAGTTCGGCGACGAGTTCGCTGACGGTGGCGGGCGAGTCGAGCAGCCGCGCAAGGATGAGGACACGGGCGGGCGTGGCCAGGCCGCTCACCACCTCGGCAATGTGCTCGGCATCGCCAACACTCAACCTCATACCGTCACCTCCAGCCGACGTCTGGACCGATCCAACCAGATCCTGGGTGCCTGGTGCGAACCACTCGCCATTCATTACTACATCATGATATGTTCAGGTTATGAGTACTGCATCACGTGATGACCACAAGGTCGAGTCCCACGGCCACGGCAACTGGGAGTTGACGTTCGCGATCGCCGCGGGGGTCAGCTACGTGTTCGGGCTGATCGCCGAGTTCGCGCTGGCCGCGCCGGAGCCCCTTGTGGTCGGGCTGTACTTGCTGACCTACCTCTTCGGTGGCTTCTTCACCGTGCAGGGAGCCTGGGGTTCGATCCGCAGGGGCCGATTTGAAGTGGACTTCTTGATGATCGTCGCAGCGATGGGTGCTCTGGCGGTCGGCAAGCTGGGCGAGGGCGCGGTGCTGCTGTTCCTGTTCAGCCTCGGACATGCGCTGGAGGAGTACGCGATGTCGCGTGCGACCCGGTCGATCGAGGCGCTAGCTGAACTCGCGCCGCGCACGGCGACGGTCCGGGTCGGCCCGAACGATACGGTCGAGCGGCCGGTGGAAGAGCTGTCGGTGGGCGATGTTGTGGTCGTCCGGCCGAACTCACGGGTGCCGGCTGACGGCTTCGTGAGCGTCGGGACGACCGCCATCGACCAGTCCGCGGTGACCGGAGAGTCGATCCCGGTGGAGAAAGCCCCGGTGCCCGACCCGACCAAGGCACTGGCCAACCCCGAAGCCGTGTCCAGTGGCTCGCGGGTCTTCGCCGGCACGGTGAACGGCCCCGGCGCGTTCGACATGGTGGTAACCGCCGCGGCCGCCGACACCACCTTGGCGCGGGTGGTCAAGCTGGTCACCGAGGCGGACACCACCCAATCGCCCACCCAACGGTTCATCGACCGGTTCCAGCGGTTCTACGTCCCCGCGGTGATCCTCGCCGTGGCGGTCGTGCTGTTGGTTGGTGTCCTCTGGCTTTCCGAACCGTTCGCCGACAGCTTCTACCGGGCCATGCTGGTACTGGTCGCGGCCAGCCCCTGCGCGCTGGCGATCGCCACCCCCGCCGCGGTGCTGGCCGGGGTCGCCCGGGCGGGACGCGCCGGGGTGCTGGTCAAAGGCGGAGCTCCGCTGGAGACCCTCGGCAAGGTCGACGCCATGGCCTTCGACAAGACCGGCACCCTCACCTGGGGCCACCCCACCGTCACCGACACCATCGCGGCGCCGGGCGCCACCACGAGCGAACTCAACGCCGTCGCGCTGGCCGTGGAAACCCTGAGCGACCATCCTCTGGCGACCGCCATCGTCCGCGACCTCACCGACATAGTCCCCGACCAGGCCCGGCTGGTCGCGGTCGACCTGGAAGCGGTCACCGGACGGGGGGTCCGCGCCAGCGTGGACGGCGAACTGGTGCTGGTTGGGAACCTCCGGATGATGGCTGAGGCCGGACACGTGCTGCCCCCCGACGTGGACACCGCCGTGGAGCAACTCCAAGCGGAAGGCCGCACCACCATGGTGGTCACCCACGGAACCCGCACCCTCGGCGTGATCGGGGTCATGGACGCACCCAAGCAGGAAGCCAGCCAGACCCTCAGCGTGCTGCGAGAATCTGGCATCAGCGAACTCGTCCTGATCTCGGGCGACAACCAGCAGGTCGCCGACGCAGTGGGGCGCTCGGTCGGGATCGACCGAGCAGTGGGCGAACTCCTGCCCGAAGACAAGGTGGTGGCGATCCGCGACCTCACCCGAGACGGCCGGATCACCGCCATGGTCGGCGACGGCGTGAACGACGCACCCGCCATGGCCAGCGCCAGCCTGGGCATCGCCATGGGCGCAGCCGGCTCGGCAGTCGCCCTGGAGACCGCGGACATCGCCTTGATGTCCGACGATCTGGGACGAGTGCCCTTCATGGTGCGACTCAGCCGAGCGACCTCCCGCCTGATCCGTCAGAACCTGATCGCCGCCCTGGTGATCGTTGCCTTCCTGGTCCCCGCCAGCCTGCTCGGCCTGGCCATGGGTCCCATCGTGTTCATCCACGAAGGGTCCACCATCCTGGTCGTGCTGAACGCCCTACGCCTGCTCCGCTTCGACCACAACCGCGACCACCACGGCATCACCCACGAAGACCGCCCCACCGGACGCCCAGCCGCAGCCGGCGCACCCCGGCAGGAACTCACCACCCCACCACACACAGCGGAGTGACCCGATGACCGGCTGGATCGCCCTCGTCCTCTACCTGGCCGGGCTGGGCCTCGCCTTCGGCGTCCGCGCGGCCACCCACCGCCGCCACACCGGGGACTCCGGAGTACGCCTCCAGGTAGGCCCGGTGGGATCGGCCTCGTGGTGGGGCAAGCTGCTTTTCGTCGCGGCACTGCTGGCCGGCCTGGCCGGACCCACCAGTCACCTCCTCGGACTCGGCAGACTCGCCCTGCCCGGCGCCCCTCTCCTTGAGGTAGCTGGACTCATCCTCGCCGTCGCTGGCACCGCAGGCCTGCTCTGGGCACAGCAGGCCATGGGCACCTCCTGGCGAGTGGGCGTTGACCCGGGCGAAAAGACCAATCTGGTCACCAACGGGATCTTCGCGATCGTCCGCAATCCGGTGTTCACCGCCATGGCAACGGCCAGCGTCGGGCTGTTCCTCCTGGCCCCCACCGTGGCCTCGCTGGCCGCGACCATCCTGCTGCTGATCGCCCTCCAAGTACAGGTCAGGGCGGTCGAAGAGCCCTACCTACTCGACACCCACGGGGACGCCTACACCCGCTACACCGCAAGAGTCGGGAGGTTCATCCCAGGACTCGGACGGACTACCCGGCGACCCCGGGCCATCACTCAACCAACCGACGGTAGGATCGGGTCGTGACACCGGAAACCCTAGCCAGGTGGCAGTTCGGGATTACCACCGTCTACCACTACTTCTTCGTGCCGATCACGATCGCGCTCTCCATGCTGGTGGCGATCCTGCAGACCATCTGGAACCGGACCGGCAAGATCGAGTACCTGCGGCTCACCAAGTTCTTCGGCAAGCTGTTCCTGATCAACTTCGCGATGGGGGTGGTCACCGGCATCGTCCAGGAGTTCCAGTTCGGGATGAACTGGAGCGAGTACTCCCGCTTCGTCGGCGACATCTTCGGTGCCCCGCTGGCCCTGGAGGCCCTGCTCGCCTTCTTTCTGGAGTCGGTCTTCCTGGGCCTGTGGATCTTCGGTTGGGATCGGCTGCCGAAGAAGCTGCACCTGATGTGCATCTGGCTGGCCGCGATCGGGACGATGCTGTCGGCGATCTTCATCCTGGCCGCCAACTCGTGGATGCAGAACCCGATCGGGGCCGTCTTCAACCCCGCCACCGACCGCGCGGAACTGGCCGACTTCATGGCCGTGCTGACCAACCCGGTCACCCTGGTGACCTTCCCGCACGTGATCTTCGCCGCCTACATGGTGGCCGGCGGGTTCGTGATGGGAGTCAGCGGCTGGCACCTGGCCAAGCTCCACACCGCCCAGCAGAACGGCGAGCTCTCCGTCCGGCAGACCGAGGATCTCGGCGCCCACCGGTTCGCCACCAAGTTCGGCGCCTGGGTGCTGCTGATCGCTGGTGCGGGGATCGTGGTGACCGGCGACATCCAGGGCAAGATCATGACCGAGGTGCAGCCGATGAAGATGGCGGCGGCCGAGGCGCTGTACGAGAGCGAGGGCGGGGACGGGAAGTGCGCCAACTTCTCCGTCCTCACCATCGGGACCCTGGACGGCAGCGAGGAGGTCTGGTCATGGAAGGTGCCGTGCGTCCTCTCGTTCCTCGCCACCGGAACCTGGGACGGCAAGGTCGAGGGCATCAACAACCTGCGTGACGAGTTCGCCGCCGGCCGGATCCAGAACCCCGACAACCCACTGCAGGTGGACGCCCGGCCGCGGCTGGACGCCATCGGGGTCACCAACTGGGTGCCCAACATCCCGGTCACCTACTGGACCTTCCGGCTCATGATGGGGCTGGGCTTCGCCGGCATGGGAATCGCCGTCCTCACCCTGTTCCTACTGCGCAAGGGACGGCTGCCCAAGCAGGCCTGGTGGTGGACCGGCCTGATGATCGCCGCGCCGCTGGCGCCGCTGTTCGCCAACTCCTTCGGCTGGATCTTCACCGAGATGGGACGCCAGCCCTTCCTGGTCAATGGCGTGCTGACCACCGCGTCCGGTGTCTCGCCGGGGGTGAGCGCCTTCGAGATGGGCACCACCATGGTGCTGTTCACGCTGATCTACGGAGCGCTGGCCGTGGTCGAGG
>JAIUOR010000013.1 GCA_020161795.1 Actinomycetota bacterium | reverse complement strand
GTGCTCGAGTGGTGCTACGGCTTTTACAACCACACCCGCCGGCACAGCAGCGCTGGCATGATGGCCCCCATCACCTACGAGACCACCGCCCTCAACCGAGAAGCGGCATAAGGAACCCTCCACGGTTCGGGGTGAACCTCACACGCCTGGCAGAGGTCGAGGTGGCCGTCGGGATTGACGCATGAAGCGTCGGCGAGCAGCGTGTCGAGGGGCCAGCCGCGCTGCAGCCCGCGTTCGATGGTGGCGACCAGGGCGGGCCACCAGGGGCTGGCCTCCATCCGGTGGGCCGTGCCGTTTCCGACGGTGGCGGTGAAGGTGTCGAGCCAGGTGGTGGCGAGGTGGTGGGCGGTGTTGGCGCCTTCGGTGACGGCGGGGGTGAGGTGGCGGGCGAGTCGCCACCATAGTGCTGCGGCGGCGTGGTCGTCGGGCAGCGGGGCGCCGCTGGCGGCTTGACTGAGGAGGTGGCGGACGTTGATGCCGGCGCTGGACAGCTGTGAGAGCCGGCGGACCAGGACGGGAGTGAAGTCGTCGGCCAGCACGGTGGGGGAGATGAGGGCGAGCAGCTCGCGCCACTCATCAAGGGCGGCGGACTGCGAGGTCTGTAGTCGGGCTTCGAGGTGTCGTTGCCAGCGGGCGGCCGCAGTCGAGTGGAGCTTCTCCCCCGTGGGACGGAGGTCGGACGCGGGAATCCCGTGCGCGGCCCGCCACACCTCGACATCCGCGACCAGGGTGGCGGGTGGCTGGGTAGCGACGCTGCTTATCCAGCTGGGCGGGGGAGTGTTCGGGTCGGCCGCCCGGGTGCGGACTTGGGTGGCGAGTTGGTCGATGTGGGTTGCGCGGGCGGTCAGGTAGGGGCCCCACACGGTGTGCTGGGCGAGCTGGGCGGGGATCGCCGCCAGCCACGGCAGCGGCCCGCTCCCAGCGCGGATGCGGGCGGCTGCGATCCGCCACGACAGGACCGCGGCTGGCTCCCACGCGGTGCTCAGCGGGTCTTTGGCGGCGTGGACGAGGGCGTCAATGGGGTCGCTTCCATCGGCTTCGACCAAGAGCAGCTCGGCCCGAAGGGCAGGCCACGCTTCGGCTCGGGTGAGGCCGGGAAGAACCTGGTCAACACGCCGCTCGACGCCACGGACACCTGCCTCGCCGACGATATGCGCCGCGGCGAAGCCGAGCGCGTCGCTGTAGCGGACGCTCGCGGAGTTGAGCTGCACGGCCGGGGTGGCGGCCTCCCGTAGTTGGGTGGTGGCGGAGACGGGTGACTCGTCGCGGGCGAGAATGGCTTCCAGGACGTCGGTCGGGGTGAGCGGGTTGATGACCTCGGGACGGATCGCGGTGTGCGGGTCACCGTCGCCGACAAGCACCACGTAGGCGCTGTTGGAGAGCCGTCCGCGGGTGAGCATCGTGTACGCCTGCTGGCGGGATTCGGTGCCGGCGAGCAGGCCGTGCATGGTGTCTGCGGTGATGCCCTGGGCGGTGTGGGTGGTGGATGCGTAGCCGAGTTCGACCTGCCCGGCCACATAGTCGGCGGGCAGTGTGACGGTCAGCCCGGACTGGGTGTGGCGGGCGTGAATACCACGGGTCGGGTGGGCGTCGAGGACCACCCACCGGTCGCCGTTCTTGACCCAGTCGTTGCGGGCGACGCGCAGTCGCCGGCTGTTCTGGCGGGTGATGATCACGTCCCCGATGGAGGCCTGGTTGCCGTCGGCGAGGTCAACCTCGACGGCAGCGGCGGTGCCGTCGAGGCGGTGGGTACGGGCGCGTGCGTTGAGGTCGGCGACCTGTTCTCGAGTGGGGGCGAGCATGATCGAGTCGAGGCCTTTCGCGCGGTCGATCCTCCAGGCGTCGAACAAGTCGTCGGCCATGGTGGTCTCGTCACCGACGTGGATGCGGCGGGTGTCGAGGTAGAAGCCGACCGCTTCGGTACGCCCTTCGCGCAGCGCCAGCGAGGCGGAGCCTTCGGCCGGGTCGGTGAAGCGGACGAGCTCGGTGAGGCGCAGGGCGCCGTGGGTGGACTGGATGTCGCGCAGCACCCCGCCGGAGCCGATTGCCGCGAGTTGCTGGTCGTCGCCGATCAGCCGGACGCTGCCACCCTTGGCCAGTACGTGACCGACGACGATGTCCAAAGAGAGGGTGTCGGCCATCCCTGCCTCGTCAATGATCACCAGTGTTGTGGGGCCGATGGTGGCCACCCAGTGGGGGATGTCGCCATGGGCCAGCGACCAGGCCAGCTTGGCGATCGTGTCCGAGTGGCCTTCCATCTGGGCACCAAGACCCGCCGCCGCGGTCGCCGAGGGAGCCAGACCGACGACAGTGCCGCCGGAGTTGGTCCAGGCCCGCGACAGGGCAGTCATGGCGGTGGTCTTGCCCGAGCCGGCAGGGGCAATGGCGAGCTGGACGCGCGCCCCGGATGTGGCCATCTCCCTCACCAGCAGGATCTGGCCGGCGTTGAGGCGTACCCGATTGGCCTCGGTCTCCAGCAGCGCCAGATCAACCGCCGTGTCGGGGGCCACCATCCCATCGCGCCGCCCGGCGGCCTCGACCAGGCGGCACTCGGCGTCCAGGATGCGCGCAGAGGTGTACAGCTGTGATCCGGCGACGGTGTAGACGCTGTCGCCGCTGGCACGCCGCAAGGGTGCCGGTTCACTGACCGGATCCTTGGACATCTCGACCGGGATCGAGCGGGCGATCGCCGCATCAACCAGGCGTTCGGTCCACGCGTCAACGCCGTCCTGCGGCACCTCGGCGGCACGCACCCGGCGCAGCGCGTCAGCCCACAGATGCCAGCCCTGCCAGGTGGGCCGGTTCTCCTCGACACGCGAGACCATCGCCTCCACGGTCTGCTCGAACCACTCCTGATCCAGAGCCTGCTGCTCACCGGCGGCCGGGTGAAGGACCCGGTCAATCATGGTGCGGATCGCCTGCACCGACCCCAGCACCTCGACCGCCTGCCGGCGCCACTCCTCACGCTGCTCGGCAAGGGTCCGGGGCTCATGCTTGACCTGACGGGTCGCCAACGTGGCCTGCTGGGCCAACGCAATCGCCTCCACCGGGGTCGGGGGACGGCCATGGTCACGCTGGAACGCCGCCACCAAACCGCGGCGGTAGACCTCGATGTCCCGACGTCGCTGCGACCAGCGCAGATTCAGCGCGGGATCGACACCCACGATCTCGCGGACAGGCAACTTGCCCTTGTCTGCGTTGGCCCGCTCGGCAAAACGCACCCCGAGAGCGGCCGAAAGCCGCCACTCAAGTGCCGTGGTGTAGGTCTCCGAGGCGGCCACACGAGCCTTGAACAGCACCCGTCCGTCGATCGACAACCAACGGCCATCTTCACAGGTTTGAACCTTGTTCGCCACCGCGACGTGGCTGTGAAGATCAGGGTCACCAGCGCGCGAATCCCTGTGGACGAACACTGCCGCGACCATGCCGCGCACATCAACCTGCCGCACCCCGTTGGTACCCGTGCGAGTGAACAGTGCCCTCTGCTCCAGAAACCTGACTGCCTCACCGACGGCCGCGTTGTGGGCCTTCTCAATGATCGCCGAAACGGACGGATCGGCCAGCGCCCACAGCGTGGAGACGCTCTTGACGGGCGAGAACGTCAAGTCGAATCCGGCGACGGCGGTTGTCGCCTGCCGCGACAACTTGGCGATATGGCCAGCCAACTCCCGGGCATCCAGCGGTTGGCGTCCGTGCTGGTTGATGAAGCGCTCCACAGCGACTTCGGACCTGATCCGTGCCCGGTCCTCGATCAAGTTGACGGCCTGGCGGGCATTGCCCCGTGACCTGTTCAGCGCCTCCAGGCGTCGTGCGACCTCGATCCGGAACGGGCTGATGTCGCCGGAGTACACCTTGAACGGCCGCCCGAGACGGCTCGCGTCAAGCATCTCCTGATCAGTTGCCCCGGCCGCTAGGAGCGACTCCTGGCGCTGTCGGGTGAGGGGGTGGAGCCCGTTCCCGAACAGGTTCAACATCTGCTCGGCAGTCACAGCATCACCGACGCTCAACCCATCTACCCCGGATAGCCCAGCGCCCGTCCAAACCCCAGGCACCTCACCCTTCTCCGTGTAGTACGAAGCCAGTGCAGTGTGGCCCTTCTCAGACGAGTCCATCGCCGCCACCTCGCGGGTCAGATAGTCATACCCGCTCCCCGCTGGAAATGACACTCTGATTTGGCCCCACCGTGACGGCCTGATTTGGCCCCGGCCGCGACACTCCGGGGCGGTTATGACGGTCTGATCTGGCCCCACCTGGACGCTGGTCGACGGCAAGTTCGTCGATGAGCGTGAGGGTGG
>JAIUOR010000012.1 GCA_020161795.1 Actinomycetota bacterium | reverse complement strand
TCCACCCGCCGCCCAACCGCAGCCCCCACTCCACCCGCCGCCCAACCGCAGCCCCCACTCCACCCGCCGCCCAACCGCAGTCCCCACTCCACCCACCCCCGCACAAACCGGGCAGTTCCGTCCACCTGCCCGGATAATCCGGTCAGATGGGCTGGATTGCCCGGTTTCTGCGGTGGGCGTGGCGGGCAGGACGCGGTTCAACGGCCGAGTCAGGGCCTCGATCCGCCGGAGTCAATCACTCCGAGGGCACCTGCTCCCACGGCGCCAAGGGGTGCCGCTCTCACCGCCGCGGAGAGGTACCGTCCCGCCGCCGACGAGCACTGCCCTCGCACGGAGGGGTACCGCTCCCGCCGCCGCGGAGGAGTGCCGCTCCCGCCGCCGAGGGGGACTGCCCTGGCCGTGGAGAGTGCGGCTTCCGCCGAGGGCACTGCCCCACCGCCGTGGAGGGGTACTGCTCCGCAACCGACGGGCACTGCTCTCACCGCCGCTGCTCCGCAGAAACCGGGCAATTCCGGCCGCCTGGGGGCATAGTGCGCGCACCGGCCCGGGATCGCCCGGTTTGTGTGACGTAGCGCCCGCCGGGCCGATGAACTCGGCGTATCGTGGGTGGTGACGACGGTGTCGTCGGACGCCGTCGGCAGGAGCCAAGGAGGGCGTCCATGTTGGGCCAGCAAGTCGAGCACATGTGCAACGGTCGGGGCTTCATCGCCGCGCTCGACCAGAGCGGCGGCAGCACACCGAAGGCCTTGCGGCGATACGGGATCGCCGAGGATTCCTACCGCACCGAGGAGGAGATGTTCGACCTGGTGCACGCCATGCGCGAGCGCATCGTCACCAGTCCGTCCTTCTCCGGGGAGCACATCCTGGGGGCGATTCTCTTCGAGAAGACCATGGAGCGCAGCTTCGGCGACCGCCCGGCTGCCGACTACCTCTGGGAGGAGAAGCATGTCGTCCCCTTCCTCAAGGTGGACAAGGGCCTGGCGGCCGAGGCGGACGGGGTGCGGCTGATGAAGCCGATCCCGGATCTCGACGAGCTGCTGGAACGTGCCGCAGCCCACCACATCTTCGGCACCAAGATGCGCTCGGTGATCCTCTCGGCCGACCATGAGGGGATCGCGGCCAACGTCGCCCAGCAGTTCGAGGTCGGACGCCGGATCGCCGCGGCCGGCCTGGTTCCGATCCTGGAGCCCGAGATCGACATCAACGCCACGGGCAAGGGCGAATGCGAGCAGCTCCTGCTGGACGAGATCGAAGCCCACCTGGCCGGCGAGCCGTTCGAGACCCAGCTCATGTTCAAGCTGACGATCCCCGAGATCGACGGCTTCTACACGCCGCTGATCGAGCACCCCGCCGTGCTGCGCGTGGTGGCACTCTCCGGGGGCTACAGCCGGGCGGAGGCGAACGAACGGCTGGCCCGCAATCCAAGGCTGATCGCCAGCTTCTCCCGCGCGCTCACCGAGGGCCTGCGGATAGACCAGACCCCGGAGGAGTTCGACCGGATGCTCGCCGAATCGATCGGCTCGATCTACGCCGCCTCCACCACCTGAGGCGTGTCGATCGGGCGTTCGGGGTGCAGGTCGTCATCATTGACCCATGAGCGGCCTGCTCGAAGTGATCGCGCTGCATCCGGCGGATGCCGAGCGCGCCGAGGCCGGCGGCGCCGATCGGGTGGAGGTATGCGGCACCCTGGACGAGGGTGGGCTGTCGCCCACTCCGCACCTGGTCGAGAAGATACGTGCCGCCACGTCCGTCCAGGTGCGGGTCATGGTGCGGCTGCGGGAGGGCTTCTCCACCGACGGCGGTGAGGCCATCCGGCTGCGGGGTCTGATCGCCAGCTACGCCAGCGCCGGCGCGGACGGGATGGTGCTCGGCTTCCTGAACGGGCTGGGGGAGGTCGACGCACCGCTGGTCACCGAACTGATCCAGGACGGCGCCTGGCCGTGGACCTTTCACCGCGCCATCGATTCCTGTCTCTACCTCGACGAGGGCTGGGAGGCGCTCGCGCAGCTGCCGCGGCTGGATCAGGTGCTAACCGCCGGCTCGCCACGCGGCGTGCCGCAGGGGCTGGACGAGTTGGTCTCCCGGGCCCGCGGCAACCCCTGGGCGGCAGGGGTGATGATGGCGGGCGGCGGCCTGCGTCCCGAGGACGTCCCCTGGCTGGCGCGAGCCGGCGTGCGGGCCTTCCACATCGGATCGCCCGCCCGGCCCGGCGGTTCCTACAAGGCTTATGTCGACGAGGGGCTGGTGCGTTCCTGGCGCTCCCTGATCGATGCCGAGGTCCGGCACGCCCGTTGACCCACCATCGGCCGGGCCGCCCAGCCGGTCGAGGTGTGCACTAATTGCCAAATAACGCACGTCGCCGGCGTATGGGTCGGTGGGGGGGAGCTATTTGGCAATTAGTGACGGATCCGGACGTGGCCGGTCAGGTCGTGTCGGGGGTGCGCCGGTGGTCGTTGGGCTCGATGTGGACGAAGGTGGTCGCGCCGGGCAGCGCCGCGTCGACCGCGGCTTCGACGGCATCGGCCAGATCGTGGCTGCGGGTCACCGTCCATTCGCCGGGGACGGTGACGGTGGCGTAGACGAACCGCTGGCGCCCGGATTCCCGGGTACGCAACTGGGCGATGTGGACGCGGGAATCCTGGGCTATCCCGCTCAGCACCTCGGCCACCTTCTCCACCTCGTCCGGCGGCAGCGTCCCGTCCAGCAGGCCGACCACCGAGCGGCGCACCAGCTTGTAGCCGGTGAACAGGATGTTCGCCCCGACCACGAGGGCGATCACCGGATCGAGCCAGTGCAGGTCGGTCAGGGCCACGACGCCGATTGCCACCAGCACGCCCACCGACGTCCAGACGTCGGTCAGCAGGTGCTGGCCGTCGGCCTCCAGGGTGATCGAACGGTACCGGCGCCCGGCACGGATCAGCACCAGGCCGATCGCCAGGTTGGCAGCGGTGGCGATGGCGAGCAGCACCAGGCCGATACCGAGATGCTCCAGCGGTTGCGGTGAGAGCAACCGCATCACAGCGCCGACGATGATCACCGCGGCAGCGACCAGGATCATCGATCCCTCGACCGCGGCCGAGAAGTACTCGGCCTTGCCATGGCCGAAATCGTGGTTGTGGTCGGCCGGCTTGGCCGAGAGCCGCAGCGCCCACAGCGCGACGCCGGCGGCCGCCACGTTGACGGTGGATTCCAGCGCGTCGGACCACATGCCGATCGAGCCGGTCAGGGCGGCGGCGGCCAGTTTGATGCCCAGGATGACCACGGCGCCGCCCAGCGACAGCCACAGGAAGCGTTCAAGCCGGGGCGTCGAGGGCTCGCCGGAGCCGGGTCCGGAATGATCGGGGAGCACCAGCTCAGCCTATTCCAAGAACAGCGCCGTTCTCGTCGGGAACCGGATGGTCTCAATCGCTGACGCGCACCGTGGATTCCTCGACCTCGCCGAGCTCGAGCGGCCACGCCTCGGGACGGTCGGCGAGTTCCACCAGAGCCGCGATCTGAGCCGGCCAGACCGGTTCGCCCAGGGTGGCGAGCTCGGTGATCGGGAGCCAGTCATGGCCGGCGATGGTGAGTTGCTCGTCCTCGGTGTGGCCGGCGGTGTCGACCTGGAAGCGCGGCGTTACCAGGACGAAGAACGTCTCGTGCTGGTACAGCACCTGGTCGGAGTAACCATGGGCGACATCGCGGACGGCGACCGGCCCGAGCAATCGGCCAGGATCGACCCGAAGGCCGGTCTCTTCGGCGAGTTCGCGGACGGCGGCGTCGCGAGGGGTCTCACCAGGGTCGATCCCACCGCCCGGGGTGACCCACCAGCGAATGCCGGGAAGACCGGGATCGGTGTCGGTGAAGAGCAGGACGCGGGTGCCGTCGGTGACGATCACGCGCGCCGCGGTACGGCGGCGCGATGGCCGCTCCTGGGGCGGTACCGCCACGAAGCGCCGGTTGCGGAACTCACTCATGGGCCGGGGATCCTCACTGCGCCGAGTCGAACGCCGTCGGGGGACTGGAACTCCAGGGTGACCGCCCCGGGGGGCAGTTGGTAGCCGAGTTGGCCGGCGGCGGTGTCGCCGGGGCGCAGGACGGTACTGGCCAGGAGGGGATCGAGGATCGGCCCGAAGGCGAGCCCGAAGCGCTGATTGTCGGACGTGACGACGGCGGTGAACATCCCGCCGACCGCCACCTCGCCGGTGCCGCCGCTGAGTTCGACGTCCACGATCAGATAGCTGGTTCCCGCCAGCGGGGCCACTTCGCCCTCGGGTGTCCAGCGGGCGCCGGTGACGGTCACGGTGGCGGTGCCGTCCGGCCCGCTGAGCGGGATGGCGGTGCCGATGTCGCCGCCGGTCACCGCCACCGTGCCGGTGGGGTCTTCAGGAGTGACCGGTGCCGGGTTGAGCACTTCCCGCAGCACGAAGGCGAGCACGACGAGGCCCACGACGGCGACGACCACGATCGCCAGCGCGATCGGTCCGCGGCGACGCCGTCCAGGTGGCGGTGCGCTGGGAAACGGAGCGTGGACCGGGACGAACCCGCCGGAGTCCGGTGGCGGAAAGGCGCCCGGAACCCCGGGGTCGACGGGCGGCGGGTAGGTCGCCGGCGGGAACACCGGCGGCATTCCACCACCCAGCGGTGGCGGCGTCCAGCCGGTGGGTGGGGGCTCCGGGTGCGTCACGGCCGGGTTCCGGGCCGTTCGCCCTTGCCCAGGGCGAGCGCGATCACCAGGCCGAGCCCGAACGGCAGCAGCCAGCACATCGCCTGGGCGGTGACGGAGACCGCCGACCAGGCCGAGGGGAGGTAGAACCCGTCGAACACCAGCGTCGCGCCGCCGACCAGCCCCACCAGCCCCATCGCGATCAGGTAGAGCAGCTGAACCTGCTTACGGCGGTAGGCGATCCGGCTCGACAGCACGAACGACAGGCCCAGCATCACCACCGACATCGGGTTCAGCAAGGCTCCGATCAGAAGGGCGATCAGGACGCCCGGGGTGAGCGCGCGCACCACATGTCCCAGGCTGACCTGCGGCGGTGGCTGGTAGCGCTGCGCAAGATCCGGCGGCGCGAACCATCCCGGCGTGCCGGGAGCGGGGAAGGGCTGCGGATTCACCGCCGCGCGCGGCTGTGTCGTCGGCGGTGGCGGAATGGATCCGGCGACCGGCGCCGATTCGGTGAAGGGCTGCAGCGGTGTCCACGCGGCAGTGGCCAGAGCCGGTGCGCTGTGCGCCGCCCCCCATGCCGTGTCCTGCGTGAGCGCCGTCGTGACCACCTCGAAGGCGAGCCGTGGATCGCGCTCCGGCACGGTCGCCGGAAGCAGCGCGGCCAGATCGGGGGCGGTCTGCTCGGGTGCGGTGAACCGCGGATGCTCGGCCGGCGCGTCCGCACCGGGGTGGTCGGCGGGCTCGGGCGCATCCAGCGGCTGGGCGACCGGTTCCACGAAGGCATCCGGCCGCGCGGTGGGCGCGTACTCGGGGCCGTCTCGCCAGGTTGCCATGCCGCCATGCTAATGGGCGATGCCGAGAGGGCGGACGCGCGCATGGTCGAGCGGCGGCATCGTCGCGTCCCGAGCCAGTGAGCGCGGACGAGTAGCGTCCCGGGCACCACAACTGGGGATGGCCCGGTAGGGTAGTGCGGAGCGGTGGGGATTCTCCGTCGCGTGAATCAGCCAGGAGTGAGGTCATGCCGGTAGGCAAGGTGCGCTACTACGACGCCGAGAAGGGTTTCGGGTTCCTTTCCAAGGATTCCGGGGGTGAGGACGTCTACGTCCGGGCCTCCGCGTTGCCGGAGGGCGTCACCACGTTGCGGCGTGGGCAGAAGGTCGAGTTCGGCGTCGTCGAGGGCAAGCGGGGCGAGCAGGCTCTGTCGCTGCGGCTGATCGATCCGCCGACGTCGCTGTCCAAGGCCGCGCGCAAGTCACCTGAGCAGATGGCGGTGATCGTGGAGGATCTCATCAAGATGCTGGACGGTATCGGCGCCGGTTATCGCCGTGGCCGCCACCCCGATGCCAAGGTCGCCGGCAAGGTGGCCTCGGTACTGCGCGGCGTGGCCGACGAACTGGAATTGTGACCTTGGCTGCCATCACCCTGGATCGCGCCTGCGCTGAGGCGATCGACCTGGCCCGCGCCGCCGCCGTGCGGCGGGCAGGGGTCTTCGAGGTGGGCGAACACCGCGGAACCATCGCCGACGACACCCGGGTCGCCACCCACTACTTCGCCTGTGACCATCCCGCCTACCCCGGATGGCAGTGGGCGGTGACGGTCGCCCGGGCCTCCCGGGCGCGGGTGGTGACCGTCAACGAGGTCACCATGCTTCCCAGTGACGGGGCTCTGCTGGCCGCGCCCTGGGTGCCCTGGTCGGAGCGGGTGGCCGCCGGCGACATCACGCCCGGCGCGCTGATGCCGTCCCCGTCCGACGACGTGCGGCTGGAGCCGGGCTACACCGGCGGCGAGTCGGCCAAGGATTCGGATCCGGCCGAATGGTCGCAGATCCGCGCGGTGATCGCGGAGCTGGGATTGGGCCGCGAACGCGTGCTGTCGCCGGTCGGCCGCGATCTGGCCGCCGTCCGCTGGCACGAAGGCAGCGGCGGCCCCGACAATGCAATGACCCAGCAGGCACCCGCGCCGTGCGAGACCTGTGGCTACTTCGTGGCGTTGTCGGGAAGCCTCGGCGACATCTTCGGCGTCTGCGCCAACGAGTACTCGCCATCGGACGGATCGGTGATCACCCGCGATCACGGCTGCGGCGGGCACTCCGACGTGGCCGAGCCGCGGCGCGGAGTGGATCTCACCCAGCCGGTGTGGGACACGATCAGCGTGGACGAAGCCCTCTTTGACTGAACCCCGCCGGCGCAGCCCGCTACGGTGATTGGTGGGTCTCGGTGATGCTGGACGCAGGATCGTCCTCGCCGTCCGCAGACGCCTCCAGGGCGGGTTCGGCGATCCCCTGAGCCCTGCGCCGACGGTGTGCCCGCCAGGCGATGGCCATCCCGGCCGCACCGATCAGCACGCCGATCAGGCACACTCCCAGCCACCATCCCTGGCCGATGGCCCGCAACGCGTCGAGCTGGAACCAGCAGACCACGCTCGCGACGCTGAACGCGAGCGTGCCGATGGTCAGGATGCCGGCGCCGTCGGGATCGAGAGCGCGAACGGGAGCCTGCACCAGAAGCGGCGTGTGCTGACCGGGTTTGTACACGGACACCACCATATGTGAGCGACGGTGGCTCTAGCATGTAAGCCATGTCTCACGCCTCGGCTCCGCCTGAAACGTCCTCTGCTCCGACATCCTCCTTCGACTCCTGGTTCGAACTGACCAAGCGCGGCTCCACCCTCGCCCGCGAGATCCGTGGCGGCCTGGTGACCTTCTTCACCATGGCCTACATCATCGTCCTCAACCCGTTGATCATCGGCACCGCTTCCGACGTCAACGGCAACCTGATCAATGGCATGGCCGCCGGCGCCGAAGGCGCCATTCCCGCCTCCATCGCCACCGTGGCCGCGGCCACCGCGCTGATCGCCGGCCTGCTCTCCATCTTCATGGGCGCCTACGGCCGCTTCCCGATCGCGATGGCGACCGGCCTGGGCCTGAACGCCATGGTCGCCTACGTCATCGCGCCCCAGATGACCTGGGTGCAGGCCATGGGCCTGGTGTTCTGGGAGGGCCTGGCGATCACCATCCTGGTGCTCACCGGCTTCCGCAAGGCCGTCTTCAACGCCGTTCCGCGGGTGCTGCGGGCTGCGATCTCGGTCGGCATCGGCCTGTTCATCGCCCTGATCGGCCTGGCCGACGCCGGCATCGTCCGTCCCGGCAACCCGCTGCTGCAGCTGGGTGTGTTCGGCAGCCTGATCGGCTGGCCGATCGCTGTCTTCGTCATCGGTCTTGTGCTGCTGGTCGCGCTGTACGTCCGCAAGGTCCGCGGCGCGATGCTGATCGCCATCCTGAGCGCGACTGTGCTGAGCGTCATCGTGGAGTCCGTCGGCCATGTCGGCTCGGCCAAGGATGCCACCGGTGCGATCGTGAACCCGACCGGCTGGATGCTGAACGTCCCGGCCTTCGGTGGCTGGTCGCTGCCCGACCTGAGCCTGCTCACCATCGCCTTCCGCAACCCGGGCGAGTTCTTCTTCGGCGCGTTCACCGCCGCGAACGGGATGGGCGCGGTGCTCGGCGTCCTGCTGCTGATCTTCGCGCTGCTGCTGGCCGACTTCTTCGACACCATGGGCACGATCGTGGCCGTGGGCGCCGAGGGCGGCCTGCTGGAAGCCGACGGCAACCCGCCGCACACCCAGGAGATCCTGATGGTCGACTCGGTCGGCGCCATGGTCGGTGGTCTGGGCTCGGTGTCGTCGAACACCTCGTACATCGAATCCGCAGCCGGTGTCGGCGACGGGGCGCGCACGGGTATCGCCTCGCTGGTGACCGGCGCGGCCTTCCTGCTGAGCCTGGTGCTGGCGCCGCTGGTCAACATGGTGCCCTCCGAGGCTGCCGCTCCGGCGCTGGTCTTTGTGGGCTTCCTGATGATGTCGCAGGTGGCGCAGATCGACTGGACGGATCCGGTGGAGGGCATCCCGGCCTTCCTCACGGTGATCCTGATGCCGTTCGCCTACTCGATCACAGCGGGTATCGGTGCCGGCTTCATCTTCTTCGTGCTGATCAAGGTGCTGCACGGCAAGGCGAAGCAGGTGCATTCGCTGCTGTACGTCGTGGCGGCGGCCTTCCTGATCTACTTCGTGCAGGGCGCGATCTTCGGCGCCCTGGGGTAGGACGGCTCTCGATACTGGCGTCGCCGGGCACTCCGGCGGCGCCCGTTCCGTTTGGCTGCCGGTGGGCCATGGCGGTGACGAGCGCGGAGCCGGAAGGTGACTCCAATCGGGCTAGATTGGAGGGGTGAACCCACGGACCCGGCGCCTGATCGTCACCGGCGCGCTGCTGGCGATGATCGCCCTGGTGATCTGGGGTGCCCTGATTCTGCCGGCCGCCGGTGATTGAGCGGTGTCACCTGACGCGCGAGGCGCGACGGGGCAATAGACTCCAGACCATGGGAATGTGCGTGCGCCGGCTGGTGGCGCTGGGAGCTCTGCTTGCCGCGCTGGTGATCTTCCCCGCGGCCGTGGCCGCAGCGGACACCCCATCGCCGTCACCGTCGGCTCAGACGACCACACCGTCCGCCGGCGCCGACGAGGAGGTCGACAGCCCCGACGTGCCGCTGGACGAGACCCGGACGATGCTGGCGCTGGTCGGTGCCGGCGTGCTCGCGGTGGTGGCCGGAACCGTCGTCCTGCTGCGCCGCTAGCGCTCCCCGCCCGCCTGGGCCAGTTCGTTGAGCCGGATGGGCACGGTCCGGAACACCTGCCCGAACCCCTCGAGCACGCCGCGATTGGGATCGGCCACGGGGTAGACCGGGTGGTTTCCGATCTCCGCCAGGCGCGCCAGACTCTCCAGCCCCGGCTCTCCCAGGACGGCGCGGACGCCGGCGCCGTCCCCGCCGAGGACCAGGCCCGCCAGCTCGTCGAGGCGCGGGAGCAGTAGTTCGCGCGCATCCGCGGCAGCCTCCGCGAAGGCCCTGTCCGCCTGATTGGAGCGGCGCCTGGCGTAGCGCTGCTGGGACCAGCCGCCGGCCTTCGTCCGTCCCTGGACGTAGTGGGAGTCGTGGCGTCCCAGCAGCAGGCGCGAGCCCTGGAACACTCCTACCGCGTGCGCCTTGCGGCGCACCAGCAGCACGCCGACCGTCCGTTCACGTCCGACCGCATCGACCAGGTCGCCGAGCGGGTCGCTACCAGCCGGCAGCGGCCCCCATCGCAGCAGGATCTCGGCCTCGGCACCGTCCGGGGCCAGGCAGCGCACCGCCTCGGGGGCCACCTGGGCGTCGATCTCACCGTGGCGCGCGGCGAACCGCTCCAGCCAGCCCGGCAGTCGTGCCGGATCGACGCGGATCGTTCGGGGTTGGCCTGAGGCGGGTGCCATAGCGCTAGTCTGGCCCTACTTGGGCAAGGAGGGTGAATGAGCGATCTCATCGACACCACGGAGATGTATCTACGGACGATCTACGAACTCGGTGAAGAAGGTGTGACGCCGTTGCGCGCGCGGATCGCTGAGCGGCTCAAGCAGAGCGGCCCGACCGTTTCGCAGACCGTCGCGCGGATGGAACGCGACGGGCTGGTGACCCTCCACGAGGACCGGCACCTGGTGCTGACCCCGCTGGGCAGGCAGCTGGCGACCCGGGTGATGCGCCGGCACCGCCTGGCCGAGCGCCTGCTCACCGACGTGATCGGGCTGGAGTGGGAGCTGGTCCACGACGAGGCGTGCCGTTGGGAGCACGTGATCTCGACCGACGTGGAACGCCGGCTGGTGGAGATCCTGGGCCAGCCGGTCGAATCCCCGTACGGCAACCCGATTCCGGCATTGGAGGAGCTCGGTGCGCCGCCGGCGGCGGAATCCTTCCTGGATGGTTCGGAGCCGCTCGGCGAGCGGCTGCTGGCCAATGGGCCGCAGACCGTGACCATTCGCCGGATGAGTGAGGCGATCCAGGCCGATCTGGAGATCCTGAAGCTGCTGGCGGAGGCGGGCGTCCGTCCCGGAGTGCCGATCGAAGCCTCGCTTATCGGGCACGACCTGATCCTGTTGGCCGAGCGTCGCTGCGTGCTACCGGCCGGGTGGGCCGACCACATCTTCGTCGCGGTGGGCTGAGCGGATCGCCGAGCCGGAATACCGGTGCGGCGGCGAGCGTTGCCGGGGAGTACCCGAGGAGAGGATTCCCATGGCCACCGTTGCGCTGGATCGTGAGTCATTCGCGACCACCATCGAGGATAACGACGTCGTGCTCGTCGACTTCTGGGCGGCGTGGTGCGGGCCGTGCCGCATGTTCGCTCCGACCTTCGAGGCGGCCTCGCAGGAGCATCCGGACATCGTCTTCGGCAAGGTGGATACCGACGACCAGCGCGATCTCGCCGCTGGCCTGGAGATCGCATCGATTCCGACGATCATGGCGTTCCGCGCCGGCTACCTGGTGTTCCGGGAGGCGGGCGCCCTGAGCAAGCGCCAACTGAACAGCGTCATCGAGCAGGTGAAAGCGCTCGATGTGGAGTCGTTGAAGGCGCAGGCAACCACGCCGGGGGAGTAACGCGGTTTGTAAAGTTCTTTCACGAATTGCGTGTCTTTGTTTGTGTCGTTGACACGTTTCATGCCATACTCCTGTCGCGGGTTCCTGCCCAATCCCCCCGGGCAGGAACCGTTTTATTTCCCCAGAGAACCCCGTCGATTGGCTGGGGCCGGGCGCTTAGGAACCCTTCCGCGTCGCAGCGGCGCCGCTGCCGCCGTCGACCGCCGGCACAGAAGAGTGAAATACCGCTTCCGCGAGTGGTGAATTGCATGACCGTGAACGGAGCAGCGATGGCATGACCTGCGGAGAATTCATTGAATTCAAGCCGCATGTTCGGGTAAGCCGCTTCGAATTCCCGTCGTCCTGCAGAGAATGTCCTGGATCCGATGAAAATCGCTTCGAACGCATTTCCCCAACCGTCTGGTGGGGCCGGACGCCAATCCGGTGCGCGTCGTCGCCCGGCCACCCGGTCGCGCGGCACCGGACGTCTGGCCGGCGCGGTAGGCTGAACGACGCCTTGGCCGCGCCAGGGCACGGCCCCATAGCTCAGGGGATAGAGCAGAGGTTTCCTAAACCTTGTGTCGCAAGTTCGAATCTTGCTGGGGTCGCCAAACTGGGTTGAGCGTATAACGTGCTTCTGGCAAGGCTGAACGCCTGACGCGATCAGTGGTCGTGAGTGATCAGAAGTAGGCACAGATGGTCGCTCGTTGCCACCCTTGTCGCACGTATATCGTCCCAGAGTCGGGCGTCGATGGTCTGGTCGCCGACGACGATCCGGATGGGCGTGGTGGTCATGTCGTTTCCTGACGGTTCGGCTCCGGTGCCCGGTGTCGGGGTGCTCGTACTCGGTGCGGATGCTGTCGTTGTCGGCCCGGATGTGGGCGTAGCCGGAGCGGAATAGCCCGGGAGCATCGCGCATAGCGCGACTACCGCTGTGATCGTGGCTGCGTCGGTGGGACGCCTCACCGGCCCATCTCCCCGGTGACTGCGACGTTCGGGGCGGTCCGGCGCTCGCCGGCTGCCCAACTTGCGAGCAGCCGTATCCGCTCGGCCGAGGGGCTGGCCGGCTCAGCCGCATAGATGGTGAGGGTGAGGCCGGGTTCGGCCTCCATGCTCAGGCCTTCGTAGGCCAGAGTCATTTCGCCCACGACCGGGTGTCTGAACGTCTTGACACCGGTGCCGTGGTGCCGCACGTCGTGGGCGCCCCAGCGGGCGCGGAACTCATCGCTGCGGGTGGAGAGTTCCCCGATGAGGCCGTGCAGCTCCTTGTTGTGCGGATCGCGGCCCGCCTCGGTGCGCAGGATCGCCACGGTCACGTCAGCGAACATGCCCCAGTCGGGATAGAAGTCGTGGGCGCGCTGATCGAGGAAGGTGAAGCGGGCGATGTTCGGCGGCTGTCCGGGCATGTCGTACACGTCGGCGTAGAACGCTCGCGCCAGCGGATTGACCGCGAGGAGATCCATCCGGCCATTGCGGACGAACGCGGGGCCGGCTGTGATGGCGTCGAGTACCCATTGCAGGCTTTGGTGCGCGAGCCACGTACTCGGGTTGCGGCGCCGGGGAGGACGAGCGACAGGGCTCGCCGCCTGGGCGAGATCGAAGAGGTGGGCGCGTTCGGCGTCGTCCAGCAGCAGGGCGCGGCAGAGCGCGTCGAGAACCTCGGGGGAGGCACTGTCGATCGCGCCTCGCTCGATGCGGGTGTAGTACTCGACACTCACCCCGGCCAGCACCGCGACCTCGCTTCGGCGCAGCCCCGTTACCCGACGCCCCGGACCAGCGGGTAGGCCGACCTGCTGCGGGGTGACACGCCCGCGGCGGGAAGTCAGGAACTCCCGTACCTCTGCCCGATTGTCCATGTTTCTCGAGGATACGTGAACGTGGTGGCGGGAGGGAGGCACCACCGGGGCCTCCCTCAGTCACAGCAGCGGTGTTTCGATGGAGGCGCTGGAGGCCTATGAGAAGGGAACATGCACATGCGGGCGGTCATCATGGAGGCACCGGGGCAGGTCGTGGTCACCGACCGCGAAGATCCTCGGATCGCCGAACCCACCGACGCGGTGCTGCGGCTCATTGCGACCTGCATCTGTGGTTCTGACCTGTGGCCGTACCGTGGCGTGGAGGCGGTTGACCACACGCTCATGGGGCACGAGTACGTCGGCGTCGTCGAGGAAGTCGGCAGCGAAGTGCGGACGGTGAAGCCCGGAGATTTCGTCGTCGGCTCGTTCGTCGTCTCCTGCGGGGTGTGCGAGATCTGCAGGTCCGGCTACCCCTCGAAGTGCGTGTACTTCCAGTTCGTGCACGGCACCATCGGCACCCAGGCGGAGAGGGCGCGCATCCCTCAGGCGGACGGAACCCTGGTCACGACGCCCGGCCGACCCGACGCGGACCTGATCCCGTCGCTGTTGGCCGCCTCCGACGTGCTCGGCACCGGTTGGTTCGCCGCCGATGCTGCCGAAGCCCGCCCTGGCAAGACCGTCGCGGTGGTCGGCGATGGTGCAGTGGGGCTCATGGGAGTGCTGGCCGCGAAACAGCTGGGCGCCGAACGCATCATTGCCATGAGTCGCCATCCGGAGCGCCAGCAGTTCGCCCGCGAGTTCGGCGCCACCGACATCGTGGAGGAACGCGGCCCGGCCGGTGCGGCGAGGATCAGGGAACTCACCGGCGGCCTTGGCGCGCACTCGGTCGTGGAGGCGGTCGGGACCGAGGAATCGCTGCTTCAGGCGATCCGCTCCTGCCGTCCTGGTGGGCACATCGGCTTCGTCGGTGTCGCGCACGAAGGCGTGAAGATCCCCGCCGACGAACTGTTCTTCGCCGAGGTGCATCTGCACGGCGGCCCCGCGCCCGTCCGCCGCTACCTGCCCGACCTGCTCCAACTCATCTGGGATCGCAGGATCAACCCCGGAAAGGTATTCGATCTCACCCTCCCGCTCGACGAAGCAGCAGAGGGCTACCGTGCGATGGACGAGCGCACCGCCACCAAAGTTCTG
Organism: Actinomycetota bacterium; assembly: GCA_020161795.1. Lineage (GTDB taxonomy): Bacteria > Actinomycetota > Actinomycetes > Propionibacteriales > Propionibacteriaceae > Propionicimonas. Next base: position 85,992 of record JAIUOR010000012.1, on the reverse strand, counting down.
CTCACCATCTGAGGAGTCGAGATCATGGAGACCGAGGAGTTTCTCGCTCGGATGAACGCCGGAGAACCGAGCCGGCCGGGCACTGACCTCGCAGCGAAGATGCACGACCTCGCGGACGAGGCGATCCGCCTGTGCATGGAACTGAACACCCGCTACACCACGCCCGACGAGCGGATCGAGATCATGTCGCGGATCACCGGCCGTCCCGTCCCCGACACCTTCCGGCTGTTCCCACCGTTCACCACCGACTGCGGGAAGAACATCGTCCTGGGTGAGCGGGTCTTCCTCAACAGCGGCTGCCGGTTCCAGGACCAGGGCGGTATCCGGATCGGTGACGATGCGCTCATCGGCCACAACGTCGTGCTCGCCACGCTGAACCACGACCTCGACCCGGCACTGCGCGCGACCACCATCCCGCAGCCCATCATCATCGGCAGCCGGGTGTGGATCGGCGCCAACGTCACTGTTCTCGCCGGTGTCACGATCGGCGATGGCGCGGTTGTCGCCGCAGGGGCGGTCGTCACGCGCGACGTCGAGCCGAACACGGTCGTCGGGGGCGTGCCAGCGCGCAGGATCCGCAGCCTCCAGGACAGCTGGAGGTCTGCCCGATGACCCTCCGCGAGGCAGATTCGTCTGTGACATCCAGGTCAGCCATGACATTGGAGAAGGCGCTCGATAGGTCAGTATCCAATGTATAGTCAGCCTATGCTGACTATTGCTTCGCGTCTGGACGTGATGAACCGGTTGGGCCGGGCGATGGCCGATCCCACTCGTTCGCGGATCCTGCTGCAGTTGCTGGAGGCGCCGGGCTATCCGGCGCGACTGTCGGAGTCGTTGGGCTTGACGCGGACGAATGTGTCGAACCACCTTGCCTGTCTGCGCGGCTGTGGGCTGGTGGTGGCGATGCCGGAGGGTCGTCAGACCCGGTATGAGATCGCCGATCCGCACCTGACGCGGGCGTTGGAGTTGTTGGTGCAGACGGTGGTTGCCGTCGACGATGGGGTGCCGTGCCTGGACGAGGCCTGCGATGTGCCGCTGTGCTGCGGCCCGGCCGCTGGTGACGTGGGGGAAGCCGCGCGGTGAGCCGGGAGTGCTGCGGGGAGATCGAACTCGGTCAGGAAGGGCCGGTGCGACCGCTCCCCGCGCCGGGACCGAGCGGATCCGGAGGGGTGCGGAGCCGGCCGGCAGCCCCGTGCATCGCCGGTGACACGTGCTGCGGGCTGGATCCGGAGCCGGGCGGCGCCGCCGGCCAATCCGGAGCGGACCTCGGCGAGGCACGGCCGCCCTGGTGGCGGGATCCCGCACTGTTGCCGTCATCGATAGCCGCGGTGTTCCTGCTTGCCGGGTATGGCGCGGGGTCGGCCGGGGCCGGCGTGGTCGGGATCGTGCTGCACGCGGTGTCCTTGGCCGTCGGCGGCTACACGTTCGTGCCGGGGGCGCTGCGCCGCCTGGCCCGCGGTCGGCTCGGGGTGGCTCTGCTCATGACGATCGCCGCGCTCGGCGCGGTGATGCTCGGTCATGTTGGCGAGGCCGCGGCGCTGGCCTTCCTGTTCTCACTGGCCGAGGCTCTTGAGGATCGTGCGATGGACCGGGCGAAGGAGGGGCTGCGCGCGCTGCTGGTCCTGATCCCGCAGACCGTCCGCCTCTCCCGACTGGGGGGCGACATCACGATCCCCGCGGCCGATGTGCGGGTGCTGGACATCCTGGTCGTGGCTGCCGGGGAGCGGGTCGCGACCGACGGTGTCGTGGTGAGCGGACGTTCCAGCATCGACACCTCGGCGGTGACCGGGGAGTCGATCCCGGTCGAGGTGGGCCCCGGCGATGACGTCCCAGCCGGGTCGGTGAACGGTTCGGCGACCCTGCAGATCGAGGCCACCGCGGACGGCCGGGACAACTCGCTGACGCAGATCGTCGCGCTGGTCGAGCAGGCCCACGCTCGCAAGGGGGAGCGCGCCCGGCTGGCGGACAGGATCGCCCGCCCGCTGGTGCCCGCCGTTCTCGCACTGGCCGCGCTGGTCACGGTGTTCGGCTTCGTCGTTGGCGATCCTGGGACGTGGATCGAACGTGCGCTGGTCGTGCTGGTGGCCGCCTCGCCGTGCGCGCTGGCGATCGCGGTGCCGGTGACCGTGATCAGCGCGATCGGCGCGGCGTCGAAGTTCGGCGTCGTGATCAAGTCCGGGGAGGCTTTCGAGCAACTGGGCACGATCCGGACGATCGCGCTGGACAAGACCGGCACCCTCACCCGCAACGAGCCGGCCGTGGTGGGCGTCCGCGCCGCACCCGGTGTCTCGCGTGGCGATGTGCTGGGGCTGGCCGCGGCGCTGGAAGCCACCAGCACCCATCCGCTCGCGGCCGCGATCGTCGCTGCGGCGCCGGGAACGCCGGCAGGCTCCGGCGTGGTCGAGGAAGCCGGGCGGGGCATCAGCGGCGAGGTCGGGGGCGTGCGGGTCCGGGTGGGGAACGTCCGGTGGCTCGACCCTGCCGAGCTCGCGCCCGACGCCGACAGGATGACGTCCGAGGGCATGACGGTCGTGGTGGTCGAGGCTGACGGGCGGATCGCCGGGCTGATCGGCGTCCGGGACGAACTGCGCCCCGAAGCCACCCAGACCGTCCAGCTGCTGCGAGCTCACGGCATTGACGCGCTCATGCTGACCGGTGACAACGCGCGCACCGCGCGCACGCTGGCCCGGCAGGCTGGAATCACCGACGTGCGAGCCGAGCGACTTCCGGCCGACAAAGCGGCGGTGATCCGCGAACTCGTCGCCATCGGTCCGACCGCGATGGTGGGCGACGGGATCAACGATGCCCCGGCGCTGGCCACCGCGACCGTCGGCATCGCCATGGGTGCGAAGGGCTCAGCCGCGGCCGTCGAGTCTGCGGACGTGGCATTCACCGGCCACGACCTGCGGCTCATCCCCACTGCGCTGGCCCACGCCCGCCGCGGCCGGCAGATCATGACCGTGAACATCGGGCTCGCGCTGGCGATCATCGTGACCTTGCCCCCACTGGCACTGTTCGGCCTCCTCGGGCTGACCGGTATCGTGCTGATCCACGAAGCGGCCGAGGTCATCGTCATCCTCAACGGAATCCGTGCCGCGCAACGGCCGTCCGACTGGCGCCCCGGCAATCGGAGCTGGCCCCTTCCGGCACGCGGCTCACGTCTGGGGCGCGCGGTCCGGCGTTTTCCCGTCGAGACCGATTGACACAGCGGGGCTCCCGAACGGCTCGGCTTCGCCAGATCCAGCGCGCCGGGCCACGGAGCGTGGTCTACTGTGCATACCCCGCTGAGGAGGAACGCCATGCCCGGCATTCGTCGTCCGATTGCATTGTGCAGTTCATTCACCCTGCTGCTCATCTGCGCCCTGTGCCTGCCGGTCTCCGTCGCGCAGGCCGCACCGGCCGGCTGCAGCGATGACGGCCCGTGGTCGCGCGAGTGGGACGACTACACCGCCGTCGGCCTACCGGAAGGCGACGGCACGGTGGATCTCCGCACGCCGAATCACCACGTGCAACTCACCGAGGCCGGCCTGGGCATCGCCGACGCAGGTGGCGGCTTCGGGACGGCCGTGCTGGTCGAGTGGTTGGACGGTGACGGCTGCGCGGATCTGGTCGTGAGCGCGCCCGGGCGGTCCGGTTCGACGGGCTCGGTCTACATTCTGTTCGGCTCGGACGCCGGGTTCGAGCCCGGCAATCTCCACCGGATCAAGGCACCGGCCGGTGCCGGCAACTCCTGGGGAACCACGCTGGCCTATGTCGACGCCGCGGATGTGCTGGCGGTCGGCGCACCGGCGACGCCCCTGTCGCCCCGCGCGGGCGGCGGAGTATGGCTCTACCCGCTCGACTGGGGCACGGCCAAGCCGGGGAAGCCGGTGGTGGTGACCCAGGACAGCAAGGGAGTGCCCGGCAAGAGCGAGCGGGGAGACCGCTTCGGTGCCGCCCTGGCCGCGCGTTGGAACACGCTGGCGATCGGAGCGCCAGGGGAGGCCGTCGGCACCAGGAAGCAGGCCGGAGCAGTGACCGTCCTGGATCTGCTGGACGGCATCAGGAATTACTCCGCTCTGGCCGTCACCCAGAACTCGCCCGGGTTCGCCACCGCGGCCGAGGCCGGTGACCAGTTCGGGGCCGCGCTCGACGCCCGGTCCTACCTGATCGCGGTCGGTGTGCCCGGCGAGAGCATCGGTCGCGCCAAGCAGACCGGCATGATGTCGGTCTTCAGCGTCACGCTCCGGGGCAAGGTCAAGCGGGTCTACAACTACCATCAGAACTCGGCGGGGGTACCCGGTGCCAACGAGTCGGGTGACCGATGGGGATCCGCGGTGGGGTTCGGCGCGTACTGCTCCGAACTCGACTACTCGGTGGCGGTCGGCGCTCCGTTCGAGGACGAGGGGTCGGTGCGGGACGCCGGAAGCGTCACGATCCTGGGCCCGATCCCGTTCCGGAAGCTGACCAAGAACTGCACGGCGCGGGTGTTCGTCGGCTCCGCCTTCCTGCCCGGGAAGCCGCAGGCGGATGCCCACTTCGGCTGGTCGGTGCGGGGCGGCTACTTCGATCCGGAAGAGAAGCCCGGTGACGGCACCTGGCTGATCGGTGCTCCCGGTACCCGGGTGAGCGGAGTTCGCGGTGCGGGGATCGTCCACAAACTGCTGCTGGGCAACCGCAAGGCTCGAACCAGTGGTTCGCTCGATGGTCCGAAGGTCGAACAGCGGTACGGCCGCATCCTGGCCGCCTGAGCCGCTCCGCGGGCTGCGTTTTGGATCGCCCGAGTGGAGGTCGAGACGTCGTTCTCGGGCGGTTCCGGTGACATGACGGGCGTCCAGTCAGGCTGAACCGCCCCGGCTACGATCGAAGGTACCGAGTCGAAGGAGGCGTCCTAGCACGATGGAGATGGTGACATCCGGCGACCAGACCGTGTCCTCCGAACCGGAGTCAGCCGCGCTCGCCGATGAACTCTCCGAGACCGGGCGGGAGATCTCCCTGGTGTTGCAGCGGGCCGAGCGACTGCGACAGGTGCGCGAGGAGTTCATCCGGTTCCGGATGTACTACGAGTTCGCCATCGAGGAGATCTCGACCAAGGTCAACATCCTGCGGCGGGAGTTCGAGAACGTCCACTCCTACAGCCCGATCGAACACGTCCGGTCGCGGCTGAAGTCGCCGGAGAGCCTGATGGCCAAGGTGCAGCGCTACGGGTGCGAGCCGACCGTCTCGGCGGTGCGGGCCAGGGTGCGCGACATCGCGGGCATCAGAATCACCTGCAGTTTCGTGTCGGACGTGTACTGGATCGCCTCGATGCTCACCAAGCAGCCCGACGTCACGCTGGTGCAGACCAAGGACTACATCGCCGATCCCAAACCCAACGGCTACCGCTCGCTGCACCTCATCGTCCAGGTGCCGGTGTTCCTCTCCGATCGCACGGAGGACGTCTTCGTGGAGATCCAGATCCGCACCATCGCGATGGACTTCTGGGCCAGCGTCGAGCACAAGCTCTTCTACAAGTACGACCGTGAGCTGCCAGCGGATCTCAAGGGCGAGTTGGACGACGCCGCCCAGGCGGCCGCGGATCTCGACCGTCGGATGGGCCGGCTGCGTGACGAGATCCGTGATTTCGACAACCGTCCGGCCGACGGCTGGGAATCCACCGCCCAGTGAGGATGGCTCAGGTCGCGACCACGATCAACGCCAGCCCGCCCAGGGCGAGGGCCGCGGCGGTCGTGACGACCGGCAGCATGCCGTCCGGCAACGGCCGGGCCTTTCCCGCAGCCATCGCCGCTCGAGCGGCCCGATAGCGTCGCTGGCTACGGATCACCAGCCACACCCCGGCCCCCGCGATCGCGGCGGCCGGTAGCACGGCCACCGGCCCGAGCTGAGGCCAGGCGACTCGCGGCGCGGCCAGGGCGAGCGCGATCAGCACCACCGCCAGGCGTCGCCAGGCCAGCGTCGTCCGCTCCGGCTGCAGCCCGGGAACTGGCACGGTCACGCGGCGATCAGCCCCGCCAGCACGAAGCCGCCGGTGATCACCAGCACCGCCGACAACACGACCAGCATGGTCGAGGCCGGCAGCGGTCGTTGCTCGCGCAGCGCGGTCTCCACGCGCATCCAGCCGAACCATGCCTGCAGGGCGCAGGCGATGCCGCCCAGGATCAAGGTGACCGATGCCGCCAGGCGGAACCCGGGCTGCAGGCCCACAGCCAGCGACTCCAGCCCGACTCCGACCGAGAGCAGCGCCAGGCCGGTGCTGATCCAGGCCAGGAAGGTTCGTTCGTTCGCCAGCGTGAACCGGGCATCCGGCTCCTGGCCGCGGGTGTACACCGACCGCGGGAAGCGCGCTCTGCCCGCCATCTCGCTCCTCTCCGCAGACCGGGCAGCACCTTAACCCGGATCCGCCGGCCATGGCGCGATCGCCCGGGTGAATCTGCCGAAACCGGCCAGCGGCGAGCCGCAATATGTGAAAGTGGGGTAAGCCGGGACGAGGAGTGAGGACGATGGGTGCGAACCAGGATCCGACCCGAGGAGTGACTCATGGCTAGCCGACTGGCCGATCTGCGGCGGCGCCGGGAACAGGCTCTCGCCGGCGGGGGAAAGCCGCGGGTGGACGCCCAGCACGCCCGCGGCCAGCTGACCGCGCGGGAGCGGCTGTCGATCCTGCTGGACGAGGGCTCCTTCCAGGAACTGGGTGCGCTGGCGACCCACCAGCAGACCGACTTCGGCATGGCCGACAAGCGGTTCCCCGGCGACGGGGTGATCACCGGCTTCGGCAAGGTGAACGGACGCCGGGTGGCGGTCTACGCCCAGGACTTCACCGTGCTCGGCGGCTCCTTCTCCGAGGTCCAGTCGCACAAGATCAGCCGCATCCAGGAGATGTCGCTGGAGGCCGGCATCCCGATCATCGGGCTGAACGACTCCGGGGGCGCCCGCGTCCAGGAGGGCATCAAGTCGCTGGCCGCCTACGGCGAGGTGTTCTACCGCAACGTCCGGGCCTCCGGCGTCGTCCCGCAGCTGTCGCTGATCATGGGACCCTGCGCGGGCGGTGCGGTCTACTCCCCGGCGCTGACCGACTTCGTGATCATGGTCAGCCAGACCTCCAACATGTTCCTGACCGGCCCGGAGATCATCAAGGCGGTCACCGGCGAGGAGGTCACCACCGAGGATCTCGGCGGCGCCTGGGTGCACAACGCCCGCAGCGGCGTCGCCCACTTCGAGGTCGACACCGACGCCGACGCGCTGGCGCTGGCCAAGCTGCTGCTCAGCTACCTGCCGCAGAACAACACCGAGGATCCGCCGCCGCTGGCGCCCTACGACGACCCTTCGAGAGGCGAGGACGAACTCAACGCGATCGTTCCCGAGGACGACAACCTGCCCTACGACATGCGGCGGCTGCTGGAACTCGTCTTCGACCGGGACAGCCTGCTGGAGGTGTCGGAGCAGTTCGCCCCGAACGCGATCACCACCTTCGCGCGGCTGGACGGCTACGCGGTCGGGGTGATCGCCAACCAGCCGGCCCACCTCTCGGGTGCGCTCGACATCGACTCCAGCGACAAGATCGCCCGCTTCGTCCGCACCTGTGACGCCTACAACATCCCGCTGGTCACCTTCGTCGACTGCCCCGGCTACCTGCCCGGCGTCGACCAGGAGTACTCCGGCGTGATCCGCCACGGCGCCAAGGTGATCTACGCCTACGCCCAGGCCACCGTGCCGAAGCTGTCGGTGGTCACCCGCAAGGCGATCGGCGGCAGCTACGTCGCGATGAGCTCCAAGCAGATGGGCAACGACATCGCCTTCGCCTGGCCGACCGCCCAGATCGCGGTGATGGGGGCCGAGGGCGCCTCCCGCCTGCTCAACCGGCGGGCGCTGGCCGAGGCCGCCGACCCCGCGGAGGCGGAGCGGGCGTTCATCGCGGAGTACAAGGAGAAGTTCTTCAACCCCTACTACGCCGCCGATGTCGGCCAGATCGACGAGGTGATCGAGCCGCGCGAGACCCGGCTGCGGCTGATCCGGGCGCTGGAGGTGCTGCGCACCAAGGTGCAGACCCAGGTCGCCAAGAAGCACGGGCTCTTCCCGGTGTAGCCATGGCGAACCTCGACTTCGGCCTGTGGATGACCGCGATGGGGATGGGGACGGTCTTCCTGCTGCTGATCGCGCTGATGCTGGTGCTGCAGCTGCTGGGACGGCTCGACCGCCAGCCCCCCGCGCCCAGGGCCGAGCCGTCCGAAGCCGGTTCGGCAACTCCCGCCGCCGACGCCGCACCAGGGGGCCTGACCGACGACGAGATCGCCGCGATCACCATCGCGGTGGTCACCCACGCCCGGATCCGGCGGGCCCAGGCCGCTCCCGAGATGCGCGCCCACGAACCCGGTAGCCACCTGTTCGCCAGCCGCTGGGTCGGGATCGGACGAGGCTTCCAGCAACAACCATGGAGCAGAGGCTGAGATGCGCCGCTACACCGTCAAGATCAACGACATCGAGCACACCCTCGACGTGGAGGAGACCGCCCGCGACCGGTTCGTCGTCCACCTCGGCGACCGGCTGGTCGACGTGACCCTGGTCGACCACGAGGATCTCGCGCAGGCGCAGATCGCCCCGGCCGTCGAGATTCCGTCCTCCACGGGGACGCGCCCGCTGCCGGCGGCCGTCCCCTCCGGTGCCTCTCGTCCGGCCGCGGCGACGCAGCCCACCGTCCGTCCGCGTTCCAACGGCATCGGACGCAACACCGTCGCGGCTCCAATGCCCGGCGTGGTGCTCTCGATCGAGGTGGCCCCCGGCGCGGTCGTCACCCGTGGCCAGCTGCTGCTGGTGCTGGAGGCGATGAAGATGAAGAACGACATCCGCGCCGAACGCGACGGCGTGATCGCCTCGGTGTCGGTCGCCCCCGGGGATCAGGTGAGGCACGGCGACCCGATGATCGCCTACGAGGGCTGACCGGTGCGCGTATCGAGTGGCACGTCGACTCCGAGGAACCTCGGCCCACGGCCGGGATCGCGGTGGTGAGTCGCTGTGACCGATGAGACCTGGAGCCAGCTGCTGGCCGGCCTGACCAACGTCACCTGGCAGTCGCTGGTGATGATCGCGGTCGGCTGCCTGCTGATCTTCCTGGCTGTCTCGCGGGAGTACGAGCCGTTGCTCCTGCTGCCGATCGGGGCCGGCGCGATCCTGGCCAACCTGCCGCTCTCCCCGCTGGTGGGGGAGCACGGCCTGCTGAGCGTCCTGTACGACATCGGCGTCGGCAACGAACTCTTCCCGCTGCTGATCTTCATCGGGATCGGTGCGCTCACCGACTTCGGCCCGCTGCTGGAGAACCCCAAGATGGTGCTGCTGGGGGCGGCCGGCCAGTTCGGCATCTTCCTGACGCTGATCCTGGCGCTGCTGCTCGGGTTCAGCCGCGAGGAGGCCGCCTCGATCGGCATCATCGGCGCGATCGACGGACCGACCTCCATCTACGTCTCCGGCATCCTGGCGCCCCATCTGCTCGGCCCGATCACGGTCGCCGCGTACAGCTACATGGCGCTGGTGCCGATCATCATGCCGCCGGTGATGCGGCTCCTCACCACGAAGCAGGAGCGCGCGATCAGGATGCCGTACAGCCAACGGCAGATCAGCCAGCGCACCCGCATCCTGTTCCCGATCGTGGTCACCATCGGGGTGGGCATCCTGGTGCCCTTCGCCACTCCGCTGATCGGCTGCCTGATGCTGGGCAACCTGATGCGGGAATCCAGGGTCGTCGAGCGGCTGACCCACGCCGCGTCCAATGAGCTGGCCAATATCGTCACCCTCTTCCTCGGCCTCGCGATCGGCTCGACGATGGGGGGCGAGGCGTTCCTGCGTCCGGCGACCCTGGCGATCCTCGCGCTCGGCCTGCTGGCCTTCGTGCTCGACACCGCCGCCGGGGTGCTGTTCGGCAAGCTGATGAACGTGGTCAGCGGCGGCAAGTTCAACCCGCTGATCGGCGCGGCAGGCATCTCGGCCTTCCCGATGGCCGCCCGGGTCGTGCAGAAGGAGGCGGCCCGCGAGGACTACTCCAACTTCGTGCTGATGCACGCGATGGGCGCCAATGCCGCCGGCCAGGTCGCCTCGGTCGTGGCCGGCGGCGTCCTGCTGGCGCTCATGGCCGGCTGAGCCGGCTTGGAGCCGGATGGGATCATCGGTGGTGTGGACGGATTCGGACGGGGGCGGACATGACACGACCGGGACACGCCGGACTGGCCGGCCTGCTGGTGGCGGCGATGCTTGCCCTCGTCGGCTGCGGCGGCGCTGACGCCGACGCCGGACTGCTCCGCGGTGAGGGTCAACCGCGCGTCGTGCCGCTGGCGGACGCGACCGCCCTGCCGGACGTCGTGGACGCCACGCGCCGGATCGGCGTCACCACCCTCGCCACCGCACCCCGCGACGGCAATACCGTGATCTCGCCCTCCAGCCTGGCGATGGCGCTGGCCATGCTCACCGAGGGGGCGCGCGGCGAGACGCTGACGGCGCTGGAGGCGATGTTCGGCGCGTCCGGAGAACAGCGGCGGGATGCGATCGCAGCGCTCCGGGGCGCGCTGCTCGCCTACGACGGCGACCCGGCTGCGGCCACCGGCGAGAAGTTGCCGGATCGTCCGATCGTCCACCTGGCCAACCAGGTGGTGGTGGACGACCAGTACGAGCCGTCGCAGGCCTATCTGGATGCCCTGACCGATGTCTTCGACGCCGGGGTGCAGGCGGCCGACCTCGGGTCGGATGCCGGAAAGCAGGTGCTCAGCGCCTGGGTCAAGCACCACACCGGCGGGCTGATCCCGGAGACCGCGATCGAGCCGAACCCCGATCTGCGGCTGGTGCTGCAGGATGTCATCCTGCTGGCCGCGCGCTGGCAGACCCCGTTCAGCGCCCATTCCACCGGCGAGCAGCCCTTCACGCTCCCGGACGGTAGCCAGGTGCAGACCGAGACGATGTGGGGCACCGAGCAGTGGGCCTACGCCGAGGTCGAGGGCTGGCAGGCCATCCGGCTGCCGTACACCGAGGCGCTGCACGCCGACGTGCTGCTGCCCCCGGCCGGCACCGACCCCGCCGATGCCTCGGCCGACCTGCTCGCCCGGATCGCCGCCGCGCTGGACGCGGCCACCCCGGAACTGGTGGTGCTGACCCTGCCGACGCTGGACGTCGGCCCGAACAAGCTCGACCTGCTGGACATCCTGCCCGCGCTCCGGGCCCCGGTGCTGTGCGCGGACGGGCCCGACCTCTCCGGAATCGGCCCCGGTGACCTGTGCGTACTGCAGGCCGCCCAGCAGGCGGTGCTGAAGGTGGACGAGGAGGGGACGGTCGCCGCCGCCGTCACCGAGATCGGCGTCGGCGAATCCGGCGCACCCCAGCCCGAGCGCGAACTCCGCTTCGACCGGCCCTACCTGTTCACCATCGCGCACCAGGAGACCGGCTGGCCGCTCTTCCTGGCCGCCATCCGCGACCCGCGGCACTGAGCCGAGTGCCGGATCAGGGCCGGACATCGCGCCGGGGAGCCAGTAGGCTGGCGCTGCTCAACGACGCGCGAATTCCGATCAGGACGTGCCTCGGCCAGCGTCAGTCATGGATTACGAGACGAAGGAGCTTCCATGGGACTCATTCAGGCGGCGATCGGTGCGCTCGGCGGAACTCTCGCCGATCAGTGGAAGGACTTCTACACCGTACCTGAGGGGCTGGCGCCGACGGCGGCGCTGTTCGCCGCGGTTCCGCGGGGACAGAACGCCGGGCGCGGGTCGAACACCCGTGGCTCCGACGGCGTGATCACCAACGGCAGCCGGATCCTGGTGCCGGAGGGCTACGGCCTCGTGCTGATGCAGGACGGCGCCATCACCGGCTTCGCCGCGCAGCCAGGCGCCTACGAGTGGAACTCCGAGGCGCAGGATTCCCAGTCGATCTTCGCCGGCAATGACCTCGTGAACTCCCTCATCACCACGTCGTGGGAGCGGTTCAAGTTCGGCGGAAGGCCCGGCGCACAGCAGCGGGCGTACTTCGTCACGCTCAAGGAACTGCCCAACAACCGCTTCGGCACCCAGTCGGAGATCTACTGGGACGACGCCTACATGAACGCCCAGGTCGGCGCGATCACCCGTGGCACCTACACCCTGCGGATCATCGATCCGATCCTCTTCATCAAGGCGTTCGTGCCGGCGAAGTATCTCGAGCCCGGCCAGGTGTTCGACTTCACCGACATCGACAACGACGCGGCCTCGCAGCTGTTCAACGAGGTGGTGGGCTCGTTGGCTCCGGCCTTCTCGATGTACACCAACGATCCGCTGAAGGGGAACCGGATCACCCGGATCCAGCAGGACTCGGTGGGCTTCGCCCAGAGCCTGTCGGCGGCGGTGGAGCAGAACTACCAGTGGAGTTCGGCTCGAGGGCTGGCGATCGTCGCGACGACGATCATCTCGATCGAGTACGACGAGATGACCCGCGAACTCCTGCGCAACGTCCAGCGCGCGGATGCGCTCTCGGGCGGGCGCGGCAACTCGAACTTGCAGGCCTCGGTCGCCGCCGGCTTCGAGGCAGCCGGCGAGAGCGGCGGTCCCGGCGGGCTGATCGGCATGGGCATGGCCGCCGGATCGACCGGTCTCGGCGGGCTGCAGCAACCGGTCTCCAGCACGCAGGGCGTCACTCCGCAGGATCCCCCGCCGCGGGAGCCGGCGGCCGATGACGACCCGGTGGCCAAGCTGACGAAGTTCAAGCAGATGCTCGATGCGGGTCTGATCACCCAGGAGGACTACGACGCCGCGAAGGCGAAGGCCCTGGGCCTCTAGGGGCTCGTGAGATGAGTGACTCCCAGGCTCCACCCGAGGGGGTTCCCGGCCCTGGTGCGCCCGGCGCCGCCGGGGCCGACCCGCCTGTGCCGCGGACGGTGGATACCGCCAACGAGGCCCTGCGCGACGGCGTCAATCGCTGCCCGAGGTGTGGCTCGACGGAGATCCAGCTACGGGTCTCCTCGGGCATGCTGGTCTGCCTGTTCTGCCGTCACGAGTGGTCGGAGGCGCGGATCGATCCGGTCGTCTCCGGCGAGGTTCCGCTGCACGACCTGACGGGGACGACCGTCGCCTCGGGGGCCACCGACATCTCGCCGGAGGTATCCGGGGTCATGACGCTGAAGTGCGGCGGGTGCGGCTCCGAGGTCGTGGTGAACACGGCCGAGGCGATGTCGTCGCGCTGTCACTGGTGTCGCCACGTCCTCACGATCAACGAACAGGTACCCAACGGCGCCGTCCCGGATGCCGTGCTGCCCTTCGGCATCACCCGCGATCAGGCGGTGCAGCGGATCCGCGATTTCGCCGGCAGCCGGAAGCTGTTCGCCCACCGACGGTTCCGCAGCGACTTCGCCCCCGAGAACGTGGTCGGCGTCTATCTGCCCTACATGGTGGTCGACGGCAATGCCAGCGCCGACGTCCATGGTCATGGCGAGATCGAGACCAGGCGGTACACGCGCAAGCGTGGCGACGACGAGGAGACCTTCTACGACGCGGACGTGTACCAGGTGGGCCGGCACGTCGATTTCACGGTGGACGACCTCACCATCGAGTCGTCGGCCGAGCGCGCGAATCAGGATTCCTTCGTCAACACCAACAACGTGATCAACACGATCCTGCCGTTCGACACCAAGAACGCGGTGCGGTGGAATGCGAACTACCTGGTGGGCTTCACCTCGGAGCGCCGCGATCAGGATGTGTCACAGATCCAGCCGGTGCTGGAGGACCAGCTGCTCTCCATCGCCCGCGCGCAGGTCGAAGGCTCGGTGGCCAGGTACAACCGTGGGGTCCGCTGGGAGGCCGAGCGGCTGGCCGTCCATGGCACGCGCTGGGTGTCGATGTACCTCCCGGTGTGGCTCTACTCCTTCTACCAGGAGGAGAACGGCAAGGCGATGGTGCACTACATCGCCGTGAACGGGCGCACCGGCGAGACGATGGGCAGCGTCCCGGTCTCGCAGGGCCGGCTGATCCTGGCCGCGCTCACCGCGGGGACGGTGCTGGAAGGGCTCGCGATCTGGCTCCTGGTGGTGATGTCATGATCCCGACGCTGATCGGTGCGCTCGGTGTCCTGCTGGAGACCACCCTCGACGACGGCACTCCGTGGATTCTCCTGCTCGGCCCGGCCGGCGCGGTCGGCGTCTACTGGGGCCTGTTCCAGTACTACCGCAACACCGGCAAATCCCACTCCTTCGAGCGCGAGACGCTGATCGAGTCGAAACCGATCACCGGCGACGACCGGAAGGTGGACGAGGTGCGGGGCACGCAGCGCACCGCCATCGCGGGCAACAACGTGCGCGACTACCGGCAGCGCGTCCAGCGACTCTGAGGGCGCCGGGCTATGCCCCTGGGAGCCGGGACAGCCGGTCGACTGCCTGCTCCAGGACCTCGGGCCGCTTGACGAAGGTGAAGCGCAGGGAGGAACGGAGTGCCGCGTTGGCGGGGGAGCCCTCGCTGCAGAAGGCGGTCATCGGGATGGCCACCACGCCGGCGAGCTCAGGTAGCCGGCGGCACAGTTCGGCGCCGTCGGGGAAGCCGAGCGGGGCACCGTCGGCCACCACGAAGTAGGTTCCCTGCGGCACAGTGACGGCGAACCCCGCGGCGGCCAGCCCTTCGCACAGCAGGTCGCGCCGGGCGGCCAGGGATGCCGCGAGTTCCCGCGGAGCGTCATCGTCGGCCAGGGCGCGGGCGATCGCCGGCTGGAACGGGGCTCCCGAGACGTAGGTGAGGAACTGCTTCACCGTGCGGACGGCGGTGATCAGCTCCGCGGGACCGTGGATCCAGCCGATCTTCCAGCCGGTGAAGGAGAAGGTCTTCCCCGACGACGAGACGGTCAGGGTCCGGCCGGCCATCCCCGGCAGGGTGGCGATCGGCACGTGGACGGAGTCTCCGTAGGTGAGGTGCTCGTAGACCTCGTCGGTGAGCACGATCGCATCGCAGTCGGTCGCGACCTGGGCGATCGCCGCCAGCTCGTCGGCGTCGAGCACCGCGCCGGTGGGGTTGTGCGGGGTGTTGATCAGGATCAGCCGGGTACGGGGCGAGGCGGCGGCGCGCAGGGCAGCGGCGTCCAGCCGGAAGCCGGTGGGGGAGGCGACCAGCGCGACCGGCACATGCCTGGCGCCGGTCAGCCCGATCACGCCGCCGTAGGAGTCGTAGAACGGCTCCAGCGTGATGACCTCGTCGCCAGGCCCGACCAGCGCCAGGAGGGCTGCGGCGAGCGCCTCCGTGGCGCCGGTGGTCACCAGCACCTCGGTGCCGGGGTCGACTTCCAGGTCATAGCGGCGTCGCTGGTGGTCGGCTATCGCCTCACGCAATTCCGCGATGCCGGGGCCGGGCGGGTACTGGTTGTGGCCGTCGCGGACGGCCTGGACGGCGGCCTCGGCGATCCAGGCCGGGCCGTCGACGTCGGGGAAGCCCTGGCCGAGGTTGATCGCCCCGGTGCGGAGGGCCAACGCCGACATCTCGGCGAAGATCGTGGACGCCACATGCTCGGTGCCGTCCGGTGAGACCCGGAGCAGCCCGCTGCCCCGGGCGGCCGCGCGCCAGCCACCGCCGGCCGCCAGCCTCGCGGCACTCATCGGGCCTCTCTGCGGGAGAGCATCGCTCCGGAGCCGGCCGCCGCCAGGCTGAACGCCCACCCGATCACGGCGGCCGCCATCGCGACGTAGAACAGCACCTCCGAGACCTCGTAGGGAAGACCGGTCCATCGCGACAGGGCCGAACGCAGATGGCCGCTGTCACCCGAATCGGGAATGGTGAGACCGGCCAGCAGCAGCGCGCTCCAGAGCACCCGGCAGGCGGCGAGGTAGTGGTGCCGGACGCTGCGCGCGGCGCGGGCCGTCCGGTCGAACAGGGTGACCACGGGCGGCACGAGCATCAGCAGGAGCGTCGGCACGGCGTACACGATCCCGACCACCGCCATCCAGCCCAGCTCGGCGCCCACCAGCCCGCGTCCGACCACCACGAAGGCCGGCAGCGCGACGGCCAGCACCCAGTGCGCAATGCGGACCCAGCGTCCGGAATCGGCGATCTGCATGGGCAGACCGTACTCCGTCTCGCCCGTCGCGCCCACCGATGGCCGGTGGCAGAACGGCGGTGTCGCGGAGCGTGGGAAAGGGCCAGCAGGCGGTTGGGCGGGGCCGGTAGGGTCGCGGGCATGAGCGCCGATCCCAATGCCGTGTCCACCCCGCTCGATTCCACCGCTGCCGATCCGTTCGGCTGGTTGGAGGAGGTGGAAGGCGCGGACGCACTGGCCTGGGTGCGGGAACGCAACGCTCAGACCGCGGCGACGCTCGGCAGTGACACGGGCTTCGCCGGCCTGGAACAGGCGATCCTGGAGGTGCTGGACTCCGACGACCGGATCCCCGACGTCACCCGACGCGGCGACCGGTACTACAACTTCTGGCGCGATGCGGCCCACGAGCGCGGCCTCTGGCGGCGGACGACGCTGGACTCCTACCGCACCGATGCGCCGGAGTGGGAGACCGTGCTCGACCTCGACGCGCTGAACGCGGCCGAGGATGCCAGCTGGGTCTGGCACGGTGCCGCGGCATTGCGTCCCGAGCCGGGCCAGCCCTGGCGCCGGGCGCTGGTCTCGCTCTCGCCCGGCGGCTCGGACACCGACGTCACCCGCGAGTTCGACCTGGTCGAGAAGCGGTTCGTCCCGGCCGAGGAGGGCGGCTTCGTCCGCCCGGCGGCCAAGGGGGATCTGTCCTGGGTGGATGCCGACACCGTGCTGGTGGGCACCGACTTCGGAGAAGGGACGATGACCACCTCCGGCTACCCGCGGACGGTGCGGCTGTGGCGCCGCGGCACCCCGCTGGCCGAGGCGATCCCGGTCTTCGAGGGCGAGCCGGGCGACGTGCTGGTCACCGGCCGCCACAGCCGCGTCCCCGGCTTCGAGCGGACGTTCGTGCACCGGGCCATCACCTTCTACACCTCGCACGCCTACCTCGTGACCGGGCTGGGCACCGCCGACCAGCGACTCGTCCGGCTGGAGGTGCCGGATTCGGCAGAGGTCGGCTTCCACCGGGAATGGCTGCTGGTCGATCTGCGCGAGGACTGGACGGTGGCCGGTGTCGAGCACCGCTCGGGTTCTCTGCTGGCCATCCACGCCGACGACTTCCTGGCCGGCTCCCGGGCGTTCACCACCCTCTTCGCGCCGACCGCCACCACGTCGCTGGCGGGCCTGGCCTGGACGAGGCATCACGCCGTGCTCAACGTGCTGGACGACGTCAAGAACCGGCTGCACGTGCTCACCCCGCCGGCCGACGGCGTGGGGGAGTGGGTCCGTTCGGAGTTCCCGGCCGAACCCGGCGTGCTGGCGATCGGGGTGGGCGCGGTCGATCCGGTGGAATCCGACGACATCTGGGTGGTCACCACCGGCTACCTCACCCCCTCCACCCTCTCGCTGGCCCGGGTGGCGGGCCCCGGCGCCGAACCGGGCGAGGTCGAGCGTCTCAAGGCCGCCCCGGCCTTCTTCGATGCCACCGGACTGGTCGCGGAACAGCGCTTCACGACCTCGGCCGACGGCACCCGGGTGCCCTACTTCATCGTCGGGGACGCCGCGCAACTGCATCCCGAACCCGGCGCCGAGCCAGCGCCGACCCTGCTCTACGGCTACGGCGGCTTCGAGATCTCCCTCACCCCCGGCTACTCCGGTGCGGTGGGAAGGGCCTGGCTGGCCCGTGGCGGCGTCTACGTCGTGGCCAACATCCGGGGCGGGGGCGAGTACGGCCCGGCGTGGCATCAGGCCGCCCTGCAGGAGAACCGGCACCGCGCCTTCGAGGATTTCGCAGCGGTGGCCACCGACCTGGTGACGACCGGTGTCACCGTGCCGGAACGACTGGGCGCCCAGGGCGGCTCCAATGGCGGCCTGCTGATGGGCAACATGCTCACCCAGTACCCCGACAGGTTCGGCGCGATCGTGGTGCAGGTGCCCCTGCTCGACATGAAGCGGTACAGCCACCTGCTCGCCGGTGCGTCGTGGATGGCCGAGTACGGCGACCCGGACGATCCCGCGCAGTGGGAACATCTGCGGACCTTCTCGCCCTACCACCTGTTCGATGCCGCGCGCACGTACCCGCCGGTGCTCTTCACCACCTCGACCAAGGACGACCGGGTGCATCCCGGCCACGCCCGCAAGCTGGCCGCCCTGATGCTGGATAGCGGCAAGGACGTCACCTACTACGAGAACATCGAAGGCGGACACGGCGGCGCGGCGACGAACGCCCAGGCCGCCCACATGGCCGCCCTGGCCTGGAGCTTCCTGACCCAGCGCCTGCGGTGAGGCGACCGGCGGGACCTCGATGGTGCCGCCGTCGTCACCGGTCGATCTGACCGACGGGCCTGGGGGTGCACCCTGGTGGCGCTTTGGGAGCGCTTTCACAGCGCGTTCACAGGCCGGAATGAAAGGCTGTCCCTGTTGGGGGCCGGATCTGCGGCAGTCAGCGGTTCTGATTTGCACCGCTTGGTGATTCTGCTTATGGTCTCTGAGGCACTGCAAGGAGGTGTGTGCGTGGGCATTGTGGTGTGGATTGTGACCATTCTGGTGGCGATCGTCTTTCTGCTCGCCGGGCTGGCCCAGCTCACCCGTAGTCAGGCCGAACTCAAGGCGATCGGGATGGAGTTCGTCGAGGACTTCTCCGCGCCCTGCGTCCGCGCCCTCGGCGCACTGGAGATTGCTGCCGCGGTCGGCCTCATCCTGCCGGGGCTCACGGGCGTGCTGCCGATCCTGGTTCCGCTCTCGGCTTTTGGCCTGGCGCTGGTGATGGCCGGTGCGATCGTTGTCCACATCCGCCGCAACGAGTACGCCCAACTCGGCAAGAACCTCGTCCTGCTCGCGCTGACCCTGTTCGTTGCGATCTGCCGGCTCGGTCCGGTGCCGTTCGGGATCTGACCCCGTTCCTTCCCGTCATCTCGTCCCCCGGCCTCCGGTCATCCCCGCGAAGGCGGGGATCCCGCAGCCGATCGGCCCACCGGACGCCGAGGGCCAGCCTTACGCGCTGAGGGCCAGCCCACAAGCCTGGCCTTCGACGGTCAAGGCTGGCCCTCGACGGTTGGGGATTCGGTTCGGCCCCGGATTCGGCCAAGGGCCGAGCCGGGTGGGACGATGGGCGGACGATGCGCCTGACCGACCTGATCCCGGAGACCGGCGCCGCTGACCCCGATGCGCTCTACGAGGCGTTCGTCGAGTGGGCCGGTGGCGACGGCCTGACGCTGTACCCACACCAGGACGAGGCGATCGTCGACATCCTGACCGGGGCGAACACCATCGTCACCACGCCCACCGGCTCCGGCAAGACACTGATCGCCACCGCCGCGCACTTCGCGACCCTGGCCGCCGGCGGCCGCAGCTACTACACCGCGCCGATCAAGGCCCTGGTCAGCGAGAAGTTCTTCGCCCTGTGCGAGATCTTCGGCGCGGACAAGGTGGGTATGGTCACCGGCGACGCGGCGGTGAACGCCGATGCGCCGATCGTGTGCTGCACAGCCGAGATCCTGGCCAATATCGCGCTGCGGGAGGGCCGGGAGGCGAAGGTCGACCAGGTGGTGACCGACGAGTTCCACTTCATCGCCGACCCGGACCGCGGCTGGGCCTGGCAGGTCGGGCTGGTGGAACTGCCGCAGGCGCAGTTCGTGATCATGTCCGCCACCCTGGGCGACGTCACCCACCTCGCCCGGTCACTGGCCGCGCGTACCGGGCGGGCCACCTCCGTGATCGGGGACGCGGTGCGCCCCGTCCCGCTGGAGTACGACTGGTCGGTGCGCCCCGTCCACGAGACCATCGAGCTGCTGCTGCGGGCCGACAAGGCGCCGATCTACATCGTCCATCCCACTCAGGCGGCCGCAGTGGAGCGGGCGCAGGCGATGCTGAGCTCCGGCCTGGCCGACCGCTCCCGCCGCCGCGAACTGGTCGAGGCCATGGCGGGCTTCCGGTTCGCCGGTGGCTTCGGCAAGACCCTGGCCAAACTGCTCAACTCCGGCATCGCCGTCCACCACGCCGGGATGCTGCCCCGCTACCGGCGGCTGGTCGAGACCCTGGCCCAGCGCGGCCTGCTGAGCGTGATCTGCGGCACCGACACCCTCGGCGTGGGCATCAACGTCCCGATCCGGACGGTGCTGTTCTCGTCGCTGTCGAAGTTCGACGGACGCCGGCAGCGCATCCTGCGGGCACGCGAGTTCCACCAGATCGCCGGCCGGGCCGGCCGGGCCGGCTTCGACACCGTCGGCTACGTGGTCGGCCAGGCGCCCGAGCACGTCGCGGAGAATGAGAAGGCGCTGGCCAAGGCCGGCGACGACCCCAAGAAGCGCCGCCAGGTGCAACGCAAGAAGGCTCCCGAGGGGTTCGTGAACTTCACCGAGGAGACCTTCGCCCGGCTCACCACCGCCGAGCCCGAGCCGTTGGTGGCCCGGATGCGGATCACCCACGCCCTGCTGCTCAACCTGCTGCAGCGCGACACCGACACCGTCGCGGCGGTGGTGGCGTTGATCGACTCCTGCACCGACGATCCGTCCGCCCGGCGCCGGCTCTACCGCCGGGCATTGCAGCTGGGCCGCTCGCTGCTGGCGGCAGGGGTGGTGACCCGACTTCCCGAACCCACGCCCAACGGACGCCGGTACGCGCTCAACGTCGACCTGCAGCACGACTTCGCGCTCAACCAGCCGCTCTCGGCCTTTGCGCTCTCTGCTCTCGACCTGCTCGACCAGGCCTCACCGACCTACGCCCTGGACGTGGTGAGCATCATCGAATCCACGCTGGAGGATCCCAAGCAGATCCTGCTGCAGCAGCAGTTCAAGGCCAAGGGCGAACTGCTCGCCGAACTCAAGGCCGACGGGGTGGAGTACGAGGAGCGGCTCACCCTGCTCGACGAGGTGACCTGGCCCCGTCCGCTGGCCGAACTGCTGGAGCATGCCTACCGGGTGATGCTGGCCGGTCACCCCTGGCTGGCGGAGACCCCGGTCTCGCCGAAGTCGGTGGTGCGCGACATGTACGAGCGCGCCATGGGGTTCGGTGAGTTCGTCGCCTTCTATCAGGTGCAACGCTCCGAGGGCCTGGTGCTGCGCTACCTCTCGGACGCCTACCGCGCGCTGCGGCAGACCGTCCCGGAGTCGGCCCGCACCGAGGAGTTGGAGGACCTGATCGAGTGGCTGGGCGAGGTCACCCGGCTCACCGACTCCTCCCTGCTGGACGAGTGGGCGCGGCTCACCGGGCTCTCGGGCGGTGAGGTGACCGATGACGCGCCGCCGCCGTCGCGTCCGGTCACCGGCAACCCGCGTGCCTTCCGGGTGCTGGTGCGCAACGCCCTGTTCCGCCGGGTCGAGCTCGCCGCCCGTGACGACATCGACGCGCTGCTGTCCCTGGACGCGGACGACCCCCTCCGCACCATGAGCTTCACCGACTGGGACACCGCCCTGGAGGAGTACTACGACGAACACGACGAGATCGGCCTGAGCGCGGACGCCCGCGGCCCGGTGCTCCACCTCGTGACCGAGCGTGGCCGCCGTTGGGAGGTGCGTCAGATCATCGACGATCCCTCCGGCAATCACGACTGGTCGATCACCGCCGAGGTGGATCTCGACGCCTGCGACGAGGCGGGCGAATTGATCCTGCACGTCACCGGTTTCGGCCGCTTCGACAGCTGAGGGCGAGGCCGGGCCGCCCGATTGTCTCCAACTGATGGTTTTACCCGGGCAACTGGAAACCTGCGGGGCCGTCCTGTAGGGTTTCGTACGAGAGTGACGCGCGGTCGATGTTGTCTCCTGGGGGTGGGTAGACGGCTTTAGGCCCTTCGATCAGCGTCACTCTCGTTATGTCTCCAGGTCGCCCGACCGGCCGTTCGAGCCCGTCCAGGGGGCGCGCGGCGCCCGTCCGATCTCCTACGATCAGGCCATGAGCGAACACGGCTTGGCCCTGGCCACCCGCAAGATGACCGATGCCGGAGTCGACCCGGTGGCGATCGATGTCTTCACCCACTACTACCGGCTGGCCGAATCCGGCGTCACCGGATTGATCGGCGAGGACACCATCGACCCGCTGGTCGCCCCGGCCCGGCTCGACCAGGTGGAGATCAGCGATGCCGATGCCCAGGCGGCGCTGGCGCAGACCGCGATCCTGAAGCTCAATGGCGGCCTCGGCACCTCGATGGGCCTGGACCGGGCGAAGTCGCTGCTGCCGGTGCGCGAGGGCAAGAACTTCCTCGACCTGATCGTCGCCCAGGTGCGCCACGCGCGCCGGACCTACGGCGTCCGGCTCCCGCTGCTCTTCATGGACAGCTTCCGCACCCGCTCCGACACCCTGGACCACCTGGCCCGCTACCCCGACCTGGCGGTGGGCGGGCTGCCGCTGGACTTCCTGCAGAACGCCGAGCCGAAGATCCGCGCCGACGACTTCACCCCGGTGGAGTGGCCGGACGATCCGAGCCTGGAATGGTGCCCGCCCGGCCACGGCGACCTGTATCCGGCGCTGTGGGGCTCCGGCGTGCTCGACGCGCTCCTGGATGCCGGCTTCCGCTACGTCAGCGTCGCCAACGGCGACAACCTCGGCGCCGCGCCCGACGCCCGGCTCGCCGGCTGGTTCGCCGCCACCGGAGCTCCCTACGCCGCCGAGGTCTGCCCGCGGACGGTGAACGACCGCAAGGGCGGACATCTCGCGATCCGCAAGCGCGACGGCCAGCTGATCCTGCGCGACACCGCCCAGACCGCGCCCGACGAGCTGCAGTTCTTCACCGACGAGCATCGCCACCCCTACTTCCATGCCAACAACCTGTGGCTCGACATCGCCCAGGTCCGGCAGGCGATGATCGACCGGTCGGGTGTGCTCGGGCTGCCGCTGATCCGCAACGAGAAGAACGTCGACCCGACCGACCCCGCATCGCCGAAGGTGGTGCAGTTCGAGACCGCGATGGGCTCGGCGATCGAGGTGTTCGCCGGCGCGCAGGCGATCGCCGTGGGCCGGGATCGGTTCCTGCCGGTGAAGACGACCAACGAACTGATGCTGCTGCGCTCGGACGTCTTCGACCTGCATCAGGACGGCACCCTGGAGGCGGTGGCCGACATCCCGCGGATCGACCTGGACGACCGCTACTTCAAGCTGGTCGACGACTTCGAGGAGCGGGTCTCGGTGGTGCCCTCGCTGCGCCGCGCCGACTCGCTGGTGGTGCGGGGGGATTGGGTCTTCGACGCCCCGGCAGAGGTGATCGGCGACGTCGCGCTGGCCGACGAGGGTGAGCGCCGGCACTACCGATGAGCGCCGCCACTCCGCGCTGGCACGCGGCGATCACCTACGCGCTGGTGGGGGAGGAACTCGGGCTGACCGAGCCTGCCCTGCCTGAGCCGCAGCGGCTGGTGGCCGAACTCCGCGACGCCGGCTGGGATGCCGAGCGGATCGCCGTCCACGCCCTCGGCACGATCGAAGCCGAGCAACCCTGGCCGCACCCGATTCCGGCCGAGCTGCGACAGGGCTGCGGCGCCGCCCAGCTCCACGCCGCGCTGGGCCGGACGCGCGCGCTTCTCGACCTGGTCACGCTCGAGACCCGCGTCCCGACCACCCGGACCCGGCTGAACCCGGACGAGCGGCGCCTGCTCCGCGACGTCCCCCCGCACTACTGAACGAACGCGGCCCGGCTTCGGATCGGTACGGAAACGACAGTGACCCCGGGCGCGACCCAGGGTCACCGCACGACGACTCAGTTCTTCGACTGTGCCTTCAACAGGTCGCGGATCTCGGTGAGCAACTCCTCGGAGGTCGGGGCGGCCGCTTCCTCGGCCTCTTCCTTCTTCCTGAGGTTCTGCATTGCTGCGAGCGGCTTGATGATGCCGAAGTAGACGATCGCGGCGATGATCACGAAGGACACCACGGCGTTGATGAACGGGCCGATCAGGATCGGCCCGAGGCGAACCGTGCTGAAGTCGGGGTTGCCACCGATCAGGCCGATCACGCTGAGCACCACGTCGGTGAACGTGCTGACGACCGCGCCGAACGCACCGCCGATGATCACGGCGATCGCCAGATCCATCAGGTTGCCCCGCATCAGGAATTCCTTGAAGCCCTTCATGGCAGATTTCTCTCCTTGAGTAGATTGAGCCCGCAGCTTACGGCCCGCATCGCTGTGGCGAACCAGACAACCACCACGTGACAAGGCGATAGGCGCGGCGTTCTTCACCGGGCAAGCGCGGAATCAACTCAATGCGAAGCTGAGGGGCGACCCGGCGGAGACCAGGCGCGCCGCCTCCTCGCGGGTGACGTCGACCAGCACGGCCGATGCCTGCCCGCCGAGCAGGCCGGCGTCGATCTTCGGGAGCGCGACGACGCGCACCGCGCTCGCCAGGACCTCGACGGTGCCGGACTGTCCGGTGCCCAGCAGATCGATCCGGTCGCCGACCCGCAGCAGCCCGAGCAGTGCCGAATCGGCCAGCGACACCGGCAGCGCGACGCGTCCGGGCTCGACCAGCGAGTCGCCGGAGGCGAGGGAGTCGGCGGTGAGGACCGCGCGTGCCGGCAGGCGGGCGACCAGCGCCCGTCCCACGGCCTGATCGGCGCTGGTCAGCGCGCCGTCGGGAACGGCCGCGGCCGGAAGCTGCAGGGGTGTCAGATCCCGGGTCGTCAGCGGTTGCCCGCCGGGAAGCGCGGTCGCGACGGCCAACACGGTGACGGTGTCGTCGCGGACGGTGACGACGGCCAGGACGCAATACACCGCCAGGCCGGCGAAGACCGCGGCCAGGAGCCGGCGATGCCAGCGCACGGCTCGGCGTAATGAAGCGAACAGATGAGAGATCACGCCCATAACCTGGCCAGGCGCTGACCCGAGGGGTCAGTTGTGCACAGGCTCAGGCAGCGCTGGCGGCGGCTGTGGATGCCGGCTTCTCGGCCGGCTTCGAGCCCGCGGCGTCCTTCGTCCCACTGCTGGAATCGGAGGCGGACGAGGTCGAGGACGCGGCCGGCTTGGCGGCGTTGCTCTTGCCCTTGGAGCGGCTGTCGGTGGCGTAGAAACCGGAGCCCTTGAACACGACCCCGACCGCGCTGAACACCTTGCGCAGGCTGCCCTCGCACTCGGGGCACACGGCCAGCGGGGGATCGGTGAACTTCTGCACAGCTTCCAGTTCGGTGGCGCACTGCGTGCATCGGTACTGATAAGTGGGCATGGCGTTCTTCCTGGGACTACGGGAGTGACCTCCCCATGGTAGGGGATCGCCTCTGTAAACCCCGTATCGTCTTGCGCTATTCCACGCCGAGGGTGTCGGAGGCGGTGAGCACCCAGTCGACCCGCCGATCCCACGGATCGGTCGGCACCTGGTCGAGCAACTCGCCGTCGAAGAGCAGGACGCCGACCGGCGCGGTCGCCGCGGAATGGCGCAAAGCCCGGTCGTACCAGCCGCCGCCGGTGCCGAGCCGCTCCCCGCCGCGCGTCGCGGCCAGGCCCGGGATCCATATCCATTCGGCCTGCGCCAGCGCGGCCGCACCCAGCCGCTCCCCGCGCGGCTGCTGGATGCCGCGCCGGGCCGGCTCCAGCCGCTCGGGCCCCTCGAACCAGGCCCAGTCGGGCTCCCGGCCCAGCACCGGCAGCAGGATGCGCGTGCCGGCGGCGGCCAGCGCCTCGATCAACGCCCAGCTGTCGGGCTCCGCGGGCAGGGAGGCGTAGACCGCCACCACCTGACGGCCGGCGCACAGCTGAAGAGCACGCGCGGTGCGGTCGCCGTCCGGTAGTGGCCCGGCCTGACGGCGAGCCTGAATCCGGCGGCGGAGCGCATCCTTGGCGGGGTTCGACGGCCACGCGGCGCGCGCTGCGCTGAGCTGGCCGGTCATTGACCTATCGTAAACGTATGGCCTTGTTCGGACGTTCCAAGCCGGAGACCGCCCCCGCGGCGGCACCCCTTCCTTCCCTCGTAACGCCACCGCCGGCCGCCGGCCCCCGCAGCGTTGACGAACAGCGGGAGCAGCTCCTGGCCGGTGTGACCAGCCTGCGCCCCTTCGGCATCGGCCTGCTGGACGCGGTCGGGCTCACCCTGTGCGAATCCATCGAATCCGACATCGACCTGCCGGTATGCACGACGGCGAAGGTGGACGGCTGGGCGGTGCGCGGATCGAATCTGGTCGGCGCCTCCCCCCACCACCCGGTCCGGGTGCCGGTGGTGGGCGAGATCGACATGATCGGCTTCCGCGCCGCGCCGCTGATGCCGGGCACCGTGGTCAAGGTGACCGCCGGCGCGCCCGTCCCCGAAGGCGCCGACGCGGTGGTGCCGCTGGCTGAGGCGACCGAGTTCGAGGACGAGGTCGAGTTCACAGCGGAGGCGGTGTTCCAGCAGAAGTTGGTGCTGGCCGGATCCCGGCTCAGCGACGGCGATGCGCTGCTGGCCAGCGGCACCGTCCTGGACGCCCGGGCGATCGGCCTGCTCGCCGAGGTGGGTATCGACAAGGTGCTGGCGCGGCCGAAGCCGCGCGTGGTGGTGGCCAGCGTGGGCGCCGATCTGGTCGATCCCGGCCTGCCGCTGGAGCGGCTGCACCAGGTCTACGACGCGGGGACGCCCTTGCTGGCGGCGGCCGCTCGCGGCGACGGCGCCCAGGTCTTCCCGATCGGCATCCTGCCCGCCGAGCCTGCAGCGCTGCGCAGGATGCTGTCGGATCAGCTGCTGCGGGCCGACCTGATCCTGCTGGTGGCCGAGGTGACGCCCGGGCTGTCGGACGTCCTGGGTGAGTTGGGCACGGTCGACGAGACGCCGATCGCGATGCACCCGGCCGGGCCGGGGCTGTTCGCGCTGGTCGGGGACGACAAGGTGCCGGTGCTGGTGCTGCCCCGGGAGGGGGCCGCTGCCTACATCGGCTATCAGGTCTTCGGGCAGCCGCTGATTCGCAAGCTGGTGGGTCTGGACGCCGAGCGCCCCCGCGTCAGTGCTCCCGTCACGCGTGAGCTGACGGTCGACCCCGCGGCGACCAATTACCTGCTGGGCCGGGCGACCGAGCGGGGGATCGAGCCGGTGTCAGGCGACGAGCCGACCCTGATCGACCTCGCCGGCGCCGACACCCTGATCGTGGTGGGCCCCGGCGTCGCCGAGGTGCCCGCGCACCACGATGTGACCGCCTGGCCACTGCAGGGGTAGCGATGGCCGATGCCCGGCCAGGCTGGCCGGTCACGCTGCGCGAGGGCGCGGTGACCCTCCGTCCGCTGCGGGCCAGCGACGAGCGGGCATGGAGTGAGATCCGGCGGCGCGGTGGGGCGTGGTTCCAGCCGTGGGATTCGACCCGTCCGCCCGAGTCGCGGGACGAGCCGGTGTCGTTCGGCGCGCTGGCCCGGCGCTTCCGGGCCCGGGCGCGGCGCGGCCAGATGCTGCCCTGGGCGGTCGACTACACCCCCGCGGGCGGCAAGCCGCGCTTCGTCGGACAGCTGACCGTGGGTGGCATCACCCATGGTTCGGCGTCCTGGGCTCAGATCGGATACTGGGTCGATCCGCAGTGGGCCGGCCGGGGGATCATCCCCACGGCGGTGGCGATGGCCTGCGACCACTGCTTCACCGGCCTGGGACTGCACCGGATCGAGATCGCGATCCGTCCGGAGAACACCAACAGCCAGGCGGTGGTGCGCAAGCTGGGCTTCCGGCACGAGGCCCGGCTGCCGCGCTATATGCACGTGGACGGCGACTGGCGGGACCACGATCTGTACGCGCTGCACTCGGAGGATGTTCCCCAGGGCGTGCTGCGCCGCTATCAGCAGCGGTTGCAGACCTGATTCGCCGACACTCCGCACCGGATGGCGCGAGGCGGCGCCGCGGCCCCGTAGCGTGCGGGTGTGGGCCTGGCAGGAGTGATTTTCGCAGTCATAGCGGTATTCCTGCTGGTCTATTTGGTCCCCAACTACCTGCACAGCCGCGGCGATGCGCTGGACGACGAGACCGACATCCCCTTCACCCCGTCCGCGGTGACGATCGTGCGGAGCGGTGAGTCGCTTGCCGAGGCGGACGGGGGAGAGGCGGATGTCTCGACCCCGCTGACCCGTCGTGCCGCGCTACGCGAACTGCGGCTGATCGACCAGTTGGCCGCCCGGCGGCGCCGGCGCGTGCTGATCGTGCTGCTGCTGGCGTGCCTGGTGGTCGCCGGCCTGGCCTATGCCGGGATCCTGCTGTGGTGGGGCGTGGCCATCCCGTCCGGCCTGCTGGTCGCCTTCCTCGTGGTGGCGCGGTTCAGCGTCCGGACGATGCGCGCCGACCTCGACCGCCGGGCCGAGCAGATCAGGCAGGTGGTCGACGAGGAGACGGTCGCGCTGACGCTGACCGAGGCGGATGTGACCGATCGGGAGCACTCGATCGAGCTCACCGTCCCGGTGGGCGGCATGGGGTCGTTGTGGGAACCGATCCCGATCGCCCGCTCCACCTACGTCTCCACGCCGCTGGCGCCGCGGACCGTACGGACGATCGATCTGTCGGCTCCGGTGACCCCGCCGGCACCCCATCCGGTGATCGCCGGAACCCCCGCCGACGAGCTCACTGTCGCGGTCGAGGACGAGCGCGAGGTCGGTTAGCCTCCCTCCTCCGTCCGGTGCTACTCTGGACGCCGCCGCAAGGCACCTGGGGCTATGGCGCAGTTGGTAGCGCGTCTCGTTCGCAATGAGAAGGTCAGGGGTTCGAATCCCCTTAGCTCCACCCTTAGCTCCACTTTTTGATGAGTCGGGACATGTGTCTCGCTTGGGTCATGGATCGGCGACAGCTCACTGCGATGGCAGGGTCAGCTGATCGGGCAGCAGGGCCGGCACGACATCGCGGATGATCTGGACCAGTTCGTGTTGTCTGCTCTCGGTCATCCGCTCGGTCTGCATCGTGATCGACAGCGCGGCCACCGGCTCCCCATCGCGCAGAATCGCGACTCCGAGGCAGGCCACGCCGGCTTCGTTCTCGCCGATCTCGAGCGCGTAGCCCTGGGCGCGAGTGGCGTGGATCACATCCCGCAGCTGTTCGCTGCTCATCGAGCACTGATGCAGGTAGGCCGCCAACTGCGCGTCCGTCACTCCTTGCGCCGCGAGGATGGCGCGGCCCAGGCTGGTGGTTGCTGCGGGTGCGAGACGGCCGATCTCCGACCACACCCGGATAGCACGGTCCGGCTCCACCTTGTCCAGGTAGAGCACGCGGTCGTCGATGAGCACCCCGAGATGCACCAACTCGTTCGACTTTCGCGACAATGCGACCAGGGCGGGATGCAGTGCGGAAGCCAGATTGTGCGGTGCCCAGAACCGTGCTCCCAGGGACATCGACACGGCGCCCAGGCGATACTCGCCGACGGTGCCCGACTGCGCGACGAAACCCTCGGCGCGCATCGTCGCGAGCGCGCGGTAGGCCGTCGACTTGTTGGCGCCGATGGACGAAGCGAGGTTGGCCAGCGTGGCGCCGGCGGGGCCGGCGTCGGCGAGCGCGACGAGCAATCGCAGGGCTCGTTCCACTGCCTCGATCTTCGGTGCTTGGGCCACGCCACCAGGATGGGGGTTCGTTTCACTCAGTGCAATAGGCAGGCTCGTTGAGTGAGACGTGTCATTGCGTTGATGGGACGAAGGTGGCAACCTTGCGCATCAGTAACTGCAACGCATGATTTCAATGAACGAAACGGCTGGGAAGATGGGCAGTAACGCACAGTCTCGGGATCGGGCAGAGAAGACCGACTGGACGAATCGCAGCGCCGGCTGCGGTGACGCGAGGAGTCGGGGATGAGCGGCCTTTCGGTACGAGCCGCAGAGGAGTGTCGCTACGACGCGGTGGCGCTCGGTGAGGTCATGCTGCGGCTGGATCCCGGGGAACAGCGGATCCGAACGGCGCGGAATCTCGCGGTGTGGGAGGGCGGCGGCGAGTACAACGTCGCCCGCGGCCTGAGCCGGGTGTTCGGCCTCCGCTCCGCTGCGATCACCGCTCTCGTGGACGACGAGGTCGGCCACCTGATCGAAGGCCTGATGCTTGCCGGCGGCGTGGATACCTCGCTCATCCGGTGGGTGCCTTCGGACGGCGTGGGCCGCTCCGCGCGCAACGGCCTGAACTTCACCGAGCGGGGATTCGGTGTGCGGGGAGCCAAAGGGGTTTCCGACCGGGGCCACACGGCGGTGTCGCAGCTCGCTCCGGGCGACCTGGACTTCGACCACCTGTTCGGCTCGCTGGGCGTCCGGTGGCTGCATACCGGGGGCATCTACGCGGCCCTGAGCGAGCAGAGCTCCCGGACCGTCATAGCGGCGATACAGGCGGCGAAGCGGCACGGAACCGTGGTCTCCTATGACCTGAATTACCGTCCCAGCCTCTGGAAGTCGATCGGCGGGATGGCCAGGGCCCAGGAAGTGAACCGGGAGGTCGCGAAGTGGGTGGACGTGATGATCGGCAACGAGGAGGACTTCATCGCCTCGCTGGGCTTCGATGTCGAGGGCGTCGACGAAGGCATGACCATGCTGCCGGTCGATGCGTACGCCGCGATGATCGACAAGGTGGCGTCCAGCTACCCCAACCTGAAGGTGATCGCCACCACGCTGCGTGCTGTCCACAGCGCCAGCGACAACGACTGGAGTGCGCTGGCGTGGTCCGTGGACGAGGGGCTGGTCCAGGCGGCGGATCGCAGGAACCTGGAGATCCTGGATCGCGTCGGCGGGGGAGACTCCTTCGCTTCGGGACTGATCTACGGGCTGCTGGCCGGCGACGGGCTACAGTCTGCCGTGGAACTCGGCGCGGCCCATGGCGCGCTGGCGATGACCACTCCGGGCGACACCAGCATGGCTACGCGGGACGAAGTCCACAAACTGGCTCGTGGCGGCTCCGCCCGAGTGGAGAGGTGAGCCTTCATGAATGACGCGATCGAGCGTGTCGAGGTGCTCGTCTCGAGCCCGGCACGCAACTACGTCACCCTGCGAGTGACCACCCGCGACGGCTTGGTGGGCCTGGGGGACGCCACCGTCAACGGCAGGGAACTGGCGGTGGCCGCCTATCTCCGCGAGCACGTGGCCCCGCTGCTGATCGGCCGGGATCCGGGCCGGATCGAGGACACCTGGCAGTACCTGTACCGGGGCGTCTACTGGCGGCGCGGGCCGATCACGATGGCCGCGATCGGGGCTGTCGATCTCGCGCTCTGGGACATTCTCGGAAAACGCACCGGCCAGCCACTCTACGCGCTGCTCGGTGGCAGGGTCCGGGATCGGCTCGCCACCTACCGGCACGCGTTCGGATGGGACGTCCCCGCTCTGCTGGAGCAGGTTGACGCCCACCGGGAAGCCGGTTTCACGCATGTGCGGGTCCAGTCCGGGGTCCCCGGGCTCGACACCGTCTACGGGGTCTCGAAGGATCCGACCTACGAGCCGGCTGCCGGCCGGACGGGTCCGCCCGAGGAGGTCTGGGAGCCGGAGGGCTACCTGCGCACCATGCCGGAGGTGATCGCCAAGGTCCGGGCCCACGTGGGTGACGAGGTCGGGCTGCTCCACGATGCCCACCATCGGCTGACCCCGATTCAGGCCGCGCGATTGGGAAAGGCGCTGGAAGACGTCCACCTGTACTGGCTCGAGGATGTCACTCCAGCCGAAGACCAGGAAGCGCTGCGCCTCGTCCGGCAGCACACCACGACTCCGCTGGCGATCGGCGAGGTGTTCAATACGGCCTGGGATTGCCAGTACCTGATCGAGAACCGGCTGATCGACTTCATCCGGCTGGCCGTCGTCCACGGGGGCGGTGTGAGCCACCTTCGCAAGATCTTCGCGCTCGCCGAACTGCATGGAGTGCGGGCGGCTCCGCACGGCCCGTCCGATGTGTCACCGATATCCCTCGCGGCGAGCATCCACCTCGGGATCGCCACCCACAACTTCGCGATCCAGGAGTACATGGGTTACCCCGATCTGGTCCATGAGGCTTTCCCCCATGAGTGGTACGTCGACCAGGGGCACCTGCATCCCGGCGAGGCTGCGGGCCTCGGGGTGACGCTCGAGGATGCCCTCCACCGTCGCGACGACTATCAGGCGGCCCACCTTCCGGTGGCCCGTCGCCGAGACGGCAGCATGACGGATTGGTAAGGGCGGCAACCGCCCTCACGCTCCTCGCCCGTTATCGAATCGAGATATCAACCACGCGACAGGCGGCCAACGAGCAAGTAGGATTCAGAAAAATCATATAGCATTTTCTCATAAGCTCTATGGCCTAGGAGCTTGGGTGGCCCCGATCAGCGTTGACGTCGGGGATGAAGAAGGTCGAGTCGTCAACTGTTTGCCGGCGCTGGCCGACTGGTACGGAAACTGGTTCTCAACATGTTGGAGGATGTATGAACAAGGGGATTGCGGCCATCGTCGCCGCATCGCTGGCAGCCGCGACGCTCGCTGGCTGCTCGCCGGAGCCGGCGCCCACCGCTGGCGGTGGCGGCGAAGGGGTCTACAAGATCGCATTGAGCAACTCCTACCTCGGTAACGACTGGCGGCAGCTCATGATCAAGACCGCCGAGGTCGTCGCCACCAAGGAGCCGTTCGCGAGCAAGGTCGAGCTCACCGTGGTGAACTCCGAGAACACGCCCGAGGCGCAGGCCGCGTCGGTCGATGCCCTGGTCGCCCAGGGATATGACGCGATCATCATCAATCCTTCCTCGCCGACGGCCCTGGCTCCCGTCGTCAAGCGTGCCCTGGATTCCGGGATCGTGGTGGTCAGCTTCGACTCCGTGGTGGACGGCGAGGGGATCTACACGGTGCAGACCGATCTGACCGCCATGGCGACCGGCTGGGCCAACTACCTGGTCGCCAAGGTGGGCAAGGGCGCCAAGATCGCCGTGGACACGGGTCTGCCGGGCAACACCGCCGGAAACACCCTCTACGAGACCGCGATGGCGATCTTCGCCGAGAACGACATGGACGTTGTCGCGGAGTTCGCGGGCGAGTACGCCGACGGCGTCGGGCAGGAGCAGCTGGGCAGCGTCCTGGCGGCGCACCAGGATCTGGACGGGGTCTACTCCCAGGTGTACGGCGAGACCATCGCCGCTGCCTTCAAGGACGCCGGTCGCGAGCTGGTTCCGGCGACCTCGTTCAATACCAACGCGGGGATGCTCGCCGCCCTCAACAACAACATGGATCTGCTGATCAGCAACAACGCCGCTGGTCTCGGCGCCATCGCCATGGACGTCGCGCTGAAGGTTCTCGAAGGCGAGGAGGTTCCCACCGCGACCTTGGTCACGCCCGGATTCTTCGCGGTGGACAACTCGGTCGATGTCGGATTCCCGGTCGTGAAGATCGAAGAGGGTGTCAACGCGTTCCCCGAGCTTCCGGGCGCGCTGGCCTGGCCGGTGCTGCCGTCCGACTTCGAGCCGCAGGTGACCATCGAGGAAATCTCGGATTACCAGATCAAGTGAGTAACAGGATGGAGGCGGGGGATGGCAGATCTTGAGTTCAGGGGCATATCCAAGTCCTTTGGTGGCATCGTGGCGCTGGACGACGTCTCGTTCTCCTGCGTCCGGGGCGAGGTACACGCCTTGCTCGGAGAGAACGGTGCCGGCAAGAGCACGCTCCTGAAGGTGCTCAGCGGCGCGCATCGAGCGGATGCCGGTGAGATCAGGATCGATGGCCAACCCGTCTCCATCCATTCCCCACGAGACGCCATGGAGTTGGGGATCGGCACCGTGTATCAGGAGCTTTCGCTGATTCCTGAACTCACGGTGAGCGAGAACATCTTCCTGGGTCGTATCCCGACCAATCTCGTGGGGATGCATCGCCGCGCGCAACTGCGGGCGATGACGCAGGAGTTGCTCGATCGCTATGGGGTGGACGACGTCAGGCCTGACACCAAGGCGAAGGAACTGTCCTTGTCGCGCCGGCAGATCGTCGAGATCCTGCGGGTGCTGGCGACCGATCCTTCGGTCATCGTTCTCGACGAGGCCACCTCGGCGCTCACCGAGAACCGCGTCGCCTGGCTGCTCGGCCTCGCCCGGCGGCTCGCGGACGAAGGCAGGATCGTCATCTTCATCTCGCATCGGATGTCGGAGATCCGCGATGCCTGTGATCGGGTCACGATCCTTCGGAACGGATCGACGGTGGACACCCGCCCGCTGGCCGATCTGGACATGGACGAGATCGTCTCCATGATGATCGGCCGCCAGATGTCCAGCTACTTCCCCGAGAAGCGGAGCACCGCCACGGACGAGGTCGTGCTGCGGGTAAGGGATCTGCGATACCAGCACACTCTCAACGGGGTCGAGTTCGATCTGCATCGCGGTGAGGTGCTGGGGATCGGCGGGCTCGCCGGCCAGGGGCAGGCAGAACTGCTGCGGGCCCTCTACGGAGTGATTCCAGCCCATGGCTCGATCGAGCTCGACGGCGACCAGATCCACAATCGCGACGCTCGGGAGGCCCTGCGGCGCGGTATGGCCCTGGTTCCCGAGGAGCGGGCCACCCAGGGGCTGCTGCTGGACTTCTCGATCCCGTTCAACACCTCCCTCGCCTCCCTGGGAAGTCTCAAGCGCGGGTTGCTGGTGGATCTCGGACGTGAGCGTGAGCTCACCCAGAGCTACATCAGCCAACTCGCCATCAGGACGACCGGCGATACTCAGCCGGCGTCCGCCCTCAGTGGAGGCAACCAGCAGAAGGTGGTGCTGGCGAAGATGCTCGCGACGCGGCCGGAGATCCTGATGCTCCACGACATCACCCGAGGGGTGGATGTCGGCACGAAGAAGGAGATGTTCAGCTTGGTGAGAGAGATTGCCGGCGAAGGAAATGCCGTCCTCTACCTTTCAACCGACGTGGAGGAGTTGGTCAACGTCTGCGACCGCGTCCTCGTCATGCACGACGGAAAGGTGGCCGCAGACCTCGGCGGCGCGGATCTCACGGCCGACCGGATCATCGGAGCGTCGATCGGTGCCCATGTCGAACAATAGTCAGGACCTTCGCCCGGACGCGGACCGGCCCGGCCGGCTCGCAGGAGCATCGCTCGCCGGCTCGCTGAGGCAATGGATCCAGGCCCACTGGATCGCTGCCGTCCCCTACGTGATTCTCTTCGTGCTCATTGCGCTGATGGGAATCGTCAACCCGGTGACATTGCGGCCCAGTTGGCTCGCCAACTCGTCGGAATCGGCGTTCTCCCTCATCCTCGTCGGCATCGGCCAGACCTTCCCCCTGCTCGCCGGCGGCTTCGATCTCTCGGTGGGCGGGGTCATCAGCCTGACCAACAGCCTGGCGGCGGTGCATGCCGGTGACTCGCCCCTGGGCATCGTCGCGGTGTCCATCGGCTGCCTGCTGGTCGGGGTCGCGGTGGGTTGCTTCAATGGCTGGGCGATCGTCCGCACCGGTATGCAGCCCTTCATCGTGACGCTGGCGACGGGTTTGGTCTGCGGTGGGATAGCGCTGCTGGTGCTGAAGATCGACGGTGGCGAGGTGAGCCCGGACTTCACCAATACCCTGCTGGCCCGGTTCGGCGGCGTGCCGCTCTCCCTGATCCTCACCGTCTTGCTGATCCTGGGCTGGTTCTGGTTCCGGGAGACCGACAGTGGGCTGGCCCTGTTCGCGGTCGGCAGCGATGCCCGTGCAGCCCGGCTGAACGGCGTCAACGTCTCGGTCACCACGGTGCTGGCCTACGGGGTGTCGGGAGGCTTCGCCGCGCTGGCGGGGATCTACCGAACCGCGCAGGTCGCCTCCGGCTCGCCGACCGCCGGCCAGAGCTTCATCATGCTCTCGATCGCTGCGGCGGTCATCGGTGGTACGGCCATCGGCGGGGGATACGGCGGCGTCGTGGGCACGATCGTCGGCGCGCTGATCCTCCGCGGCATCGCCGACCTGCTCGTCTTCATGCGGGTGTCTTCCTACTGGTCCTCGCTGGTGCAGGGGGTTCTGCTGATCCTCGCGGTCGCAGTGAGTGCCTATGCCTCCCTGAGGCGTCGAGCGAGGGGATCGCTATGAGTCTGTCAAGATTGTGGGCCCGCTACTCCTCGGTGGTGGTCGTCTACCTCGTGGCGATCGGCATGTTCGTCTTCGTCTCGCTGATGCGCCCCGGGTATGCCGGCATCAACAACCTCAAGATCCTGTCGGCGCAGGCGGCCATCCTCGGCCTGGTCGCACTCGGGCAGACGATCGTGATGCTGACCGGCGGATTGGATCTGTCGATCCCGTGGATCTTCACCAATGCCGCGTTCCTGCTGGCGGCGTTGACCAACGGCAGTGACCTCGCGCTGGCCTGGGCGCTCCCGCTGGTGCTGGGTGCCGGCGTGCTGATGGGCCTGTTCAACGGCATCGGCGTCGCCTACGTAGGGGTGTCCCCGGTCATCATGACCATCGGCTCGAACGTCATCTTCCAAGGCCTCCTGGTGGGCCTTTCCGGAGGGACGCCGGGCGGAGCGGCGCCGCCCCTGATCGGGTTCATCGCGACCGAGACCGTCGGCGGCATCTCCATCCTGCTGATCATCTGGCTGGCGATCGCGGTGGTGGCGTCGGTGCTGCTGAGCCGTAGCCGGTTCGGGCGCGAGATCTACTCGACCGGCAGCAGCATCGAGGCCGCCCGGTACTCCGGCATCCGGGTAAAACGGATCACCGTCACCGCCTATTGCCTGTCCGGGCTGCTGGCCGCGCTCGCCGGGGTGCTCTTCGCCGGCCGCCTGGGTCAGCTCTACCTGGGCATGGGAGACACCTACCAGATGGCGACGGTGTCGGCCGCGGCCATCGGCGGGGTCTCGCTGCTCGGCGGGCGTGGCCGCTACGTCGGCGCCATGGGCGGCGTGCTCGTCACCGTGATTCTGAACGGCGTCCTGGCGGCGATGAACGTCTCCCAGAGCATTCAGATGGTGTTGAACGGAATCGTCCTGTTCTTCGCCGTTCTTCTCTCCAGCCGCGGGCGCTCGATGTCCGTCGCGGTGGCGTGAAGGAGGCCCGGGGTGTCAACGTCGCAAGTGAAGGCGGACTATCGGATCATCCCCGTGCCGGAGCGGGACATTCTCGGCGAGGGACCCTGGTGGAGCCGGGCCGACCAGTTCCTCATCTGGGTCGACATCTGGGGCCGGAAGATACGCAGGTGCCGCATCGACGGCAGCGCGTACCAGCACTGGGATACACCGAGTGACATCGGGTTCGTGGTGCCCGGCGGGCCGGACTGGTGGATCGCCGGGCTGGCCGACGGCCTTCACTGGTTCTCCCCGCGAGAGGGTTCCTTCTCGTCGGCGAGCCTGGGGCCCGCTGTCCCGGACGGCCACCGCCTCAACGACGGGAAGTCGGACCGGGCGGGAAGGCTCTGGTTCGGGACGATCCGCGAGGACGGGATGGCGCCGTCGGCGTCGTTGTACCGATTCGACGGCAGCACGCTCGAGGAGGTGCTCGGCGGCGTGACGACATCGAACGGCCTGGGTTGGAGCCCGGACGGCCGCAGGATGTACTACACCGACTCGCCGGCGCGGACCATCACCGCGTTCACCGACCCTCCCGAGACCGGCCGACTCGATGGCTCGTCCCGCTTCAGCCGCGACCCTGCCGACTACACTCCCGACGGGCTGACGGTGGATTCGGAAGGCTACGTCTGGAGTGCCAAGTGGGACGGGGCGAAGGTGGTGCGGTACGCCCCGGACGGCACGCCGGTGCTCGAGTTGCTGCTGCCGATCCGCAGGCCGACGAGCTGCATGTTCGCCGGGCCGGACCTGGATGTGCTGGCCATCACGTCCGCGCGGAGCCCGGAGGACGATGCAACGGGGGAGTCGCTGGCGGGGTCGGTCTTCCTGGTCGACGTCGGCGTGACCGGATTGCCCGAATCTCCGCTGTCTTTCACCCGTACCTGACCGATGCCGGAACGGCTTCGCGACGGAAGGGTGTTCGATAGCATCCTGCTGATCCCGGCGGGGAGTCCAGGATGTTCGCCGCTGCACCCTCCGCGGCTATACGACGATGTGGAGTTGAGATGAGAGCATCAGGAAGTGGTTCCAAATCCGCCACCGCCGATGTGTACGAGACCCTGCGTGGCTGGTTGATGGAGGGCCGGATACCGCCGGGAGAACGGCTCACCATCGACGCTCTGGCCCGGGAACTCGGTGTCTCGGCCACTCCGGTCCGGGAGGCCATCGGACGGCTCGAGGGTGACAAC
Source organism: Actinomycetota bacterium (assembly GCA_020161795.1). Taxonomy (GTDB): domain Bacteria; phylum Actinomycetota; class Actinomycetes; order Propionibacteriales; family Propionibacteriaceae; genus Propionicimonas. The sequence goes on along the minus strand of JAIUOR010000012.1, from coordinate 47,998 downwards.
CTGGTGGTCTGGACCTCGGGACGGGGGGCCGTCGCCAGCCCGGTGCTCGACTTCTCGGAACTGAAGCAGCTCTACGAGTTCCGGCTGTTGATCGAGCCGTGGGCGGCGCGATGCGCGGCGGTTCAGCGGCTCTCCAATCCAGGAGCCTTCCTGAGCTCCGAGATCGCCGCGTTCGAGGCACTGGTCGGCTCGGGCGCCGACCTCGCCAGGGAGAAGGCGTTCGCTCACGACATGAGGTTCCACGAGTCCGTGGTGGCCGCCACGGAGAACGCGTTCATCGTCAACGCCTACGAGCAGAGCCACTGCCACCTGCATATCTTCCGCCTGGAGTACACGGCGACCGATGTCTTCCTCACGATCGGCGAGCACCGTGCGATGGCCAAGGCCATCGAGGATTGCGACCCGGCCGCGGCGGCCGCCGTGGCCGAGGAGCACATCCGCAACTCCTTCGAGCGGGCAGCCGCCGCCTTCAGGAAAGGCGCCGTGCGGGATACGGCGGCGACTCCGTCCGGCTGAACCCGGAGCCTTCTGCGCCGCTCCACTTCAAGGGGTCGGTGGAGGATCTCCGCTTCGCCGACGCAATACGTGAATCGTTGACATCCTATTGGATTTCATGGAATCATATAGGTGGCAACGGTGTCCGACCCTGACGAAGGCGCGTCGGATCGACCGTTCACACCACTAGTGGATGCCCGGCGCCGGGTAGGTCGTCGCCGGGTAGCCGACGAGAGAGGCGATGAAGCATGGACCTTGGGCTTGCCAACAAGACGGCCGTCGTGGTCGGCGGGAGCTCGAACATCGGTAGGGCGACGGTGCTCGCCCTCGCGCGGGAAGGCGCCAACGTCGTGATCGTCGCCCGCAATCGGGTCGACTGCGAGCGGGTGGCCGCCGAGGCCGGCGGACAGAGCCACGTGATCACCGCGGACGCGACGAAGTACGAAGATCTCGAGCGAATGGCGAAGGAGGTGCTCGAACTCCACGGTGGAATCGACATCTTCGTCGGCAGCATGGGGTGGGACTCTCCCGGCGACTTCCTCGAGGTCGACCGCCAGGAGTGGCAGGAAGTCATCCAGAGCAACTATGTCTCGACCCTGAACTGGTTCCACATCATGCTGCCGATCATGAAGGCCCAGAAGTCGGGCACCATCATCACGGTCAGCAGCGTGATGGGCCGGCGTCCGGACCCCCTGGAGCCGGTGTACGCGGGCACCAAGGCGGCGCAGATCGTCTTCAGCCAGTGCATGGCCAAGCAGTACGGGCCCGACGGCATCCGGATCAATGTCGTGGCGCCGGGCCCGACCCCGCCCCGCAGGGTGAGCGACGCCGGCAACTCCAGCCTGTGGCTGCGCCCCGAGCAGGGCGAGGTCGGCTGGCTCCCCGGCCCCGACCGCGACAATGGCGGACCGGCTCTGGTGCCGGCGCCCGGCGGCCCGCAGGCCGGGTTGCTCGACGCGACCGTCCTGGGCAAGTTCGGCGCGGCCGAGGATACGGCGGCGGCGATCGTCTTCCTGGCCTCGGAGGTGACCGCCGGGCATCTCACCGGACAGGTGATCGGCGTGGACGGCGGAATGTACATGCCCCGCTGACGCGGGTCTGCGGTGCGACGGAGGATCTGTTGATGGAAGCGGTCGGTTGATGGGTGTGCCAGGAAGACTCGCGTGGGTGATCGGGGCGAGCAGCGGGATCGGGCACGCTTCCGCGCTGCGGCTGGCCCGGGACGGCTGGACGGTCGCGCTGTCGGGACGCCGCGAGGCGGAGTTGGGCGACACCCTGGCGCAGATCACGGCGGAGGGTGGTCAGGCGATCACGGTCCCGGTGGACGCGAGCCTGCCCGGCGACGTCGCGCGCGCCCACCGACTGATCGCCGACCAGTGCGGTGACGTGTCCCTGCTGTTGCACTCGGCCGGGACCAACGTCCCGAGCAGGTGGTGGGACGACCTCGACCCCGCGGCCGTCCGGCGCACGGTCGAGGTCAACATGTTGTCGGTGGTCGAGGCAGTGGCCGCCGTCCTGCCGGGGATGCGAGCAGCCCGGGCGGGCCGGATCGTGGTTCTCGGATCCTGGGCCGGCTGGCGGTTCATGTCGGTCGCGGGCGCCGCGTACTCCGGAAGCAAGCAGGCGCTGTCAGGAGTCGTGGAGTCGATCAACGACCAGGAGGGACGCTCCGGGATCAGCGCCACCCTGGTCATCCCGGCCGAAGTCGCGACCGAGATCATGACCACCCGCCCGAGCCCTCCGAGCGCCGAGGAACTGGCCGCGATGCTGCGTCCCGGCGACGTGGCGAACATGATCTCGGTCATCGCGTCACTGCCCGCCCACGTCTGCATCAACGAGATCGTGGTCAGCAACGTGCTGAACGGGATCTATCTGCGGGATTCCTACTACCACGGCCCGGTCACCTTCGCCCAGAGCGAGGTGGCCGTGTGACCGGGGAACAGGTGCGTGATCCAATGGCCGCGGCCGTGCTGACCGGCCCCGAGGCCATCGAGGTCGTGCCGCGGGAGCGGCCGACGGTCGCCCCGGGCCGGGTGCTCGTGGATGTCGCCTACGTCGGGCTCTGTGGTTCGGATGTCCACTACTACCGGGCGGGCCGCAACGGGATCTTCTCGATCACCGAGCCGCTCGTCCTCGGGCACGAACTGTCCGGACGGGTGCGGGAGATCGGCGCTGGAGTCGAGGGGATCGAGGTCGGCGAGGACGTCGCGGTGCATCCCGCGGACCCCGCCCCACCCCGGGGAGCGGTGGACGGCGGCGGCCTGAATCTCTGGCGCGGCGGCAGCTACCTCGGTAGCGCGTCGACCACGCCGCATACGCAGGGCGCGCTCACCGAGACGATCTCCGTCAAGGCGATCCAGATTCGTCCGCTTCCCGAAGGTCTCTCCCTCAAGCGGGCGGCGCTGGCCGAACCGCTCGCGGTGGCGCTTCACGGTGTCGACCGGGTGCGTGGCCGCCTCCCCGGCGCCAAGGTCCTGGTCAGCGGGGCGGGCCCGATCGGATGTCTCACCGTCTTGGCGCTGAGAGAGCGGGGGGTGAAGGAGATCGCCGTGGTCGACCCGCAGGACAAGGCCCTTCAGGTGGCCCGCAGTTGCGGAGCCACGGCGGCGTTCAAGTTGGGATCGGACGTGATGCCGGACGAGAACTCCTTCGACATCACGATCGAGGCTGCCGGGGCCGCCAACTCCCTGAGCGCCTGCATCAGGTACACCAGGCCGGGCGGTGCCGTCGTCCAGGTGGGCATCCTGCCGCCGGGTGCGCTGTCGGTGGAACTGGCGCCGCTGGTGTCGAAGGAGATCACGCTGTTCGGCTCGCAGCGGTTTGACATCGAGATCGACGAGGCGCTGGAAGTCCTGCGCCGGCGGGCCGAGGCGGACGGGATCATCACCCACGCGTTTCGGCTGGATCAGGTGCGCGAGGCGCTCGGCATCGCCGGTGACCCCGCGGTCTCCAGCAAGGTCGTCGTGAACGTGAGCGGGTTGCCAGCATGAAGATCACAGGCGTTGAGGCGAGCCTGCACAGGATCGCCCCCGCTTCCCCGTGGGAGGACGCGACGAACCGGGTTCAGGCGATCGAGTTCGTCCTCGTCCGGATCACCACCGACAGCCGGCACGAGGGCGTGGGCATCACCTACTCGGTGGACGTGGGCGGAACCGCCATCCAGGCCTTGATAGCCGACTACCTGAGCGGGTTGGTCATCGGTGAGGATCCGCTTGACCACGAGAGGATCTGGGAGCGGCTGCACCGCCAGTCCCGCCGGCTGGGGGCCGGCGTCAACTCGATGGCGATCGCCGGGATCGACGTGGCGATCTGGGATCTGATGGGCAAGTTCTACGGGGTTCCGCTGCACCGCCTGCTGGGCGGCAGCCGGAGCAGCGTCAAGGCGTACATCAGCGAGATCAAGCTCAGCCCATCTGACACCGTCGAGGCGCTGTGCGAGCGCATCGAAGGCTACCGGGCCAGGGGATTCGATCACGTCAAGATCAAGATCGGGTACGACGACTTCGAGCGGGATCTCGAACGACTGCGCGCTGCGACCGCGATGTTGCCGCCGAGAAGCCTGTTCGTCGACCTGAACCAGAAGTGGCTGCTGTCGGAGGCGATCTCCCGGGCCGGCGATCTCGATTCGCTCAAGTTGGGCTGGATCGAGGAGCCCCTGGTGCATCACGACGTCGCCGGGCACGCGAGCCTGCGCCGGCAACTGCGTACGCCGCTGGCGCTGGGGGAGAGCCTCCACAGCCGGAGTCAGGTGCTCCAGTTCCTGACCGCCGGGGCCGTGGACTACGTGCAGGCTGACGTCGCCTTCATCGGAGGAATCACCGAGTGGAGACGGGTCGCCGCCACGGCCGCCTCGTTCAACAAGCCGGTCGCGCCGCACTACATGATGGAACTGTCGTTGCAGTTGCTGTGCGGGGCCCCGAACGCCTTCATGCTGGAGGACGTCGTGGGTGGCAGCTTCAGCGAGCTGGGCCTGCTGGCCGAACCGATAGCCGTCTCGAACGGGGTCGCGACGCCGTCCGATCTGCCCGGACACGGAATCGTCTTCGACCCCGCCGCCCTGGAGGCGTGCCGGGTGGACCCGGCATCGGTGAGATCGTCCTTCTCCGGAGGAAGCAAGTAGCCATGACCTCAGCGCCAGGGAGCCCGACCGGGACGCAGCGGTTCGACCTGACCGGAAGGCTGGCGCTGGTCACCGGATCCGTCCGCGGGCTGGGGAACTCGTACGCTCGCGCGCTGGCCGGTGCCGGATGCGACGTGATCGTCCACGGATCGGGTTCCAGCCTCTCGCGCGCCGAGCAGCAGGCCGCCGCCGTCGCCGGCGAGTTCGGGGTTGCAGCGCACGCCACGGCCTTCGACGTGACCGACCCGGAGGCGGTCGACGGCAGCCTGGCGCGCCTGATGGCCGAATGGGGCGTGCCCGACATCCTGGTGAACAACGCCGGAATCCAGCGCCGGGGGCTCTTCACCGAGCTCGATCGTTCGGATTGGGACGCGGTGATCGCCACGAACCTCTCCTCGGTGTTCTACGTGTCGCAGCCGATCGCGCGCCGGATGGCGGAGCGGGGCTCGGGCAAGATCGTCAACATCGGTTCGGTGACCTCCTCCCTGGCGCGCGCCACGGTGTCGCCGTACGGCGCCTCGAAGGGTGGCGTCGTCATGCTCACCCGCTCGATGGCGACCGACCTCGCCCAGTTCAACATCCAGGTGAACATGATCTCGCCGGGCTACTTCAGAACCGAGCTCAACACGGCGTTGACCTCCGATCCGGAGTTCAACGCCTGGGTGGAGGGACGCACCCCGGCGCGTCGCTGGGGGGAGGTGGACGAGTTGGCCGCGGCGCTGCTGTTCCTGTGCTCGCCCGGTGCCGACTTCGTCACCGGGCAGAACATCTACGTCGACGGTGGGATGACGACCTCGCTCTAGCCTCGCCGCCGTCTCCTGGCCGCACGGCCACTGCCCGAGCGGCCATGTCGGGCCCTGCGCTCGCGACAGGCATGGCGCCCTCCAGCGACCCTCCGAGTTCCGGCCTGCGCGGGTTGCGTAGGCCGGTGCAGCACTCCACCCACGCCGCCGAGGTGGGGTATTGACGCCTGTCTCGCTGCCGTTTACCATCGTGCCAAGACGTTTTGGCAAAACGTCTTGGCACAGTCTTTTCCAGACCGAATCACAAACGAATGGAGCCGAAGTGAAGATGCTTCGCACACACACGGGAGGGCGCGTGCGCCGCATCGGGGTCGCCGTGGCCGCGATCAGCGCCACCGCGATCGCCCTCAGCGGATGCGGTGCCGGCGGCACCCCCACCGGGCCGTCCGGTGAGAATGGCGAGAGCGCCGCGAGCGCGCTGACCGTCGTCGTCGAGGGTGGCGGCAAGGCAGAGTTGCAGCCGGTGGCCGACCTCTACAAGTCCGAGAAAGGCATCGACGTCACGCTCGTCGAGCTTCCCTACGCCGGTCTCTACGACCGCATCTCCTCGGAGCTGCAGGCCGGCAGTCCGTCCTTCGACATCGCAGCGCTCGACGCGATCTGGCTGACCGCGTTCGGCCCCGGGCTCGCGCCGCTGGACGATCTGTTCACCGACGACGTCCAGGCAGACCTCTTCGGAGGCCTGGTCAGCGAGGCCAAGGTCGGCGACAGCTTCGTCGGGATGCCGGTCTGGACCAACTCCGAGATCCTCTTCTACCGCACCGACCTGTTCTCCGACGACGCGAACAAGAAGGAGTTCGAGGAGAAGTACGGCTATCCGCTGGCGGCTCCGACGACGTGGGAGCAGTACCGCGACGTCGCCGAGTTCTTCACGCGCGACACCGACGGCGACGGCACAGTCGATCTCTACGGCACCGACGTCAAGGGCGCGGTCGAGACCGAGTGGCTCGCGACCGTCTCCCAGGCCGGTGAAAAGCAGATGGTGCTCGACCCCGCGACCGGCGCGGTCACGATCGACAGCGCGGCCCACAAGGAGGCGCTCGACTTCTACGTGAGCCTGCTGCCGTACGCTCCCTCGGGTGCGGCCCAGCTCGACTGGGCAGGTGCGCAGAACCTCTTCTACCAGGGCAACCTCGCCATGATGCGGTTCTGGGGCCACGCCTACCGGCAGACCCCGGATGACTCGCCGATCAAGGATTCGATCGGTGTCGCACCGATGATCGGCGGCCCCGGCGGCATCGCCGGCGTCCCGGGTGCCTGGTACCTCTCCGTTCCCGCGAGCGGGAAGAACCAGGACGCCGCGAAGGACTTCATCGCCTTCGCCTACGAGCACAACGACCTCTCGGCCGACACCTCGCTCGGGCTCGTCGCGCGCAAGAGCGCCTTCGAGAGCAAGAACGGCCAGCCCGGTTTCGAGAACTTCCCCGCTCTCGTGACCACGCTCGAGGCTCCGCAGACCCTGCCGCGCCCGAAGACCGAGAAGTGGCAGGAGATCACCGATTCGGTGCTCATCCCCACGCTGCAGAAGGCAGTGGAGCCGGGCGCGGACACCGCGGCGCTGCTCTCCGAGGCCAAGACCCAGATCGAAGCGATCATCAAGTAGGAGCCTGTCTCGTGCCCGCGACATCCTCGACTGCTGCTGGGGCGGCTTCGGCCGCCCCAGCAGCGGCTGGAAAGGCGCCTGGCATCGGGCGGAGAGAGCGCGGCGACCGCCGCTTCGCTCTCCTCCTGATGCTCCCGGCGGCGCTGTTCCTCGCCGCCTTCGTCCTCTGGCCCCTCGCCCGCTTCGTCTACGACAGCTTCTTCGAGATCTCCCCGTTCGCCGGGAGCGCCCGCACCTTCGTCGGCTTCGACAACTACGTCGCGGCGTTCACCTCCGAGGCGTTCACCTCGGCATCGGTGCGCACGCTCGTCTACACCCTGTTCGTCGTCGCCATGGAGTTCGTCCTCGGCCTCGCCGTGGCGCTGCTCTTCACGGCGCTCGGGCGCCGCTCCACCGTCTTCCGCACTCTCTTCATGTACCCGCTGATGATCGCGCCGGTGGTGGCCGGTCTGCTCTGGCGGTTCCTCCTCATCGACAACTTCGGCATCGTCAACGAACTGCTCTTCCGGGCCGGCCTCCTCGCCAGCCCGGATCAGATCCAGTGGCTGAGCAACCCGAACCTGGCGCTGTTCTCGGTGGCGATTCCCGACATCTGGCTGACGACCTCGTTCATCACGCTCGTCCTGTTCGCCGGGCTTCAGAACATTCCCGGGGAGGTCATCGAAGCCGCCCGCATCGACGGCGCCCGCTACCCGCGCATCCTGCTCAGCATCATCATCCCGCTGCTGCGTCCGGTGATCGCCGTCGCCCTGATCGTCCGCGGCATCGACGCCGCGCGTGCCTTCGACGTCATCCTCATCCAGACCGACGGCGGCCCGCAGGGCAGCACGACCACGCTCAGCCTGCTCATCTACCGCACGATGACCCGATTCGGTGAACCGGGCCTGGCGAGCGCGATGGGCACGGTCTACCTGCTGGCGATGCTGGCCGTGTCGATCGTCGCGATCCTGCTCATCTGGCGACCCGGGGCAGGTGAGCGATGAATCCCCTCGAGACCCGCGGCCCCGCCCGGATCCTGCTCTGGACGGCGCTCGCGCTGGCCCTGCTGCTGTACGGCTTCCCGTTCCTGCACCTGCTGCTGACTTCGTTCAAGACGCCGCTGGAAGCCATCGCGGTGCCGCCGAACGTCCTGCCGAGCGTCTGGACACTGGAGAACTACGTGTCCGCGCTGACCCGGCAGGGGGTGGACGCGGCCCTCATCAACAGCGTGGTCACCGCGCTCATCTCCACGGCGCTGAGCCTCGTCTTCGCGGTCCCCGCGGCCTATGCGATCACGAGATTCCGTACTCCCTCCGGGCGCGTCTTCATCCTGGCCGCCCTCGTCACCCGCATGGTTCCGACGATCGCCGTCGGCGCGCCGCTGGTCGAAGTGATGCGCAACCTCGGCCTGACCGACACCTCGTTCGGTCTGGCCCTCGCGCACACGACCATCTCGCTGCCGCTGTCGATCTGGCTCATGGCGAGCTTCTTCGAGGCCGTCCCCGACGAGCTCAGCGAGGCCGCGCAGGTCGACGGCTGCAGCCGGCTGCAGGCGATGACGCGCGTGGTGCTGCCGGTCGTGTCCGGTGGGCTCGCGGTGACGGCGATCTTCGCGTTCCTGGCCTCGTGGAACGAGTTCCTCTTCTCGTTGCTGCTGACGTCGGTGCGCGCGCAGACGACTCCGGTGGTCATCGCGAACTTCCAGAGCCAGTTCGGGCTGGACTGGGGTGGGATGACGGCACTCGCCGCGGTCTACTCGGTGCCGGTCATCATCCTTACCCTGTTCCTGCAGCGGCACATCGTGGCCGGCCTCACCATGGGTGCAGTCAAGGGCTGAACGCGGGACGGGAGAGAGTGATGTCGAGCAGCAACCACTACGACGTGACGAGGTGGCCCCACGGCGACCCGCACGACGACATCGGCGCGGTGATCAACAGCATCCTCGCCGACGTCAGGGAGCGTCAGGCGGAAGCCGACGTGGACGACGGCGGCAAGCCCGGCGCCGTCGTCCACCTCCCGCCCGGTGACTACCGGCTTCGCACACCGGTGCTGATCGACCTCAGCTTCGTCCGGATAGAGGGCTCGGGGCACGGGTTCACCTCGTCGAGCATCCGGTTCAACACGCCCGAGGCGGAATGGCCCGGGCTGCACGAACTGTGGCCCGGGGGCAGCCGCGTGATCGTCGATGTCGAGGACGCCGCCTTCCGCATCGCGCGGACCGGGAGCCCGCGGATCAGTTCGGTGGAGTTCTCGAACTTCTGCATCGACGGGCTGCACTTCACCGGGGGCGACCGCGGGGGGAACCCGGAGAACTCCTACCAGAACGGCAAGACCGGCATTCAGGTGGTGGACGCGAACGACTCGTTCCGCATCACCGGCATGGGGTTCGTGTACCTCGAACACGCGCTGGAGATCTGGAACGCCGACGCGCTCTCCGTCCACGACAACTTCATCGCCGAATGCGGCAACTGCGTCGAACTGCGGGGGTGGGGACAGGCCTCGAAGATCACCGACAACCTGATCGGGGCGGGATCCTGGGGCCACTCGATCTACGCCGAGAACCACGGCGGGCTGCTCGTCACGGCCAACAACGTCTTTCCCCGTGGCGCCAGCAGCGTGAACCTCCACGGCGTGACGCGGTCGAGCGTGACGAACAATCGCCTGCACTCGTTCTACCCGGGCATGGTGATCCTCGACGCGGACAGCTCGGAGAACCTCGTGTCGTCGAACCACTTCCTGCGCGATCACGAGCCGTGGACGCCCTTCTTCGGGGTGGGCAACGGACGCGACGACGACTTCGGGCTGCTGCGCATCAGTGGCAGCGACAACTCGGTGATCGGCAACCACTTCTCCGAGATCGTCGATGCGCAGAGCCTCCGGCCGGCCGGCGCGCCGCCGGTCGTCATTCGGATCGTTTCCGGCAGCGGCAACCACGTGGCCGGCAACCATGTGGTGGCCAAGGACGTGAACGCCACCTCGAGCGACTCCTGCTTCGCGGCCCAGGTGGATGCGCTGCTGGCGACCGAGGCTTCGCGGGGCCTCCCCGTCACGACCGTGCAGGTGGATGCCGCAGCCACCGGCAACACGATTCTCGACTCGGGAACCACCGCCCAGGTCGTCCTCGACGCGACAGCGAACGCGTTCCGGGCGACCCCGTCGGTGGGGTCGTAGCGGCACATGCAATCCGTCCGGCCATACTGACCTGGAGAGGTCATGGGGTGAAGCAAAGAAGAGTCACGATCAAGCAGGTCGCCGAAGAGGCCGGGGTGTCGATCACCACGGTCTCGCACGTCCTCAACAACGTGCCGGGGCTGCGGGTGAATCCGGTCACCCGGCAACGCATCCAGGACGTGTCGGCGCGGCTGGGATATGTGCCCAACGGGCTGGCCCAGTCGCTGCGTACCCGGCGGTCGAACACGATCGGGCTGATCGGCGACGAGATCGTCACGACGCCGTTCGCCGGCAAGCTCGTCCTCGGCGCGCAGGAGGTGGCGCTGACCCGGGACACGGTCATGTTCGTGGTGTCGACGGGGTACCAGCGCGACGTGGAGAACCGGGAGATCGAAGAACTGCTGCGCCGCCAGGTCGACGGCATCCTCTACGCCTCCATGTTCCATCGTGAGCTCGAACTGCCCTCGCAGCTCGCCTCGGTTCCCACGGTCTTCCTCAATGCCCAGTGCACGACCCCCGGCGTGCCGTGGGTCGCCCCGGACGAGGCCGCCGGTGGGCATGACGCTGCGGACACCCTGATCGCGGCAGGGCACCGACGACTGGGCTTCATCAACAACATCGACGACATCCCCGCCTCGGCGGGGCGGCTCGAGGGGTTCCGTGCCCGCATGTTCGAGGCCGGGCTCTCCGCGCGGGATCTGGCCGTCGTCGCGGTCGAATCCGACGCTGCCGGGGGCTACGCCGCGGCCATGCGACTCCTCGCCGGCCCGGACCGGCCGACAGGCGTCTTCTGCTTCAACGACCGCATCGCGATGGGCGCCTATCGCGCGGCTGCCGAACTGCGGCTGCGCATCCCCCAGGATGTCTCTATCGTCGGATTCGACAACCAGGAGTACGTCGCCGACGGTCTCTACCCGGGTCTGACCACGATCGAACTGCCGCACTACGACATGGGCGTCTGGGCCGCGCAGAAGCTCTTCAAGAAGATCAACGGCACGATCGGTGACACCCCGACGGCGCTGCTACGGGGCCCGGTGATCCACCGCAGCTCCGTCGCTCCGCCGAGCGACGCCGCCCCCGCCGCGCACTGACCCGAACCGAGAGGCCGAAAACCGATGTCGTACGTACTTCCCGATGCGTGGACCTGGGACATGTGGTTCGCCGACGACGGCGAGCACTACCACGCGTTCTACCTGAAGGCCTCACGCGCGCTCGGGAACCCGGATCGGCGTCACTTCCACGTCACGGTCGGGCACGCGATCTCGTCCGATCTGCGCCAGTGGCAGGAGGTCGCCGACGCCCTGATCGCCTCGGATGAGCCCGCCTTCGACGACTACACGACGTGGACGGGCTCCATCGTCAAGGATCCCGCTGGCACCTGGCGGTTGTTCTACACCGGAACCAACCGCGCCGAGAACGCGACCGTGCAGCGCATCGGCGCCGCGACCTCGTCCGACCTCTACACCTGGACTAGGACCGGCGACACCGCGCTCACCGAGGCCGATCCGCGGTGGTACGAGAAGTTCGACGGAACAAGCTGGCCGGACGAGGCATGGCGTGACCCGTGGGTCTTCGCCGAGGGTGGTCAGTGGCACATGCTGATCACCGCGCGCTCACCCGAGGGCGCGACCGACGACCGGGGTGTGATCGGTCATGCCACCTCGCCCGATCTCGACGAGTGGACCGTGCAGCCGCCGCTCTCGGCCCCCGGCGCGGGGTTCGGGCACCTGGAGGTGCCACAGCTCGCGACCGTGGACGGGCGGCACGTGCTGTTGTTCTCGTCCCTGCACGGCGAACTCGCCGCGCGGCGACGCGCCACCGGCGAGCGCGGTGGCGTGTGGTCGGTTCCGGTCGACGCCCCCACCGGCCCCTACGACATCGCGAAGGCCACGCGGCTGACCGACGAGTCGCTGTATGCGGGCCGGCTGCTGCAGGACCGGGAGGGCGCGTGGTGGCTCTTCGCCTTCAACCACGTCGGCCAGGACGGGGACTTCGTCGGATCGCTGTCCGAGCCGATGGCCGTCGGGTGGGACGCCACCGGACGCCTGCGGGTGTCCGATGGCCGGTTCGACGCGCTCGGCTAGCGTCGGGGGTGCCCTCCGCGCCTGAATCGGGGGTTGCTCGCGTCCGTCCCGGGTGCGTGGGGTCGCCGCCCGCCGCCATGAGCGAGAATCGGAGCATCGGGTGGCCGTGACCGCCGACCCGGAACCCGGACCATGAGGAGCGCCATGACCGAGCCCGCACCCGTGCTGAACGTCCCGCTGGGCGGGGAGGTCGTCGCGGAACTCCCGCTTCAGTGGATCTCGGACGACCTCGGGATCTACTCCTTCGTGCTGCTCGACAAGGTGGCCTGGGTCAAGGCCTCCGCCACCTCGTTGCTGTCCCGGATCGAGGATCTCCTCGCGGGCGGCGTCGACGTCATCGTCACCCCGGAGGCCAAGGCGATCACGCTGGCCTACGAGCTGGCCTCCCGGCTGGGCCTGGGCGACTTCGTGGTGGCCCGCAAGAGCCGCAAGGCGTACATGGCCGATCCGGTCAGCGTCGAGGTGACGTCGATCACCACCTCCTTCCCGCAACGGATGTGGTTCGGGCAGGAGGATCTGGCCGCCCTGCGCGGCCGGCGCGTGCTGGTCGTGGACGACGTGGTGTCCACCGGTGCCACCCTGGCGGCGCTCTTCGGCTTCCTGCGGTCGATCGACTGCGAGGTCGTCGGCGTCGCCTGCGTGCTGACCGAGGGCGAGACGCGCAGCGACTACGACGGCGTCCCGCTGATCAGCATCGGGCACATCCCGCTCGTCCATCGCTGAGGCCGGCTCCGGTTCTCGCGAGGCCGAGGATCGTGCTCAGCTGGTGATCTCGTCCGCGCTCAGATGATCGTGGCGATTCAGCCAGATCAGGGCGGGCGGCCAGCCGACACCCGGTTCGAGATCGATCAGGGTGTGTCCGCTGTTGTGGATCGTCAGCCAGGCCGACAGCCTGCCGTCCGGCGCGGGCGCCCAGCCCAGGAAGGCGTGAATGAGGTACTGGCTGAACCAGGCGTGGGAGACCACGCCGACCAGGCGGTCGGTGTCGCCGTAGGCGGTGCGCAGGGCGGCGGTGACCTCGCAGGCTCGCTCCCAGGCGTGGTGGGGAGCCTCGAACGGACGATGGTGCCAGCCGGTCTCGTCCGCCTCCTGCGGGAGCACTAGATCGGGGCTCAGCGCCAGGAGGGCGCTGGCCGGGCTGCCCGGCAGCGGCCGGCCCTGGACGTGCGGGCCTTCGTCGTCGGCCTCGTAGATGCCGCCCACCTCGTGCAGCAGCGGGTGGCCCTGCAGGGGCAGGTCGAGCGCGCGGGCCAGGGGAGCGGCGGTCGCGACCGCGCGCTGCATCAGCGAGGTCAGCAGGACGTCGGGGCGCGGCAGTTGCCGGTCGACGTAGAAGGTCGCGAGCCGGTTCGCCTGGATCTGCCCCAACGCGGTCAGCTCCGGATCGGGGGAGCGGCCCGCCCAGCTGCCGGTGTCGGCCTGGATGCGGTTGTTGACCGACTCGCCGTGCCGGATCAGAAGCAGTCGCATGCCGCCAGGATTTCACACTCCAGGCCCCACCTTCTCCTTCGGTATCGCCGCCGGGAAGTCCACGATGGGGTATTTTTTACATATCTTTGTGAAATAAAAGGAGCGTGTGTGCTGACCGAGTCACCGGCCGCCGCGCCGGCGCGGAGCGCGGCGCCGCGGCTGGCGCTACTCGCGCTCGGCGGGGCCTGCCTGATCACCGGTCTGAACGCCGCCCTGGTGCGGCTGGAGGTCTGGGCGCCGGTGGCCTCCCAGCGCGCGGGCGACGTGCACGGGCTGGTGATGGTGCTGGGCTTTCTCGGCACGCTGATCTCGCTGGAGCGGGCCCAGGCGTTGCGACAGGCCTGGGGGTACCTCGCGCCGGCGCTGCTCGGGCTGGGCGGGCTGACGCTGCTGACTCCGGCGCCGCTGCTGCTGGGGCAGTTGCTGCTGATCGAGGGCGCCGCCCTGCTGGTCGCGGTGTATGTCGCCCTGTGGCGGCGGGCGCCGCTGCCGCTGGTGGCTGTGCAGGTGCTCTCGGCGGTGCTGATGCTGGCCGGCGCGGTGGTCGCGACCCTGGTCGACATCCCCGCCGCGATCAGCTGGCTGATCGGCTTCATCGTCCTCACCATCGCCTCCGAACGTGCCGAACTGGCCCAGCTCTGGATGGGTCCGCGGGCGGTGAGCACGCTGCTGGGGGTCTCGGTCGCCTACACGCTCAGCGCCTGCGTGGCGTTGATCGAGCCAGCGGTCGGTGACCGGCTGCTCGGGCTCACCCTGCTGTTCACCGCGGGCTGGCTGCTGCTGCGGGACGTGGTGCGCCGCCAGCTGCGGCTGGATGGGCAGCGCCGCTACATCGCGATCGCGCTGCTGGCGGGCTACGTGCAACTGGCGCTGGCCGGCGGCGTCCTCACGGTTCGAGGGCTGGTGGCCGATCAGGCCGGCTATGACGTCGCCGTGCACGGGGTGTTCCTCGGCTTCGCTCTGTCGATGGTCATGGCCCACGCGCCGGTCATCCTGCCCGCGGTGCTGGGACGGGCGCTGCCCTACCGTCCGGTGCTCTACGCGCCCCTCGTACTGCTCCATGCCGGTCTCGTCGTGCGGTTCGGTGCCGCGCTGGCCGGCTTCAACGAAATCTGGAAGGTGGGTGGCATCGTCACCGTGGTCTCCCTGGTGGTCTTCCTGCTCACCGCGCTCACCCTGGTGGTGCGCGGATGACCCGCTCGCTCGCCCGCGGGACCTCGTTCTGGCGCGACCTGCCGCTGGTGCTGTGGCTGGTCGCGGCCATCGTGGTCTCGGTGATCCACCGCTGGCTGCCCGACGCCAGCTGGCTGATGCTGCACCTGGTGCTGCTCGGCGCGGCCAGCCACGCGATCCTGGTCTGGAGCTTCCACTTCGCCCAGACCGTGCTGCGGGCCCCCGCCACCGAGGCGGGATCGCGGCAGCAGATCGTCCGGCTCGGGCTGCTGGCAGCCGGCACAGCCCTGGTGCTGGTGGGCGTTCCCGCCACCTGGTGGCCGGTGACGCTCGGCGGCGCGACGCTGGTGGCGGTCGCGGTGGGGTGGCACGCGCTGGCCCTGCGACGGATGCTGCGGAGTGCGCTCCCGGCCCGGTTCAAGGTGACCGTGCGGTACTACCTGGCGGCCGCGGCCTGCCTGCTGGTCGGCATCACCCTCGGCGTGATCACGGCCTGGGGCTGGGACGACGCCTGGCACGGCCGCCTGCTGGTCGGCCACGCCCTGGCCAATGTGCTCGGATGGGTCGGGCTGACTGTCACCGGGACGCTGCTGACGCTGTGGCCCACCATGCTGCGTACCCGGATGGACGACCGTGCCGAGCTGTGGACGCGCCGGGCACTGCCGCTCTTCCTCGCCGCCGTGGCGGTCGCGGTGGCCGGCGCGCTCCTCGGCGTGCCCTGGCTGGCCGCGGTCGGGCTGGTTCTGTACCTGGCCGCGCTGGGCCTGTGGGGTCGCGGGCTGTGGCAGCCGCTCCGCAACCGTCCGCCGCGTGAGTTCGCGCCGCTGTCGGTGGGGGTCGCGCTGGTCTGGCCGGTGGTAGGGCTGGTCTGGGCCGGCTGGCTGCTGGTCACCGCGCCGGGCTGGGCCGCCATCCGGGAGGGCTTCGGTTGGCCGGCGGCCGCGCTGGGGGTGGGCGTCGTCCAGCTCGTCACCGGAGCGTTGTCGTACCTGCTGCCGTCCGTGATCGGGGGCGGGCCGAGCGTGGTCCGGGCCGGCCAGGCCTGGTTCAACAGGATCGGCGGCTTCCGGCTGATCGCGATCAACGGCGGCGTGGCGCTGTGGCTGCTGCCCACCCCGAGCTGGGTGAAGGTGACCGGTTCGCTGCTGGCGCTGATCGGTGCCGGGATGTTCCTGCCACTGATGGCGGGCGGGTTGCGGGCCTCGCTGCGCGCGCGGCGCGAGGCGGAGACGGCCGAGCCGGCGCCGGCTCCGGTACCGCGTCCGGCGCCGATCCAGACGCGCAGCGTGCTCACCGCCGGCCAGGTGATCGCGGGCCTGACCGCCATCGCCACGGCGGTGGTGCTCGGGGTCGGGGTCGATCCGGCGGCAGCCGAGGTCGGTGCCTCGACCCCACCGGGAACCTCGGCGGTCACCCCGACGGGGAACGTGGTGCGGGTGAAGGTCGAGGCGGTCGGGATGCGGTACGAGCCGGCCAGCGTCCACCTCAACCGCGGCGACCAGCTGATCGTCGAGTTGGTGAATGCCGACACGACCACCCACGACCTGGTGATCGGCGACGCGCGTACCAGCCGGTTGGCGCCGGGCGCCACCGAGGAGCTCGACGCCGGGGTGATCGGGGAGTCCATCCAGGGCTTCTGCTCGGTGGTCGGCCACCGGCAGATGGGGATGACCTTCGAGGTGATCGTGGACGACGCGCCGGTGTCCGAACCGTCGCCGGAGCCGTCGGGGCATCAGGGCCACGAGCCGGAGGGGGAGGCGCCGGAGCTCTCGTCCGTCATCGACCCGGTGCTACCCCCGCTCACCGACGAGAAGATCCACAAACTGACCTTCACCGTCTCGGAGGTGCCGCTGGAGGTCGCGCCCGGGGTGTGGCAGCGACGCTGGACCTTCAACGGCACGGCGCCGGGGCCAACCCTGCACGGCCGGGTGGGCGACGTCTTCGAGATCACGCTGGTGAACGACGGCACGATCGGGCACTCGATCGACTTCCACGCCGGCTCGCTCGCCCCGGACCAGCCGATGCGCACCATCGAACCCGGTGAGTCGCTGGTCTACCGGTTCACCGCCACCATGGCCGGGATCTGGATGTATCACTGCTCGACCATGCCGATGAGCGCCCACATCGCCGCCGGCATGCATGGTGCGGTGGTCATCGAGCCCGACGACCTGCCCCCGGTGGATCGCTCCTACGTGCTGGTGCAGTCCGAGGTCTACCTCGACACCCCGGCCACGGACGCCGAGGGCGCCACCGAGGTGAACGCCGACAAGGTCAACGCCGAGCAGCCCGACTACGTGGTCTTCAACGGCGTCGCCAACGCCTACGACCAGCGGCAGTTCGCCGCCAGGACCGGGGAGCGGGTGCGGTTCTGGGTGCTGGACGCCGGCCCGAACCGGCCCAGCAGCTTCCATATCGTCGGCTCCCAGTTCGACACCGTCTACGCCGAGGGTCACTACCTGCTGAAACAGGGCAGGGACGCCTTCGGCACCGAGGACGGCGGCTCCCAGGTGCTGGGCCTGCTGCCGGCCCAGGGCGGCTTCGTCGAGGCGGTGTTCCCCGAGGCCGGCCATTACGCGGTGGTCAGCCACCTGATGGTGGATGCCGAGCGCGGTGCCCACGGCTTCGTCCACGTCACCGACTGAGCGCGTGGGAGGAATTGCACGCTAGACGCCTCGATTCGGCCGGAATCGGCACCGGGAGCGATCTGGCGTGCAAATCCTCCCGGCGACACTCAGAATCCGGTCGGCTCCAGCGGCGGCTCGGTGGCTCCGGGGGAGCGCAGCACCCGGGCCGCCAGGGCGTGGGCGGCCAGACAGGATGCGACGAGGTCGCCGCCGTTGGTGAGGTAGGCGGTGAGGAAGCCGGCGTTGAACGCGTCGCCGGCCCCGGTCATGTCCCGTACGCCGTCGACCGGCGTGACCGGGACGGTCGCGGCCAGCCGACCAGCCCGGAAGACATTGGTGGCCTGCTTGCCCTGCCGGGCCAACAGGATCGCATCCCCGAACCGGCCCAGGGCGGGGCCGGGTTCGTCCCCGCTGGTCAGGCCGAGGTGGTGGGCCTCGTCCCGGTTCGCGGAGATGAAGTCCGGCCGCAACTCGGCCATCAGGTCGAGGAAGGCCGCGGTGCCGAAATGGTCGATCATGCCGGTCGACGAGACATCCAGGCTGACCTTGCCGCCGCGGCGGTGCTGCTCGCGGATGGCCTCCACCACGGTGGTGGCCGTGCTGCCGCCGTCGAAGGAGTAGGCGGTGACGTGCAGGATGTCGAGGTCGTCCAGCCAGGACGGGTCGACGGTCTCCAGTTGCAGCGAGGCGCCGCGGCTGGGGAACATGACCCGCTCGCCCAGGCTGTCGATCAGGACGACGATCATGCCGGTCGTGCCGCGGGTCTGCAGGCGCACGTCGACACCGCGCTGCTTGAGCTCCTGGGTCAGCACCAGCCCGCCGAGATCGTCGCCCACGCAGCCGATGAAGCGCGTCGGATGACGCGGGGCGGCGAAGGCAGCAACATTGGCCGCCGACCCGCCCCGGGTCATGGTGATCTCCGCCTTGGTGTCGGTCGCCGCCCGGATCTCCTCGAGCTGCCAGACGACGACGTCCTGAACGACGTCGCCGATGACGCCGAGCACGACTACCGGGTCAGCTCGGCAGCGATCTGGGCCGCGAGCCGGATGTTGTTGAAGTACAGGGCTGTGTTGGCGACGAGGCTGCGACCCTCGGTCGCCACGCGGATGAAGTCCAGCAGGAACGGGGTGGTCGCCTGCCCGTGGATGCCCTGCGCGTCGGCCGCGGCCCAGGCCCGCTCCAGCACCTCGTCCAGCCCGGTGGGGTCGAGCTGCTGGTCGGCGGGGACCGGGTTGGCCACCAGGACGGCGCTCCGCAGGCCGAGCGCCTGCTGGGTCCGCGCCATGGTGGCGACCTCGCTCGGATCCTCCACCCGGGTGGCCAGGTCGTAGCCGGAGTCTACCACGTAGAAGCCGGGGTAGCGGTCGGTGCGGTAGCCGACCACGGGCACGCTCAGGGTCTCCAGGCGCTCCAGGGTGGCCGGGATGTCCAGGATCGCCTTGGCGCCGGAGCTGACCAGGACGATCGGGATCTCCGCGAGGGCGAAGATGTCGGCCGACTCGTCGAAGGTGGTGGCGGCGCCGTGGTGGACGCCGCCCAGCCCGCCGGTGGAGAACACGTCGATGCCCGCGGCGCGAGCCAGCAGCGCCGTCGCGGCGATGGTGGTGCCGGCGTTCTTCTTCGAGACCGCGGCGTAGGAGAGATCGCGGATCGAGGCCTTGGCGGCATTGTCGTCGTAGCCGAGCTCCCGGATCTCGTCCTCGCTCAGCCCGACCACCGGCTGTCCGTGCACGATGCCGATCGTTGCCGGGACCGCACCGCCCGCGCGCGCCGTGGCCTCGCCCTCCAGGGCGACCTCGACGTTGCGGGGACGGGGGAGTCCGTGGGTGAAGATCGTCGACTCCAGCGCCACGACCGGCTGGTTGGCGGCCAGGGCCTCCCGTACTTGTTCCGAGACCCGGATAGCGGCTGGGTTGGTCATACGTACTCCTTCATCGATTGGCGGCATCCCGGCAGGGAGATCCTGTCTGAGAGGATAGGAAGACCGCGGCATGCCAATCAAGAATCAAATGGCTATCAGTTGATAGATTCAGGCTATGAAACCCTCGCTGGGTCAGCTGCGAGCCTTCGTCGCCGTTGCCCGGGAACTGCACTTCGGCCGCGCCGCCGCATCGCTCGGGGTGGCGCAGCCCACGGTGAGCAAGGAGATCCGCCAACTCGAACGCACGATCGGAGTGCCGCTGTTCATCCGGTCGACGGGCGGCTCGAGGCTGTCGGCCGCTGGCGAACACCTGCTGCCGTACGCCGAGCAGGTGGTCGGGGCCATGGGCGCCTTCGAGACGGCTGCCGGGGGAGCCCGGCGGGTGGACCGGCACTCGGTCTGCGTCGCCGCCTCACCGAGCGTCGTGAACCGGCTGCTGCCGGAACTGCTCCGGTTCATCGACGATGCCGACGGCGACGTCACGGTGGTTCCCCTCGAGGTGGAGACCGGTGAGGTCGTCGAGGCGGTCGAGAGCGGACGGGCCGACCTGGGCATCGGGCACCTTCTCGGGCCGGCGCCCGGCTCGGTGAAGCAGGCCCTGGGAGAGGACGAGATCTACCTGCTCGCGCACCGCTCCTGGGCCGGCCGGGGACGAGGCCGGGGCGACCTGCGCAAGCTCGGCACCCTGCCGCTGCTGCTGTGGCCGCGGGAACGGCATCCGGTCTACTACGACCACCTCATCGACGTCTGCCGGGAGCGGGGCCTCGACCCGCTCGTCCTCACCGGCACCTCGCGGATCACCGGATCCTGGGCGTACCTCCTGGACGACGCGCGCGCCTTCTCCCTCGTGCCCGAGGACTACGCGGTGCGCGAAGTCCAGGGCGACCTCACGGCCCAGCGGCTGGATCCGCCGGCCTTCCTGCCCCTCGAGGCGGTGTGGAGCAGGGCCGCCTCCCCCGAACTGGAGCAGGTGCTCCAGGCATTGTTCGAGGTGGCGGCGGCCAAGCAGGCCGCGACCCGGCCACCTGCCTGAGACGGCCGTGGGGGGCCGACGGCCGGACGCACCCCCGGTGGCGTTCGGGCTCAGACGGGAGCGGCGTCGGGGTCGCCGAGGTCGCGCTGCAGGTACGCCACGTCGTGCCAGGCGCCGAGCTTCCAGCCGACCTTGCGGAGCACCCCCGAGGTGGTGAAGCCGAAGCGTTCGTGGAAGGCCATGCTGGCCGGGTTGGGCAGCGCGATCCGGGCGAAGGCGCGGAGGTAGCCGCGCTCGGCCAGCATCGGCAGCAGGGCGGCGTAGAGGGCACTGCCCGCGCCCCGGCCGCGGGCCCCGGGAGCGAGGTAGATGCTCGTCTCGCACGACCAGTCGTAGGCGGCGCGCTCGGAGAAGCGGTAGGCGTAGGCGTAGCCCACGATCTCGCGATCCCGCTCAAGCACCAGCCAGGCGTGGCTGGCTGCGTGGGCGGCGATCCGGGCGGCCAACTCCGCGGCGTCCGGCACGTCGGTCTCGAAGGTGATCGCGGTGTCGCGGACGTACGGCGCGTAGATCGCCGCGCAGGCGGCCGCGTCGTCCGCGGTCGCGGGACGGACCTCCCCACCCGTCGCGGTCACCCGCTTACTCGGCGAAGATGTTGTTGCGGACGCCGAAGACGTTCGTCGGATCCACACCTTCCTTGAGGGCGCGGACGGCGGCGCGGCTCTCGGGGGAGGCGACGCGGTCGATGAACCTCTTGCGGAGCTTGCCGATGCCGTGGTGGTGGGAGATCGAGCCGCCGGCCTCCATGATGGCGGCGCGGATGTTCTTCTCCATCTCGGCGAACTTGTCGTCGCCGTCCTCGATGCCGGAGTGGATCAGGCCGTGGGTGAAGTAGATGCAGACCCCGGTGTGGTACATCTGCGTGACCCGCGGCGAGACGAAGGGCTTGCCCGGGAACCCGAGCCGCTGGTGCTCGGCGGCGGCGACCCGCCGCACTGCGTCGCAGACCTCGTGGATCTTGCTCCAGGGAACCGTCGTCTCGTAGGTCTCGCCCACGATGTAGTAGTCGGCCAGCAGGTCGCGGATGTAGGCGATCGCGTAGGTGAGCATGTAGCCGCGCTCGCCGTTGCTCGGCCCGCCGGAGATGCCGCCGAACTTCTTGGCGGTGTCCATGACCACCTTGAACTGGTAGTCGACCTCGTCCTTGGTGCCCTCCAGCACCATGGTCGCCGCCACCATCTGGTGCGGGTCGAAGCCCTTCACCTTGGTGACCAGCAGCTTCTCTGCCTTGCTCTTCAGGATGTGCACCCGGTCGGACGGCGCCGGCTTCAGCGCCTGCCCCAGCCGGAACTGCACGTTGTCCACCAGCCGGATGGAGGCCGGCTTGGCCCCGGTCTGGTTGAGTGCGGCCATGAACGCCACGCCCTTCTTCCAGTCGGAGAAGATGACCGAGCCGTACTTCTTGGCCTCGGGCAGCTTGTGGATCCGCAGCACCGCCTTGGTGACCAGGCCCAGGTTGCCCTCGGAGCCGAAGGCCGACTTGAAGGCCTCCACGCCGGCGGCCTGCCGCGGGGTCGAGTACAGGTTCTCCACCACGCCGGACGGGGTCACCATCGTGACGTTCTCGACGATGTCCTCGATGTTGCCGTAGCGGTTGCGCTTCATGCCCGAGGCGTTGGTGGCGATCCAGCCGCCCAGGGTCGACAGCTCGATGCTGTCCGGCTCGTGGCCGCAGGTGAAGCCCTGCTCGGCCAGCAGTTCCTCCAGCCGGCTGCCCAGGATGCCGGCCTGCACGCAGGCGGTGAGGTTCTCGGCGTCGAGCCACTCGATGGCGTCCATCCGCCGCATGTCGAGCGAGACCACCATCCGGGTCTCCTCGGCGGGGATCTGCAGGGCGTCGGAGACGTTCGTCCCGCCGCCGTAGGGGATCAGGCAGACGTCGTGCTTGCGGGCGAGGTCGACGATCGCGACGCAGTCATCCTCGGATTCCGGCCACACCACCAGATCGACCGTCCGGGGCAGGTTGCCGTAGAGCACCCGCGACACCTCGTCGGTGGTGGTCTGGCCGTGGGAGTGGATCAGCCGCTCGGAGTCGTCGGTGGTGAACTGGTCGTCCGACAGCGCCTTGCCGAGCGCGGTCAGGAAGCGCTTGTTCTGCTTCACCGGCGAGACGTGGGGCTGTTCGGTGAGCGGACGGGTGGTGGTGAAGTCGATGTCGAAATCGAGTTCCTCCCGGATGAACGGGATCAGATAGGGCATCGGGTAACCGCACAGGTTGTAGCGCGTGCCGGTCATGATCACGCACTCGTCCGGTTCCACCACGAGCTTGGTGTCCCGGTAACCCCAGCGATGATCCCAGGTGGTGGGATCGAGCTTGGAGGTGTCGCGGTTGAGGGTCTTGTCTGCCATCTGCTGCCTGCTCCTTGGAGTTTCGCGCACACCAGTGCCCGAGAACCGGAGCATAGCGAACCGTGACCCGGCGCCCCGGTGATCGGGCCAGGACACGGACAGATCCGCCGGGTGGCAACGGCGCGTCGCGGGCGGGGCGGAAGACTACCCACGGCTACCGTCGATCCGGGTTCGCGGTGGCAAGTATCGTGGCCCTAGTTCGGACGTTGTTGGGGGGAACAATCGTGGCCGACGACCGGGATCCGTCAGACGGTCCCTTGAGCGACCCCTCGCCCGCCGAGGAGGAGGCAGCCGAGCCGGGCAGCGACTCCGCCGTCGCGGCCGAGACCCAGTTCCCCTACCTGGCGACGCAGGGCATCGCGTCGATCACGCCGGAGGCGGACGAACCTCCCCGATTCGGCAACCGGCCGCCGCGTCGCCGGCAGGTGTCCATCGCGCTCATCTCACTTCTGCTGCTACTGCTGGCGATCCTGATCGCCTACCAGGTGATCCGTCCGATGGCATCCCGGCATTCCGGGGCCGCCGCCGCCGACGCCGTGCGCGGCTACCTGACTGCGCTGGCGGACGGGGACGCCGAGACGGCCCTCGGCTACGCTGCCGAACCGCTCGCGGATCCGACCCTGCTGACCGATCCCGTGCTCGCCGAATCCCGCGCCGCCGCCCCGCTCGCCGCGATCGACGTCGTCGTGCCACCGGACCGGACCGACATCCAGCAGGTGCGAGCCCGCTACCGGCTCGGCGAGCGACCAGTGGAGAGCACCTTCGATCTGGTCTGGCAGGAGAACGCCTGGCGGCTGAAGACGGTGGCGGCCGAGGTCGATCTCGACGGGCTGCCGACGGTTCCGCTGCTGCTCAACGACGCCGCGGTGACCGGCCCCCGACCCGCCCTCTTCCCCGGCAGCTACCGGCTGACCACCAGCAACCCGCGGCTGGTCCTGGTCGGTGGCGACTTCGTCGTGCCCGGCCCGCTCGAATCGCCGGTGCCCACCGCCACCGTCGAACTGAGCGACGCCGGCCGGGCGGAGGTGGTGAAGGCGGCGGAGGAGCAGTTCGCCGCCTGCTTGGAGCAGCGGGAGTTGGAACCCGACAACTGCGGTTTCGCGCTCACCCATCCCGATCAGGTCACCCTGGACGAGTCGACCGTGCGGTGGTCGGCGCCCGGGGCAGACGCGCAACTGGCCGATGCGGAGATCGTCCTGGACCACCCGGGTTCGGCGACGGCGAAGCTGGCGATCACGGTGGAGGGAGACGTGTCCGGCCAGGACGGTTCGCATTGGGAGGCGACCGACAAGGTGACCCGGATGCGGGCCGACCTGACGGCCGACGAGATCACGGTCGAGTTCGGCTGAGCCGGCTCGGGCCGGGCTATCCTGCGGGGGTGTCCGACTACCGCACCGCCGCCACCGCCGCCGAGTTCGCCGCCAACCTGGCCCAGGTGAACTCCCGGATCGCCGCGGCGTGTACGCGCGCCGGCCGGGAGGTCTCCCAGGTGCGGCTGCTGCCGGTGAGCAAGACGGTGGACGAGACCCGGATGCGGGCGGCGATCGCCGCCGGGATGCGCAGCTTCGGCGAGAACAAGGTGCAGGAGGCGAAGGCCAAGTCGGCCGCGCTGGCCGACGTCGACGGCCTGTCCTGGTCGGTGATCGGCCATCTGCAGACCAACAAGGCCCGCGATGTGGTGGCCTTCGCCGACGAGTTCCAGGCGCTCGACAGCCTACGGCTGGCCGAGACCCTCGACCGGCGGTTGCAGGCCGCGGGCCGGGGGCTGGATGTCTTCGTCCAGGTCAACACCTCGGCCGAGCAGAGCAAGTACGGGTTGCCGGTGGCGGAGGTGCCGGGATTCCTGGCCGCGTTGCCGCAGTTCACCGGGCTGCGGGTTCGCGGCCTGATGACCCTGGCGGTGTTCAGCCCGGACGCGGCAGCGGTACGGGCCTGTTTCGTCCGGCTCCGCGAGTTGCGCGACCGGCTGCGGGACGACCTGCCCGAGCAGGTCAGCGTGGACGAGCTCAGCATGGGCATGTCCGGTGACTTCGAGCTCGCCATCGAGGAGGGCGCCACGGTGGTCCGGGTCGGGCAGGCCATCTTCGGCAGCCGGCCCACCCCCGACTCGCTCTACTGGCCGGCAGACGGAGTCTGACCATCGTCGGCTCGTCCCGCTACAGTGACGGGTGAGGGCTCGAGGTCGGCTCGGGCGACGAGGAGGGGTCGATGAAGACATTCGTACTGCCGGGCACCGATCGAGTGGTACCGGCCGTGATCGCCGGCATGATGCGCATCCAGGAGAAGTCGGATGCGGAGGTCCGGGCGCTGTACGAGGTGATCCGGGAAGCGGGCATCGACTTCTTCGACCATGCCGACATCTATGGGACTCCGGTTCCCCACGGCTGCGAGCGGCGGTTCGCCGAAGCCCTGCGATTGCCGGCGGCGGAGCGCGAGGAGATCGTGCTGCAGAGCAAGGCCGGCATCGTCAAGGAGGGCCCGTACTTCGATTTCTCCTACGAGCACATCATCGAGGCCGTGGACGGCTCGCTGGCGGCGCTGCAGACCGACTACCTCGACATCCTGCTGCTGCACCGGCCCGATGCGCTGGTGGAGCCCGAGGACGTGGCCCGTGCCTTCGACGAGCTGGTCGCGGCAGGGAAGGTTCGGCATTTCGGCGTCTCGAACCACACCCCGGCGCAGATCGAACTGCTGAAGCGCTACGTCGATCAGCCGCTGATCGTCAACCAGCTGCAGCTGTCGATCCCCCATGCCGCCCTGATCGCCCAGGGAACGGCGATGAACATGGCCGGCCACGACGAGTCGATCGACCGGACGCTGGGCACGCTCGACTACTGCCGCCTCAACGACATCACCATCCAGGCCTGGTCGCCGTTCCAGGCCGGCTTCTTCACCGGCCCCTTCCTCGGCAACCGGGGCTACCCCGAGCTGAACGCCGTCATCGACAGGCTGGCCGCCAAGTACGAGGTGGAGCCGGAGGCGATCGCCACCGCCTGGATCACGCGGCATCCCGCCGGGATGCAGGTGGTGCTGGGCAGCACGAACCCCGATCGGGTGCGGGCGGCCGCGGCGGGCGCCGACATCGTCCTGACCCGGCCGGAGTGGTACGACCTCTATCGCGCCGGAGGGCACCTGGTTCCCTGAGCGTCCTTCGCAGGTCGCCAGAGCCGATCGGCTGATCGCCGGTCAGCCGACGGCTGCCGCGCCCAGGCGCATCCAGCGGGTGCCGCGGGCGCGGAGGCCGAGGGTGGCCAGCCGGCTCAGGGACAGGCCGCCGTAGGCCAGCCACAGCCACTCCAGGCCGGCGCCGGTCCAGGCCACGGCCAGCGCCAGCGGCAGGTAGGTCGCCAGGTTGATCAGGCTCGCCAGCGCCAGGTAGCGCGCGTCCCCGGCCCCGATCAGCACGCCGTCCAGCACGAACACCACCGCGTTGACCACGGTGAGCGCGGCCAGCAGCGGCAGCACCCGGCCGATCTGGGCGACCACCGCGGCGTCCGGGGTGAACCAGGGCAGGTACAGCCATTGCCCGGCCCACAGCGCGAGACCGCCGCCGACGCCGATCGCGACGCCCCAGCCGATCATCCGGCCGAGCAGCGAGCGGACGATCCGCGGCTCGCCGGCGCCCAGGTAGCGTCCGACGATGGCCTGGGCGGCGATGGCGACCGCGTCCATGGCGAAGACCAGCAGCATCCACAGGCTGTTCAGCACCTGGTGCGCGGCCATGGCTGTGGTGCCCATGCGCGCGGCGACCGCGGTGGTGGTCAGCAGCGCTGCCTGCAACCCCAGGGTGCGGACGATCAGCCAGGCGCTGGCGCCGGCCGCGGCGAGCACCCCGGCCGGATGCCATCGCCAGCGCACCTGCTCGCGCTGGGCGCCGCGCAGCACCGCCGACACCAGCCAGGCGGCAGCGGCATACTGGGCGATCACCGTTCCGGTGGCGGCGCCGGCGATGCCCCAACCGAGGCCGAAGACGAGCGTCAGGTTGAGCCCGATATTGGCCAGGTTCATGCACCCCACCACCAGCAGCGGGGTGCGGGTGTCCTGCAGGCCGCGCAGCACGCCGGTGCTCGCCAGGATCGCCAGGGCCGCGGGGAAGCCGAGCGCCACGATGCCCAGGTAGGCGCTGGCCGGCTCGGCGACCTCGGGAGCCACCTGGTAGAGGCCGACGATCGGGGCGGCGAGGGCGCCGACGACGGCCGCGAGCACCACTCCCACGCCGAGGCCGAGCGTGATGCCGTCCAGGCCGCCGGCCAGCGCACCGGCCCGGTCTCCGGCGCCCAGCCGCCGTGCCACCGAGGCGGTGGTGCCGTAGGCGAGGAAGACGCACAACCCCAGGGTCAGGCCGAGGACGCTGGCCGCCACTCCCAGGCCGGCCAGCGCGTCGGTCGAGACGTGCCCGATGATCGCCGAGTCGGCCAGCACCAGCAGCGGCTCGGCCAGCAGGGTGGCGAAGGCGGGTAGGGCCAGCGCCCAGATCTCGGCGTTGAGCGAGCGGCCGGACGACGAGGAGGCGGCGTCCCGCGGAGTCACGGGGTCAGGCGACGCGGGCACGCCGTCAGGCGGTGGCCGGACGCAGTTCCGAATCGCCGGCGGCGGCCAGCTGGCGCCGCTCGATCCGTTCCAGGGCACGCACCAGCCGGGGGCGGTTGTAGCGCTGGATCATGATGAACGGGACATTGCCGACCACGGCGATCAGCAGGCAGACCAGCCAGAGATCCACCGGCGTCCACAACCGCATCGCCACCACCGACCCGATGGCGCGCAGGTGGTTCGACTCCGCGCGGCAGGTCTCGGTGATGAACCGGTTGAAGTAGCGACGGCTGGCCTCGGTCAGCCGCTTCTTGGAGAAGCGCGCGGCGGTCTTGAGGGCCGGGAGCTTGTCCTTCCAGCGATCGATCCGCAGCTGTTCGCGGTACCACTCGCCGTCCCGCTCCCAGTCGCGGGTGCGGAACCACCAGCTGTCCGGACGGAGGAAGCGCTCGGGGATGATCATGTCGATCCAGGCCCGGATCACCACCAGGACGGTGTAGAGGATGCAGTTGAACCAGAACAGCGACCAACTCGCGTCGTTCTGAATGAGCATCGGTTCCACCTCCGACCTTCGAGTCTACCGCTGCGTGAGCCCTTGTCGTTCTCGGGTCACGGCGTGGCCGGGGTAGAATCGACTCCTGAGAACTGAGTGTCGGGCGTGAGAGCGGGGAATGGTGGCCGAGGTGTTCGCGGCATTCGCGTTGCTCTGCCAGGTGATTCTGATCGTGGCCGGCGGATACGGGCTCTACCACGTCTTCCTCGCGTTCCCCGTCGTCGGCACGCTGGATCCGCTGGTCGCCCGCACCGACCGGACCCACCGGTTCGCGGTGCTGGTCTTCGCCAAGGACGAGGCCGCCGTGATCGGACAACTGCTCGGCAGCCTGCGTTCGCAGGAGTACCCTTCGGACGCCTTCGAGATCTTCGTGACCGCGGACAATTGCACCGACGCCACCGCCGAGGTCGCCAGCGCGGCCGGCGCGACCGTGGTGGAGCGATTCGATACCAGCCGGATCGGCAAGGGCCACGCGCTCACCTGGTTCTTCGACAGGTTCGACCGCTCTGCCGAGTTCGATGCCTGCGTGGTCTTCGATGCCGACAATCTGGTCGACCCCGGCTTCCTGGCGGCGATGAACCGGCAGCTGAACGCCGGCACCCCGATCGCGGTCGGTTACCGGGTGGGCAAGAACCCCGCCAGTTCCTGGGTGAGCGGCTGCAGCAGCCTGTTCTGGCTGATGCAGACCCGGCTGTTCCACCTGCCGCGCGCCCGGCACCGGCTGCCGGTGACATCGGTGGGCGGCACCGGGTTCATGTTCGCCCTTGACGTGCTGGACGGCCGTGGCTGGCACACCAGTTCGGCCTGCGAGGACATCGAGTTCACGCTGAACGCGATCGCCGCCGGCCATCAGGTGGGGCTGGCGCTGGATGCCGTCTTCTACGACGAGCAGCCGCTGACGTTCGCGCAGTCGCTGCGGCAGCGCTACCGCTGGGCCGTCGGGAGCATGCAGGTGATCAGCCTCTGCGGGCCGGCCCTGTGGCGCGCGGTCCGCGCCGACTGGCGGGGCAAGCTGGACGCCTTCCTGTTCAGCATCGGCATCCCGATCGCCGGCGCCACCGGGCTGGCCTGGGTGGGAATGCTGCTGGCCGACGCCGCGGCCTCCGGGGACTGGCTCGGTTTGGTTGGGCAGGTCGCGGTGGCGGCGTCCCTGGGCTATGTGCTGATCGGCGCGGTCGCGGTGGCTGTGCTGCGCCTCGAGCGCGCGAGTTGGCCGAAGGTCTGGCTGACCGTGGCGACCTTCCCGCTCTACCTGCTCTCGTGGTCGATCCTGAACATCGTGGTGCTGTTCTACCGCGACCCGACCTGGGTTCCGATCCCGCACACCGAAGCCCTCGCCCTGGACGAGGTGCACGCCACCGGGCGTCCGGCGCTCGCCCCGGCCGAATCCGAGGTCTGACCGGCTGGAGCTCAGGCAGGCACGCGGACTGTCAATGCGCCGGGCCGGACCGAGCACGTCACGGCGGTGACCCGGCCGACACCGTCCCCGTCCAACTGGGCGTCGATGGGCTCGGCGGCCACGATGCCGACCTCAGGCCCCCGCAGATGGGCGATCGCCGAATGGCCGAACCGATGGCGGGTGAGGATGTACGCCCCGACGGCGAACCAGGAGCCCAGGGAACGGGGCGAAACGACCGCCACATCGAGTAGTCCGTCGTCCACCCTGGCGTCCGGCATCAGACGCACCCCGGCGGTGAGCTCGCCGCAGTTGCCGATCATCACCGTCGCGGCATGCTGGCTGAAGGCGCGCTGGCCGCCGGCCGCCACCCGGACGCTGAAACCGGAGCGCACCAGGCCCTTGAGGCCCGAGAGCGCGTAGGCCACCCACCCGAACTGACGTTTCAGCTGCACGCTGGCCCCGGCCACCGCCTCGGCGTCGAGGCCCATCCCCGCCATCACCAGGAAGACCTCCGGCTCGCGCTCGTCGAAGGCGACCATGCCGGCGTCCACGCCGGTGTCGCTCCCGGTCACCGCGACGGCCAGCGCGGCATCCAGGTCGTCGATCGGCAGCCCGAGGTTGCGGGCCAGCAGGTTCCCGGTGCCGCCGGGCAGCAGACCGAGCGGCACGCCGCTGTCCAGCATGGCGGTGGCCACCGCGCGGACCGTCCCGTCCCCGCCGAGCGGGCAGACCAGGGCGGCGCCGTCCTGCATCGCCTCGGCGGCCTGACCGGTGCCCGGATCCTCGGCGGTGGTCTCGTACCACCGGGGCTCGGGCCAGCCCCGGCCGGTGCACAGCGCGGATACGCGACGCTTCAGCGCATCCAGGTCGTCGAACTTGGTCGGGTTGACGACGATCGCCCAGGCGGTGTCGGACACGGTTCCTCCTGAGGGAAGGCTAGTGGAGCGGCGGCTCGCTGAGCAGCGGGTCGATGGCTTCGGCACCCGAGTCGCGGCCCGGCCGGCAGGTGCTCAGTAGTCGATGCGCGCCAGCAGGTACGGTTTGCTGCCGTCCCGCGTCGTGACCGCGGCGTCCCAGCCGCCCGGGCGGGGAGCCGCGGCGAAGCCGACGGTACCGGGGAGCAGGATCGGCTTGGTGAACTCGACCGCGACCTCGTAGCTGTCGGGCAGCCGGTTCTCCAGCGCGGCCAGCACGCGCGCGTGCGTCCACATCCCGTGGATGATCGGCCGAGCGAAGCCGACGGCCTTCGCTGCCAGCCGGCTGGTGTGGATCGGGTTGGGGTCGCCGGAGACCTCGCTGTACTGCCGTCCGAGATCGGCGGGCAATCGCCAGATGGCACCGGCTCCGCCGGGTTCGGTCGCGGGAACGAAGGAGTCCTGACGCGCATCGCGCGAGTGGTGTGCGGAGCCGGCGGCGCCCGCCACCTGCGCGCCTCGGGCCAGGTAGGTCGTCACCCCTTCCCAGACCAGTTCCGCGCCGACGTGAACCCGGCCGGTCAGGTCCACCAGGGCGCCGCGGCGATGGGGACGCAGGTTGCCGATCCCGGAACCGATCTCCAGCTGCTCGGTGAGCAGCGTCGGGCGGTGCAGCCGCATCCGGTTGCGGACGTGCACCAGGCCGGCCAGCGGCAGGGTGGTGCCTGGGTCGGCCAGCAGATGGAGGTGCAGCGGAAAGGTGAGGACGTGCAGCCAGGTGGGCGGCAGCGCGTCCCGCAGCGTGAACCCGCAGACCCGGGCGTAGCGCGCCAGCGCTTCGGGATCCGGGGTGTGACCCGGGACGACCACCTCCTTGGTGGTCACCGCCGCCGGACGCGGTCGCCTCGGCATCACCCCACGCCAGAACGCCGCCCGCAGGTCGGGCAGGTCCGGCAGCACCTCGGTCATCAGGCGCCGACCAGGTTCTGGCCGCAGACCCGTACGACCTGGCCGGTCACCCCCGCGCTGGCGGGTTCCAGGAAGTAGGCGATGGTCTCCGCCACGTCCACCGGCTTTCCGCCCTGACCGAGGCTGTTGGTGCGGCGGAAGATCTCGCGTTGCACGAACGGGATCCGGGCGGTCATCTCGGTCTCGATGAAGCCGGGGGCCACCGCGTTCACCGTGATGCGGCGCTCGGCCAGATCGGGGGCCATCGCCCGCACCAGGCCGGCCACCCCGGCCTTGGAGGCGGCGTAGTTGGTCTGCCCGCGGTTGCCGGCCAGGCCGGAGGTGGAGGACACCCCGACGATCCGTCCGCCGTCGGCAAGCCCGCCCGCCACCGTGGAATCGAGCAGCACCTGGTTGATTCGCAGCTGGGCGGCCAGGTTCACCTCCAGCACCGAGGCCCAGCGCGCGGCATCGGTGTTGGCCAGCAGCTTGTCGCGGGTGATCCCGGCGTTGTGGACGATGCCGTGGATGCGTTCGCCGTAGCGGGAGGCGACATGGGCGGCGATCCGGGAGCCGGCGTCGGCTGCGGTGATGTCGAGCTGCAGGGCGCTGCCGCCGATCGCGTTGGCGGTGGCGCTCAGCCCCTCGCCGGCCGCGGGGACGTCCACCGCGACGATCTGCGCGCCCTGCCCGGCGACGACCCGGGCGATCGCCGCGCCGATGCCTCGGGCGGCACCGGTCACCACTACGACGCGGCCCGCCAGGGGACGATCGGCGACGGCGGGCGCGTCGGCCGGTGCGACCTGCCAGGTCTGGCCGGCGACGAAGGCGGAACGGCCTTGCAGCAGGAAGCCGAGGGTGGAGGCCAGCGCTGACGGGGTCACCTCCGGCGCTACCTGGATCAGGTTGGTGGTCGCGCCCTTGCGCAGCTCCTTGCCGACGGTGCGGTCGATGCCGTCCAGCGCCTGGGCGACCGCCTTGGCCTCCCAGCCGTCGACCTCGGCGGGAGCGCGGGCCAGCAGCACGATCCGTCCGCTGCCCTCCAGCGCTCGCACCGCGGGACGCAGCACCGCGCGCAACTGTTCCAGTTCGACCAGCCGGCGCAGCTCGGTGACGTCGACGACCAGGGCGCCGATCTTCCCCGGGTAGCCCGGCACCGGTTCCGCGTCGTCCCGGACCGGCTCGGTCGTCGCCCGGCCGAGCAGCCGCAGGGTGTCTGCGGCGAGGGTGCCACTGCCCAGGGAGGCGACCACGATCGGGCCGTCCGGCCAGACCGGGCCGCGGCGCAGCACCGGCGGCTCGGGCAGCCCGGCCTTGCCGGCGATCGCCTGGCCGGGTGGGGAGTAGAAGAGCTTCTCGAGCAGGTTCACTTCACGCCTCCTGCGGGTCGTGGGATCCCCGCCTTCGCGGGGGCAGCGGCAAGGGGATGGTCATCTCACATCCCCTCCAGAATGGCGGCGACGCCCTGCCCGCCGGCGGCGCAGATCGAGATCAGGCCG
Organism: Actinomycetota bacterium; assembly: GCA_020161795.1. Lineage (GTDB taxonomy): Bacteria > Actinomycetota > Actinomycetes > Propionibacteriales > Propionibacteriaceae > Propionicimonas. The sequence continues at coordinate 15,330 of JAIUOR010000012.1, read as the reverse complement.
CGGGAGCCGGGGCCGCGCTGGTGCAGCAGGGTGGCCGCGGTGGCGACGATCCGCCCGCCGGTGGCCGCGAACGGGTGCCCGGCGGCCAGCGATGAGCCGGTGACGTTGAGCTTGGCCCGGTCGATCGAGCCCAGCGCGCCCGGTAGCCCGACCGAGCGGCAGTACTCCTCGTCCTCCCAGGCTTTCAGGGTGGCGAGCACTGTCGAGGCGAAGGCCTCGTGGATCTCGAAGAGGTCGAAGTCGGCCAGCGTCAGCCCTTGCCGGGCCAGTAATCGTCCGACGGCGGTGACCGGGGCGAGCAGCAGGTCGGCGCCGCCGGGGTGGTCGACCGCGGCCACCTCGGCGTCCACCAGCCTGGCCAGCGCGGGCAGGTGATGGGCGGCGGCGTAGTCGGCGTCAGCGAGCAGCACCACGGCGGCGCCGTCCGAGAGTGGCGTGGAGTTGCCGGCGGTCATCGTCCCGTCCGGTCCGCCGAAGACCGGCTTGAGCGTGGCCAGCTTCTCCACCGAGGTGTCCGGACGCAGCGTCGCATCGCGGGTGAGGCCCAGGTAGGGCGTCACCAACTCGTCGAAGAAACCGGAATCCCAGGCGGCGGCGAGGTGCTGGTGCGAGGCGGCGGCCAGTTCGTCCTGCTCGGCGCGGGTGACATCCCACTTCTTCGTGGTGCGAGCCTGATGCTCGCCCATGCTGAGCCCGGTCCGCGGCTCGACCACCCGCGGGGTCTCAGGTGCCAGATGCGAGGGACGGATGCCCGCCAGCGCCTGCAGCCGGGACGGCAGGGTGCGGGCGGCATTGGCCGCCAGCAGCGCCCGGCGCAGCGGCTCGCTGACCGCGATCGGGGCATCTGAGGCGGAATCCACGCCGCCGGCGATCCCGATGTCCGCCTGTCCGAGGGCGATCTTGTTGGCCAGGTAGACCACCGTCTCCAGTCCGGTGCCGCAGGCCTGCTGCAGATCGCAGGCGGGGGTGTCGGGGGCCAGCGCCGAACTCAGCACTGCCTCGCGGGTGAGGTTGAAATCCCGGGTGTGCTTGAGCACCGCGCCGCCCACCACCTCGTCCATCCGCTGCCCGGCCAGCCCGAAGCGGGCGACCAGGCCGTCGATGGCGGCTGTCAGCAGATCGTGGTTCGAGGCGGGGGCGTAGGCGCCGTTGGCCTTGGCGAAGGGGGTGCGGTTGCCGCCGACGACGACCGCGGTCCGGGGGAGCTGCATCGGGCCTCCAATCGGGAAATATCCGGTACCAAAGGTAGCAGGTACGTCTCGTACTGGGTACCCTTGGGGGGTGACCACCGACGGACGCGACACCCGCTGGGCGCAGCACCGGATCACCCGGCGCCGTGAACTGGTCGAGCATGCGCTACGGGCGATCCGCCGGCATGGGCCCGGTGTCGGAATGGACGAGATCGCCGCCCAGGCGGGTACCTCGAAGACAGTGATCTACCGGCACTTCGGCGATCGGGCCGGCCTCTACGCGGCCGTCGCCCAATCCGTCCACGGCTACATCCTGGCCGACTTGATCCGTGCGCTGCGGCTGAGCGATCCGGCCGATGTCGGACGCCTCACCGCGGATCTGGCCGGCGCCTACCTGGCCCTGGTCGAGCGGGATCCGGAGATCTACCGCTTCGTGATGACCCCGCCCACCCCGGAGCCGGTCGATCCGGCAGCCGGGCTCTCCACCCTGATCGGCGACCGGATCGAGGCCGCGATCGCCGCTCGGCTGGCCGAGCGCGGCGAGGATCCGGCTGCTGCGGCGACCTGGGGGCACGGGCTGGTGGGCTTCGTCCGGGCCGGTGCCGACCGCTGGATGGCTACCGACCCCCGTCCGCCGGCCGACCGGATCGTCGGCCACATCACCACCTTGTTCGTCCCCGCGCTGACCGCCGGCCTGACCCGACCACAGGAGAACTGAGATGCTGCTGACCGCCGACACCACGACCCTGGGCGAGGCCCTGCGCACCGCCCTCGACGGCCCGTTCGCCGAACCGCGGGCTCGCGGACGGGTGGAGTTCCCGGCCGAGCACCTGCTGCGGGATCCCGAGCAGCCCGTGGCAGAGGCCCGCGAGTGGGTGCTGACCCGGCTGCGCGAGCTGTCGGACGCGGGCTTCGGCGCGGCGGGCGTCCCGGTGTCGGCCGCCGACCACGGATCGCCCGAGGACGCGGTGATGGCCTTCGAACTGCTCGCCCACGGCGACCTGTCGGTGCTGATCAAGTCGGGCGTGCAGTTCGGGCTGTTCGGCGGGGCGATCGCCAACCTGGGCACGGCCTGGCACCACGACACCTTCCTGCCCGCGCTGACGCGCCTGGAGCTGCTCGGTTGCTTCGCCATGACCGAACTGGGCCACGGCTCCGACGTCGCCAGCCTGGAGACCACCATCGTCTACGACCCGGCCACCGACGAGTTCGAGGTGCACTCGCCGAGCCCGGCCGCCACCAAGGCCTATATCGGCAACGCCGGCCGGCACGGCTCGATGGCGGTGGTCTTCGGGCAGTTGGTGGTCGACCACGTCCGGCACGGGGTGCACGCCGTCCTGGTGCCGATCCGCGACGAGGCCGGCCGGGATCTGCCCGGTGTCACCACCGGCGATCAGGGCCACAAGGGCGGCCTGGTCGGGGTCGACAACGGCACCATCGTCTTCGACCACGTCCGCGTTCCGCGCCGGATGCTGCTCGACCGCTACGGCGGCGTGGACGAGCAGGGCCGCTACGCCTCGGTGATCGAATCGCCCAGCCGTCGCTTCTTCACCATGCTGGGCACCCTGGTGCGCGGCCGGGTGTGCATCTCCGCCGGTGCCGGCATCGCCGCCCGGCGCGGGATCTCGATCGCCACCCGCTACGCGCTCAAGCGTCGTCAATTCCCCGCTCCCGGGCGCCGCGATGGCGTCCTGCTGCTCGACTACCTGACCCACCAGCGGCGATTGCTGCCGCTGCTGGCCCGCGCCTACGCGCTCGGCTTCGCCCAGAACGACCTCAACCGGCTGCTGGTGAAGGTGCAGGGGACGGCGGGATCCACCGATCGCGACCAGCGTGAGCTGGAGACCTTCGCCGCCGGGTTGAAGGCGGTCTCCACCGGGTTCGCCAATACCGCCCTTCAGAGCTGCCGGGAGGCCTGTGGCGGCGCCGGCTTCATGTCGGAGAACCGGCTGACCGCGCTCCGCTCCGACGTCGACATCTTCGCCACCTTCGAGGGCGACAACACGGTGCTGCTGCAACTGGTGACCAAGGCGCTGCTGACCGACTACCGGCAGCTGTGGGGCGAACTCGATCGCGCCGGCGTCGTCCAGGCCACCGCGCGGGTGGTGGGGGAGACGGTCGCGGAGCGGACGGCAGCCGGCGTGGTGCTGGAGCGGCTGGTGCGGGCGGCCCGCCGCCAGCCCGACGGGCTCACGATGGTCGACCGGCGCTGGCAGGCGCTGATGTTCACCGAGCGCGAGCGGCATTCGCTGGAGTCGCTGGCCCGCCGGATGCGGGTCGCGGCGCGCACCGATGGTGACCAGTTCGAGGCCTTCAACCGGCTCGGCGAGCACGTCCTGTTCGTAGCCAGGGCGCACCTGGAACGACGGATCCTGGAATCCTTCGTCACCGGTATCGACGCCTGCGCCGACCCGGAGGCCCGCGACCTGCTGGGCAAGGTGTGCAGCCTCTACGCGCTGACCAGCCTGAATGCCGACCGCGCCTGGTTCCTGGAGCACGGCAAGATGTCGACTGCCCGCTCCAAGGCCATTGACGAGCAGCTCGAGCAGCTCTGCCGCGAGCTTCGTCCGCACGCCCTGCCCTTGGTCGAGGGCCTCGGCATCCCCGAGGAGTGGCTGGGAGCGGCCATGCTGGACGGCTGAGCGGGGCGGGCCGGCTCGCCCGGCCCGCGGTCATGCTCGCGCCCACCGTCATCCCCGCGAAGGCGGGGAGCTCGCCTATGCACGGCTCGTCACCGATGCACATCTCGTCCCAGTTCTTCGATTTCCGCATGCGGTGAGTGCTCGCCGCACTAAGGTGCCACCGGCGAAGGGATGAACATGGCGCTTTGGAAGCTGCACGGAGACGGAACGCTGGTACCGGGGGCAGTTGTCACCCCTGACGAACGGCTCGGCTGGGGCAAGATGTTCGGGCTCGGCGCCCAACATGTGGTGGCGATGTTCGGAGCCACCTTCCTGGTGCCGCTGATTACCGGCTTCCCGATCCCCACCACCCTGTTCTTCAGCGGCGTCGGCACCCTGCTGTTCCTGCTGATCACCGGCAACAAGCTGCCCAGCTACCTGGGCTCCTCCTTCGCCTTCATCTCGCCGGTGATGGCCTCCACCATCGTCACCGAAGGCGGCAAGGACTTCGGCAAGGCGCTCTTCGGCATCATGATCACCGGCATCCTGCTGGCGATCGTCGGTGCGATCGTCCACATTGGCGGCTCGCACTGGATCGACGTGCTGATGCCGCCGGTGATGACGGGCACCATCGTGATGCTGATCGGCTTCAACCTGGCCGGGGCTGCCTGGGGGGTCGACGAGTCCTCGGGCTTCCGCGCCGCGCCGGTGACCGCCTGGATCACCATCATCGCGATCATCCTCATCGCGGTGCTGTTCCGCGGCCTGATCGGACGGCTCTCGATCCTGCTGGGCGTGCTGGTCGGCTACGTGGCCGCCCTGATCCAGGGCGAGGTGAGCTTCGCCCGGATGACTGAGGCCGGCTGGCTGGGCCTGCCGCACTTCCAGCTGCCCACCCCGGACTTCAACGTCGCGGCGCTCTTCCTGCCGGTCGTCCTGGTGCTGATCGCCGAGAATGTGGGCCACGTGAAGTCGGTCGCCCTGATGACCGGCCACAACTACGACAAGCAGATGGGACGCGCCCTGCTGGCCGACGGTGTCGCCACCTCGCTGGCCGGCTTCGGCGGCGGCTCCGGCACCACCACCTACGCCGAGAACATCGGCGTGATGGCCGCCACCAAGGTCTACTCCACCGCGCTGTACTGGATCGCCGGCTTCATCGCCATCGCGCTGTCGTTCATCCCGAAGTTCGGCGAGGCGATCGCCACCATCCCGGCCGGCGTGATCGGCGCCGCCGGCACCGTGCTGTACGGCATGATCGGCCTGCTCGGCGCCCGGATCTGGATCGAGAACAAGGTCGACTTCACCAACCCGGTGAACCTGATCCCGGCCGCGGTCGGCCTGATCATGGCGATCGCCGACTTCACCTTCGCCTTCGGCGACATCGTCTTCGGCGGCGTCACCGTCGGCACCATCACCGCGCTGGCGCTCTACCACATCATGAAGAGCATCGGTAAGGCGCGCGGCACCGACCTCGAGGAGCCGGCGCTCACCACCGAGTTCGATCCGAAGCAGCCCGACGCCGAGAACCTCTGAGGAGAATCCCCGCCGCCGCGGGGATGACGATGAACGCTCAGCCCTGCCGTCCCATCGCGGACGCGACCCCTTCCGTCGAGGGCCAGCCTTCGTCAGTGAGGACCAGTCTTGAACGCTGGCCCTCGATCCCCAAGGCTGGTCTTCGGCGGGGTGGGGGCAGCAGGTCGCTTTTCCGCGCCGTGGGCGAGTCGTTCGGTGGCGGCGGGTACGGGAGTGAGCCGTGAGCGCTGAGGCGGACGGACGTCCGTGGCCGTGGCTGCCGGATGGGTTCACCCCGGCCGTCCGGATGGGGCTGTCGATCGCGGTCGCGGTCGGGCTGTACGGCATCTCGTTCGGCGCGTTGGCGGTGACCGCCGGCCTGGACGTGTGGCAGGCCTGCGCGCTGAGCGCGCTGATGTTCACCGGCGGCTCGCAGTTTGCCTTCATCGGCGTCATCGGTGGCGGGGGAACCGGCGCGGCGGCCTGGGCGGCGGCGACCCTGCTGGGCGTCCGCAACGGCATCTACGGCATGCAGATCAAGGCATTGCTGCGGCCGCCGGCCCGGCTGATCCCGGTGATGGCGCAGTTCACGATCGACGAGTCCACGGCCACCGCGACCGCCCAGGACGACCACGACGAGCGGGTTCGCGGCTTCTGGACGGCCGGGCTGGGCGTCTACCTGTTGTGGAATCTGTTCACCCTGGTCGGCGCGCTGGCCGGCGATGCGCTCGGCGATCCCAGGCAATGGGGGCTGGACGGTGCCGCGGTGGCCGCCTTCCTCGGCCTGCTCTGGCCCCGGCTGCGCGGCCGGGATCCGATCGCCATCGCGGTCGTCGCCGCCGTGGTGACCGCCCTCACCCTGCCGCTGGTGCCGCCCGGCATCCCCGTCCTGATCGCCGCCGCCGTCACCGCCGCCTGGTGGGCGATCCGCCGTAGCGGAGGCACCCCATGACCCTCTGGAACTGGCTGTTGCTGGCGGTGGCCGCTGCCTACCTGATCAAGCTCGCCGGCTACCTGCTGCCGCGGGCCTGGCTGGAATCGCCGCCGATCACCGACCTGGCGGCGGCGCTGACGGTCGGCCTGCTGGCCTCCCTCACGGTGATGAACACCCTTGGGAACGGCCAGTCGGTCGGCTTCGACTCCCGGCTCCTGGCCCTGGCGGCCGGCGCCGTCGCGCTGAAGCTGAAGGCGCCCTACCTGGTGGTGGTGATCGCCGGAGCGGCCGCCGCCGCGCTGGGACGGCTCGCCGGCCTGCCGTAGTGGCTCAGGCCAGCAGGTCGTTGCGGATCCGGCCGATCCGCAGGCTGAGGAAGACCGCGGCGATCGCGATCAGCAGCGTCATGGCCAGTGCGGCGGAGTAGCTGAGCTCGGCAGGCTTGGCCAGGAGCAGCGCGGTGTAGATGCCGCCGGCGACCGCGGTCACCACCGAGTTGCCGACCGACTCGGCGACCTGCATGGACGACTGGTTGCGCCCCTGTTCGAAGGACGACGACAGGCTCATGACCGCCACCGCGGAGCTGGGCATGGTGAAGCCCATCCCCAGGCCGGCCAGCACCCAGGCGGAGAGGCCGAACCCGAGCGGCAGCGGGAACCAGGCGTACCCGACCAGACCTGCCAGGCCGAGGACGGTGGTCAGGGCCCCGATGGTGATGTAGGAGTTGCGATGCCACCGCAGCCAGCGCTGGGACTGCAGCCAGGAGCCGGCCGTCCACCCGATCGAGCCCACCGTCAGCGCCCACCCGACCTCGGTGGGGGAGTAGCCGCGCAGGTTCTGCAGGGTGACCAGCAGAATCGTCTCGGCGGCGAAGAAGGAACCGGCCTGCAGCGCGCGGGTCAGTACCACGCTGGGGATGCCCGGGCCGAAGCCCTGGGCGGCCGGGGCGAGGATCCGCGGCAGACCCCACACGAGTGCGGCCACGCCGGCGACCGCCGATGCCAGTCTCCACCAGCCCAGAGGCTGGCCGGCGAGCAGGATCAGCGACGGCGCCACCGTGATGGCGATGGTCGGCCATACGGCGACCGGGCCCACCTCGTCCTCGCCCGGATGGAAGGCCGACTGTACCTGGCGCAGCCCGGGCAGCAGGATGACGAAGGCGACCGCTACCAGCGGCAGCACCGTGGCGAACACCAGCCGCCAGTCGTAGTGGGTGAGCCAGGCTGCGATCGGCGGGCCGATGAAGGCGGGCAGCAGCCAGCAGAACGAGTACAGCGCCATGACCCGGGGACGTTCGGCGGGGGAGAAGCCGTGCGCGACGGTGACGGCGAGGGTGAGGTTCAGCGCGCCGGCCCCCAACCCCTGAACGAGCCTGGCCAGCAGCACCACCCACACCGAGGGCGCCAGCCAGCCGAGCACGAGCCCGAGCGCGAACAGCGCGAATCCCAGGTACATCGGCAAGGTCGGGCCGTGCTGGTCGGCCACCCGGCCGGCGACGATGGTCGCGGCCAGCATCCCGGAGATCATCGTGGTGAACGCCCACGGATACAGGGCTTCAGCATCGAAGGAGGCCATCAGGGTGGGTAGCGCGGTGGCCAGCCCCATCGCCTGGAAGGCGATGGTGAACACCGCCAGCATCATGCCCACCAGCAGCGTGCGTCGTCCCTGCGTCACGATCCTCCTCAAACCGCGCCATCCTAGTCCTCCGGGGACGCCGCTTTTCCCCGGCTCGCGGAGTTGTGCGTTCTGGGTCCCTCGCCTGACGGGCCGAGGCCTCAGATCCAGCTACGCAACCACATCCGGGCGAGGTACTCGGTCTGGTGGATCAGCAGGTTGTCGGTGAGGACGGGGTAGATCCAGGCGAAGTTCGCGGCCACCAGGGCGACGGCGACCCCGGCCACGATGCCGCCTCGTCGCCGGAACCGGCCGCCGGAGGGCCCCAGGATCAGGCCGATCACCATGGCCAGGGCGATCACGGTGAACGGGATGATCGTGATCGCGTAGAAGAAGAACACCGGGCGGCCGGTGGAGAAGAACCAGGGGACGTAGGTCGCCAGCGCGGCGAGCACCGGAACGCCGAAGCGCCAATCCCGTCCGCCGATCCACCAGATGATCGCGATCACCAGCGCGGTCGCCGCCATCCACCACAGCACCGGGGTGCCCATGGCCGAGATCACCCGGATGCAGGTCTGATCGGCCGCGGCGTGACAGCCCTCGACACCCGGTTGGATGTCGGTGATCGAATCGACCCCGAGCGGGCGGAGCATGAACAGCCAGCCGGCCGGGTGGGCGTCGTAGGGGTGCTCGGCGCTGTTGATGTAGTCGCCGGTGTGGAAGTTCAGGATGTCCTGCTGGTAGTGCAGGAAGGAGGCCCACATCTCACCCAGGTGCACGCTCCAGGGGTGGTCGGGGTTCTTCTGGGCCCAGTCGCGGCCCCAGCCCCCGGTGGTGGTGAGCCAACCGGTCCAGGTCGCCACGTAGACCCCGGCCGCCACCACGACCATCATGAGGAATGCCGGGATGCCGTCGATCACCAGCGCAAGCCAGCCCTTCCAGTCGGCGCCGGCCAACCGGCGGGCGCCCACGTCCCAGAGCACGGTGAGGATGCCGAACACGGCCAGGACGTAGACCGAATTCCACTTGGTGCCGATCGCCAGCCCGAACATGACGCCGGCGAGGAGCCGCCATGGCCGCCACCACACCACCGGGCCGAACCTGCCGCCGAAGTCGGGGACGCCGCGGGCGTCCAGCAGATCGGCCAGCCGATGGCGATACCAGTCCCGGTCGGCGACGCAGCAGGCGACCGCGGCCACCAGGAAGAAGGCCTGGAAGATGTCGAGTAAGGCGATCCGCGACATCACGAAGGCCAGGCCGTCCAGGGTGAGCAGGATGCCGGCGATGCCACCGATCAGGGTTGAGCGGGAGAGCCGCCGGGCCAGCCGGATCGTCACGAACACCAGCAGGGTGCCGAAGATCAGCGGCATGATGCGCCAGCCGAAGGAGTTCATCCCGAACACCTGCTCGCCCAGGCCGATCAGCCACTTGCCGACCGGTGGGTGGACGATGAAAGCGGGCGAGTCGAGGTAGACGTCGGGGTTGCCGGCCACGATCGAGTCGTTGGCGTCGTCCGGCCACGACTTCTCGAAACCGTACTTCCACAGGGTCCAGGCGTCCTTGGCGTAGTAGGTCTCGTCGAAGATCAGCTTGCTGGGATAGGCCAGGCCGACGAACCGGATCACGAACGCCAGCGCGGTGATGCCCAGGGTGACCAGCCAGCCGGCCAGCCGATCGGTCATGATCCCGTCGCGCAACCGCAGCGCGGTGGTCAGGGTGGGAGCCGCGGCGGTCCGCGGTGGCGGCCAGTCGCCGGGGGCGGTCACCTCCGCGAGCGCCGGTTCGTCCGGGGTGCCGGGGGCCCAGGACGAGGCAGTGTCGTCACCGGCGACGGCGGCGCTGTCGTCCGGGATCGTCTTCACCCGGCCATGGTAGTTGACCGCCCGAGCCCGACCTCGACCACCCGCGCCGGTGTCGTGGCCCTGCTTCTCGTTCGCCGAATCCGTGGCCGGGATGACGGTGGCTCGCTCGCTCGGGAATACTGCGGGGGTGACCACAGCGACTCGAGGCCTGGTGCTGGCCGGAACGCCGATCGGCAACCTGGCCGACGCTTCGCCGGCGTTGCGTGCCGCGCTGAGTGGTGCGGACGTGATCGCCGCCGAGGACACCCGACGGCTGCGCACCCTGCTGACCGGGCTCGATCTGACCACCGAGGCGCGGGTGGTGTCGTACTTCGACGGCAATGAGGCCGCCCGGGTCGCCGAACTGCTGGCCGAGCTGGACCAGGGCCGATCCGTGGTGGTGGTGAGCGACGCCGGCATGCCGACCGTCTCCGATCCCGGCTATCGGCTGGTGACGGCCGCCATCGAACGGGGGTTGCCGATCTCGGTGGTGCCCGGGCCGTCCGCCGTGCTGGTCGCGCTGGCGTTGTCGGGGATGCCTACGGACCGGTTCTGCTTCGAGGGCTTCCTGCCCCGGAAACCAGGGGAGCGCCGCCGCCGGCTGGCCGGGCTGACCGGGGAGCAGCGCACGATGGTGTTCTTCGAGGCGCCGCATCGGCTGGCCGAGTTCCTCGCCGACGCCGCTGCCGCCTTCGGCCCGGACCGGAGGGCGGCGGTCAGCCGCGAACTCACCAAGACCTTCGAGGAGACGCGCCGCGGCGGCCTCGCCGAGCTGGCCGACTGGGCGGCTGCCGGGGTGCGAGGCGAGATCACCGTGGTGATATCCGGGGCCGCTCCGGTCGCCGTGGATCTGCCCGCCGCGCTCAGCGACGTCCAGGCCCGGATCGCCGCCGGCGAGCCGCTGTCGTCCGCGGTCAGCGTGGTCGCGGAGCTCTCCGGGGTGGCCCGCAAGGCGCTCTACCAGGCCACCCTGGATGCCCGGAAGGAGAGTCGGTGACCACCCGCCAACTGCCCCCGGCGCCGCCGGCCCTTCCGGCCCCGACCACGGACGCTCACACCCACCTGGCCAGCACGGCGCGGTATTCCGGCCTGGCGGTGGCCGACAGCCTGGCTGCCGCGCGCGCCGTCGGCGTGACCCGGGTGGTGGACGTGGGTACTGACGTGGCCTCGTCCGCCGAGACGGTCGCCCTCGCGGGGCAGCACCCCGAGGTGGTGTCGTGCGTGGCCATCCACCCCAACGACGCCGCCCGGCTGGGCGACGGACTGGAGGCCGAGCTCACCGCCCTGTCGAGCCTGGCCGGCAGCTCGTCGCGGATCCGCGGCATCGGCGAGACCGGGCTGGACTACTTCCGCACCCGCGAGGCCGAGGGGATCGCCCGGCAGAAGCACTCCTTCGCCGCGCACATCGCCCTGGCCAAGCGGCACGGGCTGGCGCTGGTCATCCACGACCGGGATGCCCACGACGACATCCTCGACGTGCTGGACGCCGAGGGCGTGCCGGACAAGGTGATGATGCACTGCTTCTCCGGCGATGCCGGGTTCGCCCGCCGCTGCCTCGACCGCGGGTTCTGGCTGTCCTTCCCGGGCACCGTGACCTTCAAGCCCAACGAGCCGCTGCGGGAGGCGCTGGACCTCACTCCGTCCGACCGGCTGCTGGTCGAGACCGACGCCCCCTACCTGACGCCGATGCCGCTGCGGGGCAAGCCCAACGCGCCCTACCTGCTGCCGCACACCATCCGCTTCGTGGCCGAACGCCGCGGCGCCGACCTGGCGCAGGTGTGCGAGCAGGTGGCTGCCAACGCCACCGCCCTGTTCGGCGAGTGGGGCTCTGAGCGTCATCCCGATCCGCTCCGTCATCCCGACGAAGGCCGGGATCTCACCGCTGGGAGGGCCGATGGCTGAGGGCCTGCTCGACCCGCGCACCGTCCGAGAACTGGCCGCCGAGCTCGACCTGCGGCCAACCAAGCAGCGCGGCCAGAACTTCGTCCACGACGCCAACACCGTTCGCCGGATCGTGGCCGCGGCGGGGGTCGGCCCCGGCGATGTGGTGCTCGAGATCGGGCCCGGCCTCGGATCCCTCACCCTCGGGCTGCTGGAAGCCGGCTGCGATGTCGTGGCGGTCGAGATCGAGTCGACGCTGGCCGCCCGGCTGCCCAGGACCGTCGCCGAGCGACTGCCCGACCGGGCCGCCGCGCTGCGGACGATCGAGGCCGACGCGCTCGACGTCGACGAACTGGCCGACCCCCAGCCCACCGCTGTGGTCGCCAACCTGCCCTACAACGTCAGCGTCCCGGTGCTGCTGCACGTGCTGGCCCGGTACTCCGGCATCCGCGGGGGGTTGGTGATGGTGCAGTCGGAGGTGGCCGACCGTCTCGTCGCGCCGCCGGGCTCCAAGGTCTACGGAGTGCCGTCGGCCAAGCTGGCGTGGTACGCCGAGGCGCGCCGGGTGGGGAGCGTACCGCCGACCGTCTTCTGGCCGGTGCCCAATGTGGATTCCGGCCTGGTGAGCTTCACCCGGCGCGAACCGCCGTCGACCACCGCCTCCCGCCGGCAGGTGTTCGCCGTTGTGGACGCGGCCTTCGCGCAGCGGCGCAAGATGCTCCGCGGCTCGCTGGCCGGGTTGTTCGGGTCGTCGGCCGAGGCCTCGGCGGCGTTGGTGGCGGCCGAAGTGGATCCGCAGGCGCGTGGCGAGGTGCTGGGCATCGCGGACTTCGCCCGGGTTGCGGAACTGCTGCCGGTGGTCCGGTAGGTTCGCCCCCATGGCATCTCCGCTGGTCGAGGACGAGGTGATCCGGGTCCGCGCGTCGGGCAAGATCAACCTCGCGCTGCGCAGTGGGCCGCGCCGCAGCGACGGCTATCACGAGCTGGCCACGATCTTCCAGGCGGTGTCGGTCTATGACGACCTGGAGGCCAGGTGGGATGAGCCGGGTCGGTTCAGCGTCACCATGACCGGAGACCAGGCCGACCTGGTGCCCTGCGACGACTCCAATCTGGCCGTGAAAGCCGCGGCCCTGCTGGCGCGGGAGAGCGGAAACCGGGGCTTGGGCTGCCAGCTGACGATCCGCAAGGCGATTCCGGTGACCGGTGGCATGGCGGGTGGTTCGGCGGACGCGGCCGCGGCGCTGCTGGCCTGTTCGGTGCTGTGGGATCTGGACGCCGACCCCGACGACCTGCTCGAACTGGGCGCCACGCTGGGCGCCGACGTGCCGTTCTGCCTGACCGGCGGGACGGCGCTGGGAACGGGCCGGGGCGACCGGCTGGCGCCGGTGCTGAGCCGCGGTAGCTACTACTGGGTGCTGGTGCTGAACGAAGCCGAACTCTCCACCCCGGCTGTCTTCGGTCGCTTCGATCAGCTACGGCCGTTGGGCGGTGGCGAGTTCGCGATGCCGCCGGAACTGCTCAGCGCCCTGATTGCCGGCGACCCGGCCGCGCTCGGCCGCACCCTGATCAATGATCTGGAGCAGGCTGCGATCAGCCTCCATCCCGAACTGGCCGAGGTGCTGCGGGCCGGCCGCGAACTCGGTGCGCTGGGGGGCATCGTCTCCGGCTCCGGCCCGACGGTCGCCTTCCTGGCCGGCGACGAGCGGGCGGCGATGGAGCTCTCGGTCGGTTTGGCCACCCATGGCATCGGACGGGCGATCCGACGCGTCCACGGCCCCGTCCCAGGCGCCCGGCTGCTCAGCTGACCCCGGCCTACTCCGCCGGAGTCTGGTGACGCTGGGTGAACAGCCGCGGCTCGGCGCGCAGGTTGCGCAGCCCGTACCACGACAGGTTCACCAGGTGGGCCGCGACCGTCGGTTTGTCGAGGTCGAACTCCTCGCGGGTGTCCAGCCACCACTGGCCCGCCAGGGCCACCAGGCCGACCAGCATCTGGGCGTACAGCGGGGCGGTCGCCGGATCGAGCGAGCGCTTGGTGAACTCGTCCGCCAGCTGATCCTCCACCCGGGAGGCGATGTCGGAGAGGATGGTCGCGAACGAGGTGGTCTCGGAGGCCGCGGAGGTGTCGCGGGAGATGATCCGGAAGCCGTCGGGGTTGTCGTCGATGTAGTCCAGCAGGGCCAGCGTGCCCTGTTCGATCAGCGCGCGGGGGTTCGCCCGGGGGTTGGCCAGCGCCTGCCTGATCGCACCGTGCAGAGTCTGCACCTCTCGGTCGACCACGACCGCGTAGAGGCCTTCCTTGCCGCCGAAGTGCTCGTAGACCACCGGCTTGCTGACTCCCGCGTGGGCGGCGATCTCCTCGACGGAGGTGCCCTCCAGCCCTCGCTCGGCGAACAGGCCGCGGGCGACCTCGATGAGTTGCTCGCGGCGTTCGGCGCGGGTCATCCGGACGCGGCCGCGCCTGGCGCGCGCGGTACCGGCTACCTGATCCACGGCCCTAAGTCTGGCCCGCCCGACCCAGGTTGGGAAATCCGACGACGAAGGACGACGCGAGCCCGCTCGCGATCGGACTGAGGAGGACGGATCCGCGAAGCGGTCAATCCGACGACGAAGCGCCGCCACCGACGTAGCGCGGTTGTTCCCGCGCCCACCGCACCCCGTAGAGTGGGCCGCGGTCATCGACCGATCCCCGGTTGGTCTGCCGGCAGGGCCCGCCTGACTTTGAATCAGGACTAGCGACGTAGGTTCGACTCCTACCCGGGGAGCGGCGGAGCGGTTCATTCCTGCTCTTGACAAGGCGGAAGGCCGGTAGGTGTTACGTTCGCCTACCGGCCCTCGCTTTTGCCTGAGCGCAACCGCGACTCAACGCCCCGGCCAGCCCGCCGGCCGTGGCGGATAGCCCGCGGGCGATGGGATCGACGGTGATTTCTTCGTTCCGATCATCGCGAGGATGCCCCCTATCAGTTCGGGCGTCGGGCCCTACTTGAGCGTGATCGTCTTCGTGGCCAGCAGAGCGTCGTCGAAGCTGAGGAGCTTGGTGACCTCGATTTCCACGTCGTCCTTCTTGTTGTCCAGCGAGAAGGCCTGCTGCACCTTGAGGGACTTGCCGGGCTTGATCTCCTTCATCGTGTTCGCCGAGTCGTACTTCTTGTTTCCGATGAGGATGGCGTCCTCCAGCTCGATGCCGTCCTGGAAGGCCTTGGCGCGGAGCGCGAACATGAAGCTCGCTGCGTCCTCGGAATTGTTGGTGAAGGTGAAATCAACCACTAGCACGGGCTTTCCGTCGTGGTCCTTGGTCAGGCTGTGCCCATCGATAGCGACGGCGTATTCGCTCTCAGCCGAGGGCTCCTCTTCGGTGGCCGGTTCTTCCTCCGGAGTGGCATCTGGAGCATCGGTGGCCGCTGCCGCGGGTTCCGACGGGGCCTCGGCCGTCGTTGCGCCGGTAGGCGCCCCGCAGCTGGTGAGAAGCAGGAGCGCAATGACTGCTCCGAGCACCTTGTTCATCTTGTCTTGTCCTTCGTCTCAGTGGCGGTATGGTTACGTGGTAACCCTATAAGACGGACCGGATATAAAGGGTATTCTTTGAAAGGTCTGGTTAAGCCTGAATCCACCGGCCTGGTAGCGGTGCGTTAAGCGAGGAAGTGCCCTCTGGTAAGGGAGAATGGGACTTGTCTAGAGTTCCGTAGCTCCCCCAAGAAGGGCACTTCCGAGATGCAACTGTCTCACACCCCCGGCCG
>JAIUOR010000011.1 GCA_020161795.1 Actinomycetota bacterium | reverse complement strand
TTCGTGAGCTGGGCCGTCAGAGTGATCATCACGCGACCCGCTTCCCGGTGGCGAGGTCGTAGACCTCGGCGCTATGCTCGCCGTCAGCGTCGGTCAGCTCGGGGTCATCGGTGACTACTAACCAGAAGGTTGGGGGTTCGAGTCCCTCCGAGCGCGCCACTCCCGTGTTCTCCCCGCAGCCGCGGGGGTGAGCCGCTTAATGAAAGCGATCACATTTAGTCCCCGCACAGCGGGGATGAGCCGACGTACCCTGCGAGTGAGCCTGCCGCTTGACAGTGCTCCCCGCACAGCGGGGATGAGCCGTCGTGCCGCGCCCCGTGGGCCTACGCCTTCAAGTGCTCCCCGCACAGCGGGGATGAGCCGCCCCGAGGGGTCTGCCTCGGATGACAGTCGAGGTGCTCCCCGCACAGCGGGGATGAGCCAGTCCAGGACGGCTCCGGGCATGGAGAACACCGGTGCTCCCCGCACAGCGGGGATGAGCCGCCATCGACCGAGAGGGAGAGCGCGGCTTCGCTGTGCTCCCCGCACAGCGGGGATGAGCCGTGGGGCCCGCTGACCCTCCAGTGGCGCCCCGAGTGCTCCCCGCACAGCGGGGATGAGCCGTACACGCGGTCGGCGCGCAGTTCGGCGGGCGGGTGCTCCCCGCACAGCGGGGATGAGCCGGCTGACCACTCCCGCCTGGTCACGTAGCCCTGCGTGCTCCCCGCACAGCGGGGATGAGCCGCGCCGACCGGCTTGCGGCCACCCTCTGCGACCGTGCTCCCCGCACAGCGGGGATGAGCCGTCGGGCCGGGCTCGCACCCACTCACCGGTGCCCTGCTCCCCGCACAGCGGGGATGAGCCGGCGCGGGTGAAGATCGACATGTGAGCCTCCTGGTGCTCCCCGCACAGCGGGGATGAGCCGCGCGAATGCTCTCTGACTAGGCATTCCGGGAAGTGCTCCCCGCACAGCGGGGATGAGCCGTATGGCGCGCGGCACCTGGGCCAGCACGTGGGGTGCTCCCCGCACAGCGGGGATGAGCCGCAGTTCGTGCGGGTGATGAAGTCGCCGGCCCGGTGCTCCCCGCACAGCGGGGATGAGCCGCAGGCCCTCCAGAAGAAGTACCAGGCAGCCGTGTGCTCCCCGCACAGCGGGGATGAGCCGCCGCCGGTGAAGCCCTCGGCGCTCACCAAGTTGTGCTCCCCGCACAGCGGGGATGAGCCGTCCGGGTCGTCGCCGAGCGCGGCCACCAATTCGTGCTCCCCGCACAGCGGGGATGAGCCGCGGGCAGCTGAGCAGGCTGTCGGGGAGTCCGAGTGCTCCCCGCACAGCGGGGATGAGCCGCTCGCCACGATCCGCACCACCTTGATCGTCAGGTGCTCCCCGCACAGCGGGGATGAGCCGACGTGGAATCCGACTGACGAAGAAATCGCTGAGTGCTCCCCGCACAGCGGGGATGAGACGTCGTGGCGGGAGATGCGCCGCTGGCGAACAGGTCGTGTCCGCCGAGGGTGCGGTGCTCCCCGCACAGCGGGGATGAACCGTGGTTGCGCATCGATTGGCGGGTGCCGCTATCGTGCTCCCCGCCCACGCGGGGTGAAGTCTGGCGAAGGATGACATCGCCCTGTCGGCCTCGATGACAGCGGTCTCGACTCTGGTCGCACCGCTCATGGCGCCGCTCATCGTGTTCCTGGTGACCGGTTCCTATGCTCCGGTCGACACAGTCAGACTTCTTTCGGCCTTTCAGATAGTCCGGAATCGAGGCCGGACTCCTAGGCGGTCCCGGGTCGGAACGCTAGGCTCCTCACGCCGAGAGGAGCCGCAATGTCGTCGCAACACAGTCATACCGTTCTGACCAGCGCGGATAGCGGCGCTTTCGCATCGGTGCGGCAGCGTGGGACGACCCGGGACGAGCGCTTCGCCGTAGGTCGAGCGCTGCGTGAGAAGGTGCCGATCGCCGCGCTCGGGGTCTGGAACGCCACCCAGGCGCGCCCCGATCCGATCGACCTGATCAACGAATCTCACAAGGGACGCGTCGAGGAGCTCATTCCGATCCGTGTCGGACGGATGGTCTCCTCGCCCTACGGCTTCTATCGGGGCAGCGCAGTTGTGATGGCGGCCGATGTCGCCGCCCTGCCCATCACCGGCATCATGCCCGTGATCTGCGGTGACTCCCACCTGGGCAACTTCGGGTTCTACCGTTCGCCCGAGGGCGATCAGGTGATCGACCTCAACGACTTCGACGAGGCTCATCCCGGCGCCTGGGAATGGGATCTCCGGCGGCTCGCCGCGGCGGTCTGGGTGGCCGGACGCGAGAACGGCTACAGCGAGGACGCCATCGCGGAGGCGGTTCACGCCTGCGTGATCGCCTACCGGGACGAAGTCGCGCAGCTGGCCACGATGCCGCTTCTGGCCCGCTCCTACAACCAGCTGGATGTCGAGCGGCTGCACGAGACGGCCACCGAGAAGGAGTTGCGCGACGAGATCAAGCGGGCCGCCAAGACCGCGCGTAAGCGCACCTCTGACCGCGCTGTTCCGCGGTTCACAACGGAGGAGAACGGCGAGCGCCGGATGGTCGAGGAGCTGCCGCTGATCCGCTCGGTTCGCGGCGAGGAGTTCGACCAGCTCGCTGCCGGCGTTGACGCCTACCTCGAGACCCTCGCCCCGCACTGGCGCCGCGTGGTGGGGGGCTACACCCTGGTCGACATCGCCCACAAGGTGGTGGGCGTGGGATCGGTCGGCCTTCGCGCCTACGTTGCGCTGCTGGAGGGCAGTTCGCCCGACGACGTCCTGTTCCTGCAGCTCAAGCAGGCCCGCCGTTCGGTGCTGGCGCAGTACGTCCATGGCGACAATGCCTGGCACGCTCACCAGGGCCAGCGGGTGGTGGAGTACCAGCAGGCCCTGCAGACCGTCTCCGACCCCCTGCTGGGCTGGACGGAAGTGGACGGCCGTCAGTACTACGTCCGTCAGTTCCGCAACATGAAGGGCACCGTCCCGCTGGATGGCCTCACCGCAACCGCGCTGGCCGACTACGCCGGCATCGTCGGCCACCTGCTGGCCAAGGGCCATGCCCGGACGTCCGGGGCGTCCATGATCGCCGGCTACCTGGGTCGCGGTGAGAAGGCCGCCAAGGCGTTCTCCCGATTCGCGCGGCTGTACGCCGACCAGACCGAGGCCGACCATGCCGCGCTGGTGAAGGCCGCCCGGGACGGCCATGTGCCGGTCGCCGACGGAGCGCTCGCCGCGATGGGCTCGGCCTTCCGCCCAGGCGGCTGAGCTGTCTTCTGGCCTACGCTGGTCGGGCTTGTCGAGACCCGGGGCAGCAGCCGAAACCAGGCTTCGGCAAGCTCGACCAGCGATAGATCGCGTCGCCCGAGCTCAGTCCGCCGTTGCAGCCTCGGCGGGGACCGGCTCGAGTTCCCGTGCGGTGGGGAGTTTCGGGATCCAGAACAGGCCGATCAGGCCGGCGATCACGGCGAAGGCGAACAGCAGGCCGAACAGCACTGGGGAGTTGGACACCGCCAGGCCGGGGGTGATGAAGGCGAACAGCCCGGCCACCACCCGCGCGAACGCGAGCGTGACGCCCTGCGCGGTGCTCCGAAGCAGGGTGGGGAAGAGCTCCTGCGACCACACCTTGTAGATCGACTCGCCCGCGAAGCCCACGC
Source organism: Actinomycetota bacterium (assembly GCA_020161795.1). Lineage (GTDB taxonomy): Bacteria > Actinomycetota > Actinomycetes > Propionibacteriales > Propionibacteriaceae > Propionicimonas. Next base: position 90,843 of record JAIUOR010000011.1, on the reverse strand, counting down.
CGATCCCGAACCCGATGTTGGTGGCCAGCAGCGCCGGAATCGTCGGGCCGAACACCAGTGGGATGGCGAATGCGATCATGTTGATCACCGTGCCGGCAACGAACCAGGGCTTCCGAGCCGGCTTGTCGACCACCCGCATGAAGATGATCGCGCCGACGATGCCCAGTGGGATCAGCGCCAGGCTGACCATCGACGCCAGCTCGACGGTGCCGCCGGCCAGGTTGACCCAGATGAAGGTGCCGAACTGGCCGAAGGTGTTGGCGCCCAGGTTCCAGATCGCGTAGTACAGCGCGGTGGCCAGGACGGTGAACAGGATCGGTGGCACGAACAGCTGCGGCACCGCGCTGAACCTGATCTCGGACTCCCGGGCGGCCTCCACGGCGGCGGCATCCTTCACCGCCCGCGCGGCCGACCACTCGGCCGACTCTCGTAGCCCGAGCCGGGCGATCAACACGATGACGGCAACAACGAACAGCTGTCCGTAGAGGATCCGACCGCCCATCTCGCCCATCGATGCGACGAAGATCGCCAGGACCGCGGGCACGAAGATGCCTACCGACCACAGGATGCCGGAGAAGATGATCATCTTCCCCTTCTTGCCTTCGGGGGCCTCTTCGGCGATCAACGCCAGCGATACGGGCAGATCGGCGCCGATGGCGAGCCCGACCAGGACGACGCCGACGTAGAGCATGGCGGTGCCGGAAGCCAGCGCGAGCAGCAGCACGCCCACGGCATACAACGCCAAGGTGAAGCCGTACACGCGTCGCCGGCCGAACCGGTCGCCGAGGCGGCCTCCGAACACTGCGCCGAGGGCGAAGCACAGGGTCAACAGGCCGGAGAGCAGACCCATGGCCTCCGCCGAAATCCCGAGGGTCGGGGCGAACAGCACCAGGGCGATGCCCGTGCTGACGATGGCTCCCGCGTCGAGGTACGACGCCATGCCAGCGAGAAATGCGGTCTTCCAGGGTTGGGAGACAGGGGTTGTGGGTGTCGTCATCGACTGCCCTCCTGGTTCGAGAGTCAGAACTGAAACGTCTCAGTTCGGTGATGGACGGGAGCTTACACGTGTATGTAGATTGGTCAAGAGCAATGCGAAGAGCGTTGCGGCCACGTTCGAAGGAGAACCCATGCCCCCCGCACCAGAACTCAGGCTTACGGCGCTCACGGTCGAGCACCTGGAGAGTCCCGGACCGCTGGCTACCGCCTCTCCCCGGTTCGGCTGGGTGATCACCGGCGATGCGTCGGACGTGTGGCAGGTCGCCTATGAGCTCGAGGTATCCACCGGTGGGGCGGTGGTGTGGAACTCCGGACGGGTGGCGTCTCCCGCCTCGACCGCCGTGCGGTACGACGGTGCGCCGCTCGGCTCCCGCACCGTCTACGACTGGCGGGTGCGGGCATGGCTCACCGGACGCCCCGAGCCCACTCCCTGGGCCTCGTCCCGGTTCGAGACCTCGCTCCTGGACGTCGGGGACTGGCGAGCGAGCTGGGTTCGTCCGGCCCAGCTCCCCGCCGTCCGGGAGTCCTACTCCGCGTCCGCAGCCCTGTCCGGTGCGGTAGCCCCGGAGGGTCAGCCGGAGGAGCGGCTCCGTCCCCCGCTGCGCCTGCGGCAGCCATTCCGGGCGGAACAGCGCCCCTCGCGGGCCCGGCTCTACATCACCGCTCACGGCATCTACCAGGCCGAGCTGAACGGGAGGGCGATCGGTGACGAGGTGCTCGCTCCCGGCTTCACCAGCTACCCCAGCCGGCTCTGCTTCCAGGCCTACGACGTGACTGAGCAACTGGTGGTCGGCGACAACGTCCTGGGCGTGACCCTCGCGGACGGCTGGTACCTGGGACGCATCGGACTGACCGGCGCGAGCGCCAACTACGGCGAGTACCTGGAGGGGATCTGGCAGCTCGAGCTGGAGTACCCGGACGGCTCCAGCCAGCTGGTCGTCTCCGGCCCTGACGTGACCTCGTCCCCCGGGCCTTGGGTCTACGCCGATCTGTTCATCGGGGAGTACTACGACGCCCGCAAGGAGCTCTCCGGCTGGTCGCAACCCGGGTTCGATCATTCGGCGTGGACCGCGGTGGAAGTGAGAGGGGGCGGCCTTGATCAGCTCGCTCCGTTCCCGGGTGAACCGGTCCGCAGGATCCTCGAGTTCCCTGCCGAGCGAGTGTTCCGGGATCCCGCAGGAGAGATGGTGGTCGATCTGGGCCAGGTGATCGCCGGCTGGATCAGGCTGCGGATCACCGCTCCGGCCGGCACCCATGTCACGCTCGAGCATTCCGAGACGCTGGACGCGACCGGCAGCTTCTTCAACAACATCATGGGGCCGAACAAGGACCAGACCGACCACTACATCGCCCGTGGGGAACCCGGAGGGGAGGTGTACGAGCCTGCCTTCACCTTCCACGGCTTCCGGTACGTCCGGGTGCGTGGCCTGGCGGCCGACCTCACCGCCGATGACGTCACGGCGGTCGTGATCGGCTCCGATCTGCAACCCACCGCCGAGCTCACCACCTCGGACGAGCGGATCAACCGCCTGCACCAGAACGTGCTGTGGAGTCAGCGGGCCAACTTCCTGTCCATTCCGACCGACTGCCCGCAGCGCGAGCGCGCCGGCTGGACCGGTGACCTGCAGGTGTTCGCCCCGACCGCGGCCACCAACGCCAACGTCCTGCCGTTCGTCGAGCGCTGGCTGGCGGATCTCCGGGTCGACCAGCTGCCGGACGGACAGGTGCCGATCATCGTCCCGATGATCCCCGCGCTGGCCGATTCGGACGGCGGCGGCGAGCTGGGTATCGGCGCGTCCTCGGCCGCGTGGAGCGATGCCGTGCTGATCGTGCCGTGGGTGCTCTACGAGCGCTACGGGGACGCGCAGGTGTTGCGGGAGAACTACGACGCCATGGTGAAGTGGGTCGAGTACCAGACGCGCATCGCTGCGGCGGAGCTCCATCCACGCTTCACCGGGAATCCGCCCGGACCGGAACGGTCCGCGCGGCAGGCGCTGCTGTGGAACACCGGGTTCCACTTCGGGGACTGGCTAGCCCCCAGCACCCTGATGGGCGCGAAGATGCCGGACGCCGCAATGATCGCCCCGGCGCTGACCGCCGAGCTCATAGCCCCGATGTTCCAGGCCCACTCCCTCAAGCTGCTGTCCCGGGTGGCCGAGGTGCTGGGACGCGACGCCGAAGCCGCCGACTACGCCGAACGACATCGCCGCGTGCGGGACGCCTTCGCCGCGGAGTACATCGACGCCCAGGGGCGCCTCCCCGTCCAGTTGCAGGGCCCTCACGTGGTCGCGCTGGCCTTCGACCTCGTGCCCGAGCACCTGAAGGCCCCGATGGTGGCGCACCTGGCAGGCCTGGTGCATGCCGCGGGGGATCATCTGGACACCGGATTCGTGTCCGTCCCCTACCTACTCGACGTGCTGTGGGAGGGAGGCGAGCAGGAGTTGGCCCGGGTGTTGCTGTGGCAGAGCACCCTTCCGTCCTGGTTGTACGAGGTCGACCACGGCGCAACGACCATCTGGGAGACCTGGGGTGCGGTGCTACCGGACGGAACGGTGACCCCGATGTCCATGAACCACTACGCCTTCGGCTGCGTCGACGACTGGATCTTCCGCCGGGTGGCAGGGCTCCAGCCGGTTGAGCCGGGCTATCGTCGCTCGCGTATTCAGCCCGATCTGGCAGCCGGTTTCGAGAAGGTCGGCGCCCGTCACCGCACCCCCTATGGCGAGCTGGCCGTGGAGTGGGAACGCGCGGTGGACGAGGTCGCCGTGCGCATCCACGTTCCGCACAACACCCAGGCCGAACTCGTGCTGGGCGACCAGCGGGAGGTCCTCGGATCGGGTGCGCACGAACGCAGGGTCCCCCGGAGCTAGGTCGACTCGCGGACGACCACTTCGTAGCCCAGATCCACCTGGGGGGTGTCGAAGGTGCGGGTCTCGCCGTCCCGGAGCAGCAGGAAGCTCTCCGCGGCGGCGAACCCCACGTCGACGGCGGTGACCCGCACGGTCGTCAGTGTCGGTGTGACCAGCCGGGCGACCGGCAGGTCGTCGCAACCGATGACACCCAGGTCTTCGCGCACCCGCCAGCCCAGGTCATGCATCGCACCCAGCACGCCGATCGCGATCTGATCGTCATAGGCGCAGATGGCCGTGCGGCGCTCCAGCCGCTCCAGCTTGCGGAGCGCGCGCTGGATGGGTGCCCGCTCCAGGGGCAGCGCGATCACTTCAGGTGGCTCGATGCCGAGCGTGACGGCCTCCATCTGCGCGCCCTGCAGCCGGGCCATCGCGATCGGCAGGCGGGGGGAGTCCTTGGGCAGCGCGTAGATCAACTTGCGGTAGCCACGGGTGATCAGATGGTCGAGCTGGAGTTGTCCGACGGGATACTCCCATGGCCGATCCGGCGGCCCCTGGGCCCCGGTGGGGACTTCCAGGTCGAGCAGTCGCTTCACTCCGAGGGCGGTCAGCCGCTCGCGGATCGACGCGGTGAGGAAGGTGAGCGAAACCACCCCGATCGGACCGATCCCCCGGACGATGTCGATGACCGTCTCCGGATTCTCATGGGAATGCCGAACGACGTAGTAGCCGTGTTCCCGCAGCCGCTGGGTCGCTCCCTCGACGATGATGTCGCTGACATGGCCGGAGAACAGTGGGTCGAGAGCCAACACCACGACCCGCGAATGCCCTCGTCGCAGGCTCGCGGCCGCGGGGCTGGGCGCGTAGCCGAGTTCCTTGGCAGCATCCAGCACCCGCCTCCGGGTGGCCTCGCTGATGGTCTGGCGCGGGTCGCGGTTCAGGACGTAGCTGACCGTCGCCCGCGACACACCACTCAGGCGGGCGACATCCAGACTGGTGGGCCTGCGTCCCTCGTTCATGGTCCACCATCCTGCCGTACCGGACGGCCCTCCCGGGCCCGACGGCTGTTCCCACGTCGCGGGAGACGGGATGATGGTCCCCACGAAGGAGGTCCAGTGATCACGTGGTACGGGGCGTACGTCTTCGACCTGGACGGAACCATCTATCTGGGGGACGGGCTGCTGCCCGGCGCCCGTGAGGTGGTCGACCGAATCCGCTCGCGCGGTGCCGCCGTCCGGTTCGTCTCCAACAACCCGACGCTGCGGCTGGTCGACTACCAGGCCAAGCTGGAAGGCCTCGGGCTCCCGGTGGGGCCGGACGAGTTGATCACCAGCCTGGTCTCCACCACCCGCTGGCTGGTGCGCCACCGCCCCGAGGCGGTGGTCTTCCCGATCGGGGAGGAGCCGCTGGTCGAGGCTCTGACGGAGGCGGGCATCTCGCTCAGCGAGGATCCCGCCGAGATCGACATCGTGCTGGCCAGCTACGACCGAGGGTTCACCTACCGCAAGCTGCAGATCGCCTTCGACGCGCTGTGGTTCCACCGGCGGGCGACCCTGATGTCCACCAACCCCGATCGGTTCTGTCCGTTCCCCGGTGGGCGCGGGGAGCCGGACGCCGCCAGCATCGTCGCCGCCATCGAGGCGGCCACCCAGGTGAAGCTCGAACGCACCTTCGGCAAACCCTCCGCGTTGATGGCCGAGATGGCGCTGGCCGGTCTGGATGTCCCACCCCGGGACGCCCTCATGGTCGGCGATCGGCTGCATACCGACATCGCGATGGGACGCCGCCACGGCATGGATGCCGCGCTCGTCCTGACCGGCGACTCGGGACGTGACGACCTCGCCTTTGCCCCCGAGGCCGAGCGCCCGACCTATGTGCTGGAGTCCTTGGCGGAACTACTGCCCCGACAGGGCTGAGCGCGGAGTCGGGCCGCGGGAGCCCAGGGGTACGCCCAGTGCGTCAGGCTCCAAGTGGTGTGCTACGGTATCTAGTGGTATCTCAATCGAGAGGGTGGTTTCGTGGCCTCTAGTTCCGCGATTCGCGCCGACTATCCCGAGCCGTTGTGGCTTCAGGCGGTCAATCTCCTGATGGCGGAGATCCAGGAGGGGCGGCTTACCGAAGGCTCACGCCTACCCCCGGAACGGGAGCTGTGCGCCCAGCTGAACATCAGCCGGGTCACCCTTCGCAAGGCGCTCAACCATCTCGTGGAGCAGCGGGTGCTGAGCCCATCCCACGGCCGCGGTTGGTACGTCGCCTTGGCGGAGCCTGTGAAGGAATGGCCGCACCATCTGGAGTCGTTCTCGGAGACCGCCGCCCGGATGGGGCTGCAGGCAACCTCGGTGGTCGTGCGCGCCGAATCCGATACAGCCAGCATCGACGAGGCGGAGTCCCTGGTGATCGCGCCCGGAAGGCCGGTGTTCCGCATCGATCGGATACGCATGCTGGACGGCGTCCCGATCGCACTGGATCGGTCGATCGTTCCGCTGTCGCTCTTGAGCGAACCCGCTGAGGTCGACTTCACCGAGGACTCCCTCTACCGACAGCTTCAGTTGACTGGGCATGGACCCGAGCGGGCCGACAGCATCGTCGAGGCCGGCGCTGCCGATGAGTCCACGGCAGCCCTCCTCGGTATCGAGGCCGGACGTCCTTTGCTGGTCATGCACCAGACGGCCTACGGCTCGGACGGCCGGCCGGTATCGATGTCGACCATCGCCTACGTCGGCGACCGTTACCGTCTGCGGACGGCCTTCACTCGCGCCCACTGAGTTGAAGCCGGCGAGCCAGCACCAGCGCGCCGCTGACCGGTTCGCTGGTCAAGACGCGGAAGCCGAGGTCGGGGTGCTGCTCGGCGAGTAGGTCACCCACAGCGCCCGCCAATGCCGGCTGGCCGACGATAACGCTGCCGGCCGCCACAACCTCGGTGCCCAGCGCGCCCCTGCTGCGCAGTTGCGCCACGAGCCGGACGAGGTGCTCTGCCGCCGAAGTGATGACCGCGCGCGCGAGCCCGGATCCGGCTTCGGCGGCCGCGAAGACCGCGGATGCGCGGCGTCCCCAGTGCTCGGTGGTGGGGAGATCGTTGACCGAACGCGCCAGCCGCTCGGCGTCGTCGACCTGGAAAGCGTTCAGGAGCGCGGCGAGCAGGCCGTCGTCGGGGAGCCCGTCGTCGTGCGCCAGAAGGGCGGCCTTGGTGGCTTCGCGGGTGATCCCCGCGGCGCCCGCGTCGTCGCCGATCACCGCGCCCCAGCCGCCCGTCAGCAGCAGGCGTCCGGTGGCGTCGACGCCGTTCCCGATCGCGCCGGTGCCGGCGATCAGACCCAATCCATGCCGGAGGCCGGCTGCCGGTACGAGAAGGCTGGCATCGTTGACACAGCGCACGAGCCGGTATCCGAGTGTGCCCAGGGCGTCCTCCAGCTCGAGCGCGACCTGCTCCCTGTCGATTCCCTGCGCACCCACCGCGAGGGCGCTCACCTGAGCATCCTTGGGCAGCACGGATCGCAACGCCCGATCGATCCAGACGGCGGCGAGCTCGGCCGGCTCGGCCTCCCAGTCCGTTGACGGGAGGGTTTGCGAAAGCGGAGGCCCGTTGCCGTCATCGACCAGGATCGCGCATTTCGTCGCGCCGATGTCCATGCCGACGTAGGTCGCGGTCACGGTGCGGAGACCTTGGTGTCTTCGTTGTGGAACACGAACTCCTCGACATCGATGCCGCGGGCGTGCGTCACGGCTTCCACCAGTTCCTGCATGACGACGATCTCCACGATCGCACGCTGGCTGACGTCGGCAGCGGGGATCCGGATCACGACGAGGCCGGTCTCCCGCGCGATGTCCTGCGGGGTGACCAGTACGCTGCGATGTCCGCGGGCGGCCAGCATCCGAGCGATGTCCGCTTCGCGAGCTCCTCCGAAGAGGACGTGAACCCCGTCCCCGGCCGACTCCATCGCACCGTGCAGGTACTGCCGCGTGCTCATCCCCGTCGCCGGGATCCGGGCGACCTCACGGAACAACAGCGCGGCCGCCTCGGCCGAGCCCACGGATGCACCGACGCCAACCATGTCGGCGTAGGAGGCGTCGCCGAACAGCGGGACGGCGTCCTCGACGAGAGCCGGCAGGCCGTCCTCGAATGAGCTCAGTCGCTCTGCGAAGGTCGCCCAGGTCGGGTCTGTGGAACCGCCGTCCCACGCCTCCGCAAGCAGTGAGAGAGCTGCGATCGTCGCCGTGTAGCCGATGGTCGATGCGTAGCTGTCCGGGATGTTGCCAAGGTTGATGAGCCGGTCGACCAGGCCCGCCAGTGGCGACGGGGCATTGTTGACGACGGCCCACCGAAGTGAGGGCGATACCGAATCCAGGGCTGCGATGGTCTCGGCGCTGCGCCCGCTCTGGGAGATACCGATGAGGGGACGTCCGCAGCGGGGCAAGGGGAGTGGGGAGTCGTCCGCCGCCAGCCGCCACGCGTCTATCCCGCGAGCGCGAAGGTGCCAGACCGGTGCCGCGGCAGCGGCGTAGCTGGCGCCGATCCCGAGCAGCACCGGTCCCTCGCCGGCCAGGGAACCGTCCCGGGACAGCGCCCGCACCTGTTCGTCTAGGCGTGGAATAGCCTCGCCGAGTTGCGCGGACTGGGATTCCCGGGCCTGGCGGTAGCCGATGTAGCCGATCACGGCACTCTCCGATCCTGCTGCCTGGTGATCATTTCTCCATCCGGACCGGCTCCCAGGTGCCAGAGCGCATCGAGCGATAGCACGCGTCCAAGATGCAGTTGACGATCCAGCCGTCCTCGAAGGTCTCCCTGGGAGTGGTCCCCGCGGAGAAGTGGTCGACGAAATGTCGCATCTGCTGTGAGAAGCCGTAGGCACGGGTCTCCTCGGGCACCGGGTAGACCCACCCGGTGTCGGCGTCCGCCTTCTCGACCAGGTAGCCCGTCGGGTTCGACAGGAAGCCCCATACCGGCGTGACCGAGGTGTCGGTCACCAGCCGGCCCTCGGTTCCGACGAACTCATGCCGCAGCTGCATCCCACCCTTCTCCGTCCACGCGGATTCGATGATCGCAAGCTGGCCGTCGGTGAACTTCAGGAGTGCGACGGCGGTGTCCTCGCCGGAGGTCTTGTCGGTGTGGACCATGGTGGCGCCCCAGGCGAAGACCTCGGTCACCGGGTTGTCCTTGCCGAAGAAGTGGCGCGCCGACTCCACGGTGTGGCAGCCCATGTCCAGAAGGGCGCCGCCGCCAGCGGTGTCGGCGTCCCAGAAGTGGGGGGCGTGCGGCCCCGAGTGGGCTTCCCGGGCACGCATCGTGAGCAGGCGTCCGATCCCGCCCTTCTCAGCCATCTCGTGGGCCTTCTGGATGTTGGGAGAGAACACCGAGCTCTCGGCGTACCCATGCCAGATGCCGGCGTCCTGGACGATGCGCAGGATCGCGGCAGCCTCGACGCCGGTCCGCGCGAGCGGCTTGGTGCAGACCACGGCCTTGCCGGCGTCCGCCACCGCCTGGACCGCTTCCAGGTGAACCTCGTTCGGCAGGGCGATGACGACGAGGTCGATCCCCGAGTCGCCGCACAGGTCGGCGATCTCGGTGTAGGCGGCGGGGCTGCTCCAACGCTCCGCGAAAGCGCGGGCGCGCGCGACGCTGCGTGAGTAGTTGCCGGCCAGCACGGCATCACGCACGTCGAGCAGGGCCTCGGCGTAGGAGTCTGCGATGAACCCGGAGCCAAGAATGCCGACACGGATCACGGTCCCTCCAAGGGGTTGGGCTGTGGGCGACCACGGCGGGCTGGATTAGTAGACCACATAATACCTATTGGGGAAATTACGTCAACCTCTTGCTACCTCTCTAAGTCAACTGTACGCTGACCATAAACCAGCACCTGATCGGTAGAACCGTCGGATGCTCCAGCGCAGGAGAGGAGCGCTATGCGTCACACTTCGTCCGTCGTCGCGGTCTTGGCTGCCACCGCCCTCGCTGCCGGCCTCACCGGTTGTTCCGGGACGGCAGGCGGCGAAGGCGGCGATTCCGTCACGATCACGATCGGCACTTGGCGTACCGAGGACACGGTCATGTGGGAGGAGGACATCATCCCGGCCTTCGAGAAGGCCCACCCCGGCGTCAATGTCGAATACGCACCGATCGACACCAACGACTACAACGCCGCGATCCAGTCGCAGATCGAGGGTGGGACCGGGCCGGATGTGATCATGTGCCGTCCCTTCGACGTGAACCGCCAATGGATCGCCGACGGCTACTTCGACCCCCTGGCCGACCTGGCCGCGATCGGTTCCTTCGATGATGTCGCACTGACGGCCTGGACCGACGATGCGGGGGTTCCCTACTGCGTGCCGGTGGCCTCCGTCCTGGCCGGCTTCTACTACAACAAGGCGATCTTCCAGGAGCTCGGGCTGAGCATCCCGAAGACCCAGGCCGAGTTCGCGGACGTCCTCAACGCGATCAAGGCGGACGGCCGGTACGCGCCGCTCGCGCTGGGTTCGGCCGACGGCTGGCAGCTCGCCTACAACATGCTCTACCAGGTGGGGCCGAACTACTGGCACGGGGAGGAGGGCCGGCTCGGGCTCATCGACGGCTCGCAGCGACTGACCGATCCGAACTTCGTTGAAGGCTTCACGGTGTTCAACTCCTTCCGCGAGTGGCTGCCGGATGGCTTCGAGTCGATCAGCTACGAGGACATGACGCAGATGTTCACCCTTGGGAAGGCGGCGATCCTGCCGGATGGTTCCTGGCAGATCACGCAGGTGACCTCGACGGGTCTGGACGTCGGTGTGTTCGGCGCACCCCCGGCCAACGCCGGCGATCAGCGGTACCAGCAGGAGATGGCCGACATGGCGCTGGGGCTCAATGCCGAGAGCACGAACAAGGAGGCGGCCACGAAGTTCCTGGAGTGGCTCGGCACGCCCGAGTTCCAGCAGCTCTACGTGAACAAGCTTCCGGGCTTCTTCTCGATGGGCAAGCAAGCGGTCACCTACGACAACCCGCTCGCGCAGGAATTCGCCGGTCTCAAAGACGGTTCGGAACTGACCTCTCGTCTGGCACTGGATCGACTCAGCGCCGGCCAGCCCCCGCTGGATGATGAGATCTGGCGTGTGACGCAGCTGATGTACAACACCGGGCTCAGTCCCGAAGACGCAACGGCTGAGTTGCAGGCGGGCCTGGATTCCTGGTTCAAACCCGTTGGGAAGTAGTCAACCCCCGTTGGTGGTCCGGATCGTTCCCTGGTCCGGACCACCACCTCGGCGACACTGATGAGAGATCGATGATCAAAACCAAGACCCGCTACCGGCTGCTGGCGCTCTTCGTGCTGCCTGCGCTGCTGGTGTACGTCGCCTTCGCGGTCTACCCGCTTCTCAGCTCCGTGGTGATGAGCTTCTTTCAGCGTGAGCGCGGAGAGCGGGAGTTCGTGGGTCTGGACAACTACGTCCTGCTCTTCACCGATCCGTACCAGAGTGAGCGGTTCTGGAACGCCCTGGTCAACAGCGTCGAGTTCTTCGGGATCCATCTGATCGTCGAGCTCCCGATCGGCCTGCTCATGGCCGCGTTGCTCACCTCGGACAGGGTCCGGCGGGCGGCCGGCGTGTATCGGACGCTTCTCTTCGTGCCGGCCACGTTGTCGGTGGTGATCGTCGGCTTCATCTGGCGGCTGATCATCAATCCGCTGTGGGGCCTGGTGTCGTTCCCGCTGCTGGGGAATGAGGCGACCGCGCTGCCTACGATTTCGCTGATGTCGGTCTGGCAGTGGCTCGGCATCCCGATGATCTTTCTCTACACCGCACTGCTGGCTATCCCGAAGGATGTCGTCGAGGCCTCCAGGATCGATGGCGCTACCGGCTGGCAGGCCTTCTGGCGGATCAAGTTCCCGTTGATCGCACCCCAGTTCGGGCTGATCACGGTGCTCACCTACATCTGGACCTTCAATGGCTTCGACATCGTCTACGCCCTGAACGGATCGGCACCAGGCCCCAACTACTCCACCGACATTCTCGGAACCTTCTTCTATCGCACCTTCTTCGGTTCCAGTGGACAGGTCGCCAACAAGGATCTCGGTGCGACGGTTGCCTCGGTCATCTTCTTCATCATCGTGATCGTGACCGCCGCCTATTTCTGGGCGGTCCAGCGACGACTGAAGACCTACGAGCTCTAGGAGACGATGACGATGCCCGAGACTCTGGCCGCGTCGCCGCGGGTGGACAGCCCTGGCGGCCAGCCTGGCCGACGCCGACGTGCTCCGGACGTGCTGTCGACCGGGTTCGTGCACGCCATCCTGGTCTTCTTCTGCCTGTTGTCCACGGTGCCGATCCTCGTGGTCGTGATGAACTCGTTCAAGACGACGCAGGGGATCTTCGACGACCCGTTCGGCCTACCCAATGGCGACACTTTCAATCTCGACGGCTACCGGAACGTCCTGTCTCGAGGGAACTTCCTGGTCAACTACCAGAACAGTGCCACGGTCACCGTCTCGACCATCGTCCTCACCGTCGTCCTCGGCACGCTCGCGGCATGGGCGCTGGTCGAGTACCGGGTGCGCATCGGTCCGGCGCTCGCCGGCTTCTTCATCATCGGGATCATGCTCCCGATCAGGCTGGGCACCGTGCCGCTGCTGGAGACGATGATCTCCTGGGGCCTGGTGGATACCCTGCTGGCCCTGATCCTGGTCTATACGGCGATGCAATTGCCGCTGGCGATCTCGCTGATGATGACGTACTTCAGATCAGTGCCCTCCGAACTCAAGGAAGCCGCCCGTATCGACGGTGCCGGGGAGTTCCGGACGCTCGGTATCGCTCTGCCGGTCGTGCGGACGGGGATCGCCGCGGTGGCGTCCATCACGATGCTTCCGGTGTGGAACGACCTGTGGTTCCCCCTGATCCTGGCGCCGAACAAACGCAACCAGACGGTCACCCTCGGCGTCCAGCAGTTCGTCGGCCAGTTCCAGAGCGACTACCCGGCTCTGCTGGCGGCGCTCACTCTCGGCGCGGTGCCGCTGGTGATTCTGTTCACGGTGTTCTCCCGCCAGTACGTCGCAGGTCTCACCAGCGGCTACGGCAAGTGATCAGTGAGGTAGGCGGGTAGGCGCACAGGGCGGCTCCATGCTCCGTCCCTGGCCAGTGCGGGGTGCCGGGCGTAGACTCGTCCGATCCGAGCGTGGGGGCAGGAGATGGACGAGGTCGATCAGCCGATGCCCCGCCAACGCGCCTGGACCGACGCGCTGGCCGCGGTCGCCGAGGATCTCGCCGGGGAGTTCCGGCTGCAGCCCCTGCTCGAACGCATCCTGCGCAGTGCGGTCGACCTGCTGGGGTGCCGCAGCGGTTCGCTCTGTCTGATCGACACGGCCGCGCACACCTACCTCAAGCAGATCGACCTCGAGGAGGGCTGCCAGACCGGCCAGGTCTTCCCGCTCGACGAAGGTGTCACAGGAGCCGTCGCCAAGGCCGGCAAACCGGTCATCTTCGACACCTACTCCCAGGTCGGACGAGGGCACATCGCGCCCCATGAGCCGCGCTACCGCCGGGCCGTGATCGGTGCCCCGATCCTGCGTCGCGGCTCTCCGATCGGTGCGCTGGTGGTCTTCGCCGCCACGGACGAGCAGCGTTTCACCAGGGCCGACGCCGACCTGCTCGCCCGCTTCGCCACCCACGCCGCGATCGCGATGGCCAACTCCCGGTTGCACGAGGAGGCCTCCGCCCGCATGAAGGCCGATGCCGTCGTGGCCGAGCGGGAACGCTCCATGCTCGAACTCCACGACTCGGTGGGACGCGGCCTGGCTACGATCATGCTCAAGCTCGGCGAGGCCCACCAGCAACTCAGCCGGGGCGGGGACGCGGTCGCTCCACTGCTGGCCGCCCAGCGGGTGGCCGAGGAGACCCGGAACGAGGGACGCCGGGCCGTCTGGGGTCTGCGTCCGGCCGGCCATGGCCGCCGTTCGCTGGCCGAGAGTCTGCAACTCGATCTGGAATGGCTGCAGGCCACTTCGGGTCTCGCTCCGGTGTTCCGGCAGTTCGGCGAGCCCCAGGACGTCGCCACCGAGGTCGAGCACCAGCTGCTCCGGATCGTCGGCGAGGCGCTGGCCAACGTCACCCAGCACGCTCGTGCCTCCATGGTGCGGCTCGGGCTGGTCTATGGCTCGGACGGGATCGCGGTGATCGTCGAGGACGACGGCGCCGGGTTCGACGTCGACGCCGAGATGGGACGTCCGCGGGGCGTCGGGCTGCGCGGCTTGGTGGCGCGGGCCGGCCAGGTCGGCGGACGGGTTCGGATCGACTCGACTCCCGGCTGGGGGACGCGGGTACGTGCCGATCTGCCCTATCGGGGGACCAGTGCCGAGGCCGGGCCGAGGCTGCGCGTGCTGATCGTCCACTCTCAGCCGGCGATGCGGGCCGGGCTGGTGCGACTGCTCGCCCAGAGCGAACCCAGCGTCCAGGTGGTTGCCGAGGTGGGCGATCTCGATCAGGCGGTCGAGGCGCTACGACTGCTGCGTCCGGCCGTGGTGCTGGCCGGCACCCGCCTGCCCGGCGTGACCGGGCCGGCCCTGCTGAATGCCGTGGCCGCTGTCGATCCGACGGTGGGTGTGGTCGCGATCTCCGACCGCCCAGCCGCCGCCGAGGCCGAGGTGCGCGAGTGGGTGGCCGCCGGCGCCCGCGGCTTCGTCAACGCCGATGCCGATGCCACCGCCCTGGGACGTGCTGTCGTCGGGGTGGCCCGCGATGACGTCCTGGTGCTCGGCGGTGTGCTGGAGCAGCTCGGCGGTCTGCCTTCAGTGGAGGCCGACTCGCGACTGACCACGCGGGAAGCCGAGGTCCGGGCGCTGCTCGAGCAGGGGATGGCCGACAAGCAGATCGCCCACCGCTTGGGCATCTCGGTCAAGACCGTGGAAAAACACGTTTCCGCCATCCTGCGGAAGGCCAACGTCCGATCCCGCACTGAACTGTTGGTGCGCGCCTGAGCGACCGGTGGGAGGATTTGCGCCGAACTTGGTCAGAACGGGCCTGATCGACTCCGGTCCGGTGTCTAGTGTGCAAATCCTCCCACTCTCCCGCTGAGGCGGCCGTAGCCGCACGTCCCCCAGGTTGTCCCCCAGGCGGGGGGCGGGTTATCCCCCATTCAGTTGTGGGGGCAGGCTGCCTAGGGTTGCGGCATCCGATCCACGTTGGAGAGAGGCATCGTGCCCGTCACATCTTTGGCCGACATCCTGAAACCCGCCTTCGAGCAGCGCTACGGCGTACCCGCCATCAACATCGTCAACGACCTCACCATGGAGAACGTGCTGGCCGGTGCCGTCGAGGCCCGCTCGCCGATCATCGTGCAGACCTCGGTGAAGACCGTGAAGACCATCGGAGCCCACGTGCTCTACGCGATGTGGGAGGCGATGACCCGCGGCATCGAAGTACCCGCCTGCCTCCATCTCGACCACTGCCCGGAACGGCAGGTGATCTCCGACTGCCTGGCCGAGGGCTGGAACTCCGTCCTCTTCGATGCGAGCCTGCTGCCGGTCGAGGAGAACCAGCGGCAGACCGTCGAGGTGGTCGCCGAGGCCCGCCGGTACGGCGCCCACGTCGAGGGCGAGATCGAGTCGATCACCGGCCAGGAGGACGGGGTCGGCTCGGACGAGGAATCCCGCCAGCAGACCGCCGAGGTCACCCTCACCTACCTGCGTGAGACCGGGGTGGACGTGTTCGCGCCCGCCATCGGCAACGCCCACGGACGCTACAAGCGCGCCCCGATCCTCGACTTCCAGCGGGTCACCGACCTGGTGGCCGCCCACCCGATCCCGATGGCGCTGCACGGCGGCTCGGGGCTGTCGAACGAGCAGTTCCAGGATCTGATCGCCCGCGGCTGCGCGAAGGTCAACATCTCCACCGCGCTGAAAGAGCGGTTCATGCAGTCGAGCCTGGCCTACCTCAAGGAGGCCGAGGCAGCCGACAAGTGGGATCCGCCGTCGTTGTTCAAGGTGGTGGCGGCCGACATCCGCGATCTGACCAAGGGCTACGCCGAGGTCTTCGGCAGTGCCGGAAAGGCCTGACATGCCGGCCCTGATCTTCGACTGCGACGGCGTCCTGGCCGATACCGAGCGGGACGGCCACCTCCCGGCCTTCAACGCGGCCTTCGCCGAGGCCGGGCTGCCGGTCGTCTGGAGCGAATCCGACTACGCCGAGAAGCTCAAGATCGGTGGCGGGAAGGAGCGGATCGCCTCCGTCTTCACCCCGGAGCTGGACGCGACCATTGGAGTCTCTACAGAAGTAGAACGCGCCGACTGGATCAAGCAGCTTCACCTCCGCAAGACCGCCCTGTTCACCGAACGGGTGGCGGAGGGCCTGCTGCCGGGCCGCCCGGGCATCCGCCGGATCATCGCCGATGCGCTGGTCGCCGGCTGGACGGTCGCGGTCGCCTCCACCTCGGCCGAGCCGAGCGTCCGGGCCGTGCTGCGGCACGTCGCCGGGGACGCGAGCTACGACCAGGTCCACGTCTTCGCCGGTGACATCGTGCGGGCGAAGAAGCCCGCCCCCGACATCTACCTGAAGGTGCTGGAGGATCTGCGCCTCGATCCGGACGAGTGCGCGGTGGTGGAGGACTCCGGCATCGGTGTCGCCGCCGCCACGGCAGCCGGTCTCACCACGGTGGTCACGGTCAGCAGCTTCACCGCCGAGGACGACTTCACCGGTGCCGCGCTGATCCTCAGTGACCTCGGTGACCCGGACGCGCCGCCCACCGTCATCGCCAGCCCGGCCGGCATCACGCCTGCCGGCCACCTCACCCTCGCCGACCTGACCGCCCTGATTGCGAAGGAGCACAACCTATGAGCGGAACCCTTGCCGACACCGAGTTCGTCGTCCGCCAGATCTCCGAGACGATCCTGGCCAACGAGACCTACTTCGGGGAACTGGACGCGGTGGTCGGCGACGGTGACTTCGGTTACTCGCTGGCCCGCGGCTTCGAGATCGTCGTCGACCAGTGGGACAGCTTCGACCGGACGGATCCGGGCGTCTTCCTGCAGAAGGTCGCCATGACGATCTCCAGCCGGATCGGTGGTACGTCGGGTCCGATCTGGGGCACCGCCTTCCTGCGCACCGGCGGCCAGCTGAAGGGAAACGAGACCTTCGACGGCGCCGACCTGGTGCGCGCCCTGCGAGCCGCGGTCGAAGGGATCAAGGCCCGTGGCGGGGCTGAGTTGGGCGAGAAGACGCTGCTCGACTCCCTCGTCCCGGCGATCGACACGCTCGAAGCCGAACTCGCGAAGGGCTCGTCCCGCGCCGAGATCGTCAAGGCGATGGCCGTCACGGCGCGCGAGACCGCCGACGCCACCGCCAACCTCCAGGCGATGCGCGGCCGGGCCGCGTACACCGGCGAGCGCTCGATCGGCTCGGTGGATGCCGGTGCCACCGCGATCGCCGTCCTGCTCGAAGCCCTGGCCGCCACCTGGCCCGAATAGCCGACAACTCATCCACACCACTCAAGGGAGAGCCATGAAGAAGTTCGTCAACGATCCCAAGCAGTTCGTACCCGAGATGCTCGAGGGCATCGCCCTGGCCAACCCGGACACCATCGTCTACGTGCCCGAGTACAACCTGATCATGCGTTCCGACGCCCCGAGCAACGACAAGGTCAGCATCGTCCAGGGCTCCGGCTCCGGCCACGAACCCGCCCACGTCATGGTGGTTGGCCCCGGCATGCTGGACGCCGCCTGCCCGGGCGACGTGTTCGCCGCCCCGCCGGCCGACTACGTCTACGAGACCGCCAAGCGGGTGGCCTCCGACAAGGGCGTGCTGCTGCTGGTCAACAACTACACCGGCGACCGGATGGCCTTCGACATGGCCGCCGAACTGGCCGACGCCGACGGCATCAAGGTGAAGACCCTCTTCATCAACGACGATGTCGCCGTGCAGGATTCCACCTGGACGGTCGGACGCCGCGGCGTGGCGGGCAACTTCTTCGTCATCAAGGGCGTCGGCGCGAAGTCCGAGCAGGGCGCCGACATCGACGAGGTCTACCGGGTCGGCGAGAAGATCAACTCGGTCACCCGCACCATGGGCATCGCGCTCACCGCCTGCACCCCGCCGGCCAAGGGCACCCCGCTGTTCGAGCTGGGCGAGGACGAGATGGAGGTCGGCGTCGGCATCCACGGTGAGCCCGGACGCCGTCGCGCCAAGCTGGTCAGCGCGGACGAGATCGTGGACGAACTGCTCGGTGCGATCGTCCCCGACCTGCCCTTCGTCTCCGGCGACCGGGTGGCCCTGATGGTCAACGGCCTGGGCGGCACGCCGATCAGCGAGCTGTACCTGCTCTACGGCATCGCGGCCAAGAAGCTGCAGGCCCAGGGCATCGAGATCGCCCGCAGCTACGTCGGCGAGTACTGCACCAGCCTGGAGATGGCCGGCGCGTCGATCACCCTTGTGAAGCTGGACGACGAGATCGAGGAACTGCTGGCCGCGCCCGCGTCCATCGTGAACCGGATCTTCTGAGCCACTACCGAAGGGCCGGCCCGGTCGTCCCGGGCCGGCCCTTCGGGCTCGTGCCACCGGCTCGGAGCATGCGGGCGGCTGCGGGATCCGCGACGCAAATGCGTGGCGGGTTGAGCTGCTCGTCCGGTGACCGTGGCATGCAGGTGAGTGGAGGCAGTTCGCAGGCAAGAGTGCGTATACGGAGGTCTGTGACCTCCGGCTATGCTCAGCGCCGTGCCGACGACCGCATCGACCTCTGGCCCACGCAGGCTGGTGGGCCTGATAGCCGTTCTGGCAGTGGCTTTGGCGGTGTTGGCGGCCCCGGCCGCCGCGGCAGCCGCACCCGCAGCACCCACCGGCTTGACGCTGGTCTCGGCCAGCAAGAACGCGCTGGCAGTCGCGTGGACCCCCGTCCCGGACGCGATCAGCTATCAGGTCGAGTACTCGACGGCGAAGTCGATGAAGTCTGCCAAGAGCAAGACGTCGACCCAGCCCTATGTCGAGATCACCAAGCTCAAGGCGAAGAAGACCTACTACGTGCGGGTGACCGCCAAGACCGCGCGAGGGCAGACCCCGGCGTCCAGCAAGCTGAAGGTCAAGACCAAGAAGAAGAGCACCGCCGCCACGTACCTCGCTCCAACGGGGCTGAAGGCAGGAGAACCGGCCTCCGAGAGCGTGAAGCTGAGTTGGAAGAGCCGTGCCTCCGGCCTGCGCTACTAGGTCTCGATCGCCACCAGGAGTTCGTTCGCCGACGCACAGGTGTTCTACGTCAAGGGCACCAGCAAGACCGTGGCGAACCTGACCGACGACACCACCTACTACGTGCGCATCCGGGTGGTCACCTCGAAGAAGAAGCCGCGCAGCGGTCTGTCGCCGACGATCAAGTTGCGCACCGCGCCCTACCGGGGCACCGGTGGCAGCGCCACCATTAAGGTGGTCAGCTACAACGTCGGGACGCCGAAGCAGACCGCCAAAGAGGGTCACCCGTGGCCGGCGCGCCGGCCACTCGTGGCCAAGGCGGTGAAGGATCAGGCCCCCGACGTGATCGGCTTCCAGGAAGTCTCCCAGGGCAGGCTGGAGGATCAGAAGGCGAACATCAGCCAGGCCGAACAACTGGTCAAGGATCTGGGTTCGGGCTACAAGCTCGCCAACACCGCGCGGTACAACTGCGTCAACCCGCTGACGCCGTACAAGTGCAAGGCGAAGGATCAGGGCGCGGCCAACAGCCAGAAGATCGTCTACAACTCCGCGACGCTGACCCTGCTGAAGCAGGGCTCGAAGAAGACCGCCAGCACCAAGACCAAGATGGAAGAGCACCGCTACGTCGAGTGGGCGATCTTCCGTCACAAGGTGACGGGCAAGAAGTTCTTCTTCGTGAACGTCCACCTCGATCCTGGCAAGGACGCCAAGACCACCGCGATCCGCAAGACGCAGATGGAGCAGATACTGGCGGTGATCAGGAACGAGAACCCGCAGAAGCTGCCCGCCTACGTCGTCGGTGATTTCAACTCCCACAAGCGGACCGAACCGGCCAACGTCCCCTACGACCTGATGGTCAAGGCGGGGTTCGTCGATCCGCTGGGCAACGCCTACTGGTCGACCTATGACGCGCCGGGCGCGATCGTGGAGAAGCGGATCAACACCGAGTACTCCAGCCACAATGACTGGATGCGGGATGCTCCTGTCAAGCAGGGGTGGGTCAACGGCGTCTACATCGACTACATCTGGGTCACGCGCGGTATCCGGGTGCCGGAGTGGGAGACCGTGGTGAAGGTCGACAAGGCCGGCCGGTTCATCGGCACGATTCCGTCCGACCACAACATGCTCCGGGCCACCACGGTCATTCCGTGACCTATCGCGGCCGTCATCGCACGCGTGGTTGGCTGCACCTCCGGTTCGACCCCGTACCGGTTGCGCGCGCCGGGGGCAATTCGACTGACGCGACAAGGTCATTTACACTCCCTGTGTGCCTAAATCCCCCCTAAAGCACGGTTATCTTCGGCTGCTCGGAGTTCTGCTCGCTCTGGCGCTCGCCCTCGGAGTGGTCCCCGCGACGCCTGCGAACGCCGCGACGCTCGACGGGTTGAAGCTGGTTTCAGCAAGCAAGAACGCGCTCGCGCTCCAATGGAGCGCGGTACCCGGTGCCACCAGCTACCAGGTCGAATACGCCACGTCGAAGACGATGAAGAAGGCCAAGCGCAAGACCTCGGCCAAGCCCTCCATCGAGATCAAGAAACTGAAGTCGAAGAAGACCTACTACATCCGGGTCACCGCGGCGACCCCGTCGGGCAAGGTCATCTCGAAGAAGCTGAAGGTCAAGACGGCGAAGAACAAGGCCGACTACAAGTACCTGGCGCCGGCGGGGCTGTCAGCCAGCAAGGTGACGGCCGACAGCGTGACGCTCTCCTGGAAGAGCCGTAGCTCCCAGAAGCGCTACCTGGTCTCGATCGCCACCCGCAGCGACTTCTCCAACGCCGAGCGCTACTACGTCAAGGGCACCAGCAAGACCATCAAGTACCTGCTGGACGGCACCCGCTACTACGCACGCGTTCAGGTGGTGACCTCGAAGAAGAAGCTCCGCAGCGCCGCCTCACCCCCGATCCAACTCGGCACCGCCGTCTATGCGCCGACGGCGAAGGGCGGCCCCGCGACCATCCGCGTGGTCAGCTACAACGTGGGCTCGAAGACGAGGGATGCCAAGACCCATCCGTGGTCGGAACGGCGCTCAGCGGTGGCCGCGGCGGTCACGGCGCAGAAGCCGGATGTGATCGGGTTCCAGGAGGCATCCCAGGGCAAGCTGGGCAGCGCCGACCTCAGCCAGGCCGAAGACCTGGTGAACCGGCTGGGGCTTCCCTACAAGCTGGCGAACACCGCGCGCTACAACTGCGTGGACGCGACGTCGCCGTACAAGTGCAAGTACAAGTACCAGGGTGCGGCCAACAGCCAGAAGATCGTCTACAACGCCGCCACGCTGACCTTGCTGAAGCAGGGCTCGAAGAAGACCCCCAGCACCAAGACCCGCATGGAGGAACACCGCTACGTCGAGTGGGCGATCTTCCGCCACAAGGCGAGTGGCAAGGAGTTCTTCTTCGTCAACGTCCACCTCGACCCGGGCAAGACCGCTGCGATCAAGAGCATTCGCAAGAAGCAGATGGACACGATCCTCGCCGCGATCAAGGACCAGAACCCCAAGAAGCTGCCCACCTACGTCGTCGGCGATTTCAATTCCCACAAGTGGACGGACGGCGGCAACGTGCCCTACGACCGGATGGTGGGGGCCGGCTACGTCGATCCGTTGGGCAACACCTACCTGTCGACGAAGGAAGCGCCCGGGGCGACCGTCGGGAAGCGGATCAACACCCAGTACTCCAGCCACAACAATTGGGAGCGGGTGGCTCTCGCCAAGAAGACCATGGTCAACGGCATCTACATCGACTACATCTGGGTCACCCGTGGTATCCGGGTGTCGGAGTGGGAGACCGTGGTGAAGGTCGACAAGGCCGGCAAGTTCGTCGGCACGATTCCGTCCGACCACAACATGCTCCGGGCCACGACGGTCATTCCGTGACGGCCCGGGCGCCTAGCTCGCCGAACGCAGGGCGAGGGCGACGTCGGGGGTGTCGGTGAAGACCGCGTCCACCTGCCAGCGGAACATCGTGGCGAGCTGGGCCGGGTTGTTGACGATCCAGGGACGGACGGCCATGCCGGCGGCGTGGGCCAGGCGCACCCAGAGCCGTGCCGGAACGAGTCGCGCCGGCGGATGGAAGCCCTGTGCGCCGAGAAGAGTTGCCCGCCGCCAGGGCCGCGCCTCCGGCCTGGTGTAGAGCATCGCGAGTTCGATCTCGGGCGCCAGTTCGCGCAGCCGCCGCACGCTGGCGTCCGCGAACGACGACAGCACGACGCGGTCGGCGAGCCCGTGCTCGGCGACCGACGCGAGCACCTTCTCCTCCAGCCCGGGGTAGGGCTCGACGGAGTTCTTCAACTCGATGTTGATCCGCAGCCGCTGCGGTGCCAGCAGCGCCAGCACCTCGTCCAGGGTGGGAATGCGCACACCGGCGTAGTCGGCGTCGCCGCCGCTGGCATCCAGCGCCCGCAGTTCGGCGAGGGCGTGGCCGACCACTCGTCCGGTGCCGTCGGTGGTGCGATCGAGGGTCTCGTCGTGAATCACCACCAGTGCTCCGTCCCGGCTGAGCTGGACGTCGAACTCCACCCCCTCAGCGCCCTGATCGAGCGCCAGCTCGAAGGCCGGCAGGGTGTTCTCCGGCGCGTAGCCGCTGGCACCCCGGTGCGCCCACACCTGTGTCGGTGACGTCATCGCCAGGATCTGACGGTTCAGGCCAGGGCTTCCGGCAGGATGGCGAGCGGAACCGAGCCGAGGTTGAGAGCACGAGAGTGGAAGTCCCTCAGGTCGAACTCCTCGCCCCGGGCGCGAGCGGCGGCCTCGGCGCTGGCGCGGGCCCGCTCCCACAGCCGCTGGCCCACCTTGTAGGAGGGCGCCTGGCCGGGCCAGCCGAGGTAGCGGTTCAGCTCGAAGCGCAGGAACGCCTCGTCCATGTTGGCGTTCGCGCGCAGCAGTTCCCAGGCCTTGTCGGCGTCCCAGGTGCCGCCGCCCCAGCGCTGGGGAGCCGGCTTGCCGAGATGGACGCCGATGTCGAGCACCACGCGGGCCGCCCGCATCCGCTGACCGTCCAGCAGGCCTAGCCGATCGCCGAGATCGTCCATGAAGCCGAACTCCTCCATCAGGCGCTCGGCGTAGAGCGCCCAGCCCTCGCCGTGACCGGAGGTCCACAGCATCAGCCGGCGCCAGGTGTTCAGCTGATCGCGCACCAGCACCTGCTGGCCGATCTGCAGATGGTGGCCGGGCACGCCTTCGTGATAGACGGTGGTCTTCTCGCGCCAGGTGCTGAACTCGGTGACGCCGGGCGGCACCGACCACCACATCCGGCCGGGCCGCGAGAAGTCGTCGCTCGGCCCGGTGTAGTAGATGCCGCCGTTCTCGGTCGGCGCGAGCATGCACTCGAGGTGCCGGATCGGCTCGGCGATGTCGAAGTGGACGCCGTTCAGCGCGGTGATCGCCGCGTCGGAGGTCACCTGCATCCACTCCCGCAGGGCCTCCTTGCCGTGCAGCGTGCGGGCCGGGTCGGTGTCGAGCACCGCGATCGCACCGGTGATGGTCGCGCCGGGGCCGGCGATCTCGGCGATGATGGCGTCCTGTTCGTCGGCCATCCGCTGCAGCTCTTCCAGGCCCCACTCGTAGGTCTCGTCGAGATCGACCTCGGCGCCCACGAAGTAGCGCGACCAGCGGGAGTAGCGTTCTCGTCCCACGGCATCGGCGGCGGGCGCGTGCGGGGCGAGTTCGTCGGCGAAGAACCGGGCCAGCTCGGAGTAGGCCGCGGCCGCGTCGCGTCCGGCCCGCTCCAGGTCGTGAGCCAGCGATTCCGGTGCAGCGGCTCCGTCCGGGGTAGCACCGGCGGTGAAGCTGACGAAGAAGGAGGAGGCCGGGTCGGCCAGCTCCTCGGCCTGCTTGATGCCTTCCGTCACCTGCAGGGCGGCCGGCACCAGCCCGTTCCGGACACCTTCGCGCAGCGACGCGATGTAGCCGCGGACGGCATCGGGCACCTTCGCCATCCGGCTGGCGATGGTGGCCCAGTCGTCGGTGGTCTCGGTCGGCATCAGATCGAGCACGTCGCGCAGGTTCTGCAACGGCGAGAAGATGACGTTGAGGTCGGCGGTGTGCTCGCCGGCCTCGAACAGCTCGACCGCGAGCCCGAGCCGGTCGCGCATCGCGGCCAGCGTGACCTCGTCCACCTTGTCGACCGGGGCCGCCTGGTCGAGTTCCCGCAGGGTGGCCCGGTGGAGTTCCGCCCGTTCGGCATGGCCGGCGGGGGAGAGGTCGGTCATCAGGTGGTCGTAGCCCTTGAGGCCCGCCTCGGTGGCCGACAACGGATCGAGGGCGGCGAGCTTGCTGGTGTAGGCCTCGGCGATGGCGTCGACGGCGCTGGGTTCACGAGTGGTCACAGCACCGACCCTACCCAGTTCCCGGCGCCCGGGTGGCCGACGCTCCTAGGACGGGTCGTCGGCCGGCTGGCGCAGCTCGGCGGCGAGGGCGCGGTCGACCCGGAAGGCGTGGCTGCGGGTGTTGCGCACCTGCAGCCCGGGGATCTCCGCCCAGGTCGGGCCATAGATCCGCTTGAGCATGCGCTCCGCCTTGGCCGGCACCGGGATCGGCGTGCCTTCGAAGGGAACCCGCCTGCCCTCCCCGAACCACTCCTTCGGAAAGACCTCGCGCTCCAGCGGGTAGTAGGTGCACAGGTTGGCCCAATGCGTGGCCTCGGGCGAGGAGTTGAACTCCGACTGCGCCCAGACGATCCAGCGGTGCCAGACGGGAGTCGGAATCACCTGGGTGAGCAGGTAGAGCGGAATCCGTCCGACTGGGTTCTTGCGTAGGCCCCGCGAACGGCCCGAGCTCATGAACAGCGCGCGCCGCAGCGTACGCAACAGCAGCGCCTGGGCCTTGAACTTCGGGCCGGAGGTGGCGGCGACCGCGTCCACCGGGAAGACGTCGAGGTAGGGGCCGTTGTGGTGCGCGAGGTGCCCGACCTTGGGGAGGACGAACTCGGTGGCCCGCATCAGTTGCAGTTTCGCGCCGAACACCCAGTGCTTGGGATTGGTCTCGAAGCTGTCGAGATTCAGCCCTTCGGGCAGCTTGCCGGCCAGGCCGAGCTCGATGAACCGGCGGTAGTCGGCGCGCGGCATCATCACGTCCACGTCGTCGTCCCAGGGGATGAAGCCCCCGTGCCGGATGGCGCCCAGAATGCTGCCTTCGCTGAGGTAGTACCGCAGACCGTGCTCGGTGCAGAACCGGTCGAAGGCGCGGACGATCTCCATGTCGTAGGCCTGCAGCCGGCGGACGTCCTCGTACGGATCGTCGATGCCGACGCCCATCTCGGAGAGACCGCCCGGGCTGTCGTCGCGATCGTCCTCGTTGTCGTTGAGCGATTCGGGATCCCCGTCCGGGCCGCGCCGGTCGTAGGCGGCCGGATCCTCCGGATGCCCGTCCTCGTCGGCGACCAGGTAGGGCTGCTCGCGCAGCTCGAAGAGGAACTCGTAGACCAGCCGCAGATCGTCCGAGGTCAGCGGCACCGGGCTGTTGCCCAGGCGCTCGGCGTTAACCGAGCCGACCAGTGACTCCAGATCGCCGGGGTCGCTCAGCCGGGGTGGCACCAGCTGCAGCAGCTCCAGGATCACGTCGAACTTGCGGATGGCGCGCAGATTGGAGCGCGAGCCGAACACCCGCGTGATCCGGTCCAGCGATTCGGCCACCGCCGCGCCGCGCGGATCGCCCTCGGTGACGAGCTGGTCGTGGAGCCGCCACA
This sequence comes from Actinomycetota bacterium, assembly GCA_020161795.1. Classification (GTDB taxonomy): domain Bacteria; phylum Actinomycetota; class Actinomycetes; order Propionibacteriales; family Propionibacteriaceae; genus Propionicimonas. Next base: position 65,195 of record JAIUOR010000011.1, on the reverse strand, counting down.
CGCCGCGCAGGCACAGCGCGGCAGCGTGGCCGTGGGCGATGCCGTAGCGGGAGGTCAGCCCGTAGCTCATGGCGTGCGGGGCGGTGGTCTTGGTGAGGTTGATGGCCTTGCCGCTGAGGTGAGCGCCCAGCTGGATCCGGCGGGTGACCTCGGCGTCGAAGGCGACGCCCTTGTGGAAGTAGGGCAGCACATTGGCCAGGATCAAGGCCAGGCCCTCTTCGGCGTACGCCCGGCTCCGCTCGGTGGCCGACGCCGCCCAGATCGACTCCACGCACTGCGCGATGGCATCCAGCAGGCTGGCCTTCTTGTGGTACTCGGGCAGGCTGGCCAGGAGCCGGGGTTCCAGCAACACCCACTCGGGCAGCGCGGCGTCGTGGGCGATCGAGTGCTTCTCGCCGTCGATGTACACCACCGCGAAGTGGGTGGCCTCGCTGCCGGTGCCGGCGGTGGTGGGGATGGCCAGGTGCGGCACGCTGCGCGACAGCGGATCGCCGAAGGCCGGGAAGCTCTCGCCGTCCCCCGCGGCCAGGAGCTTGATGCATTTGGCGACGTCCATCGCGCTGCCGCCGCCGAGGGAGATGATCGAGTCACAGCCCTGCTCGTGGAAGAGCCGCAGGCCGGCCTGCACCTCCTCCAGCTTCGGGTTGGCCGAGTAGCCGCTGAAGAGCACGGTCTCCAGGTGCTCGTCGAAGTACGGACGAACCAGCGACGCCTGATAGCTGCGGCCGCCCACGATCAGGGGACGCCGGGCCTGCACGGCCGCGAGCAACTCCGGAATCCGCCGGTAGTCGTCGGGCTCGGAGAGGACCGGCTGTTCGGCGGCGTCGAACAGCCGGATCTCGGCGGACACCGACGCCAGGTCCTCGAGGTTGTCGACCTCGTTGACGAAGTCGCCGGCGTAGGAGAAGAGCTGGAGCTGGGCCTGCTCCCACACCTCGTTGAGCGCGTTCTCGGCGTAGACCCCGGTGTTGCCGGCGTCGACGAAGGCGACGATCCGATCCAGCCACACGCCGATCGCGCGCCGGCTCAGCTTGTAGAGCGGCTGGAAGGTGACGCAGTCTTCGCCGAAGGCGGTGATGGACACCTCACGGATCACCTCGCCGGCGATCCGCGCCTTGAAGTCCTTCTCCGGCTGGGGCAGGTCGTGGTTCACCGCGCCCAGATCAGGGCGCGGATCGGCCAGCAGCCGGCTGAGCACGGCGTCGTTGAACACCAGGTCGCCGTGCAGCATCAACACGTCGTCGTCGAGGTGCTCGCGAGCCAGGTACATCGAGTAGATGTAGTTGGTCTGGTCGTAGACGTCGTTGGGGACGAAGGTGAACCGCATCCCTGCGAACTGCGGGGCGGCGGCCACCTCGCGCAACTGCTCGGCGTGCGGCCCGGTGGTGACGACCACGTCGGTGATCCCGTGCGCCGCCAGCAACCGCAACTGGCGTCCGAAGATCGGTTCCCCGTTGGAGAGCCGGGCCATCGACTTGTGATGGGTACGGGTGAAGTCGCCCATCCGGTTGCCGAGACCGGAGTTGAAGATCAGTGCCTTCAACGCCGCGCCGCCTCGAATTCCGCCATCATGTCGGTCTTGTTGGCGGACGGGGCGATGGTGGGCCGGCCAAGATCCGGGCGTGAGCCCTGGGCGACCTCGATCACCAGCGCCGCTTTGGGCGTCCTGGCCAGCCGCTCGACAGCCGCCGGCACCTGCTCCGCGTCGCGTACCACCTCGACCTGCTCGAAACCGGCCGCTGTGAGCAGACCGGCGGTGTCGATGTCGAAGGCCACCGTCGGCTGGCCGCCGACGGACTCGTGCGCGCCGTTGTTGATCATCAGGTACCGGAAGTTCTCCCGGGCACGCTGGGCGATCACCGGGATCGACCCCAGGTGCATCAGGAAGCCGCCGTCACCGTCGATGCAGTAGACGGTCTGGTCGGTGCCCAGGCACACCCCGGCCGCGATGGAGGCGGCGTGCCCCATGCCGCCGACGGTGAGGAAGTCGTGGGCGTGGCCCTCGCCGCGCCGCTCCCGGATCTCGAACACCTCACGCGAGGTCTTGCCGGTGGTCGACACCACGAAGGCCTCCGGACCGATGGCCTCGATCACGGCTTCCAGCGCCGCCTCTCGGTTGAGCGGCAGGTCGGACGGACGCTCGGCCGCGGCGTACTTGCTGAAGGTGCCCTTGCGGACGATCAGCGCCACCGGAGCGTCGGCCGAGCGCAACTGCTCGACCGCGTGGTCGACCTGGGCCTCCCACTGCTCGGGGTCGAGCACCTGGTAGGGCACTTCGAGGGTGTCCAGGGTGGGCAGGGTGAGCCGGCCCTGGGCGACGTGCTGCGGCTCGTCCTTCACGCCCGGCTCGCCGCGCCAGCCGATGATCAGCAGCATCGGAACGCTGTAGACCTCCGGGTGCGCCAGCGAGAGCAGCGGGTTGACGGTGTTGCCCAGCCCGGAGTTCTGCAGGTAGACCGCGGCGTAGTTGCCGGTGGCGATGTGGTAGCCGCAGGCCACGCCCACGGCGTTGCCCTCGTTGGCGGTGATGAGGTTCTTCTCCCGCGGGGACCGATCCTCGATGCAGGCGCACAGATCCTGCAGCAGCGAATCGGGGACGCCGGCGAAGAGGTCGATGCCCTGTTCGCCCAGACGGGTGTGGAACGCGACCGGATCGATGGTGCTCATTCGGGGATCAGCCTCAGCACGTCCTTGATCGACATGATCTCGTCGTCGACTTCCTTGCTGCGGCCGGCGTCGAGGATGCGCTGCGCGGTGTTCAGCATGGCCGGGTAGGCGCTGCGCAGCAGATGGTTGGCGTGAATGATGATGTTCGCGCCCCAGTCGGCCAACTCGTCCTCGTAGAACTGGTTGTAGGTGGTCGGCACCAGCACCACCGGGCACTCGGCGGAGAACTCGCGGAACTGCCGCATGAACTCGCGGATCTCCTCCCCGTCGGAGTGCTTGGAGTGGATCATGATGCCGTCCGCTCCGGCGGCCAGGTAGGTCTTCGCGCGGGCGAGGGCATCGTCGATGCCGGCGCCGGCGATGAGGCTCTCGAGCCGGGCGATGATCATGAAGTCGCGGGTGGACTGGCTCTGCTTGCCGGCGTTGATCTTGTTGGCGAACTCGACCGGATCGTCCAGCGTCTGCACAGCGTCGGTGCCGAACAGGGAGTTCTGCTTCAGCCCGGTCTTGTCCTCGATGATCACCGCCGAGACACCGGTCCGCTCCAGGGTGCGCACCGTGTAGCCGAAGTGCTCCTCGCGGCCGCCGGTGTCACCGTCGACGATGATCGGCTTGGTCGAGACCTCCATGATCTCGTCGATCGTGCGCAGTCGGCTGGTGAGGTCGACCAGTTCGATGTCCGGCTTGCCCTTGAAGGTGGAGTCGCACAGGCTGGAGACCCACATCGCGTCGTACTCGCGCACCTCGAACTGCTTGGGGTCGGTCGCCTTGACATTCTCGACGATCAACGCGCTGAGGCCGTTGGAGGCCTCCATCGCCCGCAGGTAGGGCTTCAGCCCCAGCAGCCGGCGCAGCTTGCCGCGCCGCAGTTCGGTGGTGTTGATGAGCGGACGCAGCGCCCGCTCGAGCTCGGAGCCGGAGAGGCCGACGGTGGCGGGCACCTCGACCAGTTCGCCGCCGTACTCGGCCAGCAACTCGATGACCTCGGCGCGGACGATCGCCTGCACGCCGGTCGTCCAGTCGTCACCATGGACGACGTAGTCGGGCTTGAGCTCCCGGAGATTGGTCGCGTACGACAAGGTGTCCTGGGCCACCACGCGGGCGACGTTGCGCATGCTGGCCACCAGCCCGCGGCGTGACTCCCAGTCCAGAATCGGCGGGCGCTTGTAGGTGGCGATCGCACGATCGGTCAGCAGTCCGACGGTGACCTCGCCCAGTTCCGCGCCCGCGGCAATCACATTCAAGTGGCCTTGGTGGAGAATGTCGGACGAGATCGCGATGTACACAGACTTGTCGTTTGGCATCAATATTCCTGAGTAAGCTTCCTGTGCGGCGCGCACTCGCGACCCGCAATCGCCGGCAGAACGGCACCGCCGCACGAGCGTGATCGTGTGTGGTTGACCCGCGAAGTCTACCGCATCCCCTGATTGCCCACCGAGTCGCCCGGCCGGTGGCGGTTCCGCGATTTCGCCCCCGCGGGAGGTCAGGGAGCGATGTGGGGATCCGCCGGTGTCGCGGCTGCCGACTCCGGGGACGACAGCACTACCGGCGAGGTGCTGTAGCGCCCGCGGCAGATGTAGGCGAGGGCGAGCCGGGGAATGGCCTGCGGTGTGATGCCCTCCGGGAGGCCCACGGAGAAGGAGAGCGACTGTCGCTCCAGCCGGCTGTCGAGGAGGGGTGCCCGGAGATCCCGGTCTGGCCGGCTGCCCTTGAAGAGCAGTTCGAGCGGCTCGATGGCCATTCCCTCGGGGATGCGCGCCGAGACCTCCACCGTGCCCCGCCCGTCCGGGGTCGTGGACGGGCGGTACGACGCCTCCGCAGGGTCGATCTTGTAGCGGTACTGGGTGCAGAGCTCATCGGGCAGGCCCGGGATGTCAGCGTGGTAGCCGTAGTGCAGCCTCCCGGCGTGCTCGGTCGGCGTCGGCTCGGCGAGCTGCTGAAAGGCCAGCAGGTCGTCCCAGCGCTCGTTGACGATCAGGTACCACTGAACCTTGTGACGGGCCAGTAGGAAATCACACGACGCCACCTCCTCGAGCGAGAACGCGCGGGCGTAGGGGAGCACGAACTCCGCCAGGCCGCGGCGAGTGGGCTCGTTGTCGACGAGATGGCGGGTGTGGATGAACAGCCGCATGAGATTGCTCAGCCGGACGTACCGCAGGATCCCGGCGTCGGCGGGGTCGTGGAAGAGGGCCTCGACCTCGGCGAACCCCACGACGCGGTCCCGCATCAACAGCAGACTGTCGGCCCGCTGGGTGATCGACTCCGATTCGGCATCCTGGCCCCGGTCGCGCCGCCAGTAGTAGCAGTCCGCGGAGATGACCTCGGTGCGGCGGCTCGCCTTCAGCGCCTTGCAGGTGAAATAGCGATCGGCGAAGATCCGGCCGGGGTGCATGAACACGTCCTGCTCCAGCAGCATCTCCCGCCGGTAGAGGCGTCCCCAGTAGTACGGCGCCATCGTCAGCTCTGGGTGGGAAGCCAGGTCGGTGGTGGCCAGGGGCTTGGCCCAGGTGATCAGGTCGGCCCGGTACCGCATGGTCTTCACCCCGCCATCGACGATGCTCAGGGAGCGGCCGATGGTGACATCGTTGGAGTGGCGGGACGCGGCTTCGTGGAGCGCGCCGATGGCGTGCGGAGGGAGCCTGTCGTCGGAATCCATGAGGAAGACGTAGTCGCCCGTGGCCTCGCGAATGCCGATGTTTCCGGCGGCTGCGCCCCCGACATTGCGAAGCTTCGTGATCAGCCGGTAACGCCGGAGTTGGCGGGCATTCCGCCATAGTGTGCGCTTGGTCTCGAAGTTCGAGGCCACATCCACGATTACCACGTCGAAGTCGGTGAACGACTGCGCGGCAATCGACTTGAGGCACGCATTAAGCCACGGTGCGGTGTTGTGAACGATCAGCACGATTGAGACCGATGGGTGCTTCAACGGCTCGCGTCTCCTTGGTCGAGCGGTCGGCGTGGCTTCGAACCCGTCTGCATCGCTGTGAGGTGGATGCCCCCGGCGCTTGGGGATGCTGTGCTAATCCTAGCTGCTAGAATCTGAGCGCCCGCCGCGGGCAATCACGTTGGTTGCAAGATTCGAGGGTGATCGAAACGCGATGAAAGGTATCGTGCTCGCCGGGGGCAGTGGAACCCGGCTGCATCCCATGACGAAGACTGCATCGAAGCAGTTGATGCCGGTCTATGACAAGCCCCTGATCTACTATCCGCTCTCAACGCTCATGCTGGCCGGAATCCGCGAGATTCTCCTGATCTCCACCCCTGAGGACACCCCGCGCTTCGAGCAGTTGCTGGGCGACGGTTCAGGGCTCGGGATCAGCATCGAGTACGCCGTACAACCCCGGCCGGAAGGGCTCGCCCAGGCCTTCATCATCGGGAAGGACTTCATCGGCGACGACGGCGTCACGATGGTGCTCGGGGACAACATCTTCTACGGCCCCGGTCTGTCGCCCATGCTGCAGCGAGCGGTGGCGCGTACGGACGGAGGCACGATCTTCGGCTACTACGTGCACGATCCCCATCGATTCGGCGTGGTCGAGTTGGATGAGGATCGCAGGATCCTCTCGATCGAGGAGAAGCCGAAGAATCCGAAGTCGAACTTCGCCGTGGTCGGCCTCTACTGCTACGACAACGACGTCATCGACATTGCCCAGAACATAACCCCTTCGGCGCGCGGCGAGCTCGAGATAACCGCTGTGAATAACGAATACCTGAAGCGGGGCAGTCTCAATATCGAGCTGATGGGACGAGGATTCGCGTGGCTCGATACCGGGACGCCCGACTCGCTCCTGGAGGCCGCGCAGTTCATTCAGACCATGCAGCGCATGCAGAATGTTCAGGTGGGTGCGCTGGAGGAGATCGCCTTCCGCCAGGGTTATATCACCGAATCGGAGTTCGTCTCGTCGGCGCGGACGATGAAGAACTCCAACTACGGGAAATATCTCTTGTCGATCGTTGATGAGCTGTGACGAACATCCTGGTCTTCCCCTGCGGTTCTGAGATCGGCCTGGAGATTCACAACGCGCTCCAGTACGGAAAGAACCTCACCCTGGTCGGCGCCTCCTCGGTTCCCGATCACGGCAGGTTCGTCTATCGCAACTACGAGCAGATCGATGCCTTCGTCGGCGAGGAGCAGTTTCTGGACGAACTGCGCCGGGTGGTGGCCAAGTGGGAGATCGACCTCATCTACCCGGCCTTCGACAGTCTGCTCGAGGCACTGGCCGGGCTGACGCCGGCGGATCTCGGCGGAGCCGAGGTGATCGGCTCGAGCGCCGAGGTGAATCTGGTCACCCGCTACAAGTCCAAGACCTATGAGGCGCTTGCGGAGTTCGACTTCGTGCCCAGGCTCTTCACCCCGGCGACCGCGCAGGCCGATGACTTCCCGATCTTCCTCAAGCCCGACGCCGGGTACGGTTCCCGAGGGGTGGCCGTCGCGCACGACCTCGACGATCTCGAGCGGCGTCTCGCGGCCGACCCCGGATTGATCGCGGTCGAGTTGCTGCCGGGCGCCGAGCTCACGGTCGACTGCTTCACCGACCGGCACGGCCGGCTGCTGTTCACCGGCCCCAGGGTGCGGAGCCGGATCAAGGGCGGGATCGCGGTGTCCTCGTCCACGATCGAGTTGACGGACGAGATCAGGAACATCGCCGCCAGCATCAGCAGCACCCTGCAGTTCCGCGGCCAGTGGTTCTTCCAGGTGAAGGAAGCAGCCGACGGCCGGTACAAACTCCTGGAGATCGGCCCGCGGGTGGCCGGCACAATGAATCTCTATCGCAATCGCGGCGTCAATCTGCCGATGCTGACCGTTCTGGATCGCCTCGGGCACGATGTGGAGATCCTGGACAACGGCTTCGCGGCCACTGTCGACCGGGCATTGATCAATCGCCACGAACTGGGGTTCGACTACAGCGTGGTTTACGTCGACTTCGATGACACGCTCGTGGTCGACGGGCGGGTGAACGTGAAGACCATGGCGTTCCTCTACCAGGCCCGGTCGGCTGGAAAGGAGATAGTCCTGCTGACGCGGCACGCGCAGGAGTTGGACCAGAGCCTGGCCCGGCATGCGATCAGCAAGGAGTTGTTCACCAGGATTGTGCACATCACCGATGGTTCGCCCAAGAGCCATTATGTCGACCGTGCGGATGCGGTGTTCATCGATGACGCCTTCAGCGAACGGGCGGATGTCCTCCACAACACGGGCGCCAAGGTGTTCGATGTGGATGCGGTCGAGTCGCTGCTTGATTGGAGACTGTAGGAGTGGTTGCGGTGTCAGCGCAGAACGTGTCGAGCGTCAGCCCGGATTCGGCGTCAACGCCGGAAGTGACGGTCGTCTGCATCACCTATAAGCACGAGGACTACATCCGCGAGGCTCTCGACAGCTTTCTGATGCAGAGGACGACCTTCCGCTACCAGATCTTCGTCGGCGAGGACTGCGGCCCGGACGGTACTGCCGACATCATCCGCGAGTACGCCGCGAAGTACCCCGGTGTGGTCATCCCGTTCATCCGGGAGACGAACATGGGAGCCCAGCGCAACCTGATCGACATGTGCCAGCGTGCCGGGACGAAGTACATCGCCTTCTGTGAGGGGGATGACTACTGGACCGACGAGTACAAGCTCCAGAAGCAGTACGACCACATGGAGGCGAATCCGGAACTGTCGGGCTGCATCCACAACACCGAGATCATCTCCGACGACGACTGGTACCTGACCTCCTACTTCCTGCCGGATGCGGACGGACGGCGGCTGATCCCCTACTCCATCCCCGGCTACGACCAGTCGGTGCGGGCCATGCGGATGGGCTACTACGTCCGATACGGCCCCGCCCACACCAGTTCGATGTTCTTCAAGTGGAACTACGACCTGGAGATCCCGGACTGGTACTACCAGACGATCTTCGGCGACCACCCGATCATGATGATGCAGATCGGCCGCGGGTTGCTGGGCTTCCTGCCGGACGTCATGGGGGTGTACCGCCGCCACGCCGGTGGTGCGATCATGAACAACTCCGAGCGCAGTCACCACCTCGCCACCCGCGAGGATTGGCTGGTCGTGCTGGAGGGCCTGGCGGTCCACTTCCGGGAGAACTACGGCGACTACTGCGCCAAGGAGATCCGGGCGCGCATGGTCACTGAGATGCGCAACTACCTCGCCCACGCCGTCAGATCCGACAACAAGTCATCCATCACCGAGGTCATCGCCCGGCATCCGCTGGCCTTCGAACTGATGGTGGTCGACTATGCCCAGACCTCACGGCTGCGGTACCGCCTGATCGGCCGGCTCTATGGCACGGATCCCGCGGGGCTACGGGATCAGTCCCTGGCCGAGGCGATGACGGTCGTCCCGTACCGCCGGCTGCTGAACAAGCGCCAGGCGGCGCGGCGCAACCGGGTCACCGACTACGATCGCCTGGCCGCCCGGCCGAAGAAGCCCGGGCTCTGGCTGTTCATGTGCGATGACAAGGTCTCCTATCGCGGCAACGTGCGAAGCCTGTACGAGTACGTCGTCGCCAATCACCCGGACATCCGCGCCTACTGGCTCACCAGAAGCGCCACCGTGGAGAGGTTGCTCAACTCGGAGGGCCTGCCGGTCTGCCTGCTCAAGACGAGCCGGTCGGTGTCGCTGCTGTCCCGGGCAGAGGTGCTCTTCTGCGAGTCGCTGCGCAGTGACATCTTCGAGATGCGGGGCTTCAACGCCGCGTCGCGCGTGGTGCGGGTTCCGGACAATCGCTACTTCCACAACGGCGAGCACCTGATGCCCTTCGCCGCCATCGAGACCCGGGTCGAGTCGGATCCGGCCGAGCGGGCCGAGGATTCGCCGATGGACTGGCGCACCGCGTCGAACCTGGTGATCACCGACTCGGGTGCGTTGGCCGAGCAGCTACGCCTGACCGAAGCTGCCGCCGAGGTCGTGCAGGTGGCCACCGAGCCGCGGTTGCTGGCCATTCCGGAGTCGCTGACGCCGGTGGGGCGGCGGCACCTCCTGTTCAGCCCGGGCGGTCTCTCCTTCGCCCAGGCCGAGTCCGTCGTCATGTGGCTGATCGGTAACGTCGACGCGATCGACGAGCTGGCGCGGGAGCACGGCTTCGTGCTCGACCTCTACCTGCCGGCCGCGGAGCGGTTCCACTCGTTGATCCAGGAACGGGTGGCCGACCGTGAGCACATCCAGTTGCTCAAGCCCTTCGACATCCACGCGCTGCTGGCGAGGTTCGCGGGTGCGGTCTGCGGCGTGGACCCGCTGAGCTACGGGTTGGTACGCGCCGGCGTCCCGGTATCGGTGTGCACCGCGGGCAAGGAGCGGTCGATGGAGTTGCTGGCCGGTGACGGCGAGTTGCTGGAGTTGCTCCCCGGCCCGGTGGCCGACGACTGGATGGAGGCCCTCACCAGCGTGGTCGAGAGGATGGACGCCGAGCCCTCGCTGCCGGAGAACGCCGCCGCGATCGAGGCGCGCTTCGGCATCACCCTGGCTCCGGACGAGGGCTCGCCGGAGGCGGTTCTTCACGCCGTGAACACCTGGTTGAAGGGGGCCCCGGTTCGATGAGCATTCTTGAGCGCGAGGGCGAGATCGAGTTCTTCGTCTCGCAGACCTACACCCTCGATGACCTCCACAAGGTGCAGGCCAAGAGCATCGAGATGTACCGCAAGATCGCAGCGGTACTGGATCGGCACAACATCGCCTACACCCTGGGCTATGGATCCCTGCTGGGGCAGATCCGGCATTCGGGCTACATCCCCTGGGACGACGACATCGATCTCTTCATCATGAGCAGCGACTACGGGAGGGCGATCCTGCACCTGCGGCGTGAGCTGCCCGGCGATCTGCTGCTGCACAACAGGCGGAACGACCCGGTGTACTGGGTCACCTGGGTGAAGGTGCGGGATCTGAGCACGTTCACCCTGGAATCGATGTGGAAGATCGATCGCAAGTTCAAGTACCACGGCGTCTGCATCGACTTGATCAGGGTGGTCCCGACCACCGCCGGCAAGTATCGGCACGGCCCCAGAGTCAAGGAGTTGGCGGCGAGCCTGGAGAAGTCGAGGGACGCGCACTTCGCACTGCGGGGCCGGCAACGGCTGGCCGACTTCCCGCGCTTCGCCGCTGCCGAGGTGAAGCACCGGATCCAGCTCGGCTATCACAAGCTGAAGCGGAGCCAGGGGAAGGAGAAGCTCCTGATCGCCGCACCGGGGACGATCATCGAGCGATCATTCCGCTACGACGACATGTATCCGATCCGGACCGATGGGCCGCTCTTCGAGGGTATGCAGGTCAATACGCCGAACAACCCCGAGGGTGTGTTGCGCTCGATGTACGGGGACTTCATGTCACTGCCCCCGTTGGAGGACCGTCAGCCGCACTTCGAGTCGGTGGAGTTCTTCGAGGAGGGGGATTCGCCGGAGGGTGCGCTCGAGCCCACCGCGCAGGATCCCGATCCTTCCGTCGCCCTGGAGGAGGCCGGGCCCGACCTGGCGGGTGCCGACACCGGTGACGAGGGTCTGGATGTCGACGGGATCGGCGAGCGCGCCGACGGGGACGACGTCTGACCTCCAGTGTGCGGGCAGGGCTCCCGCGCTCACTGCCCGGTAGCGGGCGGGCGAATCAGCGGCCGGCGAGCACCACTTCGCAGATGCGATCGACCTCGGACGCCGGGAGCCCGGCGTAAAGCGGAAGCGTGAGCACCCGATCGGCGATACCGGCGGCGACCGGTGTCTGCTCGGCGGGGAACCTGCCCTCGAACACCGAGAACTGTGACGTCAGCGGATGGAAGTAGCGTCGCGCGTAGATGTCGTTGTCCGCGAGATCCCGCAGGACATCGTCGCGGGAACGCCCGAACTCCTCGGGGTCGAACACCACCGGCAGGTAGGCGTAGTTGTGCCGGATCCCGGGGATGTCCTCACCGAGTGACAGCCCGGGGACGGAGGCCAGGTGCTCTCGGTAGCGCAGCGTCAGCTGACGGCGGGCTTCGATCGTGGCGTCGATGTGGCGGAGGTTGACCAGGCCCATGGCGGCGCCGAACTCGGTGAGCTTCGCGTTCGTGCCGATGGCCCCCGAATCCTCCTTGCCGTACTGGCCGAACTGGCGCCAGGCGGCGAACTCCTGGGACAGCCGCTCATCGGCGAAGGTCAGGCCGCCGCCCTCGATGGTGTGGAACACCTTGGTGGCGTGGAAGCTGAACATCGAGACGTCGCCGTAGCTGCCGACACCGATGCCGTCCTTGGTCACCCCGAACGCATGGGCGGCGTCGTAGATGACCTTCAGCCCGTGGGCGTCCGCGATCTCCTGGATCCGGGCGTGATCGCACAGGTTGCCGTAGACGTGCACCGGCAGGATCGCCGAGGTCCGGTCGGTGATGAGCGACTCGATGAGTTCGGGATCCATGACGTAGGAGTCGGCGGTGATGTCGCAGAACACCGGGGTGGCGCCCGAGTGGACGATCGCCTGCGTCGTGGAGGCGAAGGTGAAGGGCGTCGTGATCACCTCGCCGGTCACTCCCAGCGTCTGCAGCGCGGCCTCCAGGGCCAGATGGCCGTTGGCGAACAACGAGACCTGAGGCACGCTCAGGTAGTCGGCCAGGGCCGCGGTGAGGGCCTGGTGCTTGGGGCCGGAGTGGGTCAGGTGGTGCGTCTCCCAGATGCTCTCCAGCTCCTGGACGTACTCGGCAAGTGGCGGCAGGAAGGGCCGGACGACGTGGATGGGCTCAGGTGACAACGGACGACCTCTCCTTCAATCCGGAGGACGAACCGCCGGAGTCGGCTGAGGCGCCGCGCTTCGCCCCGCACGACGATAGTCGCGCCCCCGAGAGGCCCGCAATTTCTCCGAGGACGGCTGACCTGGGCTTCGTCGGTGTCACTCCGCCGGCCGGTCGGCAGGCGGTCGGGGTGGGGCGGCGGCCGCGCTCACCTCGTCGACCAGACGCGACTGGGTCAGCATCGCGGCGTAGGCCCGCTCGCGTGCCTCGGCCGAGTCGATGGCCGCGCGGAAGGCCAGTATGGATTTCCGGAAGGAGTCGTCGTCGGCGAGGGTGCGGGTCTCGTCGCCGGAGGCGGAGCGGATGGTCAGCGTCGGCTCGAAGCCGTCGGGGGCGGTGAGGACGCGGTCGGTGAACAGCCTGCCCTGCGAACCCCAGACATCCAGGTTGCAGCGGTAGTCGTTGTCCATTCCGAAGGAGACCTGGGCGGTCAGCCCGGCGTCGTTGACCAGCGTCGCGTGACCGTAGACGTCCACCGGCAGGCCGCGGGCGGAGCCGAGGGTGGACGTCGTCACCCGCGCCGAATCGCCGAGGAGCATGGTGGCCAGCTTGATCGTGTAGCCGCCGCAGTCGAGCAGCGCGCCACCGCCGAGCGCAGGGTTGTACCGGAAGTCGTTCACCCCGCGGAACGGGAAGCCGAACTGGATCTGGATGAGCCGTACCTCGCCGATGGTTCCCTGGGCGATCTCCTGCCGGATCGTCTCCAGCTGGCTGTGGTACTGGAACATGTAGTTCTCGTGGAGGGCGAGACCGTTGGCGCGGGCGAGGTCGACCAGCGCGGACGTGTCAGCCGGGGCAGTGGTCGACGGCTTCTCCAGCAGGACGTGCTTGCCGTGCTCCAGCCCCAGCCGTCCCCAGCGGTAGTGGAGGGCTGGTGGCAGCGGCACGTACACGCAGTCGACGTCGCTTTCCAACAACTCCGCGTAGCTGTCGAACAGCAGCCCGCCGTGCTCGGCCTGGAGGCCGAGCGCCTTCGCGCGGCTCGCCTCGGCTTCCGCCTCCGCGGCGGGTCCGCCCCACTCCTGGGGCGAGGCCGTGGCCAGCCCCACATAGTCGAACTCCGCCTGGCACTTGCGCAGCGCGGGAAGGAAGCGGCGGAAGGCGATTTCGGAGGGGCTGAGAACCCCGATCCTCAGTGCGGGCATCAGATCTCCATCAGGGACAGTAGGTTGCGCAGCTGGATGTTGAGGCAGTTGTTGACCTGGACGAGCTGACTCAGCGTCCGGTAGGTGAGCCAGAAGTAGCCCGGTGGGAGGTCGCCGGCTTCGGCGGCGTCGATCTCGATGATCGTGTTGTGGTTCTGCTCGTGGTAGAACCGTCCGCCCTCCTCCGACAGCACGACGTCGTAGAGCACGCCGCGGCGATCCGCAAGGTGTTCGAAGAAGGCGCGTCCGATCTCGTCGGCGGGCTCCTGGGTGGGCTCCAGCTGCACGGTCGGCCCGAGCTCGATGGAGTCGAAGGCGCCCAGCTCCGGGGTGGCTCGCACCAGGAAGTGGCGCACCCCGTCGAGCACCGCGGTGAACAGGCCGAAGTGCGCCATGCCCACGGCCTCGAACAGCGGTTGGCCCCAGCGGGTGACCTCCCGTCCCTCGATCGAGATGTCACAGAAGACGACCTTGAACGGATGGGGACGATCGCGCACGAACTCCTCCGCCCCGGCGCTGGAGCGCATCGTCCAGCCTTCGAGGCCCAGCAGGGGCACCAGCCGGCCCGGGTTGGCGCGGAACATCTTGTAGTCGTTGACGTGGCGGAAGATCAGCGGCAACTGGTTGGGGCCGGGGTGCGTGATGGAGCGCACCAGTGCCGGGTCATGCGGTGAGTCGAGGGTAGCCAGGCCCGCGTCGTAGAGATGGAAGGGCAGGCAGGAGAGCACCGTCCGGGTGTCCATGTTGACCAGGTTGTCCACCTTGAGCAGCTGCTTGACCTGGCCGAGGGTGAGCCACCGGTGGTTGGGACCCTCGTCGATGACCTCCTCCTCCGGCAGGCACACCACGATGTTCCGGTTGCGCTTGCCGAGGAATCGGGAGGACTGCTCGGACTGGATCTGATCCACCGCGGTGGCCTCCGGCGCCGCGTTCAGGAAGTAGTCGAGGTAGGCCGGGCGGGCGCCCCCGTGCTGTTGGGTGAAGTTGCTCTTCGTGGCCTGGATCGTCGGAGACAACTGGACCCGGTTGACGTTGCCCGGTTCGATCTTCGCCTGCATGAGCAGATGGAGCACGCCGTCGATCGGCTTGGCGATGATGCCCAGGAAGCCGATCTCGTCCTGGATGAGCATCGGCTGGCAGACCTCGTCGGTCTGGAACCCCGAGATCTGGAAGAAGGTGCGTGCGGGATTCACGATCTGGCCTGTGGCCTCGTCGTAGAACCACCCGGTCTGCGCGAGCGTCGTCTTGGTGATGTCCACCGAGATGGCGCTGTTGCGCTGGGCCACCCACTCCAGGATCTCCGGCTGGGAGTGGATGCCGTCCGTGGTCGCCCAGGACCGGGGGAACAACAGGTCGGGTCGCATGGTCACCATGTCAGAGGGCTGGGTCGGGGAGCGCGCGCCGGCTGCCCTGCCCGACGTCGGCGCCGCCGGCGGCCGTTGACTCGCGGTGTGTCACGAGAGCGACTCTAGCGGGCGGTCCCGCTCCAGACCGGCCGACCCTCGGGCTCCGGGCGGGACGTCCGTCGGGCGGCGCTAGCGATCGCCGGTGGTGAACTCGTGGTGGTGGCCGCGTTCGGATTCGGGGGGCGGAGTGAGGTAGTCGCCGTACAGCGCGGTCAGCAGCCGGTCGTAGCCCTGGGGGGCCGGCATGGGGTGACCTTCGAAGGGCACCAGGGCGGTGCCGGCGTAGACCTCGGCAGGCATCACCTGGGCGCGCAGCGACTGATAGCTGGAGAGGGTGGCGAGGTAGGGCCGCGGGTCGTCGCCGTGCAGTGTGAACGCCCATTCCAGCTGGCGGTGGATCCATCCGGTCGGCAGCGCCCGGCCGGCCAGGCGCATCGCGCGCCGTCCCAGGGTGTCGGGGGAGTGGGAGTCGAGTTTCTGCAGCAGGGTGCTGCGCAGGAACCGCAGGTAGCTCGACTGGAGCGTGAGCGCCCAGCCGCGGTCGCGGGGAACGTAGTCCATCGGAAAGATGTCCAGCACCGGTCCGTTGCGGTCGGTGAGGTGCGCGATGTGCCCCTGGCGGAACTTCTGGGGTCCGTCGACCAGGCGCACCTTCATGATCGGCGACCAGTAGCCGGGCACCGTGGTCGAATGCTGCACCTCGTAGCGCGGGCCGAGCCGCGCGGGCGCCTCGGCGAGGAAGCGGCGGTAGTCGTCGCGGCGCATCAGCAGGTCGACGTCGTCGTCCCAGGGAATGAAGCCCCGGTGACGGATCGCTCCCAGCAGGGTGCCTTCGCCGAGGAAGAACGGGATCGCGAGTTCCTCGCAGACCGCGGCGACGTCGAGGAGCATTCCGAGCAGGATCTCGTGGAGCTCGGCCAGTTCCGCCTCGGTCAGCCGCCGATCAGGCGAGGGGTCCGGGGGATTCGACGCCGGCATGACCCTCCCTTCCCTCGAGCGGACGATGCCGCCCACGCCTGCGTTGGAACTCTAGTGCCTGGGGCATCGCCCGAGGCGCCGGGTGCGGGCGCTAGTCTGCGGCGCATGGAGAATCCATTCCAGCCGGAGCGGTGGCGCGCTGTCGAGGGCTTCGAGTTCACCGATATCACCTACCACCGGGCGCTCGACGTCCCGGCGGTGCGGATCGCCTTCGACCGGCCCGAGGTGCGTAACGCCTTCCGTCCGCACACCGTGGACGAGCTGTACACCGCGCTCGACCACGCGCGGATGTCCTCCGATGTCGGCTGCGTGCTGCTCACCGGCAACGGCCCGTCCGCGAAGGACGGCGGCTGGGCGTTCTGCTCCGGCGGCGACCAGCGGATCCGCGGCCGGGCCGGCTACCAGTACGCCGAGGGGGAGTCGGCCGAGACGGTGGACGCCGCCAAACTCGGGCGGCTGCACATCCTGGAGGTGCAGCGGCTGATCCGCTTCATGCCCAAGGTGGTGATCGCATTGGTGAACGGCTGGGCCGCCGGCGGCGGCCACTCGCTGCACGTGGTGTGCGATCTCACCCTGGCCTCGGCCGAGCACGCGCGGTTCAAGCAGACCGATGCCGATGTGGGCTCCTTCGACGCGGGCTTCGGCTCGGCCTACCTGGCCCGCCAGGTGGGCCAGAAGTTCGCGCGCGAGATCTTCTTCCTCGGCGACGTCTACTCCGCCGCGGACGCCCACCGGATGGGCATGGTGAACGCCGT
Source organism: Actinomycetota bacterium (assembly GCA_020161795.1). GTDB lineage: Bacteria > Actinomycetota > Actinomycetes > Propionibacteriales > Propionibacteriaceae > Propionicimonas. The sequence goes on along the minus strand of JAIUOR010000011.1, from coordinate 48,499 downwards.
CGTCCCGCACGCGGAACTGGAGAGCGTCGGCCTGGAGTGGGCAGCCAAGGTGTGCGGCAAGTCGCCCACTGCCCAGCGGATGCTGAAGTTCGCCTTCAACGCCATCGACGACGGGTTGGTCGGCCAGCAGGTGTTCGCCGGCGAGACCACCCGGCTGGCGTACATGACCGACGAGGCCGTCGAGGGCCGCGATTCCTTCTTGGAGAAGCGCGCCCCGGATTGGTCGAAGTTCCCCTACTACTACTGAGAGCCGTTCGGTGTTGCCGGGTGGTGCGGCAGGATGACGTCATGAGTACTAACATCCCGGTGCGGCCCGGGGCCGAGCCGTATGCGGCCGGTGAGGGCGGGCGCGGCGTTCTGCTGTGTCACGGGTTCACCGGATCGCCGGCCTCGCTGCGGCCGTGGGCTGAACACCTCGTGCGCGAGGGCTACGTCGTCCGGGTGCCCCGGCTGCCCGGGCACGGCACGACCTGGCAGGAGATGAACACCACCACCTGGCAGCAGTGGTACGACGAGGTGGACGCCGCGTTGTCCGACCTGCGCGCGACCTGCGAGTGGACGGCGGTGTGCGGGATGTCGATGGGCGGCGCGCTGGCGCTGCGGCTGGCGGAGAACCGGCCCGACGAGGTGGCCGCGCTGGTGCTGGTGAATCCCGCGATCGCCCTGAAGCGGTTCGACCTGAAGCTGCTGCCCGTGCTGCGCCGCCTGACGCCGTCCTTCCCCGGCATCAGCAACGACGTCGCCAAGCCGGGTCAGGACGAGGTGGCCTACGACAAGGTGCCGCTGCACGCGCTGGCCCAGCAGCTGGAGATGTGGCGGGACGTCCGCTACTACCTGGCCCGGGTGACGGCTCCGCTGCTGTACTTCCGCTCCCAGACCGACCACGTGGTGGACGACACCAGCCAGGGGCTGATCCTGCCGGGGGTCTCGTCGGAGATCCGCGAGTTCGTCGAGTTGCCGAACAGCTACCACGTCGCCACGCTCGACCACGATGCCGAGCTGATCTTCACCCGCTCGGCGGCCTTCCTCGCCGAGCACGCGCCCGCGTAGCCGGGCCGGATCGACGAGGGCGTGGGACGGCCGAGCCGGGTTCGATCCCATCTGCCTACACTGCGCGGGTGTTCGACAAGCTGCAGCCGGTTTCCGCCCTCGACCATCCCGAACTCGTCCCCGCCGCCGTCCATGCGGCGCTGAGTGACGTTCCGGCCGCGCTCGTGTTCACGATCGATCCCGAGCATGCCGACACCGAGACCCTGGCCCGGGTCTACGACCTGCCGATGCAGATCATGGCCAATGCCGTGCTGGTGCAGGGGCGCCGGGCGGGCGACGAGCGGCAGGCCTGCTGCATGACCCTGGCCCATCGCCGGGTGGACGTGAACAACGTGGTGCGTCGCAAGCTCGACGTGCGCAAGGCATCCTTCGCGCCGATGGACGTCGCGGTCGCGGCCTCCGGCATGGAATACGGCGGCATCACGCCGGTGGGACTGCCCGCCGACTGGCCGGTCTGGGTGGACGCCGCGGTGGCTGACACCGACTGGGTGTGCATCGGTGCCGGCAATCGCACCGCCAAGCTGCTGCTGCCGGGAGCCGATCTGCTCAACCTGCCCGGTGCCGAGCGGGTCGAGGAGCTCGCCCGCGATCTCTGAGCGGCAGAGAGCGCCGGAGGCTGGCTACTCCGCCAGGCCGTAGAGGCGGTCGCCCGCGTCGCCTAGGCCGGGGACGATGTAGCCGACCTCGTTCAGCCGCTCGTCGATGGCGGCGACGACGAGGGTGCAGGGGATGCCGAGCGGATCGACCAGTTCGCGCATCCGCTGGATGCCCTCGGGGGCCGCGAGCAGGCAGATGCAGGTGATGTGGTCGGCGCCGCGATCCACCAGGAACTGCACCGTTCCGCCCAGCGAGCCGCCGGTGGCCAGCATCGGGTCGAGCACGTAGCACTGTCGTCCCGACAGGTCGTGCGGCAGGCGCTCGGCGTAGGTGAAGGGCTGCAGCGTCTGCTCGTCCCGCACCATCCCGACGAAGCCGACCTCCGCTGTCGGCATCACCCGGGTGAAGCCCTCCAGCATGCCCAGGCCGGCCCGCAGGATGGGCACCACCAGGGGAGCCGGCTTCGACAGGGCGACGCCGGTGGTGACGGTGATGGGGGTGGTCACCTCGACCGGCTCCACCCGTACCTCGCGGGTCGCCTCGTAGGCGAGCAACGTCACCAGCTCTTCCACGAGCTTGCGGAAGTTGGGGCTGTTGGTGTTCTTGTCCCGCAGGACGGTGACCTTATGGGCGACCAGGGGATGGTCGAGCGCGCGCAGTTCCACGCCCCAACCTTTTCACATCGTCGCCCGGCAGTCTCGGCGGACGACGAACTGCCCACCTCCGACCGGGAATCCGGCCGGAGGTGGTGTCGTATTGCAGGTCGGCATCAATCCTGACGGTAACGGTGCCATCGACAAGGACTTCTGACACGATGGAGGGCAGACAGTGAGGAGCAGGGCGTGAGCGAGACGACAGGCGACTTCGACATGGAGCTGCCCAACCTCGGCGACGACCGACCGGGGCTGGAGGAGTTGGACGACGACCTCGATGTCGAAGAGGTCGACGAGGACGGCGACGACGATTACGACGACTATCCCGATGACGCCACCGACGACGACATCGATCTGGTGCTCGCGCTCTACCGGGAGGACGGCCAACCGGTCGTCCTGGCCCTCGACGCCGAACTCGCCAACGACTTCGACAGCCTGATCGACCAACTCCGCCGGATCCCGGGCGACGGTGGCGCGCTCGGGATGGTCTCGCTGGCCACCGAGGTGTTCGTCCTGGTGCGGGTCCGCGGCAAGCACGTCCAGGTGCTGCTCTCGGACGTGGGCGCGGCCGACGACTGGCCCATCGCCCGCGATCTCGTCGACTACCTGGGCATCGACACCGACGAGGACGATGACGATGCCTACCCCGTCGGCGACCTGGAGATACTGGTCGATTCCGGGCTGCACGACTACGAACTGGAGGCGATCGCCTCCAACTACGACGAGGATTCGGTCACGCTGCTGGAGCAGATCGCCGAGCGGGTGAAGTTCGGCCGGGAGTTCTCCCGGGCAGTGGCCGCGCTGGACTGACCCCGTGAACCGCTGGGAACCGGCCATGCGCCAAGCGCTGGCGGAGGCAGGCGCGGCCTCCGAGCATGGCGACGTCCCGATCGGGGCGGTGGTGGTGGACGCCGCGGGCCGGTTTGTAGCCGGCGCCGGCAACGAACGCGAACTCCTGGGCGACCCGACCGCGCACGCCGAAGTGCTCGCGCTACGCCGGGCGGCCGAGCAGCTGGGCGGCTGGCGGCTGGACGGCTGCACCCTGGTGGTGACCCTGGAGCCGTGCACGATGTGCGCCGGCGCGCTGGTGTTGGCCCGCGTCGATCGGCTGGTATTCGGCGCCTATGATCCCAAGGCCGGCGCGGTCGCGTCGCTCTGGGACGTGGTCCGCGACCCCCGCCTCAACCACCGCGTCGACGTGGTCGGCGGCATCCTCGAGGCAGAATGCGCGGCTCCGCTGCAGGAGTTCTTCGCCTCCCATCGCTCCTAGCACCTTCTGCGGGAGTGGAGGCGAGGCATACGATGCGCGTGTGCACATCCTGATCGGCCGCGAGGATCCGGATCCGGCGGTGGTCGCGTCCATCCTGGCGGATCTGCCGGAGGGCGTCTCCATGCCGCGGCCCACCGACGTCTACCTGGCCGCTGCCGAGCACATGGTCACCTACCTGGCCACCACGTCCGAGGGCGACGCGGTGGGCGTCCTGCTCCTCGAACCCCACTTCGAGGAGGCCGTCGAGGTGTTCGTGATGGCCGTGCGGAAGGGCTATCTGCGCCAGGGGATCGGACGCCGGCTGCTGGCTGCGGTGGAGGCCGACGCCAGGGCATTCGGGGTGAGGCTGGTCGAGGTGAAGACCCTCGGGCCCTCCGATCCGACCCCGCGCGCCGCCGCGACCCGGGCGTTCTACCGCGATGTCGGCTTCCTTCCGGTCGAGGAATTCCCGGGCTGGTGGGAGGGCCGGCCGGCGCTGGTGATGATCAAGTCGCTGTGACGCTCGATTGGCTCGGCCAGGTTCGGGTTGGCTACACTCTTCCGCGGTGGCGTGTCTGAGCGGCCGAAAGAGCTCGCCTCGAAAGCGAGTGTGGGGCAACCCACCGAGGGTTCAAATCCCTCCGCCACCGCCGATGTCGCAGGACACTGGAATAGCCCGAACCCGAGTGCTGAGGTTCGGGCTATTGCCGTTTTCCGGGGCCTGTGAGGGCTACCCGGTCAGCTGCCCGAAGGCGGTGTGGCGAGGGTCCGGGTGAATTTCCAGGAAGTTCGTCGAATCGCCGGCGCGGCCCTGGAGGGTCCATTACCATAATTGCTTACTTGACAGTGTCAAGGCGCTGGTGGGCAGCGAGGCCTCGCCAGTGTTCGCAGCGTTGCGAAGAGAGGATCGAGGCGATGGCGGCCCCCCAGCCCGAACGCCGCGGGTGGTCTCCTGCGTTCGTGCTGCTCACCGCCGCCACCTTCGCCGTCGGGCTGATGGTCGGCCTGGGGTTGTTCACCTTCGTCTACGCCAAGGGGGCCTCGTACCTGTCGACCGACCCGCAGGCCTGCATCAACTGTCATGTCATGAACGAGCAGTACGACGGCTGGATCAACGGCGTCCACGCCGACGTCGCGACCTGCTCCGACTGCCATATGCCGCACGACAACGTCGTTCACAAGTACTGGGTGAAGGGCGAGAACGGCTTCATGCACGCGCTGAAGTTCACCACCGGCTGGTACCCCGAGAACATCGTCGCCCGGCCCGTCAGCCTGGCGATCACCAACGAGGCCTGCCTCTACTGTCACGCCGAACTCACCAACGACATCCGACACCCCGGCACCCCCGACGACGGCGAGGTCTTCGACTGCGTCCGTTGCCACAGCGGAGTCGGACATGGATAAGGAGAGGGATATGACCCAGACCGAGCCCGATCCCCAGCCGGTGCCGGCTCCCGAGCCGAAGCAGCGGAAGCGAACCTTCCTGCTGGGCGCCGTGCTGGTGCTGGCCGCGACCGCGACCTTCGCCATCGCGGCCCTGCTGGTGACGATCTTCCAGCACCAGCAGGAGAGCGCCCAGACCTGGGTCAAGGTGGTCGAGCTCGACGAGACCACGGTGGATCCGTCCATCTGGGGGCAGAACTTCCCCTCTCAGTACCAGGCCTACCTGCGCACCGCCGAGTTCACCGAATCGGCGCACAGCGGCGTTCTGGTGCCGCACGACGTCGCCGGCGATCCGCGATCCGAAGTGCCCTCGTCCAAGCTGGAGGAGGATCCGCGGCTGGTGCGGATGTGGGACGGCTACCCGTTCTCGGTCGACTACCGGCATGCCCGCGGGCACGCCTTCATGACCATCGACCAGCAGTTCACGCTGCGCAACATCGAGTTCAAGCAGCCCGGCACCTGCCTGAACTGCCACGCCTCCACGACCGCGCTGATGAGCGAGTTGGGCAACGGGGACGTCCAGGCCGGCTTCGAGGCGATGGGCACGGTGCCGCTGAAGGAACTGATCGAGCAGGTCGAGCATCCGGTGGCCTGCATCGACTGCCACGACCCGTCGACCATGGCGCTGCGGATCAGCCGCCCGGCCTTCAAGGCGGGCATCGCCGAGCTGAAGGCCTCGGAGGGCATCGAGAACTACGACGTCAACCGGGATGCCACCCGGCAGGAGATGCGCAGCTACGTGTGCGCGCAGTGCCACGTCGAGTACTACTTCGCTGGTGAGAACAAGGTTCTCACCTTCCCCTGGGACAAGGGGCTCGACGTCGACAACATCTTCGACTACTACATGGAGATCGGGCACGTCGACTGGACGCACGCCGGCACCGGCGCGAAGGTGCTGAAGGCGCAGCATCCCGAGTTCGAGCTCTGGTCGCAGGGCGTCCACGCCGCCAACGGCGTCAGCTGCACCGACTGCCACATGGGCTACGTCCGCGAGGGTGCGAGCAAGGTCTCCAACCACCAGGTCACCACCCCGATGGCCGACGTCAACGCCACCTGCGGCACCTGCCACAGCACCGGTGACGGGGTGCTGGAGGCTCGGGTGACGACCATCCAGGATCGGTTCATCGAATCCCGCGACCGTGCCCTGGACGCGCTGGTGGCCCTGATCGACGACCTGACGGCCGCCCAGACCGACGGCACCCCGGAAGCCAGCCTGGAACTGGCGCGGACGTACCAGAACAAGGCCAGCTTCTACATCGACATCGTGTATTCCGAGAACTCCTACGGGTTCCACGCTCCCGACTACACCCAGCGGATCCTGAGCCAGGCGCTGGACGCCGCGCGCAAGGGCCAGCTGGCGCTGCAGGGTGCGACCGCCGCGGAGTTGGAGCCGTCGGAGGTGACCCGGAACAACCTGGAGCAGTCGCTGCGTGCCGGCGGCGGTCACACCGGCGGTTAGGCGATGGCCGTGACGACGGAAGGGGACGCCGACAGCAAGCTTCACGCGGCTGCGCTCCCCGCGCAGCAACTGCAGCAGGTGCTGGAGTTCCTCGATGCCGCCCCGGCGGAGATCGCCGGCTGGGCGGGGGAGCAGGCCGACGCGCTACGTGCCGAACTGGCCGCGCGGGCTTCCGAAGACGAGTCCGACGACTTCTACGCCGGGCTGGAGAACGACGACGACGTCCTGCGCCGCAGGCCACGGGCCACGGGCACGGCGAAGGCCGGCGCGGCGCACGCGTCCGGCGGGCGGGTCTTCACCGTGCGGTTCGCCCTGGTGGTGGCGCTGCTGGCGGGGATCCTGGGCGGTGTCTGGTACGCCGCTCGTCCCACCGGTGGCACTCCTTCGACGCCCATGCCGACACTGGGCACCGGTGCCGGCACCGCGGCGCCGACCGAGGCCGACGTCCTGGCCCGGATCGCCGAACTGGAAGCCACGGTCACCGCGAACGGCGGCGATGTTGATGCCCGGCTGGAGTTGGGCGTCCTGTACTTCAACCAACGTCAGATCGAGGAGGCCAAGGCCCAGTGGCTGGCGGTCACCGAACTCGCGCCCGACAACGCCACCGCCTGGTACAACCTCGGCTTCCTCTACCTCACCGTCGAGCCGGCTGACATGGCGGCGGCGAGGAACGCCTGGCAACGGGTGATCGACATCGATCCGGAATCCGACATGGCGCAGACCGCGAGCATGCACCTGGCCGGGCTCGCCGATCCCGCCACGCCGACCCCGACGCCGACGGAGGGACGATGACCACCGACCACCGGTTCCGTCCGGAAGCCGCGGCAGACGAAGGAGTCCCGACGCGGGACGCGATAGCGGCCCACGGAGCAGTCGTGACGGTGGACGGCGCCGATCCCGGGGGACCCAAGGGTGGCGGCGAGGTCGCGGTCAGCGAGCTGTTCCGGTGGGTCTACCGGTTCTTCTACTCCAAGACCGTCGGGCTGATCCTCATTCTGGCGATGGCGGTCTACGCGCTGATCGGCTCGCTGGTCACCCAGACCTCCGCCGCGGTATGGGCCGACCCGGCGCAGCGCGAGAGCTTCCTGGCCCGGGCCGAGGAGGTCTACGGCGCCTGGACGCCGGTGCTCGGCGCACTGGGTCTCTTCCACGCGTTCACCTCGGTGCCGTTCTACGTGGTGGTCACCATGCTGGCGCTGAGCATCCTGGCCTGCACCACCCATCGGATCCCCGAACTGTGGCGGCGCAACCGGCACCCCCACGTCCACGTCGCGCCCCGCTTCTTCGACAAGGCGCGGAGCCGCGGCAGCGTCCCCACCGACGCCGACCCGGCGACCGCCCTGGCGGCCACCCGCGCCGTCCTGGAGCGCCACCGCTTCCGGGTGCTGACCGACGACCGGGCGCCGGGGCAGGCGCTGTACGCCGATCGTCACGCCTGGAGTGGGATCGGGACGGTGATCGCGCACCTGAGCTTCATCGTCATTCTGGCGGCCTTCGTGATCAGCGCCAGCTTCGGCATCGAGGAGGATCTGGCGGTACCGGTCGGGGGCACCGTCGAGGTCGGCCACGACACCGGGCTGACGCTGACCGCGCTCTCCTTCAGCGACACCTATACCGAGCAGGGCCGTCCGGCCGACTACGTCTCCGAGCTGCAACTGCGGCGCGGGGATGAGGTGGTCGCCCAGCAGGAGGTGCGGGTCAACTCACCGCTCGAGTACGGCGGCTTCCGGTTCCACCAGACCACCTTCGGGATCGCAGCCGACGTCCGGGTGGCGCTGGATGGGCAGGAGGTCTTCGCCGAGGCAGTCCCGCTGAAGTGGGCGTCGAACGACGGCGCCAACGCGGTCGGCCGCTTCGACCTGCCCGGAACCGACCTGGAGGTCGTCGTGGTGCTGGCCGCGTCCGGAAGGACCGACGGCGTGGTGCCGGTCGGTGCCGCCCTGTTCGAGATCTACCGCGGCGAGGAGCGGGTCGATGCCAAGGTCGCCCTCCAGGGCGCCGCGGTGTCGAGCGCCGGCCACGACTTCACCTTCGAACGGGAACGGCAGTTCACCGGCATCCGGATGCGCCAGGATCCGGGCGAGGTGTGGATGTGGATCGGCTCGGCGCTGCTGGTGATCGGCATGAGCATCACCTTCAGCTTCGCCTACCGCCGCCTCTGGGTGCGGGTCGAGACCATCTCCGAGCCCGCGACGACAGAGCCCGTGGAAGGGCCGGACGCCCGGCCCGCGCGACTGATCCGGTTCGGCGCGGTGGAGCGCTCGGTGGCCTCCTACCAACGCCTGCTGGAGGACATCGTCGCCGACCTCGACGATGAACTCGCCGATCTCGACGCCAAAGGAGAACCGTCATGAGTGAGGTGCTGCAACTGGCGGAGTACCTGCTCACCGCCTCGCTGGTGTTCGTGGTGCTGGCGCTGATCTGCAATGTAGTGATCATCACCAGCCGGCAGCGCCGAGCAGCGGTCCAGACCTCCGAGCGGGTCACGGTGGCGGCCGGCGTCCCCTCGTCCGACACGCTGGTGGTGTCACCGGTGCCGGATCGATCCCGCCGCCGGCGGCGCCGGGCCCCGCTGAGCGGGCTGGCCTGGTACGCCACCGGCTTCGCCGCGATCGCCTTCGTCTGCGTGCTGGCCTACGTGCTGCTGCGAATGTCGCTGACCGGTCATGGTCCGTTTTCCAACCAGCACGAGTTCGCGGTCTCGTTCGTGCTCGGCATCCTTGGCGCCTACCTGGTGGTCGAGTTCGTCTATCAGGTGCGCGCACTGTCGCTGGCGGTGCTGCCGATCGCCGCGGTGCTGCTGCTGTACGCGATGAGCCTGGATGCCGGCGTCCAGCCGCTGATCCCCGCGCTGCAGAACAACCTGCTGCTCACGCTGCACGTCGGCTTCGCGATCCTGGCCTACGGAGCGGCCGCGGTCTCCTGCGGCGCCGCGGCGCTCTACCTGCTTCATCCGAAGCTGCGGCTGCGCAACCTGCCGGCGCGCGACCTGTTCGACGACATCGGCTACAAGGCCGCCACCGTGACCTTCCCGATGCTGACCATCATGATCGTGCTGGGCGCGGTCTGGGCGAACACCGCCTGGGGACGCTACTGGGGCTGGGATCCGAAGGAGACCGCCGCCCTGGTGACCTGGCTGATCTACGGCGCCTACCTGCACGCCCGGGTGACCCGCGGCTGGCAGGGCACTCGCAGCGCGGTGCTGTTGCTGGTGGGCTTCCTGGCGGTGCTGTTCGCCTACTTCGGCAACCACTTCTTCGGCGGGCTGCACTCCTATGCCTGAGCAGCCGATGGCGGCTCCGCGAACCCGAGGCTCGGCCTGGGTCAATGTCGTGGTGCTGGTCGCGATCGTCGGTGTCGTGCTGGGCGGGTTGTGGGCGATGCAGGCCTTCCGGCAGGGTTCCCAGGTCTCCGCTGTGGAGGTGCCCGACAGCGGTGCTCCCGTCCCCAAGGTGGGGGAGTACGCCCCGGTCTTCGCCGCACGCACGATCGCGGGCGACGAGCTCGATCTCGAAGCTCTGCGTGGCAAGCCGGTGTGGCTGCTGTTCAACGCGACCTGGTGCGCGAACTGCCGGGCCGAGATGCCCGACGTCCAGGCCATGCACGAACGCTACGGAGCCGATCTGGTCGTCCTCTCGGTTTTCATCTCCGACACCGCCAGCGCCGTCGCGGCCTACGGCTCGCAGCTCGGCCTCACCTTTCACCAGGTGGTCGACACCAGCGGTCAACTCGGCGCGCTCTACCGGGTGACCGGCGTCCCCAGCCACTACTTCATCGCTGCCGACGGCACGATCGCGGCGATCGAGGTCGGTGCGCTGAGCGAAGCCGCCATGACCGAGCGCATCCAGCCCTTGTTGGGCTGAGCGGCGCGTGCCGGAACGCTGCCATTCCGGGATTCGCTCCGCTTCCGCTCGGTGCTTCAGCCGCAGTCGGCAGCTGTCAGGTGGATCCCGCGCGCTTGTCCGTCGGCGGGGTTGCTGCTGGTGAGGCTGTGCTCGCCATCGATCTGGACTCCCGGCAGGGCGAGGGCGACCTCGACGGCTGCGGCGGCTGACCAGGCCTGGGGCAGGCACGCCGTGGGGTGGGGGATGAAGCCCTGGGTCGTCGAATCGCCCGAGTAGAGCTCCGGGAGCCGGTAGTCGAATGCCTCCGCTGCCGCGAGCAGCCGCTCGGCCAGCACCAGCGCCTCGGAGGTGAAGCCACCGCGGATGAGCCCCCGGATCGCGATCGCGGTGTCGTGCGGCCAGGTCGCTCCGCCGTGGTAGCTGAGTGGCCAGTACCACGGGTGCGTGTCGGGAATCGTTCGGATGCCGCCCCCGTCCAAGGCGGGCGCCAGCAGGCGTTCGGCGACGCGGCCCTCCTCGGCAGGGGTGAGCAGGCCGGTCCCGAGCAGGTGGCCCATGTTCGAGGCTGCCACCTCCACCTTCTGCCCGGCGCCGTCCAACGCCAGCACGGGGTAGCTGCCCCGGCTGTCCCTGGCCCAGAACTCCCTTCGGAAGCGGTCGGCCAGTTCGCCACCCCAGGTACGCCACTGGTGTGCCGACGGGTCTCCCAGTGCCTCGAGCAGCTCGGCTGCCCCCATCGCCGCCTGGTAGGCATAGGCCTGCACCTCGCAGAGTGCGATGGGCGCGCTGGGCAGCGTCCCGTCCGGCCGGCGCAGGGCCTCGGCGGAGTCCTTCCATCCCTGGTTGCTCAACCCGTGGCCCGAAGGGTCGGAGTACTCCAGGAATCCCCGCTCGCTGCAGCCGTGGTGGCGCATCCAGTCGAGCGCGGCGAGTAGCGCCGGCGTAAGGGCGCGCACCTCGTCCGGCGGTAAGCCCCGTCGCCACGCCTCGACCAGCAGGATGATCCAGAGCGGGGCGGCGTCGATGCTGCCGTAGTACACCGGTGCGAGTTCCGCGCCACTGACGTCGTGCCAGGTCTCGTGCCGGATCTCGTGGGGGATCTTTCCGGGCTGTTCGCCGCTGGCCGAATCGTGACGCCTGCCCTGGACGGCTGCCAGCGCACGTAGGGTCGAGCCGGCCAGTTCGGTACCGAGCGGCAGGAGCATGCGCGCTGCCCAGAGTGAGTCGCGGCCGAAGAGGGTGAAGAACCAGGGTGCGCCGGCGGCGAGGAAGGTCTCGCCGGGAGCGTGCGAGGTGGTCATCCGCAGGGCCGCCAGATCTCCCAGGGCGGTGTGAAACCAGCGTTCCAGACGCTTGTCCTCGGCCCGGAGGGTGGCGGACGTCCATTCGGGAACCCCGGCCGGCGGCCGGACCACGCCCGGATTCCCGGTCACCTGGAGGCTCCACTCGGCCATGAAGGTGCCGCCTGCGGGGAGGGCCACGTCCCAGCTGAGCCGAGGATGCCGCCGATCCGCCAGGTCGGCTCGTGCCCCCGGGCCGGGCCGCACCTCGACCCGGAACCGATCGGCGCCACGCCACACGAGGTCTTCGCCGATGGGGAGCGGCGCGGTGGGCCGTCCGGCCTTGGCCGCCGGCATGCCGGCAAGATCGCAGCCGAGCCGAAGCTCGATCGTGCCGGTGAAGGTGCGTTCCGGCGCCAGGTGCAGTGTGAGCTGCTCCCGGAGTTCTCCTTCCGGGGTGAGGCTGCGGACGCGGCGAAGCTCCAGGCCCGCGTCCTGGTGCCCTTGCGGGTCGACCGCGAGCAGCCTGCCGACGGTACGCGACGGCTCGGCGAGGTGGGCACGCAGGAGCCGGGGGGCGACGTCGCCGATGGTCACGATCGCCTCGCTCAGCACCCTGGTGTCGGCGTACCAGGCCCCCTGGACGCCGCTGGCGTGGATCTGGTGATCCGGTGCCGACCACACCTGCGAGGGTGCCGCCCAGCTGACCGTCAGGTCGTGAAGCTGCGGTTGGCTCACATGCGCTCCCGGGTCGAAGGGTCTTGATCGTTCAAACCATCTCATGGTAGCGTCTTTTGAACGATCAAACCAGGAGGCAGGTGCGATGGCGGGCCGTCCAACCATCAACACGGTCGCGGCCGCGGCCGGAGTGTCGCGGCAGACAGTGTCGAACACGATCAACTCGCCGCAGATCGTGGATCCCAGGACTCGTCAGCGTGTGCTCGCGGCGATCGAGCAGCTCAACTACACCCCGTCCGCCGCGGCGGCCCAGCTGCGAACCCGTCGCTCGCGGGTGATCGGCCTGCGCCTGCAGCCCGAGACCGACGGCATCAACGGGGCGGTACTCGACCGGTTCCTGCACGCCTTCACCGTCGCCGCCCAGCGGGAGAGCTATCGGGTGATGCTGTTCACCGCGCCCGACGATGCTGCCGAGATCGCCCAGTACTCGCAGCTGGTCGCGGCCAGCAACGTCGATGCCTTCCTGCTCACCTCGACGCACGCCGGGGATCCCCGGACCGCCTGGCTCGCCAGTCAAGGGCTGCCGTTCGTGACCTTCGGCCGGCCGTGGACCCAGCTCAGCGAGGCCGACCGGCACGCCTGGGTGGATGTCGACGGCGCGGCCGGCACCCGGCTGGCCACCGAGCACCTGCTCCAGCTGGGCCACCGCAGGATCGCCTACGTCGGCTTCCCCCGCTCCGCCGACCTGGCGGACGAGCGGCTCTCCGGGTGGGCGACCGCGATGGCGGACGTTGTCTCCGCCGAGTCGCGGGAGCATCTGGCGCGCCACGTCTGTGACGGTGTCGACGCTGGGAGCCGCGCCGCCGAGTCCCTGCTGGCCGAGAGCGAACCGACGGCGTTCGTCTGTGCCTCCGACTCCCTCGCGCTCGGCGCGCTCTCCCACGTCCGGCGCATCGGGCAGCGATGCGCGGTGATCGGATTCGACGACACCCCGGTGGCGGCCGCCGTCGACCTGGCATCGGTGGCGCAGCCACTCACCCAGGCTGCCGAAGCCGCCTTCGATCTGGTGCTCGCCCAACTGAACGGTGAGTCGCCCTCGCCGCGGCAGTACCTGCTCACACCCCACCTAGCGCTGCGCGGTTCCGGCAGCGTCACCCCAGACCCTTCCACGTCAAGAACAGAAAGCGAGTAGAGCGTGAATCCCACGAACATCCGCACCCGCCTCGGCGCCGGCCTGATGGGCGCGCTGGCGCTGGCCATGCTGGCCGCCAGCTGCGCGTCCCAGTCCCCCTCCCCGGCGCCGGGCACCGGCGCACCGAGCAGCCCCGCACCCGACCCGGTCGACAAGACCCTGACGATCGCGGTGGGCAACGAGTACGTCCCCTACATCGAGTCGATCAAGTCGGGCTTCGAAGCCGAGACCGGCTGGAGCCTGACCATCGACGAGCGGGAGACCCAGGACACCCTCGACAGCCTGCCGCTCGACGGTGCCGCGGGCATCGGCCCGGATGTCACCCTCGTCCCCTACGACCGGATCGGGCAGCTGGCCTCCGCGGGCACGATCGCCGAGGTGCAACTACCTGGTGACGATCGTTTCTACGAGAACAACGTCAAGCAGGTCAGCTTCGAGGGCAAGGTCTACGGCCAACCCGCGATCGTCGAATCGATCATCCTGTACTGGAACAAGGATCTGCTGAGCGCGCCCCCGGAGACCTTCGCCGAACTGGAGAAGCTCGCGGAGTCGTCCGACTTCGCCGAGGGTGACCGGACGGTGGCATTCCTGGCCCCGTGGAACGCGCCCTACATCGTCTATGGACTCATCGCCGGCTACGGCGGCTACGTGTTCGGCGACAGCGGCACCAACCCGAACGAGATCGGGCTGAACAACGACGGCGCGGTGGAAGCCGTGGAGTACGCCAAGACCTGGTTCGACCGTTGGCCGACCGGCATGCTCGACATCAAGACCAACGGGCAGCTCGTCCTGCAGAACTTCACCACCGGCAAGACCGCGGCCATCATCGCCGGCCCCTGGGATGCTGCCGCGATCAAGGACACCGGCGTCAACTACGGCGTCTCCAAGATCCCGGTGCTGCCCAACGGCAACGAGTACCGGCCCTTCGGTGGCGGCAAGGCGTCGGTGGTCAGCAACTACTCCACCAAGCAGGACGGTGGCCAGCTGCTGCTCGACTACCTGACCTCCGAGACGAGCCAGCAGGCCCTCTACGACCTCAAGAACGAGGTGCCCGCCAACAAGGTAGTGCATGCCGCCATCCAGCAGGGCGACGACGAGCTGGTCAAGGCGGTCATCGCCCAGTACGCGTTGTCAGAGCCGGCGCCGAACATCCCCGAGATGTCGGAGTTCTGGGGAACCATGGAGAGCGCGCTGTTCAACGCGTTCAAGGGTGACGTCACCGTCCGCGAGGCCCTGGATCAGGGTGTCGCGGAGTTCGCCGAGGCCATCGCTTCGAAGTACAAGTAGGGCACGACCGCGCGTTCGCGCACTGACGGGTGTGCCGGCACCATTCTCGGAGCCGGCATGCCCGCCAGCTTCCACGAGGAGACCCATGGCCATCGATACCGACCCGCGGCTGCGGCACCAGCTCATCTACAGCGTCTACGTCCGCAGTCACTCGGCCAGCGGCGACTTCGCCGGGGTGGCGCGCGACCTCGACCGGATCCGCGATATCGGGGTCGACGTGATCTGGCTGATGCCGATCTACCCCTGCGGGCAGGAACTGATGAAGGGTTCCGTGGGCTCGCCCTACGCCATCGCGGACTACCGCGGGATCAACCCCGAGTACGGCACGATGGCCGACTTCGTCGACCTGGTCGAGCAGATCCACCAGCGTGGGATGCGGTGCATGCTCGACATCGTCTTCAACCACACCTCCCCGGACGCCCGGCTGTTCAACGAGCATCCGGAGTACTACGTCCGTGGGCCGAATGGCGAGTTCCGTAGCCGGATCCCCGACTGGGAGGACGTCTACGACCTCGACTTCGGACAGCCGGGGGTCTGGGAGTACCACCTGGAGACCATGCGCCATTGGGCGCGGTACGTCGACGGCTTCCGGTGCGATGTCGCGCCGCTGCTGCCACTGGAGTTCTGGCGCCGGGCGCGTGCCGAGATCGCCCGGCTGAAGCCCGGCTTCCTGTGGCTGGCCGAGACGGTCGAGCCCGACTGGATCCGGCTCAACCGCTCGCGCGGGGTGGCCTGCCACTCCGACGGTGAGATGTACGACGCCTTCGACGTCACCTACGACTACGACGTCATCAACGCGCTCCGCGACTATGCCGAGGGGAAGGGCACGCTCGGCCGCTATGTCGAGCTGCTGAACCTGCAGGACGCCTGGTACCCCGGGAACTACGTCAAGCTCCGGTTCCTGGAGAACCACGACCGTCCGCGCATCCGCTCCTACCTGGCCGAGCAGCCCGAACTGCTCAACTGGACCGCCTTCCTCTACTTCCAGAAGGGCGCGACCCTGCTCTACGCCGGACAGGAGATGCAGGAGCAACTCAAACCCAGCCTGTTCGAGATCGAGAAGGTGGTGTGGGATCCGTCCCTCGACATCACCGACTGGCTGCGGCGGCTCCGCCGGATCAAGCAGGATCCGCTGGTCTCGGCGGGGGACTACCAGCTCACGGTCGCGCCCGGCGCCGACACGGTGGTGGCCAGCTACCGCGACCGGACCGGCGCGCTGATCGGGATCTTCCCGTTCCGGTGCGAGAGCGGCGCGGTGCCGGTGCCGGGGGTGACGGACGGGGAGTACCGCGACCTGATCGGAGACGGACCGGTGCGGGTGGTCGATGGTCAAGTGGCTTCGACGGGAACCGCGATCGTGTTCCGGGTGGACCCTTGAGCCGAACCCCGCGCGTCGCAGCGGCCGGGCTCCTGGGATTGGTGCCCGGGCTGGGCCACGCCTACCTGAGGGTGTGGCCCAAAGCGATCGGCCTCGGCCTGGCGACCGTCGTGTTCGTCGTCCAGTTCACGGTGTGGGGTGCCGGGGCGCTGGCCGACCTGGTGACGCTCGGCGACGTCCCGATGCAGCACAACTCGCTGTTCATGCTGATCACCGGCGTGCTGCAGCTTGTGATCTGCGCGGTGTTCGCCATCGTGGTCGTGGCCAGCGTCCGCGACGCCGTGCACACAGCCCGGCGGATCCGGGCGGGCTGGCTGCCCGAGCGGGGCTGGGCGACCACCTGGAGGTCGCTGGGGCATCGCGGGTTTCCCTGGCTGGTGGTGGCCCCGGCCTACCTGCTGATGGTCTTCGCGGTCGTCTTCCCGGTCGTGGTGACGGTGTTCCTGGCGTTCACCAACTACGACTTCCGGCACATCCCACCGGCCCGGCTGCTCGACTGGGTGGGCTGGGAGAACTTCGGCCAGATCTTCCTGCTGACCTCCTACCGCAGCACCTTCCTTCAGGTGTTCGGCTGGACGGTGACCTGGACGGCCGTCGCCACCACCCTGCAGATCGCGCTCGGGGTGTTCACCGCGGTGGTGGCCAACCAGCCCTTCGTCCGCGGCAAGCGCGGCTTCGGGGTGGTCTTCCTGCTGCCCTGGGCGGTGCCTGCCTTCATCACGATCATGAGCTTCTCGAACATGTTCAACGACTCCGCGGGGGCGATCAACACCCAGGTGTTGCCGTTGTTCAACCTGCTGCCCGGGGTCGAGATCGGTGCGCTCCCCTGGAAGACCGACCCGCTGTGGACCAAGGTGGCGCTGCTCGGCATCCAGGGCTGGCTCGGGTTCCCCTACGTGTTCATGCTGGTGACCAGCATCCTGCAGTCGATCCCGACGGATGTGCTGGAGGCGGCCCGGATCGACGGAGCGGGTGGCTGGCAGCGGTTCCGCCACATCACCTGGCCCTGGATCCTGCTGGTGAGCGCCCCGGTCTTCATCACGCAGTACACCGGCAACTTCAACAACTTCTCCACGATCTACCTGTTCAACGGAGGTGGACCGGGGTCGATCGGCAACGGCGCGGGCAGCACCGACATCCTGATCTCCTGGGTGTACAAGATCACCACCGGAGGCTCACCCCAGTACTCGGTCGCCGCCGCCATCCTGTTGCTGATCTCGACCGTCGTCGTCGGTGTGTCGATCCTGATCTTCCGCCGGGCGCAGTCCCTGCAGATGGAGGCGTGAGGCGATGTCCCGTTCTGCCGCGCGCACCCTGGTGCTGCAGGTGTTCAGCTACCTGTTCCTGATCGGCCTGGCGGTAGCGATCCTGTACCCGCTGTCGATCACCGTGATCTCCGCCTTCAAGCCCGGCAACCTGATCGCCTTCCGGCTGGAGTGGAGCGACCAGTGGACGCTGGCCAACTTCGCCCGGCTGTTCGCCGAGACCCCGTATCTCCTGTGGTACCGCAACACCCTGGTGATCGCCCTCGCGACGATGGCGCTGCAGGTCACCGTGGTCTCCCTGGCCGGATACGCCTTCAGCCGGTTCCGCTTCGCCGGACGCTCCCAGGCGCTGAAGTTCTTCCTGCTCGCGCAGATGATCCCCACCACCGCCGCCTTCGCCGCCTTCTACGTGATGGCCCTGCTGGTGCATGGGCTCGACCAGTACTGGTTCCTGACCCTGGCCTACGTCGGCGGCGGCATCCCGATGAACACCTGGCTGATGAAGGGCTACTTCGACACCGTTCCGGTCTCGCTGGACGAGGCCGCGCTGCTGGACGGCGCCAGCCGGCTCCGGACCTTCTGGCAGATCGTGCTGCCGCTGGTGCGTCCGATGCTGGCGATTCAGGCGCTGTGGGCGTTCATGACCCCCTTCGGCGAGTACATGCTGGCGCGCTTCCTGCTGCGGTCACCGGGTGCGCTGACGATCGCCGTCGGGCTGCAATCCTTCGTCGCCGATCCACGAACGCAGAAGCTGGCGCTGTTCGCGGCCGGCGCGATCCTGGCGGCGCTTCCGATCGTGGTGATGTTCTTCTTCCTCCAGAAGGGCTTCGTCCGCGGGCTGACGGCCGGCGCATCGAGGGAGTGACGTGGGGGATCTGGTTCGTACGTCATCACCGGCCTGGCTGTGGGCTCTCGTCCGGTGGCAGAACCGGTGCTCCCGGTTCTCCTGGCAGGCGCTGATGGCAGCCTTTCTCGGTCTGAGCGTGCTGCTGGTCGTCCAACTGGCCGTCCAGGTGGGTGGCGCGGACGGGCGGCAC
This sequence comes from Actinomycetota bacterium, assembly GCA_020161795.1. Lineage (GTDB taxonomy): Bacteria > Actinomycetota > Actinomycetes > Propionibacteriales > Propionibacteriaceae > Propionicimonas. Next base: position 30,086 of record JAIUOR010000011.1, on the reverse strand, counting down.
GTGCGCGAGTTGCTGGATGCTCCGCTGTCGCTGGTCGACCAGGAGGTGGCGGACGCGCTGGCAGCGATGCCGCCGGACGGCCCGGCGTCCCAGCCTCCGCAGGTGCTCGCCCGGAGCGCGGACGGAGGGCTGGTCGCGATCGAACCCGAGCCCGGCGCATGGCAGGCGGCGACCTACGGCATCGCCTTCGCCCACGACGAGTGGCGGGTCAAGCAGCCCGTCGGCGAGCACTCCGCTGTACTGGGGTTGGCCTACGGTTCCCCGTTGGTGACGCCGGGGAGCACCGCGGCAGCGGCACGACTGCAGTTGGCGGCGGCGGTGGCCGAGCAGAACGGGTTCGCCCTCTCGCTCTCGGCGGCGCTGGGGCTGTGGCAACTGGTGACGGCCATGAACGGCGTGATGCTGTTCGGTGCGGCCTTCCTGCTGTGGCTCGCCGCCCGTCCCCGTCGGCTGCCGTACAGGGCCGCCGTCGGCATGCTGATGGGCCAGTTCGGGCCGGCGACCCTGATCGCCGTCCTCGCCGGCTTCGTGTTGCCCGACCCGATGCTGCTGCTGGGTGTTCCGTTGCTGGGCATCGTGGGCGCCTCCCTGGTCTGGCTGTGGCACACCCAGAACGCCGGGCTCAGCCGTCATTCCTCGCGGGATGCGGCCGGCATGGGGGCACTCGAGGGCGCACGGCCGCATCGGACCGGACCCTGACGGGGTTACCGCTCGCAGCCGTGACGGACGCGGTCGGTGACTGTGATTTCGTTCACGGCATCACCGAACGGTGAACGAAGGTGCGAAGGGTACCCCTTCCACAGAACGGGTGGACGAGGCAGAGTTGGCCATATCCACCCCGACACGTTGTCGTGCGAGAAGGAGTTCTTGTGAAGAAGCTCATCAATGATCCCGAGAATGTCGTTGCCGAAACCCTGGCCGGCTTCCAGGCCGCCCACGGCGATCTGATCACGGTCTACACCGATCCCGACTACGTGGTGCGGGCCGATGCGCCCGTCCAGGGCAAGGTCGGGCTGGTCTCCGGCGGCGGCTCCGGGCACGAACCGCTGCACGCGGGTTACGTCGGCCTCGGCATGCTGGACGCGGCCGTCCCCGGCGCGGTGTTCACCTCGCCGACCCCGGATCCGATCCTCGAAGCCACCAAGAAGGTGGACGGTGGTGCGGGCGTCCTGCATATCGTGAAGAACTACACCGGCGACGTCCTCAACTTCGAGACCGCCGCCGAACTGGCCGAGATGGAAGGCATCACCGTCAAGGCGATCGTCGTCAACGACGACGTCGCAGTGGAGGACTCCACCTGGACCGCCGGACGCCGCGGCGTCGCCGGCACCGTGCTGGTGGAGAAGATCGCCGGTGCCGCCGCCCAGCGCGGAGACGACCTCGACGGCGTCCTGGCCATCGCGGAGAAGGTCAACAGCCAGGTGCGTTCGATGGGCGTCGCGCTCACCGCCTGCACCGTGCCGCACGCCGGCAAGCCTTCCTTCGACCTGCCCGAGGACGAGATCGAGATCGGCATCGGCATCCACGGCGAGCCCGGACGGCACCGGATCCCGCTCGAATCCGCCGACGCCATCACCGACCGGCTGGTCGACGCGATCCTGGCCGACCGCGACTGGTCGGGCAAGGTGCTGCTCTTCGTCAACGGCATGGGTGGCACGCCCGAGGCCGAGCTGTACATCGTCTACAGCCACGCCCGCAAGCGCCTCGAGGACGCGGGCCTGGAGGTCGCCCGCTCGCTGGTCGGCAACTACATCACCTCGCTGGAGATGCAGGGCTGCTCGATCACCGTGCTGCAGCTGGACGACGAACTCACCGAGCTCTACGACGCGCCGGTTCATACTGTCGCGCTGCGGCGCGGTGTGTGAGGATGACCGCGTGAGCGACACACTGTCGACTGCTTGGGCGCTGGCGTGGATACGCGGCGCCCAAGCCGTCCTTGCTGAGAATCGGATGCTGCTGATCGAGCTCGACCGCCAGATCGGCGATGGCGACCACGGCGCCAACATGGACAAGGGCTTCACCGCAGCGGTGGCGAAGCTGGAGGCCGGCGCCGAGACCGTCCAGGATGTCCTGAAGGTCGTCGCGCAGACCCTGATGTCGACCGTCGGAGGGGCCGCCGGCCCGCTCTACGGAACGGCCTTCCTGCGCGCGTCCAAGGCGCTCGGGGACGATACCGAGGTCGACGCCGCCGGGGTGGCCGCGCTGATCGGAGGTGCCCTGGAGGGCATCGTCGCGCGGGGCAAGGCGACCACCGGGGAGAAGACCATGGTGGACGCCTGGACACCGGCACTGGCGGCCGCCCAGGCTGTCGCCGAGGCGGGCGGGAGCGCCACCGAGGCGCTGTACGCCGCGTCGAAGGCAGCCCTGGAGGGCGCCGAGGCGACCATCCCGATGCAGGCGACCAAGGGGCGCGCGTCCTATCTCGGCGAGCGCTCGATCGGCCACCAGGATCCGGGCGCGACCTCGACGGCGTACCTGCTGGCTGCGGCCGCCGACGCCTCGGGGATCGCGTGACCACCCCACGACGTTCTTCTCCTCCGCTGCGCTCCCCCGAACAACGTCGCGGGGACCCCTGATGAGAAGCGTCGGGCTGGTCATCGTCTCCCACTCGGAGAAGCTGGCCGAGGGCGTGGTCGAGTTGACCGCGCAGATGGCCCGTGACGTGGCCCTGCGGACTGCGGCGGGAACCGACGATGGCCGGATCGGCACCTCCTTCGACAAGGTGAACGACGCCGTGACCGAGCTGCGCGAAGCCGGTCACGATGTCGTGATCCTGACCGATCTGGGTTCAGCGACCATGACCGTGGAGGCCGTCCTGGATTTCCTGGACGACGACGAACGTGAACATATCGTCTTCGCCGAAGGCCCCCTGGTGGAGGGTGCCGTGGCTGCCGGTGTGGCGGCCCAGGTGGGCGGCGACCTCGCGTCCGTCGCCCAGGCAGCTCGCGCTCGAGAGCTCTTCGCCTGACGTTGGGAAGGTCTGAGGTGATCCGCCTCAGGCTTTTCCCGTCTTCGGCATTCCCGTCACGGCGGGATCGCCCAGCCTTTCTGCGGGAGACCCGCCTTCGTGGGGATCACGGGTGTGCTCACCGCACAATCCGGGCAAATCCGGGCGGCTGCCGTCACTATGCACACACCCGAGCCAAACTGCCCGGATTCTGCCGGATGGTGCGGGGAGCGCTGAGCGGTCCGGGTTCACTACACTGCCGCCATAGGAGGCGCGGTGGAACTGGATCAGGTGTTGTTGCTTGGTTCGGTCGTCCTGCTCGCTTCGATTCTCGCCACTCGGCTCGGTGCCCGGTTCGGGCTGCCCTCGCTGTTGCTCTTCCTCGGTCTCGGCGTCCTGGTGGGCGAACTCGGCCTGCACCTGGAGGACGCCGATCTAGCCCACTCACTGGGGTTCGCCGCGCTGGTGCTGATCCTGGCCGAAGGCGGTTTCACCACCAAGTGGCAGGAGATTCGCGGCGCCCTGCCCATGGCCATCCTGCTGGCCACGGTGGGGGTGGGCATCTCGGTCGCGGCCGTGGCCGCCTTCGCGTACTTCGTGCTGCACATCGACCTCGCCAGTGCGATTCTGCTGGGCGCGATCATGTCGCCGACCGACGCGGCCGCCATCTTCGCGGTGATGCGCAAGGTCCCCTTGCCACCGCGGCTGCGTGCGGTGATCGAAGCTGAGTCGGGCTTCAATGACGCGCCGATCGTGCTGCTGGTCGCCAGTGCCACCAGCATGTCGCTGGGTCGCGGGGGCGAGAGCTCACCGATGGTGACGGTGGCGCTGATCGCCCTCGAGCTGGTCGGCGGCGCAGCGCTGGGAGCCGGGCTCGGCTGGCTGGGAATTCAGCTGTTGCGTGCGACCAAGCTGCCGGCCTCCGGTCTCTACGTGCTGGCCGCGATGGGCTGGACGGTGCTGGCCTACGGTCTGGCGTCGACCATTCACCTGTCCGGGTTCGCCGCGGTCTACGTGGCGGCCGTCGTGCTGGGCAACGGGGAACTGCCGCACCGGCACGCCACCCGCTCCTTCGCCGAAGGCATCGGCTGGATCGCCCAGATCGGGTTGTTCGTGATGCTCGGCATGCTGGCCGATCTCACCACCCTCACGCTGGCTGAGGTGATGGCCGGCATCGCCGTCGGCGCCTTCCTCACCTTCGTCGCCCGCCCGCTTTCGGTGGTGGTCTGCGTCGCCTGGTTCAAGGTGCCATGGCGGGAGCAGGCGTTCATCTCGTGGGCCGGGCTGCGGGGCGCCGTCCCGATCATCATGGCGACCGTCCCGCTGGCGGCGGGGGCACCGGCCGCCCATGCGATCTTCAACCTGGTGTTCTCGTTCGTCGTGGTGTTCACGCTGCTGCAGTCGCCGACCCTGCCGTGGGTGGCGCGCAAGCTGCGGGTCTCCAGTGGCGAGGATGCCACCGACATCGACATCGAGTTCGCCCCGCTCGACACCATCAAGGCCGACATGATGCAGGTGCACGTGCCCCCCGGCTCGCAGCTGCACGGCGTCAGCGTCCGCGAACTACGGCTGCCCCGCAACTCGGTGGTGTCGCTGATCGTCCGCCAGGAGGAGTCGTTCACGCCCAAGCCGGATGATCCGATCCGGGCCGGGGACGACCTGCTGATCGTCACCCAGGCGGCCGATCGCCGCCGGGTGGAGCGCCGATTCATCTCCATCTCGCGCCACGGCCGGCTGGCCCGCTGGCGGGACTAGCCGCTACTTGCTCGGCGTCGGCGACGGGCTGGGAGAGGGAAGCTTGGTTCCGGCCGGCAGGCAGATCTCGCCCTCCACCGGCATGGTGGTGACCTTGGGGTTCGTGTTCCGAACCGAGTTGGTGCCCAGCAGCACGTCCACCACGTGGTCGACGCGACCGTCACCGCGAACCTCGGCGTCCTTGAAGAAGTTGGTCAGCAGCTGAACCTCAGGGTCGTCTTCGGAGTTGCCGACGATAACGGTGTTCTCCAGCCGCTCGTCGGTGTTGTTCACCTTGATGACCTTGAAGTCGTAGGCGCGGAGGTGGCCGGCGGCGTTGCGCGCCATGCCGCCTCTGGTGCCGCCGTTGAGCACCCGTACCTGCACCATCTCAGGAGTCAGCTCACCGCCGACGTCGATCATCACGCAGGGGGTGGGCGGACGCTCCGGTACCGGGGCGGTGGCGTGTTCGAGGCCCCAGGCGGCACCGTAGCCCACGAAGGCCAGCAGGAGCAGCAGCGTGACCGGAGTCTTCAAGACCCGGATGATCTGCCTGAAAGTCTGCATTCACAACCCCTGGACGGCGAACTGTTCGAAGCTGAGTCTACGTGAGCTCCAACACCCGGGCGTGCATGGTCTGACGTTGCTGCAGCGCGGCACGCAGCGCGCGGTGCAGCCCGTCCTCGAGGAAGAGCTCGCCCTCCCAGGAGACGACGTGGGCGAAGAGGTCGCCGTAGAAGGTCGAGTCCTCCTCCAGTAGCGCCTCCAGATCGAGAGTGCGCTTCGTGGTCACCAACTCGTCCAGCCGAACCTGCTGAGGCGCGATCACCGCCCACTGCCGCTGGACATAGCCATGCTCGGGGTAGGGACGGGATTCACCGACGCGCTTGAAGATCACCCCTCCAGCTTAGGCGAGCCCGATGAGAGTTCGCTGAACGCCGGCCTGCGCCGATCTGTCGGGGTTATCGGAGCTCGGACGGGCCCGTCCCGGTGGAAACGCCGATCCAGCGGGGTTGCCAGCTCGTCAGGGCGTCTGACAACCCCCATGGATCGGCGAATGCCTCTGCGGACGGCGGCGCTGGGTCTGGTAACCCCGCCGGATCGGCGTTTGCCGGCGAACTAGCGTCCGGTGCCGCCGTACACCACGGCCTGCTCCTCGGAATCCAGATCGAAGGCGGTGTGGGCCGCACGGACGGCGCGGTCGACGTCGTCGATCGCCACCACGACCGAGATCCGGATCTCGGAGGTGGAGATCATCTCGATGTTGACGTCGGCCTCGGCCAGGGCGCGGAAGAAGCGGGCCGTCACGCCGGGGTGGGAACGCATCCCGACGCCGATCACCGACACCTTGCCGATCGCATCGTTGTAGACCACGTCGGCGAACCCGATCTGGTCCTTGGTGGCCTGCAGCGCGGCGATCGCCTTGGCGCCGTCGTTCTGCGGCAGGGTGAAGGAGATGTCGGTGCGGCCATGCTCGGTGGAGACGTTCTGCACGATCATGTCGATGTTGATGTCGGCATCGGCCACGGTGGTGAAGATCAGGGCCGCCTCGCCCGGCCGGTCCGGCACCCCGATGACGGTGATCTTGGCCTCGCTGCGGTCGTGCGCGACGCCCGAGATCAGTGGTTCCTCCATGCCGTCCTCCTGATAGTCGATGTCTTTCACCCAGGTGCCCGGGCGCTGCGAGAAGGACGACCGGACGTGCACCGGGACGTTCTCGCGACGGGCGTACTCCACGCACCGCAGGTGCAGGATCTTGGCCCCGTTGGCGGCCAACTCCATCATTTCGTCGTAGCTGATCGCCGGGATCTGCCGGGCGCCCGGGACGATCCGCGGGTCGGCTGTGAAGACGCCGTCCACGTCGGTGTAGATCTCGCAGTAGGCGGCATCCAGCGCTCCCGCCAGTGCGACGGCTGTGGTGTCGGACGCACCGCGCCCGAGCGTCGTCACGTCCTTGGTGGTCTGGGAGACGCCCTGGAAACCGGCCACTATCACGACGTCGCCCTCGTCCAGCGCCGAGACGATGCGTCCGGGGGTGATGTCGATGATCCGCGCGTTGCCGTGGGCCTCGGTGGTGAGCACGCCGGCCTGCGAGCCGGTGAACGAGCGGGCGGTCACGCCCAGGTCGTTGAGCGCCATCGCCAGCAGCGCGGCAGACATCCGCTCGCCCGCGGTCAGCAGCATGTCGAGTTCGCGGGGCGGAGGGTTGGGGGAGACCCGCTGGGCCAGATCCATCAACTCGTCGGTGGTGTCGCCCATCGCCGAGATCACCACGACCACCTCATGGCCCTGGGACTGGGTGCTGGCGATCCGCCGGGCCACGCGCTTGATGCTGTCGGCATCGGCCACCGACGAGCCGCCGAACTTCTGTACCACCCGCACTGTGCGTGAGCCTCCCTCGGCCCGGTCTCCGAATGGGCCGCGTCCACTTTAGTGGGTTGCGCCCGCTGAATGGCCGGCGTTCACCCGGCTGGGACGCGGGGACCGCTGGCGGGCGGAAAGGTGGCCGATGCAGCGATCTGAGATCGGCCTGCTCGTACGGAGGCCGCCGCCGGACGGGGATGCGCCTACGATGGGGAAGTGAGCACGAACTGGCAGCCTCCCGATTCCGGCGCCGAACCGGAGCCGCAATGGAGCCAGCCACCGTTCGCGCCCGGCTATCAGCCCAGCGCGTCACCCGAGACCCCGCCCTTGCCGTACCAGTCGGCTCCCTATCCGACCAGCGCGTCACCGGGGAACCCGACCTATCAGGCCCCGTACCAACCGGGGTACCAGGTGCCCTATCAGCCCGCCGTGCCGCCGCCCCTGCCGGAGGCGCTCAGCGGATCCGTGATCCTGCCGGCCACCTCGGTTCCACCTCCCACACCGGCCGAGTCGATACTCCGGGTGGTCACGCGGCTGCTGGCGCCCATCCTGATCGCGGCCGCGATCTTCGGCGGGCTGCCGTGGTTCCTGGCCATCATCGGGATCATCCTGGGTGGCTCGGTGCTGCGCCAGGTGACGCGGGACATGAAGCGGCGCCGGATCGCCGCCGCCCAGCAGCAGCGGGTTCTGCCACCTAACGATCAGGAGTTGCGATGAGTGTTCGCTGGGGTATCGCCGGCCCGGGTCGGATGGCCGCCGTCATGGCCGCCGACTTCGCCCACGTCCCAGGCGCCGAGCTGGTGGCGGTGGGCTCCCGTTCGGCCGAGCGCGCCCAGGCCTTCGCCGATCAGTTCGGCATCCCGCGGGCACTCGACTACGACGCCTTCTTCGCCGCCGACATCGATGCGGTCTACCTGGCCACCCCGCACGCGCAGCACACCGACCTCGCGCTGGCCGCGATCGAAGCCGGCAAGGCGGTGCTGATCGAGAAGTCCTTCACCATCTCGGTGGCTGATTCGATCGCGATCGTCGAGGCTGCCCGCGCTCGCGGGGTCTTCGCGATGGAGGCGATGTGGACGCGCTTCCTGCCGGCCATGATCGAGCTGCGGCGTATGGTCGAGGCCGGCGACCTCGGTGAGGTGCGGACCATCCAGGGCGACCTGATCGCCGCGCGGGAGTACGACCCCGCCGACCGGTTGTTCAACCCCGAGCTCGGGGGCGGCGCGGTCTACGACCTGGGGGTCTACGTGCTGGCGTTCGTCCAGCAGTTCCTGGGCGAGCCCGACCGGGTGGTCGCGACCGGCGGGCTGTTGCCCAACGGGGTCGAAGGTGAGGTCGGCATGCTGCTCGGCTGGGACGACGGCCGGTTCGCCTCCGAGGCGATCTCGTTCCGGGTGGCCGGCCCCGGCCGCCAGCTGGTGGCCGGCACGCAGGGCTGGGTGGATGTCAAACCTCGCTTCCACCGTGCCGAGACCCTGGTGTGGCACCCGCGGGGCGGAGAGCCGCGGGAGTTGCACTTCCCCAAGCGGGGCGCCGGCTACTGCCATGAGATCGAGCACGTCAACCAGTGCCTGGCCGAGGGTCTCACCGAGAGCCCGGTCATGCCGCTCGACGACACCCTGGCCGTGCAGCGCCTGATGGCCGAGGTGGTGCGCCAGCTCGGCCGCTGACCCACGAGCTTGGTCGCGGCCGCCGCGCCTGGCCTCCCCTTCCATCGAGCGCCAGCCCTACGTGCTGAGAGCCAGCCTTGAGGCCTGGCCCTCGGAGGTTAAGGCTGGCCCTCGTCGGGAGGGCGGTGGGCGCGGGTGATCCCCGCCGGCCGTCAGTCCAGTTCGGGCTCGACCAGGATCGGGCGCTGCCGCGCGGCGCGCAGGCTGTCGGCGGTCATGACGATCAGCGCCACCCAGACCAGGCCGAATCCGATCCAGCGGGGTAGCGGCATCACCTCGTGATTGACCCATACCCCCAGGGCGAACTGGATGGTGGGCGTGAGGTACTGGATCAGCCCGATCATGCTGAGGGGAATGCGCGCTGCGGCCTCGGCGAAGAGCAGGAGCGGGATCGCGGTGACGATGCCGGCGCTGGCCAGCAGCGCGGTGTGCGCGCCCCCGTGGCCGGTGAAGGTGCCGGCGCCGGTCACCTGGAGCCAGAGCAGGTAGCCCAGGGCGATCGGTGCCAGCGCGCTGGTCTCGACGGTCAGGCCGACCAGCGGCGACACCTTGCCGCCCACCCGGTTCTTCGCCAACCCATAGAGACCGAAGCTGGTGGCCAGGGCGAGTGCCACCCAGGGCACCTGCCCGTGACCCACGGCGATGACGATCACCGCCACGGCGCCGATCCCGACCGCGACCCACTGCGCCGGGCGGAGCCGCTCGTGCAGCACCAGGACGGCCAGGGTGACCGTGAACAGGGGATTGATGAAGTAGCCCAGCGCGGCGTCGACGATGTGATCGTTCAGCACGCCCCACACGTAGACCAGCCAGTTGACCGTGACCAGGACGCCGGCCAGCATCAGCCCGGTGCGGAGCCTCGGGGTGCGCAGGACGGCGCGGAACTCGGGCAGCGTGCGCCAGGCGACCACGCCGAGCAGGCAGAAGACGAACGACCACAGCACCCGGTGTCCGATGATCTCCAGCGGTCCGGCAGGCACCAGCAACTGGAAGTACAGCGGGAACGAACCCCACAACAGGTAGGCGGCGAGGGCGATCAGGACGCCCTTGGCGTCGACCGATTCGGTTGTGGGTGCCGTCGCCTCGGCCTTCGTCACGTCGCTCATCTCCATCCGGACCGTCCAGCAGCCTATGCCCGGGGGCGTCCGGGGCCGAACCGTTCTCACGATGGCCGGCCTGCCGACCGCGGCGACGACAAGTGCGGTCGGCAGGGCGATGGAGTCCTGGTTGCCCGTCGGCAGCCAGTGCCGGTTTACACCTCGCCGGCGGCGAGCAGCGCGTCGAGCTTGGCGTAGCCGTCGTTGACGCCGACCTCCATGCCGCTGGCCAGCCAGGCGTCGCGATCCTCGAAGGAGTCGCACAGCGACTGGGCGTGCAGGCGGGTGGTGCCGTCGCCAAGATCCTCGAACCGGAGGGTCTCCAGGGACACGCCGTCGGGCATGCCCTCCCAGGTGAAGGTCTGCACGATCCGGTCGTCGGTGATCTCGTGGAAGCTGCCGTAGAAGCTGTACTCGGTGCCGTCCGAGACGCCGGTGTATCTCCAGCTGCCGCCGCGGCGGGCGTCCCAGTAGTCGATGCGGTAGGTGGCGGGCCGGTCGGGTCCCACCCAGCGGATGTACAACTCGGGGTCGGTGTGCGCCGTCAGAAGTTGCGCCGGGGTGGCCCGGAAGTCGCGGGTGATGCGGATCACCGGGAGGTCGGCGTCGGCGGAGATCTGGGCTTGGCTGAAGTCGGTCATGAGGCGAGGCCTTCCTGTGCTGCGTTGAGGTCGGCGAGGACGGCGTCCAGCCGTGAATAGCGCTCCTCAGCTTGGCGCCGGTAGCGCTCGATCCAGGCGGTCATCAGGTCGAAGACCTGTGCTTCCAGGTGGACCGGACGCTTCTGCGCCTGCCGTGCCTTGGTCACCAGCCCCGCGTCCTCAAGCACCTTGAGGTGCTTGGAGATCGCCTGGACGCTGATGTCGTACGGCTTCGCGAGGTCGCCAACGGTGGCGTCACCCACCGTGAGGCGCGCCACGAGGTCGCGCCGGGTCGGATCCGCCAGGGCGGCGAACACCTTGGAGAGCTGGTCGGCCATCACCATTCCTCAACTGATTGGTTGATAATGACCGTACGGTGCGTCCGCCCAGTTGTCAACTGTTTGGTTGAATAAGTCTGCGTCGACGCCGGTGCATGGTTCCTGGGAGTGGTGGAGCAGAATGTCCGCCATGACGCTGGAGATGCGATGAGTCACGGGACACCCCTCAGCGGGGCTCGGGTTCTGATCACCGGGGGAACTCGCGGTATCGGACGGCTGATGGCCGCTGGTGCCATCGAGCGCGGTGCCGAGGTGACCGTCTGGGCGCGGGATGCGGAGGTGGGCGCGCAGGCATCCGCCGAACTGGACGTACGATTCCTCGCCGTCGACGTGACCAATCCCGCGGAGGTGACGGCGGCGGCCGCCGAGACCGGAGCGGTGGACGTGCTGGTGAACAACGCCGGGGTGATCGCCGGCAGGCCGTTCGTCGATCTCACCGAGGACGACATCCGCCGCACCTACGAGGTGAACGTGCTGGCGCCGTACCGGGTGACCCGGGCCTTCCTGCCCGGCATGCTGGCGCGCGATCGCGGCTGCGTGGTGAACCTGGCCAGCGCCGCCGGGCTGATCGGCACGACCCGGATGACCGACTATTCGGGGACGAAGCACGCGATGGTCGGCTTCACCGAGGCGCTTCGCGCCGAACTGCGGGCCGAGCGTTCAGCGGTGCGCACGCTGACGGTCTGCCCGTTCTACATCGACACCGGCATGTTCGACGGGGTGCAGACCCGCTTCCCCTGGCTGCTGCCGATTCTGCAGCAGCAGGATGTCGCGACCAAGACCCTGGACGCCATCGAGCGAGGCTCCGCCAAGCTCGTCATGCCCTGGTCGGTGAGCCTGCTGCCGCTCGCCCGCGTGCTCCCCGTTCCGGTGTTCGACGCGATGGTCGACTTCCTGGGCGTGAACCACACCATGGACCACTTCACGGGCCACCAGGGCTAGGCGGCCGCCCGCTTCCATCGTCTCCGGTCCTCTTGGCCCGCGCTCTCACTCGTCACCTCCGCCTTCGCGGGGATGATGGATAGGTGGCGAGGGTGCGTGCTCAGGAGAGGAAGGAGACCATGGCGTGGTTGAAGGCGGAAGGGTTCTCAAGGGGCGGGTTGACGCCCGCCGGGATGACCTCCAGCCGCCCGTGCGGCAGCTTCTCGGCCAGGACCTTCGCCGAGACCTGGCCGTTGGCGTCGGACTGGCCGACGATCACCAGGGTGCGGGCGGTGATCGCGTCCAGCCTGGACGAGAAGTCGGCCTCCGCCATCACGTCCAGCGCCTTGACCAGGTCGTCCTTGGTGAGCCCGGTGTTCTCCAGGCCACGGACAGGCAGCATCCGCAGCGCCGCCTTCTGCATCCGCAAGGCCATCTTCCCGGGCAGCAGCACCGCGCCGCTGACCACCAGTCGCCCGATCCGGTCGGGATAGTCGGCGGCGGCCTGCAGTGCCACCATCGCCCCGAGTTGATGCGCGACCACGTCGACGGTCTGGTAGCCCGAGAGATCGAGGGAGTTGATCAACTCGGCGCTGGCGGTCTTCAGCGAGAGGTCGAAGCGGCGGCCCGGACGTAGGCCGGCGATCCACGGTGCCATCGCCCGCCGCTCCGCGCCGAGCGCCTCGACCTGGCTCTGCCACGTGGTCGGCAGTTGCCCGGCTCCGTGCAGCAGGACGACCGGCGGCGGCTTGGGCTTCCCGGCGTTCTCGGCCTCGAACGCCGAGAAGTCGGGGCTAGACACGCCGCACCGTGAAGGTCAGGCCGACGTCGGGGTCACCGAAGTCGGTGCCGGCGCCGCGGGCGACCTCGACGGCCAGCACCTCCTCGGCGATCAGCGCGGCATGCGCGTCGATCGCCTCGGCGACGGCCCGGCCGGCCTCGGTGTCATCGGGAGCCCAGGTCAGCGTGATGCGGTCGGAGACCTCGAAGCCGGAAGCCTTGCGGGCCTCCTGCACCAGGCGGATCACCTCGCGGGCCAGGCCGGCGCGGACCAGATCGGGGGTGAGTTCCAGGTCGAGGGCGACGGTTTCGCCCTGCTCGTTGACCACCGACCAGCCTTCGCGCGGGCGCTCGGAGACGATCACCTCTTCGGTGCTCACCTCGACCGAGCCGAGATCCGGCACCTCTACAGTCGCGGAGCCGGACGACGCCAGCGAGGCGGCGAGAGTGGTGGCATCGGCAGCGGCGATCGCGTTCGCGACCACCGGGGTCTGCTTGCCGAACCGCTTACCCAGCGCACGATAGTTGCCCTTGGCCGAGTGGTCCACCAGGTCGCCGGCGGAGGCGAACGAGCCCAGCCCGACCACGTTGAGTTCGGCCTTGATCTCCTCGACCAGAGCCGGCTCCAGCCGTCCGAACGCCACCGAGGGCACCAACGCGCGCGCCAGCGGCTGACGGGTCTTCACCTTCGCCTCGGCGCGGGCCGACCGTCCCAGTTCGACGATCCGGCGGGTCAGCGCCATCGCCTGGTTGAGGTCGGTGTCGATCAGCTCCTCGTCCGCGACCGGCCAGTCAGCCAGATGGACGGACGCCGGCGCGTCCGGCACGACCGGGACCATCAGGTCCTGCCAGACCCGCTCGGTGACGAACGGCACCAGCGGCGCCAGCAGCCGGGTGACCGCGTCGATCGTCTCGTGCAGGGTCCACAGCGCCGACGGGTTGCCGTCCCAGAACCGCCGTCGGGAGCGCCGGACGTACCAGTTCGACAGGTCGTCCACGAAGGCTGCCAGCAGCGCCCCGGCCCGTTGGGTGTCGAAGTCGTTCAGCGCCGCGGTGACATCGCGCACCAGGGCGTTCCGGGCCGACACCAGCCAGCGGTCGAGCACGTGGCGTTCGGCCACCTCAGGCGCCGCACCCACCGGCGCCCAGTCGTTGGCGCGGGCGTAGAGGGCGTGGAAGGAGACCGTGTTCCAGTAGGTCATCAGCACCTTGCGGACGGTCTCCTGGATGGTCGAGTGGCCCACCCGGCGGGCCGACCAGGGGGAGCCACCGGCGGCCATGAACCAGCGGACGGCGTCCGCGCCGTGGGTGTCCATCAGCGGGATCGGCTCCAGGATGTTGCCCAGGTGCTTGCTCATCTTGCGGCCGTCCTCGGCCAGGATGTGGCCCAGGCAGAGCACGTTGCGGTAGCTCGACTCATCGAAGACCAGCGTGCCGATCGCCATCAGCGAGTAGAACCAGCCGCGGGTCTGGTCGATGGCCTCGCAGATGAAGTCGGCCGGGTAGGCCTTCTCGAAGGCCTCCTTCGACCCGGGCGCCCACGGGTAGCCCCACTGCGCGAACGGCATCGAACCGGAGTCGAACCAGGCGTCGATCACCTCCGGCACCCGCCGGTAGGTGTGGCCGCCGCGCTCGATCACGACGTCGTCGATGAACGGCCGGTGCGGGTCGAGCTCGGAGAGGTCGCGCCCGGTCAGCTCGCCGAGCTCGGCCAGCGAGCCGATGCAGATCAGGTCGGCCGGGTCGTCCACGTTCCGCCAGATCGGCAGCGGCGTGCCCCAATAGCGCGAACGCGACAGCGCCCAGTCGATGTTGTTGTTCAGCCAGTCGCCGTAGCGTCCCCACTTGATGTTCTCGGGGTACCAGGTGGTGTTCTCGTTCTCCCGCAGCAGGGCGTCCTTGAGCGCGGTGGTGCGGATGTACCAGGACGGCTGGGCGTAGTAGATCAGCGTGGTGTGGCAGCGCCAGCAGTGCGGGTAGGAGTGGGTGTAGTCGAGCTTGCGGAACAGCAGGCCGCGGCTGCGCAGGTCGTCCACCAGCGCGGCGTCCGCGGTCTTGAAGAACTGACCGCCGACCAGCGGAACGTCCTCGGCGAAGGTGCCATTGGGCAGGATCGGGTTGACGAAGGGCAGGCCGTAGGCGCGGCAGACCGCCATGTCGTCCTCGCCGAAGGCCGGCGCCTGGTGCACCAGGCCGGTGCCGTCCTCGGTGGTGACATAGTCGGCCAGGACGACGTAGTGGGTGCCCCCCACCGCGTCCGGGAACTCGACCAGCTCGAACGGACGGGCGTACTTCCAGAACTCGAGTTCCTTGCCGGTGAAGGTCCTGCCCAGCAGCCAGCCCTCGCCCAGCACCTTCTCGGCCAGCGGCTCGGCGATCACCAGGGTCTCCCCTTCGGGGATGTCCTGGGTGGCGACGACGTAGGTCACGTCGGGGTGGACGGCGACAGCGGTGTTCGAGACCAGCGTCCACGGCGTGGTCGTCCACACCAGCAGGGATGCCTTGCCCGCCAGCGGTCCGCTGGTGAGTGGGAACCGGACGTAGACCGACGGATCGGTGACGTCCTCGTAGCCCTGGGCGAGCTCGTGGTCGGAGAGGGTGGTGCCGCAGCGCGGGCAGTACGGGGCGACCCGGTAATCCTCGACCAGCAGGCCCTTGGAGTGGATCTGCTTCAGCGCCCACCAGCAGGATTCGACGAAGGACGGGTCCATCGTCCAGTAGGCCTGGTCGAGGTTGACCCAGTAGCCCATCCGCTCGGTGAGTTCGGTGAACGCGTCGACGTGCCGGCTGACCGACTCGCGGCAGCGGGCGTTGAACGCCTCGACCCCGTAGGCCTCGATGTCGGGCTTGCCGTTGAAGCCCAGCTCCTTCTCCACGGCCAGTTCGACCGGCAGGCCGTGGCAGTCCCAGCCGGCCTTGCGGTCGACCCGGAAGCCCTGCATGGTCTTGAACCGCGGGAAGACGTCCTTGAACACCCGGGCCTCGATGTGGTGGGTGCCGGGCATGCCGTTGGCGGTCGGCGGGCCTTCGTAGAAGGTCCAGGGCCGGCCCTCGGCGGTCTTGGCCAGGGTGGCGGAGAAGGTGTCGTTGGCCTTCCAGAACTCCAGGATCCCGTGCTCCATCGCGGGCAGGTCGATGGCTGCCGGCACGGTGTTGTAGCGCGGGCTGGTCTCGGGTTGGGCGGTCATCTGTCTTCCTTCGTCGTACGGTGACGAAGGGACGAGCCGAGGCCCGCGGTACCACCCTCCTTGGGCGCAAGCGCCCCACTTCATTGCTCGCCGCGGCCGGTTCTAGTGAGCGCTCTCGCACCGTTCTTCCGGCAGCTCCGGGGTGATGGCCCCATCAATGCCCTGCGGACAAGTGATCAGTCTACGCTTCGCCGGATGATTCTTCCTCCTCGGTCGGATCGAGCAGGCTCTCGTCCTCCCTCGTCGTCGAATCTACGCGATCGGCCCGTCTTCGTCCGGTTCGGCCGGCGGGCCGTCGTCGCTGGGTTCGTCGGGCCGGTACTGGGTGCCGTTCGGACGGTCGCCGCGCAGCGCGGCGCTGCGTGCCAGGTACTCGTCGATGCCGATCTCGCCGCGGGCCAGCCGTTCGTCCAGGATGCGCTGGGCGTCGCGGGTGAGGCTGGAGGCGTCCCTGGGCACTCGGCTTCGATTGGCGATGGTGAGGGCAAGCATCGCCACGAGGAAGGCGGCGCCGGCGAGCAGCACGATCAACAGGCCCTGCATGACACCAGCATGCCCTGTCACGCAAGCCGACTCACCGGGTTCGGGCTCGGGCTCCGGTCAGGCGGACTGATCCGGTGGCGAGTCCGTCGTGGGTGCCGGACGGTCCTGTTCGAAGACGGTGCCGTTGGGTGGGCGGTCGCCCAGCAGTGCCGCGCGCCTGGTCAGGTAGTCGTCCACGTCGACGTCGCCGCGAGCCAGGCGTTCGTCGAGGATCTGCATGGCATTGGCGGGCTGCGGAACGGGCCGCTGGCCGGGTTGCGGAAGCGGATCTGACCCCGGCGGCCACGGCGGGCCTGGGACGAAGCCGACGCCGGTGCCCTTGCGGCGTTTGAGCAGCCACCACACCAGCGCTGCGATGGCGAGGGCGAGCAGCACCAGCAGACCGATCGACAGCAGGGCGCCGAACATGCCGGGAACATAGTGGGAAGGACGCATGGGGTTCTCCTTTCAGCAGAACCCACGATGGCCCCCGACCTCAGCCGTGGGCTGAGTGGGAACTGTCGAGTGGCTGTGAGCGAGCGTTCAGCCGCTCAGGTCGCCGGCGAAGTCCGCGGGTGAGGCGACGAGGGTCTCGATCACCAGGGCGAGGCCGTCTTCCTCGTTGCTGGCGGTGGTGTGGTCGGCCGCGGCGATCGCCTCGGGGACGGCGTTGCCCATAGCCACGCCGATTCCCGCCCACTCCAGGAACTCGACGTCGTTGCGGGCGTCCCCGATCGCGAGCACCTGGTGAGGCTCGTAGCCCAGCAGGGCGCACAGCTGGGCTACGCCGTGGGCCTTGGTGACGCCCGGGCCGCTGATCTCCAGGAACGGTGCTCCCGAGGTGGTGGCGTGGAAGCCGGTGAGCCCGGAGGATTCCAGCGTCGCCAGCATGTGGTCCGGGGTCGCCGACGGGTGCCGCACGGCCAGCTTCACGATCCCGTGGCCGAGCATCTCCGCGGTGCTCAGCTCGAGGTAGTCCAGCGGGAAGTTGCGGTGCTCGATGTCGTGCACGAGTTCGACGTAGCCCGGTTGCACGTAGTGGGTCCAGCCGCTGTCGACCACGACCTCGAAGCGTGCCTCCGGTAGTCGTTCGCCCAGTGCGGCCATGATCGCCGCCGCGGTTCCGGCCGGAATGGTCTCCTCGAACAACAGCTCCGTCGTGCTCAGCCGAAACCCCTGTGCGCCGTTGCTGACCACGGCGAGGTCGATGTCGAGCGGAGCCAGCAGGCCCGGCAGGCTGGTCGGGTAGCGGCCGGTGGCGGCGATCACGTGGTAGCCCGCCTCCTGCGCCAGCCGGACGGCTCGGGCGTTGCGCGGGCTGATGCTCTTGTCGTAGCGCAGCAGGGTGCCGTCGAGGTCGGTGGCGATGAGCCGGATCTCGTCAGGGCTGGAGGCTGTCATGCCGGCCGGCTCTCCTCGCTGAGCCGCCGGCGGCCCTGGAAGGCGCGCCCGAGGGTCACCTCGTCGGCGTACTCCAGGTCGCCGCCGACCGGTAGGCCGCTGGCCAGCCGGGAGACGGTGACCCCCATCGGCAGCAACAGCCGTGAGATGTAGGTGGCGGTGGCTTCGCCTTCGAGGTTGGGGTCGGTGGCGAGGATCACCTCGGTGACGGTTCCATCGGCAAGCCGCAGGACGAGTTCGCGGATCCGAAGGTCGGCCGGCCCGACATTGTCGATGGGGCTGATCGCGCCGCCCAGCACGTGGTACAGGCCGCGGAACTCATGGGTGCGCTCGATCGCGGCGACGTCCTTGGATTCCTCGACCACGCAGATCGAGGTCCGGTCGCGGCGTGGATCGCGGCAGACCCGGCAGGTCTCCTCGGCGGAGATGTTGAAGCAGCTATCGCAGAACCGCACCTTCTCGGTCACCTCGCGCAGGGCGTGTGCCAGCCGCTCGACGTCGGACTTGTCGGTGGTGAGAATGTGGAAGGCGATCCGCTGGGCACCCTTCGGCCCGATCCCGGGCAGCCGCCCGAGCTCGTCGATCAGGTCTTGGATGGGACCCTCGTACACAACTCTCCTTGTCAGGCAGTTCTAGAACGCTCGGCGCGCTTCGGCGCCGCCCCGCACTCGACCGCGGAACTTGCCGCGGTGCCGACGGTCGTGGGCTAGAGCCCGAGCTCCGGCATGGGTGGCATGGCGGCCTGGGCGAGCGCGGTGGCCTTGTGGGAGGCGTCTCTGACCGCGGCGACGATGAGGTCGGCGAGCGTCTCGGTATCGGACGGATCGACCACGTCGGGCGAGATCGTCAGTTCGAGCAGTTCACCGGTGCCGGAGACCGTCGCCTCGACCAGGCCACCGCCGGACGACCCGGTGATGCGCTGGTCGGCGAGCTCGGCCTGGGCGCGCTCAAGCTGGTCCTGCAGGGCCTGGGCCTGGGCCATCAGGCTGGAGAGGTCAAGGCTGCCGGGATCGAACATGGTGGACTCCCTTCAGGGTCGAGGTTCATGCTATCGGCTGCATCCGACGGCGAGTGCAGTGGGCGGCCGAACCGACATCCCAGGCGGATCTCCTCGGAGCCGGTCGCTCCAGGTTCGGTGCGGTGGCTCCGGGTGGGGCCTGAGGGATTCGCCGATCCATGGGGGTTATCAGTACCCCGATCGGTGTGCCAAGCCACGAACGCCGATTGACTGGGCTTATCAGGCTGCGCAGCGTGCTGATAACCCCAGTTGACCGGCGGATCGACGGGCTTCGCGGGCCGGCCGGACCGATAACCCCGGTGAATCGGCGTTTGCGGGTGGGAACCGTCGAGAGTCGACGAAGGATGGGCTGAGTGCGCTACGCATCCTGGTCGTCGATCAATTCGGCGCCCAGGTGCTTGATCAACAGCTCGTCGCTGGAGACCTCGTCGTCGACCGAGACATCGTCCCGGCTGGGCTCGGGCTCAGGTTCGGTGGGAGAGACGGCACGCCCTCGGCGGAGCTGTTCCCGCGCCTCCTCTGCCCCGGCAGAGCGCTGCTGCGGGGCTGGCACCGGTTCCGCGCGCGGTGGGGTCGGTGCCGGAGTGGAGTCCGCGGCGTTGGCGTCCACGATCGGGTCGATGTGGAGAGCGAGGCCGGCGACCTGCTGGAGCGCCTCGCGCAGTAGATCGGCGTGCGTGCCGCGGACGAAGTTCTCCCGGACGCCGGCGTTGGCCAGCCCCAGGGTGAGCGTGCCGTCACGGACGTCGACCACCTGCGCGTTCTGGCTCAGCAGGATCCAGGTGACGCGGCGGCGTCCCTTGACGTCTTCGAGCACGTCCGGCCAGATGCGACGCAGGTCGGCGACGCTGAAGCCACGCTGTGCGGGTGCGGGTGCGTCCGGCAGGCTGGCGGATTCGGGTGACGACGGGGGTGGAGCCTCGTCCGCCACCTTCGAGGCTTCGGGGTGAGAGGCCTCTGCCGGGGTTGGCACCCCCAGCTCCGGAGCCTCCGGCTGGGACGGGGCGGGACTCGGTTCGGCCGGTGGCGCCGACTGCTCGGCCACGGACGTCTCGACGCGCGGCGCCGGAGTGGGTGCGCTCGGACGAGGGGCCGGCGCGGCGGTCTTGGCCGGGGCAGGAGGGGTCGGGTCGGCCGCAGGCAGCGTCCCGAACTGGACGAGCCGCTCGAGCCGATCGAGCCGGGCATGGACACCGCGGTCGTTGACATCGGCCCCGGGCAGCAGGACGCGGGCGCACATCAGTTCCAGATGGAGGCGAGGCGCGGTGGTGCCACGCATCTCGGTGAGCCCGACGGCGAGCACCTCGGCGGCGCGGGTGAGCTCGCCGGGGCCGAGGGCGCTGGCCTGGGAGGCGAGGCGTTCGGCCTGGTCGGCGGCTACGTCAACCAGGCCGCTGGAGAGCGCGTCCGGGACGGCGGCAACGATGATCAGGTCGCGCAGCCGGCGCAACAGGTCCTCGGCGAAGCGGCGAGGATCCTGACCGACCTCGATCACCTTGTCGATGGCGGCGAAGACGCCGTGGGCGTCGCCGGCGGCGAAGGCGTCAACGATCTCGTCCAGTAGGGCGTCCGGCGTGTAGCCGAGCAGGGCGGTCGCCTGTTGGTAGCTCACACCGTCCTCACCGGCGCCGCCCAGCAACTGGTCGAGCACCGACAGCGAGTCACGCACAGACCCGGCACCGGCCCGTACCACCAGCGGCAGCACGGCCGGCTCGACCGTGACCCCCTCGGAATCGCAGACCTGGGCCAGGTAGCCCGAGAGCACCTTGGGCGGCACCAGCCGGAACGGATAGTGGTGGGTGCGGGAGCGGATCGTGCCGAGCACCTTGTCGGGCTCGGTCGTGGCGAAGATGAACTTGACGTGGGGCGGCGGCTCCTCGACCACCTTGAGCAGGGCGTTGAAGCCCTGCTGGGTGACCATATGGGCCTCGTCGACGATATAGATCTTGTAGCGGCTGTGGACGGGGGCGAAGAAGGCACGCTCGCGCAGATCGCGGGCGTCGTCCACGCCGCCGTGGGAGGCGGCGTCGATCTCGATCACGTCGATGCTGCCGGGGCCGCCGCGCGCCAGGTCGCGGCAGGACTGGCATTCGCCACAGGGAATCGGCGTCGGACCCTGCGCGCAGTTCAGGGCCCGGGCGAGGATGCGGGCCGACGTGGTCTTGCCGCAGCCGCGCGGGCCGGAGAACAAGTAGGCGTGGTTGACCCGGTTGTTCACCAGGGCGCGTTGCAGTGGCTCGGTGACGTGCTCCTGGCCGATCACCTCGGCGAAGGTGTCGGGCCGGTAGCGGCGGTAGAGCGCGAGCGGGGTGTCCGGCCGATCGACCGGCGCGGCGGTGGTGCGACGGGCGTCGACCGCGCTGCGCAGCGCGGCATCGACCTCGGCCTGGGGACGTCCGGTCAGGGCGCTGGCGCCGGGCGGGTCTTCGATGTCGAGCTGGTCGGACGCGATGTCGTCCGGTTCAGGCTCGTCGAACAAGCCAGGACCCTCCTGAACCAGGAGGTCGGGCTCCTCGTCAAAGAGATCGTCGTCACGCTCGTCCACGCAGTGAACCTTACGGGGTGCCGCTGACACGTGCACCGCCTACTCGGTGCAGACAAAGAAAACGGCCCCCGCGCACCCGGAAGAGCTCACTTACCCTTGCTGTCTTCCGACCCTGGGGGAGTTGGGCGAGGTACCGCCGCGCGGGGAACCATCACCCACTCTACCGGACGGATCGGGCCGCCGATGATGTCGTTCCCACGGAGTTCAGGCGGCGGGAGCGATTCGAACTCAGGTTGGCCCGGTCCTTTCGTCGGCGGCCCCGTCTGGGGTGCCGGACGCTCGCACAGAGGACGGCCCGCGCGGGGCGAGCTTTGCGGCTCACTTCACGACGATGGCCTGAAGCTCACCGACCGGCAGCTCGCGGCTGGCGGAATGGGTGCCAGGCAGGGTTCCGGAGAAGCCGGCCACGCTCCAGTCGACATCCCAGTGGGTGGTGGCGGTGACGGTGTAGGTGCCGTCGCGAGCTGCTTCGAGGTAGGTGTAGCCGCAGGTGGGCGACTTGCTGGCTGGCTTCGCCGAACGTGGATAGACGGTGGTGTGGGTGCACTTCTTGGTGTGGCCGTCACCCATCTCGAAGCTGGTCGAGCGATAGTGGGCGCGCAACGTGAACGTGTAGCCGTAGGCGGATTCACTCGCGGTCACCGTTCTGACGCCTTCGGTCCACAGCCAGATCGGATACCCCACCGCCGCCATGTTCCACTCGTTGACGCTTGGATCCGGCCCGAACTGCGGAGTCGGCTTGGGCAGTTGCAGCCGGACCACGATGCGGCGGGCCAGTTGTTCCGCGGTCTTGTGGTCGAGATCCGGCGGCGGGACGTAACTGGGACAGTCGTACGGCGAGTGGACCGCGGGTTCTCCGTCGCAGACGAGCAGGTCGATGTCCTCAATGGCCTCTTCGACGATCGAACTGCGAGTCACTTGCCTCGACTTCGGTGGGTCCGATCTCCTGGACCGTCCGCGGTCCTCGCCAACTATGCGCGTTCCTTCAAAGAGCCCGCTTCCCTTGTCTTCCACGGTGCTTCTGTCGTCTGCTCTGGCAATCGGACTTGCGCTGGACAGGGATATGAACACCACCAGAGAGACGATGGATCGGAGGATCATTCGCATGAATCCACCTCACTGCCGTCTGCACCGATGATCTTGAGAGTGCCGTCTACCGGGGCGAAGTACGTTTCATCGACTGCCCGAATGCCGTCAGTGATCCGCTGATCTTGTTTGTAGAAGGCCCATTGTGTGGCGTCCACGCAGATCTTGAGTGCTACAACGGATCCACCCTTGGATTGGCCCACGAGACGGGCAATCTTCCCAATTGTTGGATCCGGGCCCTTTGCGCGGGTACCGCGATCGTGCTGGCCGCGGAAGAGCTCTATGGCGTCCTCAAGGTAGGCACCAGAAGTGGTGGCCAGCATGATTGCAGTTGGCTCAGTCACGCCACCGGTCCGACTGATTCGAATATTCTCGGCGAAGAACTCCCGATACACCGCCTCTGCCTCGGCATAGAGGGCGTCCTTGGCCTTCATCTCTTCGTACTGGAACTGGCTGCAGGGCGTCTCTTCCCCACCGGCCTCCGGAGTGCACAGATAGGTGGGCGTCGGCACCGGGGTTGGGAACGGGGGCGGGCTCGTCGGTGCCGGTGTTGGCGGGCTGGACGGCTGGCAGCCCGCCAACACCGAAGCGACCGCGACAACCAGCATCGCCATGGCGCTGCCCGCGAATCGGTTCATAGTGCGCTCCTGGGGTGGAGTGCGCGCCAGTCTGGCACACTCGCTCAAGCCAGGGAAGAGCGGTCCCCGGGTTTTCCACAGGCAGTGCGATATCCACAGCCCGCCTGTGACTTGTGAGATGGCTGTGACAGCTGGTTCGTGGCGGTCCTCAGTCGAACCGGCGTGCGTTCCTGAGAACGGGCACGGACTCCCGCGCCCCTGCCGCCAGCGTCAGGTCGAGGTCGATGACAGCCAGGTCCGGGCCATCGCCCAGCTCCAGCAGCACCGTCCCGAACGGATCGACCACCAGCGAATGGCCCACGCCGGTCGGCCGCGAGTCCTCAGGCCCTTCCGGTCGGGCCTGACCGCAGGCCACCACGAAGCAGGTCGAGTCCATCGCGCGGGCCGTGGCCAGCGTCCGCCACTGGTGCACCTTGTTCGGGCCCGGCGCCCAGGACGCCGCCACCACGATCGCCTCAGCGCCCGAACGGGCAAGCCGGGTGAACAGCGCCGGGAACCTGATGTCGTAGCAGATCGCCAGGCCCAGCCGGGCACCACCGACGTCCACCACCACGGAATCGCTCCCGGCCTCGATCGTGTCGGACTCGGCGTACCCCAGGGCATCGAACAGGTGGGTCTTGTCGTAGTGCGCCTCGACGGCGCCGGTCACCAGCAACGTGTTACGCACCCGCCGGGATGCATTGGTGGAGAACATTCCGGCCACGATGGTGAGCTGGTGCTCGGCCGCGATCGTGCGGACGGCAGCGGCCCACGGTCCGTCCAGGGTTTCGGCCGCGGCGACCGGGGAGTGGGCGAAGGAATGCATGGTGGCTTCGGGGAAGACGACCACCTCGGCGTCCTGAGCGGCCGCCCGCGCCGTGTACTCCCGCACCAGGCCGAGGTTGACCGCGGGGTCGGTGGTCGAGGACACCTGCGCCAGGGCGATCTTCATGGGTCCATGCTGCCTGATCGGCGGATGCCTCGTCTCAGAGGCTGACGACCGTGCCGGTCGCGGCGGCGCGGAACAGCGCGTCGATCGTCCGTGCCTGGCCGAGAGCGTCGGCCCGGCCGAGCAGCGGGGCCCGTTCGCCGCGGATCGCAGCGTTCATGTCCTCCAACTCCAGGAGGTACGGGTTGGTCGGCTCGACCCGGATCTCCTCGTCGCCGCGATACAGCAGGCCGGTGACCGAGTGCCACGGATCGGGGAGCCGGAGCGTCGCGTCCGCGCCGACGATCTCCAGGAACTCCGCATCGGCGTCGAAACCACTGTGGATGCAGGCCAGCCGATCCTCGGGGAAGCGCAGTACCCCCACGAACCGGTGGTCGACGCCCCCCGGCCCGATCACCTGCTCGCCCGAGACGCGTATCGGCTCGCCGAGCAGGAGCCGGGCGGCGCTGACGCAGTAGCAGCCGACATCCATCAGTGACCCTCCGTCCAGCGAGGAGTCGACGTTGATGTTGTACCCGGCGTCCATCACATAGCTGAACGCGGCCCGGACCAGCCGCACCTCGCCGAGGGACGGAAGCAGTTCGAGCATCGTCCGCGCCTGCGGCGTGTGACGCCACATGAAGCCCTCCTGGAGGACCAGGCCGGAGGCCTCGGCTGCGTCGAATGCCTCGTCCACCTGCGCCGGGTGCCGGGTGTAGGGCTTCTCGCACAGCACGTGCTTGCCGGCGGCGAGGGCCTTCATCGTCCATGCGTGGTGCAGGGAGTTGGGCAGGCAGACGTAGACGGCTTCGACCTCGGGATCGGCGAGCAGGTCCTGGTAGCGGCCGTGGGCGCGCGGGATGCCGTTGTCCGCCGCGAACCGCGCTGCCCGCTCGGCGGATCGGCTGCCGACGGCGACGATCTCGATGTCGGGCGAGAGCGCGGCCCCGGCGAGGATCTTATGGGCGATGTCGCCGGTGGCCAGCAGCCCCCAGCGGACGGGTGTGGTCATGAGGGGACTGTAGCCAGAAGTCGACGTCGGGCGGAGCAACCTTTCCCGGGTGCTGGAGCGTAGAAGAGTATGAGCCGGCAGGAAGGCAGCGATGTCCAGTAGGCAGCAGCGCGACGCGGAGTTCACCGCGTTCGTCCGGGCGTCCTCGTCCGCGCTGACGAAGACCGCCTGGTTTCTCACTGGTGACGCGGAACTGGCCCGGGATCTCGTCCAGGAGGCCTACGTCAAGACCTACCTGGCCTGGGGTCGGATCCGTCCGGTGGAGGCAGTTGGCTATGCCCGCAAGGTGCTGGTGAACCTCAACATCGACCGGTGGCGTCGCCGACGCCCGGAGAGCGTGGGCAATGTTCCTGAGCGCCCTGTCCCCTCGGCCGAGTCGGCAGCGGACGAACGGGACCGGATCGCCAGGATGCTGGCCGGGCTGCCCCGTCAGCAGCGCGCGGTGGTGGTGCTGCGCTATCTCGATGACCTGTCGGAGCAGGACACGGCCGCGTGCCTGGGCATCTCGGTGGGTGCGGTGAAGTCCACCGCTTCGCGCGGGCTGGCTGCGCTGCGGGCAGGTCACGTCCCAGAAGGAGAACCCCGATGAGCGTCGATTTCGAAACCCGGTTGCGGACGGACTTCGCCGCGGTGCCGCTGGACATCCCGTGGGACGCCGAGGCGACCCTGGCTGCCGGCCGGCGAGCGCGTGGACGCCGGATCGGTGCCGTGATCGGCGGTCTCGCGGTGGTGGCCGCGGTCGCCGTGTTCAGCCTGCCGATGCTGTTGCGGACGTCGATCCCAGCCATCCCCGAGCCCATCGGGGTCTCGCCGACGGCGCGCTTCGAGGAGCTCGGCAACCCGTCGCCGCAGCGTGTCCGCCACGCGACGATCGAGGTCGGACGCAGTGCCGGCGAGCTCAGGATCACCGTCCAGGCGACGCTGGAGAGCGGTTCGCTCAGCCAGGAGTTCACCCACCCCGACGACGGCTCGACGTGGCTCGAGCCGCTCAGCGACCAGGTGTGGGCGGCGGTCGTCCCCGACCCCGTGGAGTGGGTCAGTCCGGTCATCAGCGAGGGGGGCTGGGCCTCGGACGAGCAGTCGTTGCCCGACCTGGGAATGACCGCCGTGCTGCTGGTGGGTGAGGGCCGTGGCACGATCGACGGCTTGATCTGGAAGCGGGCGGACGGCACGGCATGGAACTCGCTCGGGGACGAGGTGTCGCTGCTCAGCAACGCCGATGGTGAGGGGGCCGATGTCTACGCGGACGCGGCGCTGGACGTCATGGGCATGCGAACCAGTGGTGGCGGGATGGAGAAGCGGCTCTCCGAGGTCGGCCCCGACCGGCTGGTGCAGTCGATGGTGGAGGGTGACCGCGCGGGAGTCCGGGTCTTCCGGGGCCTGTTCCTGCTGCCCGAAGGCGACTATCCGGAGGCTGGCCCTGAACCGGACTTCGTGTTTCAACAGGACGTCGATCACGTGCGGTCGGTCAGCGGCGTGCTGGTCGGTGGCGCGCTCGACGGACGCTACGTCGTGGCGGTGCGGTACAGCGCTCCGGCGACCGTGACTCTTGAGGGCACGTCGCTGATCGAGTCGCTGACCTACACCGCTCCGAACGGCCGCCGCGTGACGGTGATCCCGGGAGCCGGTGAGGCGCCGCGGTAGCCGACTGTCGAACGTGGTGACGAGGCTGGGACGCCGACTCTGGAGGCTGGTTGGTCTTGGAGTGGCGCAACCCGGTATCCTCGTCCGCGGAGGATTCGCCTAGAGGCCTATGGCGCTCGCTTGGAAAGCGGGTTGGGTTCACGCCCTCACGAGTTCGAATCTCGTATCCTCCGCGTTTGGAAACCGGCTCTGACTAGGCTTTATAGCCTGTCAGGGCCGGTTCTGCTTCAGATCGTTCCCTTAGCGTTCCCTTAGCGGTCGGTGACTTCTTCGCTCGACCCGACTTTGGTCGCCCCGGTCGAGGACCCCCACAACTCCCGGATGGCCCTCGCACTGTCGGATCGACGCGGCAGGATGGGGCCGTGGTCAGTGAGAGTCCCAGCGGTCAATCGCAGGCGCCGTGTGGTCCGCCCACCGCGGGCGTGGCCACGGATGCGGTCCGGGGAAGGGCGCCCGGCGACGCCGGGCCGGCGCCCGCGAAGGCCGACCTATCCTCTGCGGGGCAGGTCGGAGCGCGCGCACCGGAGGCGCTCGGTTTGGCGCCGCGGAACAGCATCGGCGCACTGTTCAGCTATGTGGTCGCGACCGATTCGGGGTTCGCTCCGAATCCGTTCTTCGGGTTGTGCACGCTTGCGTGCTGCAAGCCCGCGATTCGGCGGGCGGTCGGCGCCCGGCTGTTGCGTGAGTCCGGCTACGCCGACCTTCGCGAGCTTCGCAGCGCCGAGCCTGGCTTCGTCCGAGCGCAGAACCTGTGGGTGATCGGGCTGGCCGGTGCCTCGCTGCCGGATCGCCTGCGTCGATCGGTCGTCTACGTGATGCAGGTCACCGACGTGCTCGACCACGAGTCCTACTTTGAGGAGCACCCCGAGAAGCGTCCCCGCCGCGGACGGGGCGTCACTTCTGCCGATGCGCGCTGGCACGGGGACGCGATCTACACGGGCAACGATCCGGCGACCGCTCACCAAGTCGTGCCCTGCACCCATTCGGACGGCGACCGCGAGGACGCGAACAACATGCGCCACGACCTGGGCGGTCGCTACGTGCTGGCGTCCGACCATTTCATCTACTTCGGCACGGATGCTCCCTACATTCCGCTGGAGCAAAAGCTGCACCACGGCAGGGGCCACAGTTCGAACCACTCCTCCGAGGCGATCCGGGAGTTGGAGGCCCTGCTCAACGGAAGTTGGGCCGGTCTGTTCAACGACGCGTCGGGACGCCGGGCAACGCCTGCGGTCAACGACCGCACGGCTCGGGCATGCCGAGGTGTGCGGTGAAGGTCGTGTTGTCCCGCAAGGGTTTCGACTCCCAGTACGGCCGGATCCCTAGTCCGATCCTTCCCGACGGCACGCTGCTGTCGCTGCCGATCCCGACCTCGGAGTCGGGCTGCCGATTCGCCGACCTGACGCACGGGGAGCTGTCCTACTCCCGGCTGATCGTGGAACTGGGTGGCGACCCGCACACCGCCGACGGTTGTTGCCATCTCGATCCCGACCTGCGACCTGGTCGTGCCCCGGGTTGGGTGCCCGCGTTCGGGCAGACCGGCGCGGCCCAGACCCATCTGGGTAATCAAGGCGTGGGCGTGGGCGACCTGTTCCTGTTCTTCGGTCGTTTCCGCCAGACCGAGTACGCGCCCGACGGCCGGCTGCGCTACGTGCGAACGGCGCCGGCCCAGCACATCGTGTTCGGCTACCTGCAGATCGGGGAGATCGTCCACGGTGACCGGATCCGTGACTATCCCTGGCACCCCCACGCCGAGAATCCCGCGCCGCTGCCGAACAACACCCTCTATCTGGCCAGCGCCCGGGCGGACGGCACCGACGGGCCCGGGTCGGGTGTCCTGGACTATCGCGAGGACCGCGTGCTAACCGCAACGGGACTCGCCCAGTCCCGTTGGCGGTTGCTCGACTGGATGCGGTCGGCTCCGATCAGCTACCACTCCCCGGCGAGCATCCGGGACGGCTACTTCCAGTCGGCCGCCAAGGGCCAGGAGTTCGTCATCGCCGGGAGCCCGGCCGTCCGGGACTGGGCACGCGTCCTCATCTCCACGACCACACCCGCAAGGAGTTCGGTCTCGCCGTAGGACCTCGGCCGTGCGCCAGACACCCTTGCCGCAATCACCGGAGGCATCGCCGAGGCCGCCTACGGTGTGCAGGACGTCATCGGCGGTCAGGCCCGCGGACGGCCATTTGGACGACCTGGGCGAGGTGCTGGATCGCTTCACTGGCGAGGTCGAACGTCGCGGCCGGGTTCAAGGCTGATCGAGCGCGCGTGGCGCTGACCGGCATGACCGACCCCGCCGGCAGGTCTTGGAGCTAGCCCAATGCCGTCAGCCCGGCCTGGAGCTTGCGGATGATCGATCCGAGGATGCCGGAGGCGAGGAGTCCTGAGCCGAGCGGGCCGGCTGGGTCCTCGCCGAGGAGTGGGAGTCGATGCAGGGCGGCGCGGACCGGCTCGCTCATGTGGTCCAGTTGCCAACTGATCTCGGCATCGGCAGCATCGTCGCCGGAGGCCAGTCCTGCGGCCTTGGCGGCGTAGGCGGCAGCACCCAGGGCGTGGGCTCCCATGTGCGCGACACCCGACGCCTGGGCAGCGGACCGGGCCGAGGCGACCGCAGCCGGGCCGGTTACAGCACCGGCTGCGCGGCCGGCGACGAAGCGTTGGCGGATCTGGCCCGCGGCGTCCAACTCACCACGGCCGAACGCCCGGGCACGGGCGATCGCGTCCGCCGGATGCCCATCAGATGGCGCCTCGGCTTCGAACAGGGGCAGCACGCGCTCGGCGCAGTCTGCAGCCCACAGGGCAACCGCGCGGCGGTCGGCCTCGCTGAGTGTCTGCGGTGAACCCACGACCCCCACCCTCGCACACCTGCCACAACGCACCCAGAAGATCGTCTGTCCGGATCGGCCGCCTTCGTGGGCTTAAGGGGGTAGCCAGTCGCGTCGCTGGCGATGCCGATCGAGGAGCCAGCCATGACCATGAGTGCCGCAGGAGTGAAGCCGGAGTTCGTCTCCCTGCAAGAGGCGGCGGTGTTGTACAGCGTGAGCGTCGACCTGCTGCGTCAGCGGATCGCCGCCGGGGAGTTGCCGGCCGTGCACGCCGGCCGGCGGCTGATCCGGGTCCGGATCGACGATCTGAAGCGGGTGTTCCGACCCGTCCCCTCGGTCTACACGCGCTCCCGGCGGCGCGCCTCATGACCGGCCATACGACGCCGACCGGGACGCCGCCCCGGGATCGGCCGTTGGTGCTGTACGACCTGCTCGAGCAGCTCGCATGGCTCCAGCTTGTCGGGGCCGACCCAGCCGAGATCGAACAGCTGGCTCACGAGTTTCGGCGGCTGCGGGCGGACCTGTGATGGCCAGCCGGAACCCTACAGATGAGCAACGGGATGCCGCCGACCAGGCCCGCCGTAAGACGGTCGAGCAGTTGCATGAGCAGTTGGCGCACGGGATCGCGAACCTGGACGACAAGGACGCCTGGCAGCGGTGGTTGGGCATGGCGTCGAAGCTGCATCGGTACAGCTTCAACAACGTGGTGCTGACGATGATGCAGAAGCCGGACGCGACGATGATCGCCGGCTACCGGGCCTGGCAGGCGATGGGCCACCAGGTGCGCCGCGGCGAGAGGGCGATCAAG
>JAIUOR010000010.1 GCA_020161795.1 Actinomycetota bacterium | reverse complement strand
GCCGACGACTACATCACCAAGCCGTTCAGCCCCCGGGAGGTCGTCGCCCGCGTGAAGGCGGTGCTGCGCCGGAACCTGCGGTCCCAGCCCACCGACGCCGCGGCGAAGGATGCGGCGATGGTCTTCGACGGCCTGGTGATCGACCGCGACCGCCGTGAGATCACCACCACTGCGGGTCCGGTGACCCTTTCGGCGCTGGAGTTCGACCTGCTCCTGGCCCTCGCGACGGCTCCGGGCCGGGTCTTCTCCCGGGCCCAGCTCCTCGAGGACGTGTGGGGCTACGACTTCTACGGCGACGAACGGGTGGTCGATGTGCACATCCGCGGCATGCGGGCCGCCCTCGGGGACGAAGCGGCCAACCCACAGATCATCGGCACCGTCCGAGGTGTCGGCTACAAGTTCTTGAAGAAGCCGTCGCCTTGAACCGCCTCTCGATCCGCCTGCTGATCTCCCACCTGCTCGTGGCGATCCTCGGGGCTGCGGCCACGTTCCTGATCGTCCGCCAACTCGCCCCGGCGCTGTTCGACGAGACCCTGCGCCGGGCGCAGGTCGGTGGTCCCCGAGGTCCGGGGCAGGGCATGGGGGCCAATGCCGGGTTGCGCGAGCAGTTCGCGACCGCCGTCGATCAAGCCTTGTTGATCGGGGCACTGGTAGGCGCCGGCGTCGCCGCGATCTTCGGGATCCTGGCCGCTTGGCGGTTCATCCGCCCCCTCGGGCAGCTCCGCACCGCCACCCGCCGCATCGCCGACGGCAACTACGACACCACCGTGGCGGTCCCAGCCGAGGTCGAACTCGCCGACCTCGCCCACGACGTCAACAGCCTCGGCCACACCCTCGCCGAGACCGAAGCGCGCCGCCTCCAACTGCTCGGTGAAGTCGCCCACGAAATGCGCACCCCGCTCACCGTCATCGACGGCTACGTCGAGGGCATGATCGACAACGTCTTGCCGATGGACAACACCTCGCTGGGGCACGTGGGGGAGGAGAGCCGCAGGCTGCGCCGCCTCGCCGATGACCTGTCCGCGCTCTCCCGTGCCGAGGAGAACAGGCTCCAGCTGTCCTTGGTGCACACCGATGTCAGCCTGGTCGTGACGGCTGCGGCCGAGCGGCTGCGGCCCCAGGTCGAGGACGCCGGCCTGGTCCTGCGCATCGACTGCGACGAACCGCTGTGGGCCATCGTGGATGGCGACCGCATCGGCCAGGTCGTGACCAACCTCGTCGGCAACGCGATCCGCGCCACGCCACCGGGAGGGTCACTGACAGTGACGTGCACCCGCAACGGCGGGGAGATCCAGTTCTCGGTGGCCGACACCGGCGAAGGCCTCGCCGCGGAGGACCTCACCCGGATCTTCGAACGTTTCTACCGTGTGCCGGGTCGCGCCAGCACGCTCCCCGAGTCCGGCACCGGAATCGGACTGACCATCTCCCGCGGCATCATCCGTGCCCACGGTGGCCAACTCACCGCCGCCAGCCCTGGACGCGGCCTCGGCGCAACCTTCACCGCGAGCCTTCCGGGCGTGGCCCCTTGAGCGTCCCCACGCACCGGTTCGTTCGACCGGCGTGTGCGGCCGCTGCCGTGCGGGCAGGATGGGCGCCATGCCCCTGATCCGCGAACCGCGCCGGCTCAACCCGTTACTCCGCGTGGGAATCGCCCTCTCCGAACGCGTCACTGGCCGACGGATGGAGCCGGCCCGCCTGCTCGCGTGGTACCCGCGCGCCGCCATCGGCTCGGGAGTCCTGGAGTCGCTGGTGTCCCACCGCGAGCCTTCCGCGCGCCTGCTGAAGCTCGTCAGGGTGACGGCGTCGCTCACTGCGTCCTGCGCGTTCTGCATCGACATGAACAGCTTCCGGGCCGCTGAGGCCGGCGTGAGTGCGGACGAGCTCACCGCGCTCCAGCGAGGGACGGAGGATGACATCGTCACGCTGACCGAGCGAGAGCGGACGGCGATCGCCTACGCACGCGCGATCTCGTCCACCCCGCTGGTCTTCGATGACGACCTCACGGCGGCACTCTCCCGCCATTTCACCGAGCGCGAGATCGTGATCCTCGCCACCACCGCCGCCCAGGTGAACTACTGGGCACGCACCATCCAGGCGCTCGGCATCCAGCCCGCCGGCTTCTGCACCTCCCCAGGCGCGCGCCGGTGAAATCCGCATATTCAAGGCGAACTACCCCCGGGGGGATACTGGCAAGGGCGAAGTAGCTCAGAAACCGTGGACAAGTGGGAGTACGGACTTCTCCGCAA
The DNA here is from genome assembly GCA_020161795.1 of Actinomycetota bacterium. Classification (GTDB taxonomy): domain Bacteria; phylum Actinomycetota; class Actinomycetes; order Propionibacteriales; family Propionibacteriaceae; genus Propionicimonas. Next base: position 148,290 of record JAIUOR010000010.1, on the reverse strand, counting down.
ACAACTCACCGGCGGTGACAGGAAGCACGCCGAGTACGGATGAGCCTCTTTTTCGACGGGCATGTCGACAAGGCTGTGACGACCTCGGACGACAGGCCCGCTCTCCTGATCGGGCTGCAGACCGTGGGTGAGGAGGGCTGGGAACTCATCTGCCCGTGCCTGGACGGCTACCTCCTGAAGGCACTCCGCGCGCGTCCTTGACCCAGCTTGGCGTGGGCGGGGCCACCTGCGCCCGCGATTCGAGGTTTTGCCTAGCCATCCTCGGTTGTGCTCGTGGGGAGAAGAGCTCTGCCCGGGCGCATAATGGGCGGCGTGCTCACGCTTGTGCTGACGTTTCCGGGGTTGGATCCGGTGGCTTTCCACCTCGGACCGCTCGCCGTTCACTGGTACGGGATCATGTACGCGCTCGCCTTCATCGTCGGCTACCGGCTCCTGGTCGCCAGACTGAAGCATCGGCCCTACGCAGGGATCGCAGGTGAGACTGGCTGGGCGACGAGCGACGTCGCCGACCTGATGCTGTACATCATCGTCGGCGTCCTGGCCGGCGGCCGACTCGGGTACTGCCTCTTCTATCAACCCGGCTACTACTTCTCCCAGCCCCTGCAGATCCTTCAGGTCTGGGACGGCGGCATGAGTTTCCACGGTGGTGCGCTCGGGGTGGCCGTAGGGTTGTGGCTGTTCGCTCGGCGGCACCGCCGGCCGTTCCTGGAAGTCAGCGACCTGTTGGTGCCGGTCGTGCCGGTCGGCCTCGCGTTCGGCCGGATCGGGAACTTCATCAACGGTGAGCTGTGGGGGCGCCCCGCCGACCCTGCCTTGCCCTGGGCGATGATCTTCCCCGCGGTGGACAACCTCCCCCGCCATCCCTCGCAGCTCTACGAGTTCGCCCTCGAGGGCGTCCTTTTGTTCACGCTCCTGTGGCTCTATGCCCGGCGCGGACCCGCCCGGGGGACGACGAGCGCGGCCTTCCTGCTCGGCTACGGGGTCTTCCGGTTCGCCGTCGAGTTCACGCGCGAGCCCGACAGCTTCCTCGGACTTCTACCGCTGGGAATGAGCATGGGCCAATGGCTGTGCATCCCGATGATCCTCGGCGGAACGGCGCTGTGGATATGGGCTTCCCGGCGCACGCCGCGTGCGGTGGACGCGCCGGGCAGACCGGAGGCATCCCGGACATCATCGGCGGCAAAGCCTGCCCATGGCGAACCCGAGACTCCACGAAGCTCCTAGCGGAGCAGCGTGCACCACGGTCGTTTCGCTGTCCCGGACGCAGCATCTGAGCCACTGCATTATGGGGGGACGACCCCGTGCTGCAGACCTGCCCTTTCGGCCGACAGGGTTGATGACTGCACCGACGGCTGTTGCCGTTGACCCTGACGGGGACGAACCCGCTCACGGCACACCTGGCCCAGCATTCGGACCTGCGACCAAGGACGGTGGCAGTTATCCACAACCACCCCAATGGCCTGCCGGCCGCCGAATCGTGCGGGCCGGCAGGCCAATGGTGTGGGTCAGCGGCCGGCGCCCATGCCCATGCCGCCGCGCATTGCGCCGGAGGCGTGGGCGGCGAGGATGGCGTCGGCCTGCGCCCGGGTGATCCGTCCGTCCTTCACCGCGGCGTCGAGGCTGGTCTTCAGCTGCGCGGTCCGGTCGGCCTGACGGGTCTCTTGCCGGGTGGTCAGGGCCTGGAGCACGGTCGACCGGTCCACCTTCAGCTCACCGGCCAGGAACGTGGCGAGCTTCTCGTGCTCAGCGGCCTGCTGCTCCGCGGTCAGCCCTGCCCCGCGCACCTGCGTCGGGTTCGCCGTGTGGTACTTCGCCAGCGCGGCGCTGACCGCGTCCTGGCTCACGCCGAGCTTCGCGGCCAGGTCGGCCGCGTTCGCAGTGGCGCCGTAACCCATGCCGTTGCGCATACCCGCCATACCGCCGCGTCCGCCACCCCACCCGACCTGCGATGCGATGGGGGTCGGCGTCGGTGTCGGCGGCTGCGCGCTGGCCAGCGCTGCGGCACCGAACGTGGTGGCCAGCACGACCAGCGTCCCGCCGACCCCCAAAGCGATCTTCTTGTTGTTCATTTCCACTCCTCGTGGCTCGATGACTTGATGCCACAAGTCAACCGCCGGCGGATGCAGCGTCCGTGAGCCGCGTGTGAAGGCTTCGTGAAGGCGCGAGGCCTCCTCACTTCGTGGGGAGCAATGGCTAAGTCAACGCGTCAAGCAGAGCCCGGGGTCGGCCGCCCTTCGCCACGATCGCGATCTGACCGGTCTTCAGGCATGCCTGACCCGGGATGTCAGTCGCTCAAGGGGAGCCGTGCGTTGATGTCCTGGAGTGCCTCGACGCCGCCGCTGCGGTACGCGATCCAGTCCGATCCGCTGGATTCGCGCCGGCGCGCCAGGTCCTGAGCCCAGGCCGCTCGCGTGTGCTCCACCGCTGCCGCCAAGTCCCCGGTCGCGGCGCGGCGCTGGACCTCACGCAGGGCCGCCCAGCGGCCCTCGCTGTACTTCAACGGCGGTACGGCGGTGCCAGTCCTCGCGTAGCCGCACACCGAGGCCCCTCCGCTGCGGGCCTGCATCTGCAGCCCGGCTTCGGCGATCAGATTCTCAAGGATGGAAGCCACGGCCTCTGCGCTGGGGGAGGGCTGCGTCTGGATGTGTCGCCGTGATGAGTCGGTGCTCACGTCCCCACTATACCCCGGGGGGTATAGTGGGGAATCCCTGATCCGCGTGGTCCCGACTAGGAGGCTCATGAACCGTCAATCCTGCCCAGAACTTCCCGCCCGCGAAGCCATGAGGTTGGCCAGCCGAGGTGCCGCGATCCTCGACGTGCGGGACCGCTACGAGTGGGAGTCGGGTCACGCGCCACGTGCGACGCACGTGCCGTTGCCCTTGTTGCCGACATCGGCGACCCCTCGATGGCATTCGGGGCCTGTAATGGTCCTGTGCCGCACCGGCAACCGTGCTCGAACGGCCACCTGCCTTCTTCGGGCGCGCGGCGTCGAAGCATTCATCGTCAGCGGCGGCATGGAGGCCTGGCAGAGTGCGGGCGGCCCGGTGCTTCGCGACAGCGGGGCGGCGGGTCGAGTGGCGTGACCCCATACCCCAGGGCGACGAAGAATCAGGGTCCTGCGTTGGCGATGGCGGAGAGGCGACGCGCGATTTCAGCGTCGCGTCCGGCTGCTGCGTGTTGGTAGATCAGTGCCGCGGTGACGGTGGTGTGGCCGAGTCGGTTCATGAGTTCTGCGAGCGTGGCTCCGGCTTGGGCGGCGAGGGTGGCGCCGGTGTGGCGTAGGTCGTGCCAGCGCAGGTCTTCTCGTCCGGCGGCTTTGCGGGCGCGGCGGTACACCTTGTAGAGGGCGCCGTGCTTCATATGGCCGCCGGACTCGACGGCCGGAAACAGCAGCCCGGCGGGCCCCGGAACGGCGAAGTCGTCGAGGTGGGCCAAGAGTGGCCCGAGTATGTGCGGCGGGATCGCGACATCGCGAGACAAGCTCTTCGGTGCCTTCACGATCGGGGTGTCGGGATCGGGCCACACGACGGCGCGAGTGATGGTGAGGGTGCCATCGACCGGATTGCCCTCCGGGTCGCGGTTGATGATCAGGTCTCGGCGAGGGAGTTCGGTGAGTTCGCCGAAGCGTGGAGCGCACCAAGCTGCGAGCAGGACCATCGCTGCGTAACGAGGCGGCATCTCGTCCATGATCGTGGCCAACTCGGCCAACGTCGCAGGTCGGATGCTTCCTTTGGGCCGGCTGGCTGGGGTGCTGTTCTTGGTCTTGGCTGAGAGCCGGGCCGGGTTGTTCGGGATCAGTGGGGGAGCGTCGGTGTCCTCGTCCTGCTGCGATGCGGTTTGCAGGATCGCGTGCAGGACGTCGTAGGCCTTGCGGCGGGCGGTGGTGTAGCGGGGGTCCTGTGCGTTCCACCAGGCCTTGATCATCGCCGGGTGGATCTCGGCGAGGGCGAACCTGTTGAAGTAACCCAGCCGTTCGCCGTTGAGGATTCTGCGGTACTCGGAGTGGGTCTTGGGGCTCAGCTCGCGGGAGGCCAGCCACCGTTCGGCGTAGTCGGCGAACCCGACCTCCTCGGGCTCCCGTGCCACAGCCGGTTTCCACCGGTTCTCGATCAGCTCGGACTGGCGCAGGCTCAGCCACGCCTCGGCGGTCTTCTTGTCCAGGAACGTCAATGGCATCACTTTGCCGGCCTCGACCACCTTCGCGGTGATCCGGGTACCTTGCGGATCGAGATAGCTGGCCTGGTAGCGGCCAGAAGGCAGCTTGCGCACCCAACCGAACCCACGCCGGGTCCGCTTCCTGCCACCGGCGGCGTCCGAGTCGACTGGCACCACGTCGTCCTTCCTCGCTCCAGCGGAGCGAGGTCGCGAAGGGCTCTGGCCGGGCGGTGTGGCTGGCGGTGGTTCGGGCCGGTCTTCGGCGGTGGGGGAGAATGTGGTCATGGACGTCTCCAGTCTCGGCTTCGCGGTCCCGCAGCCGATATTTTGCCCCGCGCGGGCCGCCCGGGGGGCGTCCTCGGCGTGCTATAGCGGTCACCGGTTCGCGTGCTATAGGGTCTGCTGCACGATCAGGTGACAGTGGTTAGTCACGCAGCCTGAGTGGCTGTCGTGGTCATGATGGTCTCGTATTCGATGGGGGTCAATCGGCCCAGCCCGTCTTGGCGCCGGCGGCGGTGGTAGGTGCGTTCGATCCAGGTCACGATCGCGATCCGGAGCTCGTCACGGGTGGCCCAGGTGCGCCGGTTGAGGACGTTCTTCTGGAGCAGGGAGAAGAAGGATTGTGGCGGCGTTGTCGCCGCAGGCGCCGACCCTGCCCATGGATCCGACCATGTGGTGCCGGTTGAGTGCGCCGACGAACTTCCTGCTGCGAAATTGAGATCCGCGGTCCGAGTGGAAGATCGCTCCAGGGGCGAGGTGTCCGTGGGTGTGGGCCATCCGCAGAGCGGCGCTGATCAGCTCGGTGCGCATGTGCTCGGCCATTACCCAGCCGACCACCATCCGGGAGTGGAGATCGATCACGGTGGCCAGGAACAGCCACCCCTCGCCGGTGCGCAGGTAGGTGATGTCACCGACCAGCTTGGTCCCTGGCGTGTCGGAGGTGAAGTCGCGTTTGACCAGGTCAGGGCGCTGTTCGGCGTCGTCGGCGGGGATCGTGGTGCGTTTCTTCGTCCGGGGCTGGATGCCGGCGATCCCGGCCTGGCGCATGATCGAGCGCACCATCCCCTCCGAGGCGGGCACGCCGTCGGCGGTCAGATCGGCGCGCACCCGGCGGTGCCCGTTGACGCCATTGGAGGCGGTGTGGCTGTCGATCACCGCAGCGGTCACCTCCGCCCGTCGGGTCGCCGCCGGGCCCGGGGTGTCGCCTCGCTTCACCCACGAGTAGTAACCGGCGCGTGACACGTGCAGCAGGCGGGTCATCAACCCGACCGAGTGGGTGGCCTTCTCCGCGTGGATCAGCGTGAACTTGTCGGTCACGGTTGCGTCCTGGCGAAGAAGGCCGCGGCTTTTTTCAGGAACGCGTTCTCCTCCGACAGCCGGCGCACCTCGGCCTCCAACGCGGCCAGCCGGGCCGCCTCCACCGGCGGCGGGGCCTTCACCGGGTCAGGGTGCTGTTCCCGGTAGATCTTGACCCAGTAGCCCAGCGAACTCTCATTGATCTCCAACTCCCGCGCGACCTGCGCGATCGGCCGCTGCGCGACCACCACGAGCTGGACCGCGTCAGCCTTGAACTCCGGGGTGTACTTCCTGCGTATCAATGACATCTCGTCTCGTCGTTCCTTCCTGGTAACGACTGTCCACGAGAAGTGTCACACCCCAAGGATCTGCTGGCCGTGATCGCGGCCACCGGCCGGCCGTCCGCCGTGCTCGGGCACTCGTCCGGCGCGGTACTGGCCCTGTTCGCGGTGGGCGAAGGCGCGCCGGCACGGCATCTCTTCCTCTCCGAGCCACCGTTCCGGTTCGGACACGACGAGCCCGCGAGTGATCTGCCGGCGAGGCTTCAGGCCCACGTCGACGCGGGGGAGCCGGATGAGGCGGTGACGCTGTTCCAACTCGAAGCGGTCGGATTGCCGGCGCCCATGGTGGAACAGATGAGACAGTCGCCGATGTTCGAGCAGTTGCTGCCACTCGCCCAGTCGGCCGTCTACGACGCCACTCTGACGGCGGCTGTGCCATCGCCCTCGGAGGCCATGGTGACGGTGTCGTCGCCCATCACCATCCTGCTCGGTGACGAGACCTTCCCCGTTCTGGTCCGTTCCTGCGAACTGCTGGCCTCCGCCATCCCGGCGGCCGAACTCGTGCGGGTGCCGGAGTCAAAGCACCACGGCGTCGATCCTGCCGCCACCGCGAGGATCGTGGCCGCGAGGCTTACCTGACCGGTGTCACTGCCGGTCGAACTCGATGATCCGGCGCATGCCGGCGATCGCGGCCGGGAGGAGGTTGTCGATCGAGCCCGCCTCCTTCTCCTCCGGCGTCATCGGCCGGTGCTCGGGGTTGCCGAGGATCATCATGATGCCGCCGGCGCGGACACCGAGCGTCGACGCCACGATGTAGATCGGGGCAGCCTCCATTTCGGAGCAGATCGCGCCACCCGCCGTCCATGCCGCCCACCGGTCCCTCAAACGCGCCGCGACCGGCATGCGCTCCGGCCGGTGCTGGCCGTAGAAGGAATCCTTGGATTGCGAGACACCCACCCGATACGGGCGACCGACGTCCCTGACACCCCGGACGAGAGCTTGGGTGATGTCGAGATCGGCGACCGCCGGGAACTCCACCGGCAGATAGTGAAGGGAGGTTCCCTCGTCCCGGATCGCCGCCTGGATGACACCGAGGGTGCCGGAGGGGATGTCGGCCTGCATCGATCCCGAAGTGCCAACCCGAACGAAGGTATCGGCCCCGATCTGGGCAAGCTCCTCGACCGCTATCGCCGCGGACGGTCCGCCGATGCCGGTGGAGGTCACCGACACCTTCTCGCCGTCGAGGAATCCGGTCCAGGTCTCGTACTCCCGGTTCACCGCGACCTTGCGTGGCTCGTCGAAGAGACGCGCGATCGGCTCGCAGCGACCCGGATCGCCGGGAAGGAAGACATATCGGCCGACATCGCCTTCACGAAGACCGATGTGATGCTGGAGGGTGCTCACGGGGAACTGTTCCTTTCGACGTCGCTGTTCGGACCATGTTCCCACGGACAGGCGACTTGTCGGTGATGCGGGATGTGGCAGGGTGGGCGAGTGACCATTTCCCCTCCGGCCCCGGGCGAACCGCGCCGGCCGCATGGCCCGCGCGATCCCGGTGACGCCTGGGTCGTCGCGCCCGACGGCACCCGCTACTGGGGCCGGTTCGGTGCGGCGGGTCTGCTCGCGCTCGACCCCCAGCGCGGGGTGTTGCTGCAGCACCGGGTGACATGGAGCCATTTCGGTGACACCTGGGGCCTGCCGGGTGGCGCGCGTCACGAAGGCGAGTCGGCCGTCCATGGCGCGTTGCGCGAGGCGACCGAGGAGGCCGGGGTGCCTCAGCCCGCGATCCGTCCGCGGCTGGTGAGCCTGCTCGATCTGGGCTACTGGTCGTACGCGACCCTGGTCGGCGACGTCACGGAGCCGTTCGAGCCGACCATCAGCGATCCGGAGAGCCACGAACTCGCGTGGGTGCCGATCGACGACATCGAGGACCGGCCGCTGCACCCAGGGTTCGCCGCATCGTGGGAGTACCTCCGGACGGCGCTCGACATCCGGCCCGCGATCGTCGTGGACGCGGCCAACGTCGTCGGGTCGGTTCCGGACGGCTGGTGGAAGGACCGTGCGGGCGCCGCCCAGCGGCTGCTGGAGCGCATCGGCGTCCTCGCTGCCAAGGGAGTCTCAGCGGCCGCGCTGGAACTCGCCGAGCACCGGTGGTTCCCGGAGTGGGTGGTCGTGGTCGAGGGACGGGCGCGGTCGGCGACAGCCATCGATGGGCTCGACGTGGTCCGCGCCGAGGCCTCCGGCGACGACGCCATTGCGGCCGAGGCCGAGCGCCTGGCTCGGGACGGCCGCACGGTGACGGTGGTCACCAGCGACCGCGGCCTGGCCGAACGCGCCGGCCGGGCCGGTGCCGCGGTGCGCGGCGCGCGCTGGCTGCTGGAGCAGCTGGACTAGTCCGACAGGTCGAGTTCCACGATCGCCAGGTGCGGTTTCGGCCGGGCGACCTCCCGGAAGCCGGCCTCGGTGAACACCGAGAGCACGCCGTGGAAGAGATCGTTGGAACTCCGTTTCCCCACGGTGGTGTCGATCGGGTAGGCCTCGATCACGCGCGCGCCGTTGCGGCGGGCATGGTCGACAGCGGCGGCGAGCAGCGTGGCATTGATGCCCTGCTGGCGGTACTCCCTGCGGACGACGAAGCAGCTCACCGTCCAGACCGCCGGATCGTCCCACGGCTCGGGCGAGTGCGGGGCGATCGCGCGGGTCCTGGCCAACCGCACGTGGGTGGCGCGAGGCCCCACCCGCACCCAGCCCGCGGCCTCGCCGTCGACGTAGGCGATCAGCCCGGGCGGCGGCGCGGCCCCCATCTCCGCCCGCAGCTGATCCTCGCGCTGCTGCCGGGTGGTGCGTTGCCACTCGGCGTTGGTCATCACCCACCACTGGCATTGGCAGCCATGCCCGTCACCGCCGCCGGAGAGGGCGTGCTGGGCGTCGTCGAAGCGGGCGGCGACCGCCGGCTCGATCGTGATCGTGGACATGTCCTGACCGTACGCCCGGGCACCGACATTGGGTAGACGGATCACGCCTCCGGTTGGCCGAGCAGCGCTTCCAGGTCATCGAGCGAGCACGGCGTGGCGGGTCCGTCGGTCAGCGCCGCGATCAGGAGATCCGGCAGGTCGGCGAGGAGGTGACCGGGCAGTTCGTCCTCCAGGGAGCCGAAGGTGCTCTCCTCCCACGGGTAGCCCAGCCGGGCGTACAGGGCGGCTGTGACGTCGCGCAGGTGCGGAGCGTGGCGCACCATGACGACCGAGCTGGTGAGGCTCGCCGTGCGATAGATCCGCTGGGCTATCCCGACGACCTTCCGCCGGCCCGCCACGTTGATGCTGTGCCGGCCGGGACAGAACTCCCCGGCCAGTTCCCCGATCCGGGCGTCGAGGCCGAGGCCGCGCAGCAGTTCGTGCAGCCGGTCGGCGACCTCCTCGAAATCGAGCCGCGGATCCGGCTGCCGGGGCGAACGGAAGACCTCGGCGATCAGGCATGACGGGTCGTAGACCACCGCCTTCCCGCCCGCGGGACGGACGACCGGAGGAAATCCTCGCTCACGGGCGGTCGCCTCGGCGTCGGGGAAGCCAGGACGATTGGAGTCGGATCCGCTGAAGGCCGCCACGGGCGACGGGCGGTACATGCGAATCACCCTGGTGGGGGTCTCGCGGACGGCGAGCAGCCGGAGCAGCCGGGTGACGTCCGCCCGATCCGCCACCGGGTCGAGCGGCGCCTCGCCGGTGACCAGATACTGCTCAGCGAGTGGGGCGGGAGGTGAGTGCACCCAGGAAGTGTGCCGCATCCGGCCGGCAGCCGTCAGCGCAGCGAGGTGTGGTCGCGCAGCGATCGCAGCGTCAAGACCGCGAACACCGGCAGGACGAGCGGCAGCACCACCAGCCAGCCGAGCGGGATGAAGGACGGATCGCCGCCCTCGACGGCCGCCGCCAACTCCGGGATGAAGCTGGCGAACACCAGCTGGCTCAGGTCGGTGGTCACCCCGACCGGGATGAGAACGATGGCCAGCATGCTGAGCGCCTGCAGGACGAGGTAGCTGACGAACCACATCACCACCGGGCCACCCAGGCCGAGCGCGCGGAAGCGTTCCTCCATGCCGAAGCTGACGATCCAGCCGAACTGGGCGATATTGGCGAGCAGCATGATCACCAGCCACGCCACCATGACGACTCGCGTCGCCGTGGGAACTGTCGCGAAGGCGTCGTCCAGCGCGCGCCAGACGTCGGCGGCGGTGCCGCCGGCCGCTATCGCCTGGCCGATGAAGGTGAGGAGGCCGAGCCCCGCGGCGAGCACGAGCGCCGCCAACCAGACGACCAGCGCCCAGCTGAACTTCACCGCGTACAGCGTGGTGTGCGTCGCCGGGACGGCGTGGGTCAGGTACCCCTGGCGGCCGTACATCGTGGCGTAGTAGCGCTGCAGGAGGTGGAGCGGAATGCCGACCGCCAGCAGGATGCTGGCGGCGATGGCCGCCAGGAATCCGAGGCTGGAGACCGCCGGGACGCGCAGCAGCACCATCGCCACGCCGGTGACGAACAGCGCCAGCGCGATGCCGAGATAGGCTCCCAGCGGTCGCGCCTCGAGCCGGGCTTCGTTCTTGAGCAGGGCGGCGTACATGGTCAGCTCCTGACGGGGGTCTGGTAGGCGGTACGGAACAGCCGGTCGAGGCTCATGCCCTGCTGGGCGCGCAGGTCGTCGGCGTCACCGGCGAACAGGACGCGGCCCGCCCGCAGGAACACCGCGGCGTCCGCCACTGGCTCGATGTCGGCGATCAGGTGGGTGGAGATGACGACCAGCGCCTCGGGGTCGTACTGGGTGAGGATGGTGGCGAGGATCGTCTCGCGGGCGGCGGGGTCGACACCCGAGATCGGCTCGTCCAGCAGGTAGACCCGGGCTCGCCGGCTCATCGCCAGGGCGAGTTGCACCTTCTCCCGCTGGCCCTTCGACAGCGTCTTGAGCGCGCGGCGCGAATCGATGCCGAAGTCGTCGATCAACGCGGTGGCCCGCCGGGCGTCGAAGTCGGCGAAGAAGTCGGTGAACATGGCAACCGCGCCGCGGGCGGTGATGCCGCTGGGCAGGAAGCTCTCGTCCGGCAGGAACGAGACCATCGCCTTCGTCGCGGGGCCCGGCCGTTCGCCATGGACGAGAACCTCACCGGTGTATTCGGCGAGCAGGCCCGCCACGACCTTCAGCAGGGTTGTCTTGCCCGAGCCGTTCTCCCCGAACAGGGCGACGATCCGGCCGGCCTCCAGGGTGAGGCTGAGGTCGTCCAGCGCCAGGATGGGGCCGTAGCGGCGGCTGAGGTTGCGGATCTCCAGGGCGGTGCTCATCAGTGCTCCTGAGTCGGTATGGATGCGTCGGTGGGGGAGTCGGGTCGCCAGCGCTCGGCGATCAGGCCCAGGGCGGCGTCCTGATTCAGGTGCAGCCCGCGGGCGGCGGCGACATAGGCGTCGGCGGCGGCGCGGGCGGAACCGAGCTGGGCGGCGGCGATCAGGGTGGTGTCGGTGGTGACGAACCGTCCCGCCGTCCGTTCGGCCACGGCGAGCCGGGTGCGTTCGAGCTCGGCGAGCGCCCGCTGGACCGTGTTGGGGTTGACGCCCAGTTCGGCGGCGAGGTCGCGGACGCTGGGAACCCGTTCGCCCGCCGGCCAGGCGCCGGTCGCGATCCGGCGCGTGAACTCACGGACCAGCTGGAGCCAGATCGGCTGCCCGGGATCGAAGTCCATCCCTGTCCTCCTGTACTAATGCATTAATACAGTAGCAGGTCGACGAGAGGACGGTCAAAGGCGGTCCGCGCTACTTTCCGGTGTACCGGCCGTGGCAGGCGACCAGCATCTCCCGCAGCACGGCCAGATCGATGTCGTCCAGCTTGTTGACGTAGAGGCAGGACACGCTCGAACTGTGCTTGCCCAGCCTGGCCAGTTGCTCGCCGTAGTGGTCGAAGCCATCGAAGTAGATGGTCAGCCGGGCCTTGCGCGGGCTGAAGGCCAGGATGGGCATGTCGCCCTCGCGGCCGCTGTCGTAGCGGTAGTGGGTCGTCCCGAAGCCGATGATGCTCGGACCCCACAGCACCGGTTCGAAGCCCGAGATGTCGCGCATCATGGCGATCAGCGTCTCGGCCTCCGCCTGCCGGCGGGGTGCCACCCCGGCGAGGAAGTCCGCCACGCCGGCGGTCGTGGGCTGGGTCTTGTTCTCGGCCATGGCCGGCAGCCTAGCCGGGGGTCAGGTCAGTTCGGCCAGGAATTCCAGGACGGCTGTGGCGACCGCCGCCGGCCGGTCGCGCTGGACCCAGTGCCCGGTGTCGGGCACGACCAGCAGCCGGGCATCGGGCAGCAGCGTGGCGGCGATCCGCGCCCGGCTCACCGGAACGCCGGTGTCGTGATCGCCGTGGATCACGAGCATGGGCACCGAGATGGCACCGAGCAGGTCGGTGTAGTTGGTCCGGGCCCGGCGCCAGCCGAACTGGTCGAACTGCCACTGCTCGAAGGCCGCTCCCGCGCCAGGACGCTGTGCCTCGGCCATCACCGCATCGAGCAGCTCCGGGGTCCGCTCGTCCGGGTTGCGGACGATGGCCCGCAGGCCGCGATCCATCTTCCGCCGGTCCCTGGCGTAGGACCAGGTGAGCCGGCGCAGCAGCCCGGAGTGCAGCATGGCCCAGGTCAGCAGGTGTGCGGGCAGCCGGAGCGGTCCCTCGAACTGATGATCCATCAGCCCGTAGCTCCCCATCAGGATCCCGGCGCGGGCCCCGGACGGACAAGACAGCAGGTGCCCGATGGTCAATCCGCCGCCCAGCGACAGGCCGCCGACGACGTAGCCCCGCAGCTGGAGCGCGTCCACGAACTCGCCGACATAGCCGACCAGGCGTTCCTGGCTCGCGGCCCACGGTGCCTGGGGGCTTTCGCCGTAGCCGGGATGGTCCGGGGCGATCACCCGATATCCCGCCTGGGCCAATGCCGGCGCCAGGCCACCCCAGGAGAGCTCGGCGCAGTCCACTCCGCCGCCGTGCAGCAGCAGGATGTCGCTGCCCGCCGGCTCGCCGTCCGGCAGCCATTCCAGGTAGGAGACCCGGCCCCAGCCCAGGTCGATCGTCCGTCGCGCCGGCATCGAGGCGATCGTCAGGCCCGCGCCGCGGCGTAGGCCTCGAAGGCCGCGCCGATCAGGCCGCTGTCGTTGCCCATCTGGGCGGGAACGACCTGCGCCTCGACCTGGAGCAGCGGAAGGAACTGATCGGCATCGTGGCTGATGCCGCCGCCGATGATCACCAGGTCGGGCCACAACAGGCTCTCGGCGTAGGCGAGGTACTCCTGCAGTCGCGACACCCATTGGGCCCAGGACAGGTTTTCCTTGACGCGGGCGGCCGCCGAGGCCCAGGGGCAGCAGTCGAACCCCTCGATCGTCAGGTGCCCGAGCTCGGTGTTCCACACCAGGTGGCCGTCGGTGAACAGCGCGGAGCCGATGCCGGTGCCGAGCGTGACCACCAGCACCACACCCTTCCGATCCCTTCCGGCACCGAGCCGCATCTCGGCGAGTCCGGCCGCGTCGGCGTCGTTGAGCAGGGTGGCCGGCATGCCCAGGGCGTCGCGGAAGAGCTGGTCGGCGTTGGTCCCGATCCAGCTCTGGTCGATATTGGCCGCGGTCCGCGTGATCCCGTTGCGTACCACCGCGGGGATCGCCACGCCGATCGGGGCGTCGGCCGGTACCTCGGAGAAGTAGTCGCGCATCTCCTTGACCGCCGCAGCGACGGCGGCCGGGGTCGCGGGCTGGGGTGTGGCGATGTAGTGCCGCGGCGCCGTCAGCTCTCCGGTCCGCAGATCGACCGGTGCGCCCTTGATGCCGGTTCCGCCGATGTCGATCCCGATCGCGACGATGCCGGTCGCCTCGTCGGTGAGCGGAATGTCAGGTGCCTGCGTCGACATCCGGGGGTCCTTCCACGTCGAAGTCCGCGGGCCAGCGGTAGGGGTCCGATGGGCCCGATTCGAACGAGAGTATAGGCACAGCGGACCTGGCGCCGGGCCACTTTTGCGAAGCTCGAATCAGCCGGCAGCGAGGATCTGCCGCAGGACGGTGAGCACCCCGCCCTCCAGGTTGGTCGGCGCCAGGTAGTTGGCCTCGCGAATCACCTCAGGGTGCGCGTTGGCCATCGCGAACGACATGGTGGCCTCGCCCATCATCTCCAGATCGTTGAGGTAGTCGCCGAAGATGACCGTCTGATAGGGACGGACGCCCAGCGATGCCTGGAGCTGCCGGACGGCCACCCCCTTGTTGATCTCGCTCGGCATCACGTCGATCCAGTGCGGGGTGGAGGCGATGGCGCGGCAGGGCTCGGCGATCGGCGCGATCAGCTCCGCGTGCGACTCACTGGTGCCGTCGGCATCGTAGATCGAGAACTTGAGCGCCTCGTCGGCATCCCGCAGCAGATCCTCCACCGGATGCAGGCTGTGGAAGAAGCGAGCGGCCGAGGCGAGGAATTCCGGGTCGCTGCACTCGACGAAGGCGCCGCCGCGGCTGCACCAGACGACGTCGAGACGGTTGCCGGCGTCGGCCAGCGCCCGCACCGAGCGGACCAGCTGCTCGGAGTAGTCGCGGGGGAGCGAACTGGAGCTCAGCTCCTCGCCGTCGCGCACCACGTAGGTGCCGTTCTCGGCGATGAAGACCATGCCTTCCCGGTGCGCGGCGAACATGTCCTCCAGAGTGGCGAACTGCCGTCCGCTGGCCACGGTGAAGATGATGCCGCGCTCCTGCAGCTCGGTCAGGAGCGGCCAGAACTCCGCCGGCACCCGGCCGTCGCCGTCCAGCAGGGTGCCGTCGAGATCGCAGATCACCAGCCGCGGGTCGACGGCCGGATCCGTCCAGTCTGGTGAGTTCACAGTGAGGGTGGTCATCGGGTCCTTCGTGAGTCGGTGAGCGCGGGTCGGGTTGCGGTCCAGCGATCGATGGCCGAGCGCAGGTAGCGCTGGAACAGGCCGACCAGATCGACCTGCGGATCGAGCAGCCACTGCAGCTCGAGGCCGTCGGCGATGGCGGCGAGCAGGCGCACCTCCTCGTCGATCTGGGCCTCGCTGAGGCCGACCTGACCGAGTTGAGCGGCTTCGCGCAGGTGCGTGGACCAGAGCAGGCGGATGGCGTCGTAGCGCCGGTGGACGAACTCGTTGGCCGGGTGGTCGTCCCGGGTGGCCTCGGTGGCCAGCGTGAGGAAGAGCTCTAGGAGGCCGGGGTGGGCGACGTGGAACCGCATCAGGTCGCCCAGGCTCTCGAAGAAGTCCAGGCCGACCCGGTCGGTGCTGGTCAGCCGCGCCGTCCGCTCCTCCCAGTCGTCGAGGACGGCCATCAGCAGGCCTTCCTTGCTCCCGAAGTGCTGGATGACGCTCGCCGGCGACACGTCGACCCGGGCAGCGATGGCGCGCAGCGAACCACCCGCGTAGCCGCGTTCGGCGAACACCTCGCTGGCCTGCCGGCGGATCAGTTCTCGCCGGCGCACGCCATTGCGGTACGGCCCGCGCGTCGATTCCGCGGCGGGATTCGCGACCATGTCACACCTTCCGGGTGGGCTGACTGTCATTGTGCCGAAACCTGTTGACACGCATTCGGATGCGGTCTACCCTTCCTACCAAACATGAACGAGTGTTCATATTACAGTAGCTCTGGCATCCCAGGAACGGCAGGCCAAGAGTATCCGTCGAGGACGACGAGGGAGAAAGCGATGCCCCAGAAGCTCGGGGTCGGCATCATCGGTGCGGGCCCGGTGACACAGGCGATCCACCTACCGGCGCTGGCACGACTGGCGGAGCGCTTCGAGGTCCGCGAGATCATGGACGCCGATGCGGGCGTGGCCGAGGCCGTGGCGCGTCGGGCCGGCGCCCGGGCCACCGGATCGGTCGAGGCGCTACTGGCGAACCCGGACGTCGACGTGGTCGCGATCTGCAGCCCGCACCGCTTCCACGCCGAGCAGACCATCGCAGCCTGCCGGGCCGGGAAGAAGGCGGTGCTCTGCGAGAAGCCGCTGACCCTGTCGGTGGCCGAGGCGGAGGCGGTCGCGGAGGTCCAGCGAGAGACCGGCGTCCCGGTGATCGTGGGAACGATGCACACCTTCGACGCGGCGTGGAAGTGGGCCAGGGAGTCCTGGGGCGAGACGGCGGGCAGCGCGCACGCCATCCGGTCCTCGATCATCCTGCCGCCGAACGCCCGGTTCGAGGATTTCGCCACCGAGGTGGTCGCGCGGCCCGCCGATGTCGAGGCCGACCTGAGCGACGCGGCCGTCCGCGCCCAGATCGCCCATCTCGGCCTGATGGCCGTGGGCATCCACAACATGCCGCACCTGCGCTCCTTCCTGCCGCCGGGCGAGCCGGTGCGGATCCTGGACGCCGAAGGCCTGCAGCCGCCGTTCGGCTACCGGGTGCTGGCACAGGCGGGGGAGTGCCGCATCGACCTGCGCTGCCTGATGTACGGCACCTGGAAGCCGAGCTGGATCTTCGAGGCGTACGGGACGGACCGGCGCCTGCACATCGACTTCACGCCGAGCTACGTCCAGGCCGGCAGCGCCAGCGCCAGCATCTCCACGCCGCGCGGCACCACCTCGAACGCCCCGACCTCGCAGAACGGCTACGTCGAGGAGTGGGACGACCTGGCGCGACTGGCGCTGGGAGAGTTGCCAGCGCCCGACCTGTCGGTGGCGGTGGAGGATCTCCGGCTGGCGATGTCGCTGGCCGACGCGACCGCGGAGTTCATTTCGAAGGGAGCGGGTCAGCGATGAGCGCACGCACGCAGAGCAGCATCTGGATCGACGAGGGGCTGGAGGTGGAGGCGGGCGAGGCCGTACTGGAGTCGTTGCCGCTCTCCTTCGCGCGGGCCGGGAATCGCGCTGCCGCGGAGGTGGTCGTGGTGGACGGCCGGAGCCGGCGCTGGTCGCACGAGCTGGGAAGCCTCGCCGAGGGCCAGGTGGCGGTGCTGGTCGATCCGTGGGTCGACGGAGCGACGCCGGATGGCCGGCCGTTCGTGCTGGACACGCCCTGGGGCAGCAACGCCGCCTGCGCCGCCGCGTCCGACGCCTTCGGCGCGGCGAGCTGGCAGCGGCTCGAGTGCCGCGCGGTGGTGGCCGCCGGGGCCGACCTCGACCGGGCCCTGCTCCGGCTGGTCTGCCTGCTGCGCAGCGTGGATGTCGCGCTGGATCAATTGCGCGTGCTGGCCGTCAACGCCGGCGGCCTGACAGCGGTGGCCCGCTCGGGCGAGCACCTGGTCGATCTCGACCTCACCTGCACCGACGGGGTCCGCTCCCACGCGTTGCTGCGGGCCCTCACCGACGACGGTGACGTGACGGTCGTGATCCCGGAACCCGCTACCGCCCAGCCGGCCGAACTGACCCTGACCGATGCGGCTGGCTCGCGGCTGCTGCCCACCACCTGGGAGAGCGCGCACCGCACCACCTGGCGCCGGTTGCGGGAGAACCCCTCGCTCGACGACTCCGTGGCTTTCGCGAAGGACGCGGAACTCGTCGTCGGAGCCCTCGCTGGAAAGGAATCGGGACGATGAAGCCCACTCGCGTCGCCTTGATCGGCGCCGGAAACATCTCGGATCAGTACCTCACCAACCTGGGTCGGTACCCCGACATCGAGGTGGCGGCGGTCACCGATCGGGATCCGGAGGTCGCCCGCCGGCAGGCCGAGAAGTACGGTGTCGCGGCGTCCGGCACTCCGGACCTGGCGCTGAACGACCCGTCGATCGAGCTGATCTTCAACCTCACCATCCCCAGCGTGCATGCCGAGGTGAGCGCCGCGGCGCTGCGGGCCGGCAAGCATGTGTGGTCGGAGAAGCCACTGGCGCTGGATCGCGAGTCGGCCCAGGAGCTGCTCGACCTGGCCGCGAGCCGGGGCCTCCGCCTCGGTTGTGCCCCGGACACCGTGCTCTGCCCAGGCATCCAGGGCTCCCTCGCAGCACTGGGTGAGCTGGCCTCCCAGGCCGGCGAGACCCCGTTCCGGGCCCGGATGCTGTTCCAGTACCACGGGCCCGATGCCTGGCATCCGAACCCCGAATTCCTCTTCCAGCCGGGCGCGGGCCCGTTGCTCGACTACGGCCCCTACTACCTGACCACCGCCGTGCTGGCGCTGGGACCGGTCAAGCGCGTCGCCGGCAGCGTCGGCGTCCGGCCGCGGCTGCGGCGTCAGGTGGAGGCCGGGCCGCTGGCCGGCACCGTCTTCGACGTGAACGTGCCCACCACCGTGGTCGCGCTGCTGGAACACCAGAGCGGGGCGTTCACCGACATCACCCTGAGCTTCGATGCCCACACCCTGCGCGAGGAGGTGGAGTTCCAGACCGCCTCGGCCACGGTGATCGCCACTGACCCGAATCGGTGCGACGGCGTCGTGCGCACGATGTTCCGGAAGGAAGAGGTGTCGAGCCGGAACACCGACGACCCGGTCTGGGGCCGTGGCGTCGGCGCTGTCGACATGGTTCGCTCGATCGCGGCGAACCGCCCGCACCGGGCCAGCGGCGAGCTGGCCTACCACGTTCTCGACGTGATGCTGAGCATCGCCGACTCCATCGAGACCGGTGAATCGGTCACCCTGACCTCCACCACCGCACCGGTCGACCTGATCCCGGCCGGCTGGCGGCCGGACGTGGCGTGGGTGTAGGCCACTGACGGCCTGACCTCCCGCCTCGACGTATCCCGTTCATCTCCACACAACCTGGAAGGAATCCGAGATGAAGAAGTCTCTCAAGGGAGTGGCGGCGCTGGCCGCGGCACTCTCGCTCAGCCTGGCCGCGTGCGCGTCCACTCCGCAAAGCGGCGGAGCGACGACGGCACCGGGCGGGGAAACCCCGGCACCCGGCGGCGACGTCAAGGTGGCCGTCATCCTGAAGACGCTGGGCTCCGAGTTCTGGCAGAACATGAAGGCCGGCATCGAAGACGAGGCCGCCAAGCTGGGGGTCGAGGTCGACATTCAGGCCGGCAACTCCGAGGACGATGTCGAGGGGCAGGTCAACCTGGTCCAGAACGTCATCTCCAAGGGCTACGACGCCATCGGCGTGGCGCCCATCTCGCCGGTGAACCTCAACAACGTGCTGGCCGAGGCCACCAAGGCAGGCATCAAGATCGTCAACATCGACGAGCAGGTCGACCTGGAGAACCTGCGCAGCCTGGGCGGCGGCATCCAGGCCTTCGTCACCACCAACAACGTCGAGGTCGGCCAGATGGCCGGGGAGTTCCTGACCAAGCAGCTCACCAAGGGCGACCAGGTCGCGATCATCGAGGGCAAGGCCGGCGTCTCCTCCGGCGAGGCGCGCAAGCAGGGCGCGACCGAGGCCTTCGAGGCTGCGGGCATGGAGATCGTCGCCTCCCAGCCGGCCGACTGGGACCGCACCCGCGCCTTTGACATGGCAACGAACTTCATCAACAAGTTCGGCGATCTGAAGGCGATCTACTGCGCGAACGACACCATGGCGATGGGTGCGCAGGAGGCTGTCGAGAAGTCGGGCAAGCAGATCCTGGTGGTGGGAACCGACGGCAACTCCGACGCCATCGAGTCGGTGCAGGCCGGCGGACTGGCCGCCACGGTCAAGCAGGACACCGCGACCGTCGGAAGCACCGCGCTGAACCTGCTGCTGGAGCTGGGCGGCTCCGATGAGGCCATCGACATCGCGGCCGATCCCGAGTTGGTCTACGCGCCGCCGGTGCTGATCACCAAGGAGGGCTGACCCCCGATCACAGGGCTGGTTGCGTCGCGGGAACGGACGCAACCAGCCCTGTCGCCGTTTCCGGACGCCCTGACAGGCAGTTCGTGTATCGTTCTAGTACACGCCCGGTCGTTCGGAGTTCAGATGAAGCGCCCCACCATCAAGGATGTTGCCGCGCATGCGGGAGTATCGAAGGCGACGGTCTCGCTGGTGCTCCGCGACAGCGACCAGATCCCCGAGAGCACCAAGGCCCGGGTCCGCGGCTCCATGGCTGCGCTGGGCTACGTGTACAACCGGCGCGCCGCCGAGATGCGTGGCTTCAGCTCGCGGACCCTGGGGCTGGTGGTCGCCAATATCCGCAATCCCTACTTCGCCGAGCTGACCCAGGCCGTCGAGGATCGCGCGCACGCCGACCGGTTCACGCTGCTGCTCGGCTGCAGCAACGACGACGTGCAGCGCCAGCGGGAGCTGCTGCGGACGATGGCCGAGCAGCGCGTTGACGGCGTTGTGCTGCTCCCCGCCAACCGGACCGCTCCGGCCGACCTGACGGCGACGCTGGACGAGGTCGGAATGCCGCACGTGCTGGTGGCGCGGGCGGTGCCGGGTTACCAGAGCAATTACGTGAGCGCGGACAACCGCGCTGCCGGACGGCTGCTGGGTGAGCACCTGCGCGAGCGGGGAGCGCGGTCGGTGGCCTTCGTGGGCGGAGTGGCGGATTCCGTCCCGCGGCAGGACCGGATAGCGGGGCTGCTGGCGGGCCTGACGCCACGCGTGGATGGGCTCGCGGTCGACATCCCCAGCGAGCGGGACGCCGACTTCGAGGCGCCGCAGATCGTCGACGCGGTGATCGGGGCGGTCCCCGGCGCCCCCGATGCCGTGGTGGGCTACAACGACATGTACGCACTGGGCATCATGAGCGCGCTGCGCTCCCGCGGGCTGGAGCCCGGGCGGGACGTGATGGTGGCCGGATTCGACAACGTGCCGGAGGCGGAGACCCGCTACCCGGGGCTCACCACGGTGGACGGGTTCCCCGCCCGCGCCGGCGTCGCGGCCACCGAACTCCTGCTCGACGCACTGGGGGGTCAGGAGCCGTCCGAGCCTCAGGTGGTCTCGCTCGAGCCCGTCCTGCGGGTTCGGGGCTCGACGGTGGCCGATCAGACGTAGGCGTCGATGCCGCCGTCGCGGAGCACCTGCTGGAACTCGACCAGATCCTCTTCGTGCAGCGCCGGGACGCCGTCCATCGTGTACTCCCAATCCAGCAGGTCGTACTTGCGTTCCCCGAACTGGTGGAAGGGCAGGAGCTGGAGTTCGGTGACGCCGATCGGCGTGAGCAGCCGGGCGAAGGCTGCCGCGTCGTCCAGCGAGTTGTTCACGCCGGGGATCACCGGAATCCGCACCAGCACCGGCCCGCCGGCCTTGATCGCCGTCGTGAGATTGCGCAGTGGCAGTTCGTTGCTGACCTTCGTCCAGGTCTTGTGGAGCTTGCGATCGTGGTGCTTGACGTCGATGATCAGCAGATCCACCTCGGCCAGGATCTTCTCGAAGATGCCGGGTGCGGCGTAGCCGGTGGTCTCGATGGCGGTGTGGACGCCCTTGGCCTTCAGCTTGCGCAGCAGGCGGGTCGTGAAGCGGTGCTGCACCATCGCCTCGCCGCCCGACAGGGTCACGCCGCCGCCGGATTCCTCGTAGAAGGGGAGATCCTGCAGGCAGATCCGGATGACCTCGTCGATGGTGTAGTCGCGACTGTCGGCGATGAGGACGTTGGGATCGTTCGCGTCGCGCATCTGCAGCACCTGGAGTTTGCGCGAGTTGGGATTGGAGCACCACGCGCAGCCCATCGGGCAGCCCTTGAGGAACACCACGGTGCGGATACCCGGTCCGTCATGCAGCGAGAACTTCTGGATGTCGAAGATTCGTCCGACGTCCTCGCTCATGGGTAGGCCTCCGCGCCTTTCGATATTGGAGTGCTTGGGGTTTCGTCTGAAAGTATACTATGGTTCGATATACAGTCAACGTGGCGAAGGGGCCGGCAATGGGCGACCGACGGTCGAGGATGCTCGAGTACGTGATTGACAACGAGCGTGTGGATGTCAGCGAGCTGGCAGGCATGTTCGCGGTATCGCAGGTGACGGTCCGCAAGGACCTGGATCAGCTGGAGCAGCGCGGGCTGATCCGGCGCGAGCACGGCTATGCCGTGGCGATCGCCCCCGACAACCTGCACAGCCGGCTCGCCTTCCACTACGACCTCAAGCGCCGGATCGCCGCGGCCGCGGCCGAGCTGGTGCCCAACGGCGCCACCGTGATGATCGAATCCGGCTCCTGCTGCGCGCTGCTGGCCGATGCGCTGGGCCGCACCAAGCGCGGCGTCACCATCGTGACCAATTCGACCTTCATCGCCGACTACGTGCGCGCGGCGACCGGGGTGTCGGTGGTCCTGCTGGGCGGCGACTACCAGCCGGAGTCCCAGGTCACCGTCGGCCCCCTGGTGGGGGAGTGCCTGCAGAACTTCCACGTCGAGCAGCTGTTCGTCGGCGTCGACGGCTACACCATCGACGCGGGGTTCACCGCGCGCAATCATCTGCGGGCCGCCGTGGTCAAGGCCATGGCCAAGCGCGCCGACGAAGTGGTCGTGCTGACCGAGTCGCTGAAGTTCCCGCGCCAGGGTGCGGTGCCGCTGCTGTCGGTGTCGGCTGTGGCTCGGCTGGTGACCGATACTGGGCTGCCCAAGCCGATGCAGGATCATCTCAGCGCGGCCGGCGTCCGAACCACCAAGGTTCCGGCGGACTGATCCCCGAAAAGGGTTGACCCGAGCCCTTTGAGGCGGTTTACTAAAACGAACTAGTAGAACGAACTAGTAGGAGCGGGATGCCAAAAGAGCTTCGTTGGGGCCTGGTAGGGGCGAGCGACATCGCAGCGACGCGGGTGTTGCCGGCGATTCGCCGCGCAGGCGGGATCGTCCAGATCGTGCAGAGCGGATCGAAGGATCACGGCCGCGGTTATGCCGCCGGCAACGAGATCCCCACGGCGACCACCGAGCTGTCCGAGGCCCTGGCCGCGGACATCGACGCGGTCTACATCTCGTCGCGCAACGACCAGCACGCGGCGCAGGCCCTGGCCGCGGCGGCGGCGGGCAAGCACATCCTGCTGGAGAAGCCACTGGCGATCGACTACGCCGAGGCGCAGTCCGTAGTGGCCGCCTGCGAGCGAGCAGGTGTCGTGCTCGCCATCAACCACCACCTGCCCGGCGCCGGGACGCACGCCAGGATCCGCGAACTCGTGCGCGGCGGCGCCATCGGACGGGTGCTCAGCGCGTCCATCCGGCACGCGGTGATGCTTTCGGAACGGCTGCGGGGCTGGCGGCTCTTCGGCACCCCGGGCGGCGGGGTGATCCTCGACATCACGGTGCACGACGCATCGGTGCTGAACCCGCTGATCGGGCACCCCGCGCAGACCGTCACGGCGCTGGCGACCAGCCAGGGCCGGTGGCCCGCCACCGCCGAGGACGCGGCGATGGTCGCCATCACCTACGGCGCCGACATCCTCGCCCAGACCCACGACGCCTTCACCTCGGCCTTCACCGAGACCCGGCTGGAGGTGCACGGAGAGGAAGGCAGCATCGTCGGCAGGGGAGTGATGACCCAGGATCCGGTCGGGCAGGTGTTCCTCACCGACCGGTCGGGCGAGCGGGAGATCCCGGTCGACGACCGCCGCGACCTCTACGACATCGCGATCGGCGCCTTCGCCGGTGCCGTGGCCGGTGAAGGCTCGCCGGCCGCCAGCGGCGCCGACGGGCTGGCCGCGCTGGCCGTCGCCCAGGCGGCCCTCACCTCCTCGCTGACCGGCCGCGCCGTGCCGATCAGCGACATCACCAAGTAGCCAGCGAGGCGAAGGATTCCCATGCGAACTGTCCGTGTGCTGAGTGCTCGGGAAGCGGCCGAGCTGGTTTCCGACGGCGCCGTCGTCACGGTGTCGTCCTCGTCCGGGCTGGGCTGCCCCGATTCGGTGCTGCGCGGGATCGGGGAGCGGTTCGCCGAGACCGCCTCGCCCCGCGATCTCACGACGCTCCACCCGATCGCGGCCGGCGACATGTACGGCATCAAGGGGATCGACCACATCGCCCGGCCGGGCCTGCTCAGCAAGGTGATCGCGGGATCCTATCCCTCCGGTCCGTCGAGCGTGGAGCCCCCGCTGGTGTGGCAGATGATCGATGCCGGCCAGCTGCAGGCCTGGAACCTCCCCTCCGGGGTGCTGTTCCAGATGCACCGCGCGGCGGCCACCGGGCAGCCGGGAGTGCTGACCCAGGTGGGCCTGGACACCTTCATCGATCCCCGCCGCCAGGGCGGCCGGATGAACGACCAGACGCCGGGCGACCTGGTCGAGGTCGTGGAGTTCAAGGGGAAGGAGTACCTGTTCGTCCCGGCGATCGTCCCCGACGTCGCGATCATCCGGGCGACGAGCGCTGACCCCCAGGGCAACCTCACCTATGAGGACGAGGGCTCCGCGCTGGGTGCGCTGGATCAGGCCTACGCCGCCCACAACGCCGGCGGCGTCGTGATCGCCCAGGTGAAGCGCCTGGCCGACGAGCCGCACAATCCGCAGGCGGTGCGGGTTCCGGGCATCCTGGTGGACGCCGTCGTGGTCGACCCCGACCAGCTGCAGACCACGCAGACGCCCTACGATCCGGCGATCAGCGGCCAGGTGCGCCGCAGCCTGGACGTGATCGAACCGGCCGAATGGGGGTTGGAGAAGCTGATCGCCCGCCGGGCGGCCCGGGAACTGGGCCGTGACGAGATCGTGAACCTGGGCTTCGGCATCTCGGCGGTCGTGCCGCGGGTCCTGGTCGAGGAGGGCCACGGCACCGACGTCACCTGGGTGATCGAGCAGGGCGCGGTCGGCGGCATTCCGCTCACCGGCTTCGCCTTCGGCTGCGCGATGAACCCGCAGGCCCTGATGCCCTCGGCCGACCAGTTCACGCTGCTGCAGGGCGGTGGCTTCGACCACGCGATGCTCTCCTTCCTGGAAGTGGACCGGCACGGCAACGTCAACGTCCACCACCTCCCCGGACGACGCCACGTGACGGCCGGCGTGGGCGGTTTCGCCGACATCACCACCGGCGCCAAGTCGATCGTCTTCAGCGGCGGGTTCACCGCCGGCCGGCGCGACATCGAGCTCGACGGCGACGGCATCCGGATCGTCTCCGACGGCGCCGTCGCCAAGTTCGTCGAGGACGTGGCTGCCGTGACCTTCTCGGGGCGGGGCGCGCTAGAACATGGACAGCGGGTGCTCTACGTCACCGAGCGCTGCGTGCTGGAACTGCGTCCGGAGGGCCTGACCGTGATCGAGATCGCGCCGGGCGTCGACCTCGAGGCCGATGTGCTCGGCAAGGCTGCCTGCGAGCTGCTGGTCGCCGACGACCTGCGCCTGATGGACGCCCGGCTGTTCCGGCCGGAACCGATGGGTGATCTCTTCGCTACCGAAGGAGCCCGATGACCGCCGAGAACCACGGATCGATCGCGCTGGCGATCGACGGCCCGGTCGCGACGATCGCGCTCGACCGGCCGGCCAAGCTCAACGCCCTCACCCCGGAGATGCTGGAACAGCTCTTCGACCTGCTGGGGGACGTCCGCCGTTCCGAGGCGCGGGTGGTCGTCGTCCGCGGCAACGGTGACCGGGCCTTCTGCGTGGGCGCCGACATCAACCGGTTCGCCGACCTCAACTCGGTGCAGATGCTGGACTGGACCGGCCGCGGCCATCGGGTGTTCGACGCCCTGGCCGCGCTGCCGCAACCCTCGATCGCCGTGCTGCACGGGCCGGTGTTCGGCGGCGGCCTCGAACTGGCCCTGGCCTGCGATCTGCGGATCGCCAGCGACACCGCCACCTTCGGCCTGCCGGAGGTCGGCCTGGGCACCGTCCCGGGCTGGGGCGGCACCGAGCGCCTGGTCGAACTGGCCGGACGCAGCCGCGCCAAGGAGGTCATCCTGGCTCGCCGCACCCTCGATGCCCGGACGGCGCTGGAGTGGGGCGTTGTCAACCAGGTCGCCGACCCGGCCGGGCTGGAGGCGGCCGCCGCCGAGCTCGCCGAGCGGATCTGCGCCGCCGGCCCGGTCGCCGTCCGGATCGCCAAGACGCTGATCGACGCCGCCGCGGACGGGGCGCCGTCCCGGGTTCTCGAACAGCTCGGCGGCGCCGTCACCAGCGCCACCCAGGATCTCTCGGCCGGCATCACAGCCTTCCGCAGCCGCACGACACCCACCTTCTCCGGGAACTAGCAAGGAGCCACCCATGACCGCCGAAGCCAGCCTGAGCGCACACCAGCTCACGCATTCCGACCTCATCATCAACGGCGAGGAGGTGGCCGCGCGCAGCGGTGACGCCTTCCAGCGGGTCTCGCCGGCCCACGACGTACCGGTCGGCAGCTATGCCCGAGGCGACGCCGACGACGTGGCGGCAGCCATCGCCGCCGCCCGGACGGCCTTCGACAGCGGCCCCTGGCCGCGCCGTTCGGGTCAGGAGCGGGCGCGCGTCCTGCACCGGACCGGCGAGCTCATCCGGCGGGAGCGGGAGGATCTCGCCCGGCTGGAGGCCCTGGAATCCGGCAAGCCGATCACCCAGGCCCTGGACGAGGTGGACGCCGCGGCCGATCTCTGGGAGTACGCGGCCACGCTGGCCCGGCACAGCTTCGGCGAGGCGCACAACCACCTGGGCACCGACGTACTGGCCATGGTGGTCAACGAGCCGATCGGCGTGGTGAGCATCATCACGCCGTGGAACTTCCCGTTGCTGATCGTCAGCCAGAAGCTGCCCTTCGCCCTGGCGGTGGGGTGCACGGCCGTCGTGAAGCCCTCGGAGCTGACCCCGGGCATGACCGCCCGGCTCGGCCGGCTGCTGCTCGAAGCCGGCGTGGATCCGGGAGTGGTGAATGTGGTCACCGGCCAGGGCGGAGTCGGCGCCGCGATGAGCGCCCATCCCGACACCGACATGGTGAGCTTCACCGGCTCGACAGCTGTCGGGCGCAAGGTGGCCGCTGCCGCCGGCGCCCAGCTGAAGCGGGTCGAGCTGGAGCTGGGCGGCAAGAACCCGCAGATCATCTGCGCGGACGCCGATCTGGATGCCGCCCTCGACGCCGTGGTCTTCGGGGTCTACTTCAACGCCGGCGAGTGCTGCAACAGCGGCAGCCGGGTACTGGTGGAGGCCTCCATCGCCGCGCAGTTCCAGGAGGCCCTCGTCGAGCGGGCCAGGCGGGTGCCGGTGGGCGATCCGCTCGACCGGGCGACCAAGGTGGGGGCGATCACCAGCGCCGAGCAGCTCGCCACCATCGAGCGGTACGTGGCCGAGGGCCGGCAGTCGGGCTCCGATCTGCTGATGGGCGGCGCGCGCCGGCCCAGCGAGCGGGGCTGCTTCTACGAGCCCACCATCTTCGCCGGCGTGCAGCCCGAGATGAGCATCGCCAACGAGGAGATCTTCGGTCCGGTGCTCTCCGTCCTCTCCTTCGACGACCTGGACGAGGCGATCTCGATCGCCAACTCGACCATGTACGGCCTCTCCGCCGGCATCTGGACCAGCAACATCAACTCGGCGCTGACCGCGGCGCAGCGGCTGCAGGCCGGCACCATCTGGGTCAACCGCTGGATGGACGGCTACCCCGAACTGCCCTTCGGCGGCTACAAGACCAGCGGCGAGGGCCGCGAGCTGGGCAGCCAGGCGATCGGTTCCTTCACCCAGACCAAGACCATCCAGTTGCAGGTCGGCCCGCGCACCGCCCGCTGGGTTCCGGAAAGCGGGAACTGACGATGGCGCGGTACGCGGTACTGCCCGCACCGCTCCCGCTGGTGCACCCGGCCTCGGTGACCGTCCCGGCGGGGCTGGCCACGGGAATCGACAACGCCTGGCAGGCGGCCGAGCGGAAGCTGCTGCGCCTGGCGGCCACCCATCCCGACGCCTTCCCGCTCTACACCACCGACGGCGCCTGGGATCTCACCGGTGAGGCCTGGACGAACTGGTGCGAGGGCTTCCTCGGCGGGCAGTTCTGGATGCTGGCCAAGCGGACCGGCAAGCCGGAACTCCGCGACCACGCCGTCCACTACAGCAAGCTCATCGAGGAGCGGCAGCACGACCGCACCGTGCACGACCTGGGCTTCCTGTTCTGGTCCACCTGGCGGCGCTGGTACGAGGAGACCGGCGACGACCAGTACGACCGGGCGGTGGTTCAGGCGGGCCGGACGATGGCCCTCCGGTTCAACGAGAAGGGGCGCTTCCTGCGCTCCTTCCTCGCCGCCGACAGCCTCTTCGTCGACATCATGATGAACGTCGGCGTCGTCTTCCACGCCGCCCAGCGAACCGGCGATCCGGAACTGGCGAGAATCGCGATCGAGCACTGCCTGACCTCGCGGCGCACCCTGGTGCGGGGCGACGGCAGCACCTCGCACGAGGCGATCTTCGACCTCGACACCGGCGCCTTCCTGCGCCAGACCACCCAGCAGGGCTACAGCGACGACGGCTCCTGGGCGCGCGGCCTGGGCTGGGCGCTGCACGGCTTCGGGACGGCCTACCGCTACACCGGCGACCGGCGGTTCCTGCAGACCGCGATGGCCTGCGCCGACTTCTACATCGAGCAGACCGGCGACCGGCTGATCGCCCCGAACGACTGGGCCGAGCCCGACCCGGCGGTGCCCTACGAGAGCTCGGCCGCCGCCATCGCCGCCAACGGCATGTGGCAGCTCGCCGGCCTCGTGACCGACCGGGCCGCCGCCACCGGCTACGCCGACTACGCGCTGCGCGTTCTGGAGCGGCTGTGCCGTCACGACTTCCTCGCCTACGAGGACGAGAGCTGGGAGGGCCTGCTCAAGCACGGCAGCTACCACGAGGCCAAGGGGCTGGGCGTCGACGAATCGGTGATGTGGGGCGACTATTGGTTCCTGGACGCCCTGGAGCAGGTGGGCGCGGCTCTCGCGCAGACCGGCCGAGAGTGAGGAGGAAGTCGATGGAGACCATCACCTGCGACATCGCCATCATCGGCTCGGGCATGGGCGGCGGCACCCTGGCCTGGGCGCTGCGGAACAGCGGCGCCGACGTCCTGCTCGTCGAGCGGGGCGACCGGCTCCCCTCCGAGCCCCAGAACTGGTCGGCGAAGTCGGTCTTCGTCGACCTGCGCTACAAGAACGCCGAGAAGTGGATCGACGAGAGCACCGGCGCCCCGTTCACGCCCGGCGTCCACTACTACGTGGGCGGCAACACGAAGGTCTTCGGCGCCTGCCTGCCCCGGTTCCGCAAGGAGGACTTCGAGGATCTCGAGACCTTCGACGGCATCTCTCCGGCGTGGCCGGTCAGCTACGCGCAGTTGGAGCCGTACTACTGCCGGGCCGAGGAACTGCTGGCCGTCCACGGCACTCCGGGCGGCGACCCCACCGAGCCGCCCCGCTCCGCGGCGTACCCGTACCCCGCACTCGAGCACGAGCCGGACATCGCCGACCTGGCCGACCGGATCGGGAAGCAGGGGCTACACCCCTTCCTGATGCCGATGGGGGTGGATCGGCGCGAGGGCGGCCGGTGCATCCGGTGCGCGACCTGCGACGGTTACCCCTGTCAGGTCGATGCCAAGAGCGACGCCGACGTCCGGGCCATCCGGCCCGCGGTGGATGCCGGCGTCCGGCTGCTCACCAGAACCCACGTGGACACCCTGGAGACCGCGCCGGACGGACGGACGGTCACCGCGGCGCTCGCCCACCGCAACGGCGAGCCGGTACGGATCGTCGCCCAGAGGTTCGTCGTCGCGGCCGGCTCGGTGAACACCGCTGCGCTGCTGCTCCGCTCCGGCGGCGGCGACGGGCTGGCGAACAGCTCCGGACAGCTCGGGCGGCGCTACATGGTGCACAACAGCACCTTCTTCGTGGCCGTCGACCCCCGGCGGAAGAACCGGACCGTCTTCCAGAAGACGCTCGGGCTCAACGACTGGTACCTGCCCGGCGAGCACACCGACATCCCGTTGGGCAACCTGCAGATGCTGGGCAAGCTGCAGGCGGACTCGATCAAGGCCGCCCGGCCCTGGGCGCCCAGCCCGGCGCTGCGCTTCATGACCAACCGCAGCATCGACGTCTACCTCACCACCGAGGACATCCCCAACCAGGAGAACCGGGTCGTGGTGCGCCCCGACGGCAAGATCGGCGTGCACTGGACGCCGAACAACATGGAACCGCACCGCCGGCTGGTCAAGAACGTCACGACCATGATGCGCCGGGCCGGCTACCCGCTGATCTTCACCGAGCGGATGGGCATCGAGACCAACTCCCACCAGTGCGGCACGGCCGTGATGGGGGAGGATCCGGCCACCAGCGTCACCCGCCCGGACGGGCGCACCCACGATCTGGAGAACCTCTGGATCTGCGACGGATCCCTGTTCCCCTCCTCGGCCGGGCTCAACCCGGCGCTGACCATCTGCGCCAACGCGTTGCGGATCGCCGAGCAGTCCGAGCTGGTCGCATGATGCCCACCAACCACAGCATTCCCTCGCACCGCACCACAGACAGGAGCCAGTCATGACCAACAACGGCCTCACCACACCGGCCGACCGTTTCGACTACATCGTGGTCGGCTCCGGCGCTGCGGGCGCCATCGTGGCCAGCCGCCTGAGCGAGGATCCGAGCCACCGCGTGCTGGTGCTGGAGGCGGGCGGCAGCGACTGGAACCCGCTGATCCACCTTCCCGTCGGCTTCACCAAGCTGACCACCCCGGATGTCAACTGGGGCTTCACGACCGTCCCGCAGCCGCAGCTGAACAACCGCGAGATGTGGTACCCGCAGGGACGCTGCCTGGGCGGCAGCACCTCGATCAACGCGATGATCTACATCCGCGGCCAGCACGCCGACTACGACCGCTGGGCCGAACTCGGCAACGACGACTGGTCGTACGAGAAGGTGCTGCCGTTCTTCCGCCGGGCCGAGCACAACGAGCGCCTGAACGACCGCTACCACAGCAGCACCGGGGCGATGAACGTCACCGAGCAGGTGGCCCACAACGAGCTCAGCAAGGCCTTCGTCCGGGCCGCCCAGGAACTCGGCGTGCCCTTCACCCACGACTTCAACGGCGAGAAGCAGGACGGCGTGGGCTACTACGACGTGACGCAGCGGAACGCCCGCCGGGAGAGCACCGCGACCGCCTATCTGCGGCCGGCCCGCAAGCGCCCCAACCTGGAGATCCGGACGAAGGCCGTCGCCACCCGGGTGATCGTCGAGAACGGCCGCGCGGTCGGCATCGAGTACTACGACCGCGACAAGCGGCAGCCCGAACTGCACCAGGTCTACGCCGACCGGGAAGTGGTGCTGTCGGGTGGCTCGGTGAACTCGCCGCGGCTGCTGATGCTCTCCGGGATCGGGCCCGGCAGCGAACTGGCCGCGCTGGGCATCGAGGTGCTCCACGACCTGCCCGGCGTCGGCAAGAACTACCAGGACCACATGGACGTCTACCTCACCGCGGAGACCGTGCCGGTCAGCTACAACTCCTCCGATCGCCCGGACAAGGCGCTTTGGGCGGGGTTCCAGTACCTGATGAACCGCACCGGACCGGTCACCGCGTCGGTCTGCGAGGCGGGCATGTTCGTCCACTCCAGCGACGAGGTGGCGACCCCGGACATCCAGATGCACTGCCTGCCGGCCTACGTGATCGATCACGGACGGATGCGCGTCAAGGGCCATGGCATGACCATCAACACCTGCAACCTGCGGCCCAAGAGCATCGGTTCGCTCACCCTGCGGTCACCCGACCCCTCGGTGCCGCCGGCGATCGACCCCGCCTTCCTCAGCGACCCCTACGACTGGGAGATCTCCATGGAGGGCTTCCGCTGGGGCCGCGAGATGCTGGCGACCAAGGCCTACCAGCCCTACATCAAGCGCGAGCACCTGCCCGGCGCCCAGGTGCGCACCGACGCCGAGATCCGCGACTACATCAAGCAGTGGGCCAAGACCGACTACCACCCGGTGGGCTCGTGCAAGATGGGTTCGGACGACCTCGCTGTCGTCGACCAGCAGCTGCGCGTGCGCGGAGTGGAGGGGCTCCGGATCGTGGATGCGTCGATCATGCCCACGCTGATCAGCGGCAACACCCAGGCTCCGTCGATCATGATCGGTGAGAAGGGTGCCCACCACATCCTGCATGGCACCGACGCGCCCACCGAGGCGGGCGCCAACGTCCGCGCTCTCGCGCGCTGAAACCGTTCCCCCAGCCAGGATCGAGAACCATGTCAGTGATTGCCGTCAAGCCGGCCGAACAGTGCGCCTTCGACGCCGTCAGCCTGGGCGAGGTGATGCTGCGGCTCGATCCGGGGGAGACCCGAATCCGCACGGCGCGCACCTTCCACGCCTGGGAGGGCGGCGGCGAGTACAACGTCGCCCGCGGGCTGCGGCGGGTCTTCGGCCTGCGCACGGCGATCGTCACCGCGCTGGCCGAGAACGACATCGGCCGGCTGATCGAGGAGTTCGTCCTGGCGGGGGGAGTCGACACCCGGTTCATCCGGTGGCTGCCCTACGACGGGGTGGGCCGCGCGGTGCGCAACGGGCTCAACTTCACCGAACGCGGGTTCGGGGCGCGCGGGGCGGTCGGGGTCTCCGACCGGGGCAACAGCGCTGCCTCCCAGCTGGCTCCGGACGATGTCGACTGGCATCACCTGTTCGGCACCCTCGGCGTCCGGTGGCTGCACACCGGGGGCATCTACGCCGCCCTCTCCGAGACGGCAGCCGCCACCACGCTGGAAGCCTGCCGGGTGGCCCGGGAGTACGGCACCGTGGTCTCCTACGACCTCAACTACCGGCCGAGCCTGTGGAAGGCGATCGGCGGCATAGCCCGTGCCCAGGAGGTGAACCGTGCCATCGCGCCCTACGTGGACGTGATGATCGGCAACGAGGAGGACTTCACCGCCTCGCTCGGCTTCGAGGTGCCGGGCAACGCCGACGACCTGTCGCACCTGGAGATCGACGGCTTCGTCCAGATGATCGACGCGGTCTCGCAGGCCCATCCCGGCCTGTCGGTGATCGCCACCACCCTGCGCACCGTCCACAGCGCGACGTCCAACGACTGGGGCGCGATCGGCTGGTCGTCGACCAGCGGGATCGTCCGGGCCACCCAGCGCGACGGGCTGGAGATCCTGGATCGGGTCGGTGGGGGAGACTCGTTCGCCTCCGGGCTGGTCTACGGACTGCTGGAAGGCCACGATCTGCAGACCGCGATCGAACTGGGCGCCGCGCACGGTGCGCTGGCGATGACCACCCCGGGTGACACCTCGATGGCGAACAAGGCCGAGGTGCTGGCCCTGGCCAAGGGCGGAAGCGCACGCGTCGTGAGATGAGGAAGTGGCGCGGGGCTTCAAGAGCCCCGCGCCACCTCTTGGTCAGCCGGCGGAGACCGGCTCCGCCTCCTTGACGGAGGGTTCCGGCCGCAGGTGCCGTCGCCATTGCTGGAATCTGTCTCTGACTGCCGGGCCGGCTGTCTGCACCAGGATGACCAGGATGAGGACGAGCCCCTGGAAGGTGTCCTGGATGTCCGCGCTGAGAGCCGGGATGGACACGATGATGAAGTCGATCGTGGCGTAGGACAGCACGCCGAACAGGACGCCGAGCATGTTGCCCCGGCCGCCGGCCATCGCGATGCCACCCAGGACGACGGCGGCGATGGCGTACATCTCGTAGGCACGGCCGGAGGAGGCCGGGGTGATGTTGCCGACCTTGCTGGCCTGAATGATGCTGGCGACACCGACCAGCAGCCCGGTCACCATGAACACCGATGCCTGGATGCGCTGCGTGTTGACGCCGGAGAGCCGGGCCGCCTTGGCGTTCGAGCCCACCGCGAAGACGGCCTTGCCGTACTTGGTGTTGTGGGCGATGAACACGAACAGGACGACACAGGCGGCGAACAGGATGGACACGAACGGGATGGAGAAGCCGGCGATCACCAGCGATCCGGTACCGAACTGCATGCGCAGCCAGTCGTAGGCGCCCGATCCGGGCACCATGGCGAACTGGCTGGACGACGAGCCGCTCACGTCCGGCGGGATCTCCCGCACGGCCCACAGCGCGAGCGACCGATAGATGAGCATCGTGCCGAGGGTGACGATGAACGGTGGGATCCGGGCATAGGCGACCAGTACGCCGTTGATCGTCCCCAGCAGCAGGCCGGTGGCCAACGCTGCCCCCACGGTCAGGAAGATGTTGGCTGTCGCGTTGAACACGATGACGGTCACGCCCGTGGTGAGCACCAGGGCCGAGCCGATCGACAGGTCGATCTGACCGGTGATGATCACCAGTGCCATGCCGATCGCCATGGTGCCCACGATGACGGTGTTCTGGCTGGAGAGAATCGAGGAGACGTGCCCCGGGGTGAAGGTCCTGCCGTTCATCTGGATCGTGACGGCGTACACCACCAGGATCAACAGGAACACGAAGATGTAGCTGTGGTTGTGCCACATCGAGGCGACGGCGCCCCAGACGCTCCGGTTCTTCTTATCGGCCATCATTCACCCTTTACTGCGTTGATCGCGTTCGTCGAATAGAGCATGACGTCGTGCTCGTTGATTTGGTTGTGCTCCAGGGTGGCCACCACCGCGCCGGCGTACAGCACGATGCAGCGATCCGATACCTTCTGGATTTCCGGGATCTCCAAGGTGTTGATCACGATGGTCTTGCCCGCGGTCGCCAACTTCAGGATGAGGCCGTAGATCTCCTCCTTCGCGCCGACATCGACGCCCTGGGTGGGGTTGTCCAGCAGCAGGATCTCGGCGTCGGTGTTGAGCCAGCGGGCCAGAAACAGCTTCTGCTGATTGCCACCGGAGAGGCTCGTGATCGCCCCGTGGGCATCCTGGGCCTTGATGTTGAGCGCCTGCTTGTGCCCCTCGTACTTCGTGGTCTCCTTCGCCTTGTTGATCCACTGCCGGTGCGCCGACAGGCTGTGCTCGGCCAGGTAGCAGTTCTCCAGGACGGTGGCGTCGGGTACGACCGAGTTCTCCTTCCGGTTCCCCGGCAGCATCCCGACCGAACGGCGCATGAACCGCTGGATCGAACCTGTCACCGGCCGACCCTCGACCCTGACCTCGCCGCTCTCGATCGGGAAGGCGCCGAATATCGCCTGCATCAATTCGCTCGCGCCGGAGCCGGCGAGCCCGGTCAACGCGATGATCTCGCCCCGCCGCAGGGTGAAGCTGACATCGGTGAACGCCGTCGAGGAGAGCCGGTCCAGCTCCAGCACCGGCTCGCCCAGCGGACGCGGCTCGTAGACATCCAGGTCGGCGTACTTCTCGCCGACCATGTCCCGCGTGACAGCGAACGGCGTCGTGTCGGCGACCGGGCCGGAGCTGATCAGCTCCCCATTGCGGAAGACGGTGTAGGAGTCGGAGATCGTGAAGACCTCAGGCATCTTGTGGGAGACGAAGATGAACGAGTTCCCCTCGGACCGCAGCTTGTCCACGATCGCGAAGAGGTGGTCGACCTCGTCGTTGCCCAGAGCGGTGGTCGGCTCGTCCAGGATCATCAGCTGGGCCTCGGCGTGCAGTGCCCGGCAGATCTCCAGCAGCTGTTTCTGGCTGGTCTTGAGCTCGGCGACCTTCAGGGTCGGATCCAGATCGACGCCGAGCCGCTCGAACAAGGCATGGGAGGCCTTGATCATCTCCCGCTGCCGCAGGAAGCCGAGGGGGTAGGTCAGTTCGTGATTGAAGAAGATGTTCTCACTCACCGTCAGGTCGTTGATGACGTTGAGTTCCTGGTGGACGAATGCCACGCCCGCCTTCTCCATCTGCGGAATCGAAGGGTGCGGATAGTGCTTCCCATCGAACACGATCCTGCCGCCGTCGGCCGGCAGGACACCGGCGAGGATGTTCAACAACGTGGACTTGCCGGCCCCATTCTCCCCGAGCAGGGCATGGACCTCGCCACGCTCCACCGAGAAGTCGACGCCCCGCAGTACCTGGTTCTCGTCGAACGACTTGTAAATCCCGGTCATCTCCAACAGACTCACCGGCCACCACCTTTCCACTCGCCGACCCTGTGGGCGGGCACGCAAAGCACGCGCCCGCCCACAGGCTCAGCTGGGGTAAACGATCCGATCAGTGTCCGGTGAAGCCTTCGAACTCGCTGACGTTGCTCTCGTCGACGATCCAGGTCGGTTCGAACTCGCTGTCGCCGACCTTGAACGGCCAGTCGGTGCCGTCGAGGTACTGGACCATGAAGTTGATCGCGGTGGTCATCATCTTCGGCGAGAACCACATGCTCATCAGACCATCGAAGTACTCCTCAGCAATCGCAGACTGCGGCGCGTTGCCCGCCATCACGTCGTAGAGCTCCTGCATGCCGCCGATGGCCGACACGTACACGTTCAGATCCCGGAGATCCTGCTTGGCGGCATCGTTGAGGGTGTTGCCTTCCAGCAGGTTCATGAAGCCGAAGGTCATCTCGTCGTCCATCGAGAAGACGTACAGGCTGCCGCCGCTGGCCTTCGCGTCCGCGATGATGTCCGGGAGCTTCTGCTCGAGGTACTCGTAGGCCTTGTCAGCGCTCCAGTCACTGACCACCTTGAAGGTGGCGGTCAGCTCGTCGACCTGCTCCTGCGTCCACGCCTCGGTGGTCTTGGCGGTCTGCTGGGTGTGGTTGTCGGTGTACTCGCGATCACCGGTCAGGAACTGCTCGAAGCCCTCCTGGCGGCGGGAACTCACGGTGCCGTTGTCGCCGATCAGGGTGACCAGGGTGTCGCCCGGCTTCAGGCCGTTCTTCTGCAGCCAGTAGCCGATGCCGGCGCCCACCGACCAGTTGTCACCGGAGAAGTTCAGCACTGCCGACTTGTCCGGGCCCTCGATGATCCGGTCGAAGGAGATGAACGGGATGCTCTCGGCGATCAACGCCTCCTGGCCCGACTTGGCCGAGTCGTCCAGCGCGAAGAACACCACGCCGGCGGCGTCGCCGTTGGCGATGATGGTCTGCACAAGGTCGTTCTGGGCTTCGCCGTCGGACGACGCCTGGTACTCGGCCTTGTACTTGCCCTCCTTGTTGATCTCGTCGACCCGGGCCTGGCCATAGGTACCGGCCTGGGCCGTCCAGCCATGGTCCGGGGTCGGACCGAGAACGTAGATGGTGTCGCCGGTCGACGCACCCGGGCCTGCCGGCTCGCCGCCCCCGCTGGTCGTGCTGCACGCCGCAGACGTGAGCACCAAGGCAGCGCCTGCCAGCGCGATGAGTGCCTTTTTCATGGACTACTCCCTTTCTGTTCAACCTCCCGGGTGCTTCCTTACACCTGGGGGCTTTGGTGGTTGTCGTTCGCCAATCACCTCAGGACGCTCTGTCCCGCTGCGTCTGGTTGACCCCTCTACATGCGGCCGGTCGATGTCCCTCGTGGAGCACCACACCGTGCCATACGTTCCTCCGAAACCTCCATGGTTACGAATGTTCTACGTATCCTCATCTGTCGAAAGTTAAGTGTCAAGCATTTGGAAGGCGCGAGGCCTCCAAACGCAGGATACTTGCTACCTCGACGATCCGGACACGCGTTGTGGAGGTGCTCGAGATTCCGCTGCATGCCAAGAAGCCCTCCCTAGTCAGCCGGCACACTTCGCCCTTGGGAAACATTCTAGGAAGAACGTCGGGCGGCGTTCCGTTGACGATGCCTCGTTACCACATCGTTACGAAAGTCCAGGCGAAGGCGCCGGGCGAAGAGCGGCCACGGGCCGGCGTCGTGCGGCAGGAGGCGGGGGTGCGCGAGGCCCGTCGGCGCCCGGAGGTCTCTCGGCGTTCGCGGAGGCGCCCCGCCTGGGGCAACATGCCGTCACGCGGTATTGCTTTCGTTTGGAACATTGATACCATTCATATGGAACATCAAGGAGGATCGCAATGAGTTCACTGGTTGAGTCGCCGGTCACCGTCGAAGAACCGCACTTCGGCCGTCTGACCCCCCGCATGGCAGCGTGGCGCGAGGAGCTGATGGAGACGCCACAGTCGGTCTGCGTGGAGCGCGCGGTGTTGACCACCGAGACCTACCGGCAGCACCAGGACGAGCCGATGGTGCTGCGTCGTGCGCTGATGGTGAAGAACGTGCTGGAGAACATGTCGATCTTCATCGAACCGGCCAGCCTGATCTGCGGCAACCAGGCCTCGGCGAACCGTGCGGCGCCGATCATGCCCGAGTACGCGATGGACTGGGTGATCGCCGAGCTGGACGAGTTCGACAAGCGCCCCGGCGACCGGTTCGCGATCACCGAGCAGGCCAAGGATCAGCTCCGCGAGATCGCCCCCTACTGGGAGCACAACACCCTGAAGGATCGCGGCCTGGCGCTCATGCCGCCGGCCAGCCGGCAGTTCTACGACCTGGGCATCATCCACCCCGAGGGCAACATCACCTCCGGTGACGCGCATATCGCCGTCTACTACGAGCGGGTGCTGAAGGAAGGCCTGGCGGGCTACCGGGCGCGCACCGAGGCGCTGCTGGCCGGCCTGGATCTGACCGACGCCCAGGAACTGAAGAAGTCCTTCTTCTACCGCGCCGTGCTGGTCACCCTCGACGCCGTGGTGACCTTCGCCCACCGCTACGCCGCCCTGGCGGCCGACCTGGCCAGCACCGAACCCGACGACCAGCGGCGCGCCGAACTGCTGGAGATGAGCCGCATCCTGAACAAGGTGCCGGAGCAGCCGGCGGATACCTTCCAAGAGGCCGTCCAGGCGGTGTGGCTGGTGCAGCTGTGCCTGCAGATCGAGTCCAACGGCCACAGCCTCTCCTACGGCCGCTTCGACCAGTACGTCTACCCGTACTACGCGGCCGATCTCGAGGCGGGCCGGATCACCGAGGAGTCGGCGACCGAACTGCTCACCAACCTGTGGCTGAAGACCATCACGCTGGCCAAGATCCGCAGCTGGTCGCACACCAGGTTCAGCGCCGGCGGCCCGCTCTACCAGAACGTCACCGTGGGCGGCCAGACCGCCGACGGCAAGGACGCGGTGAACCCGTTGTCCTACCTGATCCTGCGGTCGGTCGCCCAGACCAAGCTGCCGCAGCCCAACCTGACGGTGCGCTACCACCACGGACTCTCCGACGACTTCATGATGGAGTGCATCGAGGTCATGCGGCTCGGCTTCGGCATGCCGGCGATGAACAGCGACGAGATCATCATCCCGTCGCTGATCAAGAAGGGCGTCGCGGAGCAGGACGCGTTCAACTACTCCGCGATCGGCTGCGTCGAGGTCGCCGTCCCCGGCAAGTGGGGCTACCGCTGCACCGGCATGAGCTTCCTGAACTTCCCCAAGGCGCTGCTCACGGCCATGAACAACGGGATCGATCCGAAGTCCGGCGAGCTGATCGCGACGCCGGTGAAGCACTTCACCGAGATGACCGACTTCGACGAGTTGCTGGAAGCCTGGGACGTGACCGTCCGCGAGTTCCAGCGGCACGCGGTCATCCTCGACTCCGCGGCCGACCTGGCCCTGGAGGAGAACGTCGCCGACATCCTGTGCTCCGCCCTGGTCGAGGATTGCCTCGGCCGTGGCAAGCCGATCAAGGAGGGCGGCGCGGTCTACGACTTCGTCTCCGGCCTCCAGGTGGGCATCGCCAACCTGGGCGACTCGCTGGCGGCGATCAAGAAGTGCGTCTTCGAGGATCGCACCATCACCACCCAGGAGCTGTGGGACGCCCTGCTCGGCGACTTCTCCGGCGTTCGCGGCAAGGAGATCCAGGCCGCGCTGTCGAATGCGCCGAAGTACGGCAACGACGACGACTACGTCGACAACCTGCTGGTGCGCGCCTACGACACCTGCATCGACGAGATCTTCGCCCACCACAACACCCGCTACGGCCGGGGCCCGATCGGCGGCGGCTACTACGCCGGCACCTCGTCGATCTCGGCCAACGTGCCCCAGGGCGCCTCCACGATGGCCACCCCGGACGGCCGCAACGCCGGCCAGCCGCTGGCCGAGGGATGCTCGCCCAGCCACGGCGCCGACACCCACGGGCCGACCGCGGTGTTCAAGTCGGTGTCCAAGCTGGACACCGGCCGGATCACCGGCGGCGTGCTGCTGAACCAGAAGGTCACCCCGCAGGTGCTGCGCAAGGAGGCCGACCGCAAGAAGCTGATCATGCTGCTGCGCACCTTCTTCAACCGGCTCGACGGGTTCCATGTGCAGTACAACGTGGTCGATCGCGCCACCCTGCTGGATGCCCAGGCGCATCCGGAGCGGCACCGGGACCTGATCGTCCGGGTCGCCGGCTACAGCGCCTTCTTCAACGTGCTCTCCAAGGCCACCCAGGACGACATCATCGCCCGCACCGAACAGTCGCTGTAACCCGACCCGACACTGGGACGTCTTGTGCGAGCGCAAGGCGTCCCAGTTTCGTATGCTGGTCGATCGTGCGGACGAAGGAGGTCAGCCATGCAGATCGGGATCTACACGGTGGGGGACATCACCCCCGATCCCGTCACCGGGAGAACGCCCACCGAGCATGAGCGCATGCTGGCCGCCGTCGCGCTGGCGAAGAAGGCCGAGGAGATCGGGCTGGACGTGTTCGCGACCGGCGAGCATCACAACCCGCCGTTCCACCCCAGCTCGCCGCCCACCCTGCTGAGCTTCATCGCCGCGCAGACCGAGCGGATCATCCTGTCGACCTCCACCACCCTGATCACCACCAACGACCCGGTCAGGCTGGCCGAGGACTACGCGGTGCTCCAGCACCTGGCCGAGGGCAGGGTGGATCTGATCCTCGGCCGCGGAAACACCGGCCCGGTCTACCCCTGGTTCGGCAAGGACATCCGGGACGGAATAGCGCTGGCCGTCGAGAACTACGCCCTGCTCCGCCGGCTGTGGCGGGAAGAGGTGGTGACCTGGGAGGGCCGGTTCCGCACCCCGCTCAACGGGTTCACGCTGGTGCCCCGTCCACTGGACGAGGTTCCGCCGTTCGTCTGGCACGGCTCCATCCGCGCGCCCGAGATCGCCGAACAGGCCGCCTACTACGGCGACGGCTTCTTCCACAACAACATCTTCTGGCGGCTGGCCCACACCCAGAAGATGGTGAACCTGTACCGGCAGCGCTTCGAACACCACGGTCACGGCCCGGCCGACACCGCGATCGTCGGGCTGGGCGGGCAGTTCTTCATGCGGCCCAACTCCCAGGACGCGATCAACGAGTTCCGGCCGTACTTCGACGTCGCCCCGGTCTACGGCCACGGGCCGAGCCTGGAGGAATTCACCGCCGAGACGCCGCTCACCGTGGGCTCGCCGCAGCAGGTGCTGGAGCGCACCCTGTCGTTCGCGACGCTGATGGGGCACTACCAGCGCCAACTCTTCCTGATCGATCATGCCGGGCTGCCGCTGAAGACGGTTCTGGAACAACTGGATCTGCTCGGCGAGATCCTGCCGGCCCTCCGCGCCGGCTTCGCCGAGGGCCGCCCGGCGCACATCCCGGAAGCGCCGACGCACGCGTCCCTGGTCGCGGCGCGGAATGCCGAGCCGGCCGAGCGTCCGGTCGTCTACGACGAGGTCACCGGCAGCTCGCCGGAGGCAGGGGAGCGATGACCACGATCGCGGTCGTGACGGCGGGACACAGCACGCCCTCGTCCACGCACCTGCTCGGCGAACGGCTTGCGGACGCGACCCT
The DNA here is from genome assembly GCA_020161795.1 of Actinomycetota bacterium. GTDB lineage: Bacteria > Actinomycetota > Actinomycetes > Propionibacteriales > Propionibacteriaceae > Propionicimonas. Next base: position 107,300 of record JAIUOR010000010.1, on the reverse strand, counting down.
GACGGCGCTGGCCGGGCAGGGGGTGCGGGCGACGGCGGTCTTCCTCGACCTGCGTGAGCTCGCCGCCGACCTCGCCAACCAGTCGCTCACCCGGTTTGCCGGCGGACGGCTGCAGGACGCCCTGGACCGGGTCGTTCAGGCGGACGGCGTGATCGTGGTCTCCCCGATCTACAACGGCTCCTATTCGGGGCTGTTCAAGCTGTTCGTCGACGCCCTGGACGAAGGCACACTGGCGGGCCGTCCGGTGCTGTTGGCCGCCACCGGTGGCACACCCCGCCACAGTCTGGCCATCGACCATGCCATGCTGCCGCTGTTCTACTACCTCAAGGCGCTGATCGCCCCGCATCCGGTGTTCGCCGCCACCAAGGACTGGGGGGCTGCCGGGGGCAGGCTCGAGAAGCGCGTCAACCGGGCGGCCCGGGCATTCGCCGAGCTTGTGGTCGAGGCCCGCCCCGCCCGCGGCGGCGACGAGTTCCAGGTGACCGACTTCACCGAGCTGCTCGGCTGACGCCGGCCGGTGCGCCGGGTTACCCTGAGGCGTGCTGATCGTCGGTCTGGTGCTCGCGGGTATGGCGGCCCTGCTCCATGTCTACATCTTCTATCTGGAGTCGGTGGCCTGGACGAGGCGCCCGGGACGGGCGGTCTTCGGACTCACCGCCGAGCAGGCCGAATCGACCCGGGAGCTCGCCTTCAACCACGGCTTCTACAACCTCTTCCTGGCCGTCATCACGCTGCTCGGGATCGTGCTGGTCGGTTTCGACCGGCTGTTGATCGGAGCCACGCTGGTGCTCGCCGGCATCGGGTCGATGCTGGCCGCGGCGCTGGTGCTGTTCTGCTCGAACCGCGGGCGTGGCCGCGCGGCGCTCCTCCAGGGATCGATGCCGTTGCTCTCGATTGTCGCGCTGGTGATGGGCCTGATCTCGTGAGCCATCGATCCGCGCCGGAGTTGCTGGCCCTGCACGGTGTCCGGGTGCTCGGCGGGCCGACCGTCGTGGCGATCGCCGAGCGGTTCGGGCTCGATCGGAACGAGGTTCGCGAGCATCTGCTGGACGCCCAGGCCTTCGGCTGGGTCACGCGTCACGAATACTTCGGCGAGACCTGGTCGCTGACCAGCCGCGGACGGGAGCGGAACGAGCGACTGCTGGCCGAGGAACTGGACGCCACGGGGCTTCGTGACGTCGTGCGCGGGGCGCACCGGGACTTCCTTCCGCTGAACGTCCGCCACGGTGAGGCATCGACCAGATGGCAGCTGCGGTCGACGCGGTGGGATCCCCGGGCGTTCAACGACCATACGGATCCGGTCTGGGATCACGAGGTGCTGAGCGAGCTCGAAGCGATCGATGCGGAGTTCAGCTCGATCGCCGATGCGCTGGCCGGCGCGCTGCAACGGTTCGACGGCTACGCGCAGCGGCACTCCATCGCGGTGGCCCATGCCCGTGCGGGCCAGCACGACTGGGTGGACGGCCCGGATCGCGCCTCCTGCCAGTTGGTGTGGATCCAGTTCCACGAGGATCTGCTGGCGACCCTGGGGATTCCCCGCGGCAGCGACGGTTGACCTTTGGTCCTGGAGTCAGGCTTGGCGGTGGGCCGCGATGCGATTCCGGAACCAGGCGGCGGCCGTCACGGCGGCCGCGAGCGGGTCGGTGACCTCCTCGCTCAGGCCGTTGTCATCCGCGGTGTCGATGCCGGCCTCGTCCGCGCGTAGCCCGTCGTCCCGGTTCAGCAGGCTGGGGCTCAGGCCACCCCGCAGCCGGGTGCCGTCGAAATCGCACCGCAGCGTGGCGTGGACCACGCCGACGTCCGGTATGTCGTAGCTGGCGATCATCCACAACGAACCGTCGGAGTCCTTGTGGTACCGGTCGCGGACACCGGGCAGCAACTCTTCGAGTGCCTCGAAGAAGGCGATCTCTTCGGCGGTGGGGGCCTCGTCGCGCACGATGCCAGTGTTGCACGGACGCGGCAGCAGTCCCTCGTCACCTCGTACGACGACTGAGCCCCGGTCCACCCGCGTCCTCGATGTATCTCTTCAGGGACGCGGGTGAGCCGGGGCTGTGGGGAGTGGGTTACAACTCCTCGCCGTTGGAGGCGACGACCTTCTTGTACCAGTCGTAGCTGTCCTTCGGGGTCCGCTTGCCGGTGCCCTGGCCATAGTCGTCCAGGTCGACGTAGATGAACCCGTACCGCTTGCTCATCTCGCTGGAGGAGCAACTGACGATGTCGATCGGCCCCCACGGGAAGTAGCCCACCAGCTCCACCCCGTCCTTGACCGCCTCCCGCATCGCCGCGACGTGGTCGCGGTAGTACTCGATCCGGTAGTCGTCGTGCACCACGCCGTTCTCGTCCGGGGTGTCGAAGCAGCCCAGGCCGTTCTCGGTGATCATCATCGGCACCTGATAGCGATCCCAGTAGTGGTTCAGCGCCACCCGCAGCCCGGTCGGGTTGATCGCCCAGCCCCAGGGGCTGGCCTTCAGATAGGGGTTCGCCGTCCCGTGGCTCTGGCCGGCAGCCCAGCTCTCCGCGTCGATGACCTGGGTGTAGTAATACGAGAAGGTCATGAAGTCGGCCGTCCCCGCCGCCAGATCCGCCTCGTCCTCGGGCCCGAACTGCAACTCGAACCCGTGATCGGCGAAGTAGCGCAGCGCGAAGCCGGGGTAGCGTCCGCGCAGCATGACGTCGGAGAAGTAGAGCTCCATCTGGTTCTGCTGCAGCGAGGCCAGGATGTCCTCCGGCCTGCAGGTGGCCGGGTCGATGTTGCCATGACAGAGCATCATGCCGATCCGGAGCTCGGGGAACCGCTCGTGTGCCAGCCTGGTTGCCCGGGCGCAGGCCACCATCTCGTTGTGCACCGCCTGGTACTTCGCCTCTTCGAGGTTCTCGACCTTGTCGGCGGCCACGCCGAGGTGGTTGAACGACTCGTGGGTGATCAGGTTGATCTGGTTCACCAGGATCCAGTACTTCACCCGCCCACTGAACCGCTCGAAGAGCACCTCGCAGAAGCGGACGAAGAAGTCGATCAGCTCCCGGGAGTACCAGCCGCTGTAGGCGGTGGTCAGGTGCACCGGCATCTCGTAGTGAGAAACGGTGAGCACCGGCTCCATGCCGTTGGCGAGCATCTCGTCCACCAGCCGGTCGTAGTAGGCCAGGCCGGCCTCGTTCGGCTCCGTCTCGTCCCCATTGGGGAAGATCCGCGCCCAGTTGATCGACGTCCGGAACGCGTTCATCCCGGTGCCGGCCAGCAGCCGCAGGTCTTCGGGGTAGGTGTGGTAGAAGTCGATCGCGTCCCGCTTCGGGTAGCGCCCGACCTGGTCGACCATCGCCGCCTCGACGTCGGCGGTGGTCAATTCCGTGTTACCCCGCTTCTCCAGCGGCAGATCGCCGCGGAACAGGTTGATGTCCGCCAGACACCAGCCCTTGCCGTCGGCCTGCCAGGCGCCCTCGGCCTGATTGGCCGCGATCGCGCCACCCCACAGGAAGCCCTGGGGGAATCCGGTTGGGACACTCATCACACTGCTCCCGATTCTGCGTCGATGTCGATCTTCTCCAGAGCGGTCAGCCGCTCGTCGATGCGCTGGAACACCGCTGTGAGCTTGCGCACCAGCCGGTATTCGCTGTTCACCGTCATCAGGGTGTCCTGGGCGTGGGTGAACAGCATCGAGTAGGGAAGATCCTCCCCGGCGGCAGCCGCCTGGATGCAGTCGGTGTGCTGCCGGTGCGCCTCGCGCACCTTCACCTGGGCCTGGTCCAGCAGCTCCACGGCCGTGGTGAAGTCACCCTCGGCGATGGCATCCGCAGCCTCGAACGAGAGCTTGCGGGCGTCACCGGCGTTGATGATGATCTGCATCGCCGCCGGGACGAGCTTGTCTTCGTTTTCCATGGTCAACCTTTCAGTGCGATCAGGCGGCCGCGGGAACTGCGTCGGCTGCTTCAGCCTCGATGGACTGCTTCTCGTACGACTTGAAGAACGGGTACCAGATCGCGGCGGAGAGCGCGAAGATGCCGGCCATCAGCACCAGGGCGAGCACCGACCCGGTGGTCAGCCAGGTGGAGATCGGGAACGGCGCGTACCACATCTCGAACTGGTACATCGGGATCGGTGCGAACGGAATCACCTTGGTGAACAGCCAGATGACCAGCGGCAGGATGATGCCCTGCAGCCACATCGGGATCATCAGGGTCGGGTTCCAGGCGATCGCACCGAAGACGACGGGCTCGTTGATGTTGAAGATCGTGGGCGGCAGACAGGCCCGGCCCAGCGCCTTCACCTTGGCGGCCTTCGACCGCATCATCATGAAGACCAGCGGCATGGTCGCGCCGATGCCACCGAACCAGAGGTAGGTGGAGAACACCGTGGCGTTGGTCACCAGGTTGACGGCGGTGCCGTCCATGTTGGCCTGCATGGCCGCCAGCAGCACCGGCGAGGTGACCGGCGTGAGCACCCAGGTCGAGATACCCATGGAGTACAGGAAGCACCACACGAACATCATCAGCGCGAAGCCCCACGGGGTCTCCAGCACACCGCCGAGCGGGGAGAAGATCGCCAGCACCACGTTGTAGAGGTCGAAGTGCAGCAGATCGACCACGATCCAGCCGGTGACGATCACGACGGCGACCGGCAGCATGGCGTCGAACCAGGCGCGGACGAAATCCGGGATGACCGATTCCTCCTTGAAGAACGTGAACTTGCCGAACAGGCTCATCACCCAGCCGCTGAACAGACCGGCGACGATCGCCACGAACATGCCGCCGGCGCCGAGCGCGGCGTGCCCGAAACCGGGGGCGCCGTCAGCGATGACCTGGGGGCTGATGATGATCAGGAACAGCGACAGGCTGGACAGACCGGCGATGATGCGCTGCTTGCGCAGGCGCTTCTTCTCCATCAGGTTGAACGGGATCAGGAAGGAGATGAACAGCGAGACCATGCCCATGGTCCAGCCGAAGGGCGTCCAGAAGCTCGGCAGCCAGGGCAGGTAGTCGTTCAGGATGGCGAGCATCGCGAAGACCGAACCGAGGAAGATGAACGGCAGCGTCTGCATGATCGAGTCCTTGAGGGTCACGATCCAGACGTTGTTGTTGATCTTGGACATACGCGGCGAGAACGAGTTCTCCAGCCACTCGATGAACTTGTTCATTAGTTGACGCCCTTCTCGGCCAGGTCGGCCAGCAGGTGATCGACGGCCTTGTCGCCGTCGAGGGTCGAGTAGTAGTCCGGCTTCATCAGCAGGACGGTGACCGGGTGGTTGCCGACGTACTCGTCCACCTCGTCGAGGATGTACGCCAGGTGCGGGCCGACCATGAGAACGTCGATGTCGTCGATGTAGTTCTCGATCTCAGCCTCACCGCGGGCAACGACCTTGGTGTCGAGTCCGCGGGCCGCGGCCGCCTTGCGGATGTTCGCGGCCATGAAACCGCTGCTGGCACCCGAACCACACACCAGTAGAATTCGGATCTGCTTCACTGAGCCTCCTTGCTGCCGGAGCACCGGTGTTGGCGCCCACCGTTCCACGGTGGCGTATCGGCTGCCCCGGGGGCCACCAGAGTGTCTTCCGCACCCCAGGAAGGTGGATCGCGCTTCTTCCTGGGGTGCGGAAGAGCCTGTGGTGGCGTTTCGCGAGCCGAGCGTCAATGATCGGCTGTCAGGAGGGCCGACGACGAACCATGGAGACACGCCAGAAGCGCCTGCAGCAGCTCGTCGACGAGCTGCGAGCGGCCGAGGGACAGCTGACCGGCCGTGAACTGGCGCTGCGGCTGGGCGTCACGCCGCGGAGCGTCCGCGACTACGTGCGCGCGGTGAACTCCGGTGCGCAGCTCCCGTTGATCGTCTCCGACCAGGACGGCTACCGGCTGAACGAGCGCGCCTACCGGCGGCATCGCAACAGCCAGAGCAAGCGCCGCACCGGCTACGACAGCCCCGAGCAGCGGCTCTACTACATCGTGCGCTACCTGGTGGGTCACGCCGAGGGGGCGGACGTCTTCGACCTGGGGGAGCGGCTCAGCGTGAGCCCGGCCACCATCGAGGCCGACCTGGGCAGGGCGCGGGAGCTGCTGCGCGAGCATCAGCTGGTGATCCGGCGCGAGCGCGAGATCGTCCGCATCGAAGGCCCGGAGCGGCAGCAGCGCAAGCTGGTGCGCCATCTGCTGCTGGGTTCGGGCCAGACCGGCCTGCCCAGCCTCGACGGCCCGCAGCAGCACGGTCGTGCCCGCCGGCTGCACGACGCGGCCATCGGGCACCTGGCGGAGGCGGGGCTGGAGGTCAACGAGTACGTCCTCAACGACCTCGTGATGCACCTGACCATCGCCGCCGACCGGATCAGTGCGGGTCACGTGCTGACCACCACCGGCGACCCGCTGCCGACCGGCCGGCACGCCGCGGTCTGGGAGGCCACCGAGGGCCTCGCCGACGCCGTGCGCCAGATCTTCGACGTCGTGTTGTCCGAGGCCGATCTGCAGAATCTGCACGACATCCTGGCCACCCGGGTCTCCGAGACCGCCGTCCGCACCGCCGTGTCGGACCGGGCGCTGGGGATCACCCGGGAGGCGCTGCGCGATCTCTCCAACCAGTTCCTGCTGGATCTCTACGACGAGTCCACCGTGTGGGCGCTGGCGCTGCACGTCCAGGCGCTGATCCTCCGGGCGCGCAATGGGGAGAGCCTCGACACCCCGCTCGGCCCGGACTTCCGGAACATGCATCCGCTGATCCACGAGCTCGCGCTGCAATTCGCCCACCGGATCGAGGCCAGCACGCAGATCGAGGTGGGTGCCGGGGAGGTCGACTTCCTCGCCTTCCACCTGGGCAACCAGGTGCAGCGCCAGATGACCCAGGGCCCGCCGGTCACCATCACCTGCGTCGCCCCGCGCTACAGCACCCTGCACGAGGAACTGGCCGCCCGGCTCGCCCGGATCGTGCAGGAGAACGCCGTCGTCGAGAGCCTGGTGACCAGCCTCAGCCACGACTGGTCCACGGTCACCAGCGATCTGGTGGTGTCGGTGGTCGATCTCGACCTGGACACCCTTCCGGTGCTGCGGATCAGCCCCTTCCTGACCGAGGCCGACATCGACAAGGTAGCGGCGGCCGTTCGTGCCGAGCGGGTGCGCACAGCGCGGGCGAAGCTACGCGCCAACATGATCTCGCTGCTGGATCCGAACCTCTTCCACCACCGCGAACAGGTCGCCAGCAAGCTGGAAGCCCTCACCCTGCTGAGCCGGACGCTGGAGCAGGAGGGCTATGTCGGACGCGGCTTCCTGGCCGACGTGCTGGACCGCGAGCGTCGCTCGCCGACCGCCTTCGGGGGCCAGTTCGCCATCCCGCACTCGATGTACATGGACGCCGCCAAGACCGGGATCGCGGTGCTGGTCAGCGACACACCGATTCCCTGGGGGCCGTCGGCGGTACGGCTCGTGCTGATGTTCGCGGTCAGCCCCGAGGGACGGCCGGTCTTCCGCGACGTGCTGGACGAGCTGATCGGCGTGCTCAACGACCCGGCCAACATCGTGACCCTGCTGGATGCCTGCCAGGACCACCACGGCTTCGTCCGCCGGCTCAGCGGCCTGCTGACCTATTGAGCCGGCCGGTCAGGCCTCGTGCAGTACCCGACCGCCACCGACCACGAGCCGGCGGGGAGGTACCCGCACCAGCGCGTCCATCGGATTCTCCGCCTCCAGCAGGACGATGTCCGCGCGTGAGCCCGGCACCAGATCGTGGGTGTGGCGTCCGACCGCCCAGGCGCCGGCGCTGGTGGCCAGTCGGACCACCTCGGTGAGTTGCTCGTCCCGCACGATGCTGGACGCGCGGGCGTACTGCCAGGTGATACCGAGGGTGTCGCCGGTGCCGTAGGGGCTCCACAGGTCCCGGATGCCGTCGGTGCCGAAGCCCAACCGCACCCCGGCGGTGCCCAGCTCGTCCAGCGGCAGCTGCGGCAGCCGCAACGGTGCCACCGTCGTCATCGACATCCCGAGCGCGCCCATCCGGGCCAGCAGGTCGGCGCGCCGGCCGGCCTCCAGCTGGGCCACCGCGAAGCCGTGCGCGATGTTCACCCGGCCGGTGAGACCGAGCCGCTCGACGCGCTCGGCGATCAGCTCGATCTGGAAGGCACCCAGTTCCGCCGGGTCGTGCAGGTGGATGTCGACTCCCACGCCGTGGTCGGCGGCCAGGCCGAGGATGCCGTCGATCTGCCCCACCAGGTCGCGATCGATGCTGGCCGGATCCAGGCCGCCGATGTGCTCGGCTCCAGCCTCGACGGCCCTGCCGAGCAGCTCCAGCACGCCGGGCCGGCGCAGCACGCCGTCCTGGGGGAAGGCGACGATCGTGACCTGGAGCGCCCCCTGATACCGGGCGGACGCCTCCCGGACGGCCTCGATCCCACGCAGCCCGACGCCGGGATCGACGTCGACATGGGAACGGATCGCGGTGGTGCCGTGCTGCACCATCTGCTCCAGGACGGCGGCTGTGATGCCGGGGCTGGGGATGCCGAGCTCGTCCCGTCGGGCACGCTCGTGCCGGATCCGTCCCTCGGTGCCACCCTCCCCGCCATAGGACTGCCAGGGCAGCCCCCACCACGACTTGTCGACGTGGGCGTGGGCGTTCACCAACCCGGGCAGCGCGAGCAGGCCTTGTCCGTCGACGACGCCGTCGCCGGCTTCCACGGACGGATCCGTCGGGACCACCGCGACGATCGTCTCGCCGTCGACCACGATGTCGGACGCCTCAGCGCCCCACGGACGGACATTGCGCAGGCGGCGCAGCTGCGGAAGACCGGACGAGGACGCGGGGGTGGACGCAAGGCTCATGCGCCTCATCCTGCCCCATGCGGGCCGGGACCGTAGGGCTCAGTAGCCGTGGCGCAGCCGGCTCTCCTGCTCCTGGGTGCGGAACAGGTTGAAGCGCGGCAGGAACTTGTCCCAGTCGATGGCGTGACCGTCGATCTCGGGGCCGTCGATGCAGGCGTGCTTGCGCACCAGCCGATCGCCCTCGGTCACCGGCACCATGCAGGCGCCGCACATGCCGGTGGCGTCGACCATGATCGAGTTGAGGCTGGCCACGGTGGGGACGCCGTACGGCTTGGTCAGATCGGAGACCGACCGCATCATGAGCGGGGGACCGATGGTGACCACCTCGGCGATCCGGCGCCGGCTGCGGCCGTCCCGTTCGGCCTGCAGCATGTCCTCCAGCGGCGCGGTGACGAATCCCTGCACGCCGAAGGAGCCGTCGTTGGTGGCGTAGATCACCTCCAACTGCGTCCCGTACCGAGCCTGCAGGGCGCCGATCCGCTCGTCCGGCGCGTCCCAGAACATCAGGTCGGCGGTGCGGAAGCCCGAGATCAGCGTGACGTGGCTCCCCAGCTCCAGGTGCTCGCGCATGATCGGGTAGACCGGGGGGAGGCCGAGCCCGCCGGCGGTGAAGACCACCGTCGCATCGGGATCGTGGCGATGCAGGTCGCTGGGCCGGCCGAGCGGACCGGCGATGCCGGCCAGCGCCTGCCCCACGGTCATCTCGTTCATGGCCAGCGTGGTGGTGCCCATGCCCTGGACGACGAGCGTGACGGTACCCGCCTCGGCGTCCCAGTCGGCCAGGGTGAGCGGGATCAGCTCGCCGTGCGGTTCGATCAGCACGCGGACGAACTGGCCGGCCTGCGCGGTGCGCGCGATGACCGGTGCGCGGACAGTGAACTCCTCGATTCCGAAGCTGAGGTGCTGCTTGGCGACGATCACCGGCAGTTCGGCCGCCATGTCGGTGTAGGCCGAGGCCTTGGTGACCTTGTCGATCACGTCGGCGGGGTCGAACTCGTCCAGGGCGCCGATGATCTCGCGCGCCGCGGACTGCCCGTCACCGGCCGCGCGGATGGCCGTGGAACCGCCGCGTGCGGCGTCGCCGCCGGTGTAGACCCCGGCCAGCGAGGTCTGCTTGGAGGCGTCGTCGGGCTGCTCGATGGTGCCGTACTTCGAGACCTCCAGGCGGGGTTCGGAATCCTTGATGATCGGGTTCGCGGTGTTGCCCAGGGCCATGATCACCAGATCGGCGTCCAGCTTCTCGGTGAGCCCGGTCGGCAGCGGACGGCGCCGGCCCGACGCATCCGGTTCGCCCAGGCCCATGGTCTCGCAGACCGCGCTGGTGACGAAGCCCTTCTCGTCCCCGGTGAACTCCACCGGCGAGCGCAGCACGGCCAGCTCGATGCCCTCCTCCAGGGCGTGCTCGAGCTCCTCGACCCGGGCCGGCATCTCGGCGCGGGTGCGGCGGTAGACGATGGTCACGTGGCCACCGAGCCGGCGGGCGGTGCGGGCGGCGTCCATGGCGGTGTTGCCGCCGCCGATCACCAGCACATTGCGGCCCTTCACGAACGGCAACGGCGTCTCGCGCTCGGCCTTGTGCGCCTGCATCAGGTTGACCCGGGTGAGGAACTCGTTGGCACTCATCACGTTCAGCAGGTGCTCGCCGGGCACGTTCAGGAACCGGGGGAGACCGGCGCCCGAGCCGACGAAGACGCGCGCGAAGCCGGCCTCCTTCAGCTGCTCCAGGGTGGCGGTCTTGCCGACCACGAAGTTGGTGACGAAGCGACCGCCGAGCAGCCGGATCTTGGCCACCACGTCGTCGATCAGCTGGTTCGGCAGCCGGAACTCGGGGATGCCGTAGCGCAGCACGCCGCCGAGTTCGTGGAAGGCCTCGAAGACCGTGACCGGGAAGCCCTCCTCGGCGAGCAGGTAGGCGGTGATCAACCCGGACGGGCCGGAGCCCACGATCGCCACCGGCGGCTTGGTGGCCAGCAGCCACGGGTCGCGGACGTGGGCGAACCGCCGGGTGGTGGCCTCGGGATCGGCGAGCTTCTCCCACTCGGGGAGGAACCACTCCACCTGGCCGATGGTCATCGCGTGCTTGTGGATGCACATCCCCTGGCACTGCAGCTCCTGCGGGCAGACCCGGCCGGTGACGTTCGGCAGCGGGTTGCAGGATTCGAGCAGTTGCAGCGCTTCGGTGAACCGGCCATTCCCGAGCAGTTCGAACATCTGCGGGATGTGGATCCGCACCGGGCAGCCGCCCTGCGGTTCGCGATGCCCGGCCAGCAGCACCCCGAGTTCACACGGCGCCTCGGCGCACTGCTTGTCGCGCAGCGCCTCGAGCCAGATGAAGAGCTCGACATCGCGGCGGGTGTAGCCCAGATCCATGTAGCCCAGGTAGCCCTTGTTGACCAGCTCGAAATCCTCGCAGCGGTCCTCCGGCTCCCGGATGTAGGGCGGGATGGCCGAGCCGGCCGGCCAGTTGTGCGACAGGCCGGCGAACATCGGGTACCGATCCGAGAGGTGTGCGTCCAGGGCGCGGACGAAGGCCCGCTTCTTGCCCACCGGCAGCCGCCACAGGAAGCGCATCATCACCCGGCTGGCGTCGTCGTCGCCCGAGAGCACCTCCCACAGCGCGGTGATGAACTCCGCCGACAGCTCGCTCTGCTGGAACTCCCAGGCCACTGCCTCCATGCCGTCCGCCGTGAAGAGTTCGCGGAAGGCGCGCGGATCGGCCGAGAGCCGGCGCTCCAGCAGGCCCAGCTGGTTGATGAACGAGATGGTGCTCATTGGATGATCTCCGCGTCGCAGGTGGCCTTGACCCGGGCGATGCGGGCGGAGAGCTCCGGCGTCACCTCCACGGTGTCGAGGCTGCCCGGACGCATCCGTCCGACCGTCTTGGGTGCGCCGTCGACCACCACCGTCGCCTTCTCGAACAGCTGCGGCAGTTCCTGGTAGCAGGTCGCGCAGTCGTTGCAGCGTGGCAGATCGTCCTCGTCCAGCCAGATCAGGCGTTCGGCCACCGCTGTCGGCGCGGCGGGTGCGGCGGCGGCAGGGAAGGGGCCGGGTACCCCGAGACCGAGTTGCAGCGGACCGCCCACCGGGGCGCCGCTGGAGGTGGCCAGGTCGGCCATGGCCTGCGCGATGGCGTCCAGCGACATCTCGCGGGCCTCGACCGCCTCGGTGTAGCGGGTGCTCAAGGCCTCCAGCTCGGAGCGGTGCTGCGAGCTCAGCGCGGCCTCGCTCTGCCCGGCCAGGAACTGCAGCAGCTGCCAGTGCGCCTTGCGCTCCTCGACCAGCGAGACGATCGCCGCCGAGCAGGCCATCCGGACCAGCTGCTTGCGCCGGTCGGTGGAGTAGACGAACGGGATCTTGCCGACCCGCTGCTCGGGGGCCAGATCGATGAACTCCGCGATCGGCACCGCTGCGGCCTCCTCGTGGACGGCCAGCCAGCGGAACTGCTTGGCGAACCGCACCTCGCCGAGCGCGAAGTCGGCCGGTGTGAGCGGCATGGTCATCAGCTGCAGGGTCCGGGTCTCGTCCAGGTAGTCCAGGGTGGTGGTCGTCCACAGCTGATCGACCGCCGGGTTCCCGTCCAGGCTGAACCGCTCGGCCAGGCTGTCGCCACGCCGCGGGTCGTGGACGAACAGCGGGCTCATCCGGCTCTCGACGGCCAGCCGCGAGCGGGCGTTGGCGAGATCCTCGGCCATGCCGTTCTCGGTGTCGCAGGGGGCGTAGGTGACCATCAGGGAGGCGCCCTGGTTGTAGCCCAGCATGTCGGCCGTGGCCCGCAGGAAGTGGCCGTGGTAGGCGGCTGCCGTGGAGGCGACGAAGACGCCGGGGTGGAATACGGCCAGCAGGCCGAGTTCCTTGCGGGCCTCGTGCTTGCCGGCGTGGGCGCCGCCGAAGCGGGCCAGGTCGGCATCCTGGCCGCGGAAGCTCGCTGTCGACGCCTGGCCGCCGGTGTTGGAGTAGCCGCCGGTGTCGAGCACCAGCGACTTGATCGGGGTTCCGGCGGCCAGCACCCGGGAGAGCGCGCCGAAGCCGATGTCGAAGGCGGCCCCGTCACCGCTGATGGTCAGCACGGCCGGCACCAGCGCGCGCTCCTCGGAGGTGAAGTCGTGCCAGGAGAGCGTGCGCAGCGCGGCGTCGTGCACGGCGGGGTTGTAGCTGCCGGCCAGTTCCAGCCGGGCCACCCGCAAGGCGCGTACCTCGTCCACCAGCGAGGAGACGATGCCCTCGTAGATGCCCGAGGCCAGCGGCTGGGCGTCCTGGAAGAGACCATTCACCCACGGGTCGAGGTACGGCGAGAACGGCATGGTGGAGGCGTACACGCTGGAGCAGCCGGTGGAGTTGGCGATCACGGTGGACGACGGTCCGTTGCCGGTGGGGCCGGATTCGTGCAGGTAGAGCCGGCGTTCGAGTTCGGCGATCGTGGCCTCGACGCGGTGCGCCCGCGGGCTGCCGGCGGGGACGGTGTCCAGCAGGGCCCGCAGTTGCTCGATGGTGGAATCGAGGTCGCGCAGGTGGGCCTGCCGGTTGAGGTCGCCCAGGCTGTGGCTGAGGGCGGTGACCAGGTGGATGGCCGTCACCTCGCCGCAGCCCCGGCAGGCGCCGTGGCCACCGGTCATCGCGTAGTAGGTGTCGCGGGCCAGCAGCAGCCGCTTGAGGTCGCCGGCCGGGTCGGTCGCGTCGGCGGTGAGCCGGGCGGGGGTGTCCGGCAACTGGGTGAGCCGGGCGAACCGGGTCTCCAGCATGCCCAGCAGCAGGTCGTCCTGGTCGGCGGGAGTGAGGGCGTCCGGGCCGCAGACCTCGATGCACTGCAGGCAGCCGGTGCACTTCCACGGGTCGACGACCGCCGAGAACAGGACCCCGCTGCCCGGGGACTGCTTCTCCAGGGCGTCGAACAGCGGACGGGTGCGCGCTACCGGGAAGGCGGCCACCGCCTCGATCACCGCCTCGACATCGCGGCTCAGCACCCGCTTGGGCGGGATCAGCTCGGCGGCCTGCCGGGCCAGGACGGCGAAGTCCTCCGCCGTGCTGTCGGCCAGGAAGAGGCGGCGGATCTCCAGCGCCCAGTCGGTGACCACCTCGCGGACCCGGGCCCGGGCGGTCTCCGGCAGATCGGTGGCATCGATCGCGGTGTGCAGCAGATCGCCGAGCTCGTGGCCGGTGTTGGGAATCGCGTTGTCGGGGCAGGCCAGGGCGCATTCCATGCACGCGGTGCAGGCGTCCGGGGTGAAGACCGGCAGGGTGCGCCGGAACAGGCCCTTGTTCTTGTCGGCGCCGGTGCCGACCGGCATGAACAGCCCGGTGCCCGGGAGCACGGGGGCCTCGTCGATGCTGCCCTCCCGGAACGGACGGGCGACGATCTCCTCGAAGTAGGCCGGATCGAAGAGCCCGGTGGCGCGCTCCTTGCCCACCGTCGGCGTCATCAGCGCGGACAACGGCACGGAGTTGCGCTCGGTGAGCGCCTTGCCTTCCAGCTCCGCGAAAGCGGGGTCGGCGTAGTCGACCGGCACAGCCTGCATGCCGTCGCGGATCACGGCCATGTTGGCCTCGACCACCGACAGCCCCTTGCGTCCGAACTTCTTCGACAGCTCGGCCTTCACCTCGGCCTCGACCACATCCAGCTTGGCTCCGCGCGCGATCCGGTCGACGTGGCCGATGATCGCGCCTATGAAGGCCATGCCCATCATGCGGGTTTCCAGCTCGGGGTTGGGGGCATGCTTGCGGGCCACGGCGAAGGCGTCCAGCACGAAGCAGCGGATGCCGCGCTCGCGGATCGCCCGGCGGGCGAAGGCCGGAAGCTCTGCCCAGACCCGCTGCGGGTCGCCGGTCGACTGCAGGATCAGCGTGCCGCCGGGCAGCAGTCCCTTCAGCGGATTGGAGTGCGCGAACACCTGATGGTCGGGGCAGACGACCACCTCGACGTCCTCCAGTTCGGCGTTGGTGATCAGCACCGGTTCGGGGGAGAGCGTGATGTAGTAGTTCGTCGGGGCGCCGGACTTCTCCGAGCCGTACTTGGGCGACGACTTGGAGTGCATCCCCAGCATCGACGCGAGGATGTCGGTGAGCAGCTTGCCGGTGGCGACCGTGCCGTAGCCGCCGATCGAATGGAAGCGGATCCGCATCGCCTCGGCGGGCAGCACGACCGGATTGGGCTCGGTGGTCAGCGCCATGAGCTCGGTCTCGGGATAGGCGGCGCGGAGCCGCTGCTGGATCTCGGCGACCGCCGGGGTCGGGTGCTCGATGAAGAACTGCGAGCCCAGGTAGATCAGGCCGGCGCCGTCGTCGCGGGTCATGTGCTTGGCCGCGGCCACCAGGTGCCTGGGCTGCACGTCGTGGCCGCCCAGGCCGAAGATCGCGGTGGTCAGCTTGGGGAAGACCCGGGCGTGGTACAGCGCCTGGGTGACGAAGCGGGTGAGCGCGGTGTCGTCGGAACGCTCCAGGATCGTCACGGCCTTGGCGTTGCCGAGCGCGGCCACCAGCTCGGCCTCGGGGAAGGGCTGCAGGAGCTTCACCGAGACCACGCCGACCTTCAGGCCCAGCGAGCGCAGATAGGGAAGGACGGCGCGGACGTCGTCGGTGATCGACCCCATACCGACGAAGACGTAGTCGGCGTCGGCGGTGTCGTACGCGACGACGGGGGAGTACTGCCGTCCGGTGAGCTCGGCGTACTCGGCCATCGCCTGCCGGACCAGGCTCGGGACGGCGCTGGCGAAGTGGGTGCGATGGTCGGCGGAGCCGGCCTGGAAGTCGGGCTGGTTCTGTACCGGGCCGGTAAGGCCCGGGTTGTGCGGATCGACCAGCGCCGGGACCAGCTGGCGGGTGCCCTTGCGCCAGGCGCCCTGCCACTGTCGGCGCCACTGACCGTGGAGGTCGGCGGGCAGCCAGGCGAGAGTCTGGTCGACCAGCTCGCCGGCGTCGTCGGCCTCGACCTGTTCGGCGCGGGCAGCCAGCATCGCCTGCAGCGCGGCCAGGTCGTCGGCCGGGATGGCGGCGGCCTGACGGTCGAGGTACTGGTTGAGCTGGAACACTCGGCCCTTGGCGCCGAAGAGCAGCTCCTGAGCGACGGTGGGGCAGTCGATCCGCCCCGCCGGATCGCCGAGGTAGGCGGCCAGTAGCTCCGGTTCGGGAAGCCGTACCTCGCTCATCACGTGGCTGGTGGCGAAGCCGTCCATCGCGTTGGCGACCGGGATCAGGGAGAGCGCCGAGGCGCGGTAGGAGATCGCGGCCAGGTCTGCCGCCTCCTGCGGGTTGGAGCCGAAGAGCACGGTGTAGCCGGTGGGCAGCAGCGCGTACACGTCGTCGTGGCCGGCCATCACGTTGAGGGAGTGGCGGGTCACCACCCGCGCGGCGACCTGCAGCACGAAGCCGCCGATCTTCTTGCCGACGGTGACGTAGTGGGATTCGAGCCCATACAGGATGCCCTGGCTGGAGGAGGCATTGGAGATGAAGTTGCCGCCGGTCAACGCCGCCCCCAGCGCGCCGGACTGCGCGGAGTGCTCGCCCTCGGTCTCGACGAAGAAGGGGTGCTTGCCCCAGACGTTGAGCTGACCCTCGGCGCGAGTCGCCTCGAACAGTTCCGACAGCTCAGTGGAGGGGGTGATCGGGTAGCCGATCACCCCACCGCACACGTGCTTCATCACGTGAGCCACGGCGCCGTTGCCGTTGATCACGTCCGGTAGCCCGGGGAACCGGGGTTGAGCGGTCATGAGCGATCTCCTGTCGAGCTGCCACTGAGATCCCGCGGGACCTCTTAGCGGCATTCTTCTCCGGCGTCTACTGGTTTGCCGGGAAATGGAATAAGAGGAGGGAAACAGCCCGTATTTTCTTTTCACGACCGAATAGTTGGGTATTTCCGCGGGTTCGGAGCGGAGGGGAGACCGGCCGGCTGGACGCCGTCGGGGCTGTAGGTTGGGGGCTGCACCGACCAAGGACACTGCCATGACGGACTTCGCGCTGCGCCACCTCGGCCCTTCGGCCTCCGATATCGCGCTGATGCTGGCCGAACTCGGCTACCAGAGCCTCGACGCGCTGACCGACGCCGCCCTTCCTGCGCAGATCCGCAGCACCGAGCAGCTCGATCTGCCGCCGGCGCTCACCGAGGCACAGGTGCAGGAGCGGCTGGCGGAGCTGGCCGCGCGCAATGTGCCCGGCCGGGCGATGATCGGGCTGGGCTACCACGGCACGATCACCCCGCCCGCCATTCGCCGGCTGGTGCTGGAGAACCCGTCGTGGTACACCGCCTATACGCCGTACCAGCCCGAGATCAGCCAGGGCCGGCTCGAGGTGCTGGCGATCTTCCAGACCATGATCTGTGACCTGACCGGGCTCCCGGCCGCCGGCGCCTCGCTCCTGGACGAGGCCACCGCGGTGGCCGAGGCGGTCGCCGTGGCCAAGCGGAGCCTGCGGCGCGGCTCGGTGGTGGTGGTCGATCCCGACCTCCTGCCGCAGACCCTGGGCGTGCTGCGGACCCGGGCTCGGGCGCTCGGTATCGAGATACTCCAGCGTCCGCTGGAGGAGGACCTGCCGGACGATCTGCTCGCCGTTGTGGTGCAACTGCCGGGGGCGAGTGGCCGGGTCCGGCCGGTCGCGGAACTCGCCAGGATCGCCGAGGCCGCCCACGACCGCGGTGCGCTGCTGATCGCTGCCTGCGATGTGCTGGCCCTCACCGTGCTCACGACGCCGTCCACCTGGGGCGCGGATCTGGTGGCCGGGTCGACGCAACGGTTCGGCGTCCCGCTGTTCTACGGCGGTCCGCACGCGGGCTACCTGGCGGTGCGCGCCGGGCTGGAACGACAGCTCCCCGGCCGGCTGGTCGGGCTGTCGAAGGACGCCGACGGCGTCCCCGCGTACCGGCTGGCCTGGCAGACCCGCGAGCAGCACATCCGGCGCGAGAAGGCGACCTCGAACATCTGCACCGCCCAGGTGCTGCTGGCGATCGTGGCCGCGCTCTATGCCGTCCATCACGGGCCGGACGGGCTGACCGGCATCGCCGAGCGCGTCCACCGCGACACCCGGCGGCTGGCCGGAACGCTGGCGGGCGCCGGGTACGGCCTGGGTTCGCGGCAGTTCTTCGACACCCTGACCGTGCTCACCCCCGGCCGAGCCGCCGAACTGGTCGCGGCAGCGCGCGACAAGGGGATCCATCTGCGACCGATCGATGCCGATCAGGTGGGCATCAGCGTGGGGGAGGACACCACCGAGGCCGACCTGACAGCCCTCGCCGAGGTCTTCGGCGGCTCGCTGGACGCCGCGCCGCTGGGCGATCTGGCCGGGCACGGTCGCGACCTGCCGTTCTGCACGCATCCGGTGTTCAGCCAGTACCGCAGCGAGACCGAGTTCCTGCGCTACCTGCGGACGCTCTCCGATCGCGACTTCGCCCTCGATCGCGGCATGATCCCGCTGGGTTCCTGCACCATGAAGCTCAACCCGGCCGCCGCCCTGGAGCCGATCAGCTACCCGGGCTTCGCCAACCTGCACCCCTTCGTGCCGGCCGCCGACGCCGCCGGGTTCCGCGAACTCATCGACGAACTGGGCCAGTGGCTGGCCGCGATCACCGGCTACGACCAGGTGAGCGTGCAGCCCAACGCCGGCGCCCAGGGCGAGCTGGCCGGCCTGCTGGCGATCCGCAGCTACCACGCCGCCCGGGGCGAGGGCGAACGGACGGTCTGCCTGATCCCGGCGTCGGCGCACGGCACGAACGCCGCCTCGGCCGCGATGGCCGGGATGACGGTGGTCGTGGTGGCCACCGCTGCCGACGGCTCGGTGGCGCTGGACGACCTCCGGGCCAAGCTCGCCCAGCACGCCGGGGAGGTCGCCGCGGCGATGGTCACCTATCCGTCCACCCATGGGGTGTTCGAGACCGGCATCACCGAGATCTGCGACCTGGTGCACGCCGCCGGCGGGCAGGTGTACGTCGACGGCGCGAACCTCAACGCGTTGCTGGGGCTGGCGGCACCGGGCCGGTTCGGGGCGGACGTCAGTCACCTCAACCTGCACAAGACCTTCGCCATCCCGCACGGCGGTGGCGGTCCGGGGGTCGGGCCGGTGGCGGTCAAGGCCCATCTGGCGCCTTACCTGCCCAACCACCCGCTGGTGCCCGAGGCGGGGCCGGCGGCCAGCTACGGGCCGATCAGCGCCGCGCCCTACGGCTCCGCCGGAGTGCTGCCGATCAGCTACGCCTTCGTCGCGATGATGGGAGCCAACGGGCTCAAGCAGGCCTCCCAACTGGCGATCCTGAACGCCAACTACGTCGCCTCGCGGCTGTCGCGGCACTATCCGATCCGCTACACCGGCACCCATGGGCTGGTGGCCCACGAGTGCATCCTCGATCTCAACGACCTGAGCCGGACCTCCGGCGTGACCGTGGAAGATGTCGCGAAACGGCTGATCGACTACGGCTTCCACGCCCCGACCATGAGCTTCCCGGTGACCGGGACGCTCATGGTGGAACCCACCGAGAGCGAGTCGCGAGCCGAGCTGGACCGGTTCTGCGCGGCCATGGCGTCGATTCGCGCGGAGATCGCCGCCGTCGCCGACGGCACCTGGCCGGCGGACGACAACCCGCTGGGGAACGCCCCGCACCCGCTGACCCGGGTGACGGCGACCGACTGGCCGCACCCCTACCCGCGCGAGCAGGCCGGCTTCCCGGCCGGCAATCCGCGTGGGCCGGTGGCCGACGGCAGCACCGAGAAGTACTGGCCGCCGGTGGGGCGGATCGACAACGCCTACGGCGACCGCAACCTGATCTGTACCCTGGGTAGCTCATGATCACCTGGTGGGAACAGTTCTCGAAGCGACCGCTGGTCGCCCATGTCCTGCGTGCCATCGAACGCTTCAACACCCGTGGCGGTACCCAGTTGGCCGCCGCGATCGCCTACCACTCGGTGCTAAGCATGGTGCCGATCCTGATGCTGGCCTTCGCCGCCCTCGGTATGACCCTCACCGTGCTGATGCCCGAGGCGTTGACGAGCATCACCGCCTGGATCGAGGAGTCGCTCTCCGGCGCTGGCAACATCAGCCAGCAGATCCTGCCGGTCATCGAGGATTCGCTGAACAACTGGGCCACCACGCTGACCGCCGCGCTGGCGATCGGCTTCTGGTTCGGCTCGAACTGGGTGGGGAACCTGAAGCGGGCGGTGCGGCTGCTGATGCGCTCCGACGTCGACAATCCGGGCAAGCTGCTGCCGCTCCCGTTGGACCTGCTGTCGAACTTCGCCGGCCTGATCGCGATGTTCGTCGGCGTGGTGGTGACCTTCATCACCTCCTCGGCCGCCTCCACGCTGACCGAGCAGGTCGGGCGCCTGCTCGGGCTCGACAACGGGCCGGGGTGGGGGCTCCTGCTGCGGGTGATCGGCCTGGTGATCTCGTTCGCGGCCGGCACCGGGCTGTTCTGGCTGCTGTTCGCCTGGTTCTCTCCTGAGCGGGTGCCGGGGGGACACATGTGGTTCGGCGCCGGCGTGGGTGCGGCCGGTCTCCTCGTGCTCCAGCTGACCGCCGGTCTGCTGGTAAAGGCGTTCTCCCGCAATCTGACCGCCGGCGTCTTCGGCGGCATCATCATCCTGATGATCTTCCTCAACCTCTTCGCCAGCCTGATCCTGTTCATCGCGGCCTGGCTGGCCACCCAGGCGGAACCCGAGCCGGAGCCTGCGCCCGCGCCGGAACCGGAGCAGGAACCGGTGGAGACCAAGCCCGGTCAGCTCTATGTCTCGGCCAAGGTCGCCGAGCAGTCGATGGGGGCCGGGCTGAAGGCGGGCTACGCCGTAGGTGCCGCCACCGGGCTGGGCCTGGGCGCGCTGCTGGTGGGCGGGCTGCGCCTGCTCTTCGGACGACGTCCGCGATGAGCGCCTCGCTGCGCGGTCAGGTCGAGCCCTTCCACGTCATGGAGGTGGTCAAGGCCGTCGCCGAGCGCCAGCGAACCCACGGTGACGCCATCGCGCTCTGCGTCGGCCAGCCCGGCACGCCCGCGCCCGCCCCGGTGCTCGCCGCTGCCGCCGCGGCGCTGGCCGAGCATCAACTCGGCTACACCGAGGCCGCCGGCCACTGGTCGCTGCGGGAGCGGATCGCGCGCCACTACGCCGAGACCTACGGCGCCGAGGTCGATCCCGCCGAGATCGTGGTGACGACCGGCTCCTCGGGCGGCTTCCTGCTCACGCTGCTGGCGGCCCTCGACGTCGGAGACCTGGTGGCCATGACCCGTCCGGGCTACCCCGCCTACCGCAACGACATCCTCAGCGTGGGCTGCCGGCTGCTGGAACTGCCGGTGGGGGAACGGACCCGCTACCAGCCCACTGTCGCCATGCTCGACGCGCTGCCGGAGGTGCCGGCCGGGCTGGTGCTGGCGAGCCCCTCCAATCCGACCGGGACGATCGTCGACGCCGCCGAACTGGCGGCCATCGCCGCCTGGTGCGCGGCCCACCACTGCCTGCTGATCAGCGACGAGATCTACCACGGCATCTCGTATGGACGCGGCTGCGCCAGCGCCCGCCAGTTCGGCACCGACGCCGTTGTGGTGGGCTCGCTCTCCAAGTACCACTCCATGACCGGCTGGCGGGTCGGCTGGCTGGTGCTGCCGCCGGTGCTGCGGCGGCCGGTCGAGTTGCTGCAGGGAAACCTGGCGATCTGTGCTCCCGCGTTGTCGCAGGTGGCCGGCCTGGCCGCATTCGACGCGGCCTCCAGCCGGGAGCTGGACGGTCATGTCGCGCGCTATGCCGCCAACCGGGAGCTACTGCTGCGCCGGCTGCCGGAACTGGGCATCACCTCGTTCGCCCCACCGGACGGCGCCTTCTACGCCTACTGCGACGTCAGCCACCTCACCGACGACACCCAGCGCTGGTGCGAAGAGGTGCTGGCGGCCACCGGCGTCGCCCTGGCGCCGGGCCGGGATTTCGACCCGGTCGACGGCCACCGGATGATGCGACTGAGCTTCTGCGGCCAGACCGCCGAACTGGACGAGGCCCTCGACCGGCTGGTGACACACCTTCGTCAGTGAAGACGACGGCGCCCGCCCTCGGTGAGGACGGGCGCCGCGGGTGTTGTCAGTGCTCGGCGGGCGGTGCCGGAACCGGGGCCGGCTGGCCGATGTCGGCGAGCAGGTCGAGGTACCACTGCTGGGTGATGTCGAACGGCTTGCCACCGGCGATCCGGTCGAAGGCGATCACGCTCAGTTCGTCGTTGTTGTCCTCGTCGTGGCCGATCACGCCGGGGTTCCCGGCGAGTGCCGAGTCGATGGCCAGGTCGGTCATCGACTTGATCAGCGCCAGGTCGTAGTCGTTGGCGGCGGCCGAGCGGGAGTAGTAGCCCGACTTCTGCACCAGCACCTTCTGGGCCTTCAGCATCCCGGCGAACTGCTTGCTGAACCAGTTGCCCGGGTTGATCCGCTCCAGCCGGATGTGACCGAAGGCGTCGCGGGCAACCTCTTCGCCGTTGCGCTCCATCTCGGCGACGATGTCGGCGATGCCGGCGCCCTCGGAGAGGAAGATGTTCACGCAGCCCACCTCGTCCATCAAGTGCAGCAGCCGGTCGGCCTCGGCCTTGATGTCGATGACGGCCTCGGGCAGCAGTACGGCGTGCACGTCCCAGGCTTTGGAGTCCAGCCCGATCTCGGGCAGCCACTGCTGCTCGGAGACCCAGGTGTGGTACTTCTCTGCGGTGGCGGCGGTCAGCCAGCCGCAGTTGCGTCCCATCACCTCGTGGACGATCAGGATGCGGGTGCCGGCGTTGTGCTCGGCCAGCACGTTCTTGGCGAACCGGGCGCCCATCTCGGCGGCGGTGTCGGCGCCCAGCGACTGCTTGATCGGGTAGACGTCGTTGTCGATGGTCTTCGGCAGGCCGACCACGGTGAGGCCGTAGTCGTGCTCGGCGAGGTAGGCGGCCAGGTCGGCGGCGGTGGTGTTGGTGTCGTCGCCGCCGATGGTGTGCAGCACGTCGACGCCGTCGGCCACCAGCCGGTCGGCGGCCACCTTCAGCGGGTTCTCGCCCTCGGCGACCAGGCCGCGCTTGACCAGATCCTTGGCGTTGGTCAGCTTCACCCGGGAGTTGCCGATCGGGGAGCCACCGAACTTGTGCAGCAGGGCTGCGTTGTCGCGGACGACCTGGGTGACCGGCAGGTAGTCGCCGGTGAGCAGGCCCTGGTACCCGTTCTTGTAGGCGATGATCTCCACTTCGGGTGCCAGCTGGGTGTAGCGCTCGATCAGGCCGCCGATGGCGGATGAGAGGCAGGGGGCGAAACCGCCGGCGGTGAGCAGGGCGACTTTCTGAACCATCGGAGCAGATCCAATCGGTAGGGGTCGAGACAACGGGCCTCAGCCTACTGGGAAGGCCCGCCGGTCGGGCGGCTTGTGACGCGATCTGGATCGGGCCCGAGCCTGTCGCAGGCCGCCCTCCCGGGTGCACAATGGTCGTTCCACCCACCCCGGGAGGCACTGATGCGTGATCAACGTGGCCAAGCCGTGTCCGTCTTCGTGGCCGTGTCCGTCGTAGGGCTGCTCCTGGTCTGCGGTCTGGTGGTGGACGGCGGCGCGCAGGCGGAGGCTGCCCGCCGCGCACAGACCGCCGCGGCGCTGGCGTCCCGGGCCGCCGTCGACTCCACCGCCACCGCCCGGCTGGCCGGGAACCCGCCCGAGGCCGGACAGGCGGTCGCGGCCGCACGGCAGGTTCTGGCGGCCCACCGCGTGGAGGGCGAGGTCTCGCTGCGCGCCGGATGGGTCGAGGTGCACGCCACCACCCGGGTGGAGACGGTGTTCCTCAGCCTGATCGGCATCACCACCCTGGGTGCCTCCGGCAGCGCGACGGCGGAGCTTCAGGAGAGCTGACCGCTCAGCCCAGCGTCGCCGCCATCCGCCGCACGGCTTCGGTGACGAACTCCGGGCTGGTGGCCAGGTTGATCCTGACCCACTGGCGATGGTCGGAGGAGAAGTTCACACCGGGGGAGAAGGCCACCCGGCCCCGCTCCAGGAAGGCCCGGGCCGGGTCGTCGAGGCCCAGCGCCGAACAGTCGACCCAGGCGAGATAGGTCCCCTCGCCCGGACGATAGACCGTGCCGGGAAGGTGCTCCTCCAGCAGCCGCGCGAGCAGACGCTTGTTCGCCGCAATCTCGGACGACACCTCGTCCACCCACTCCTGGGCGTGCCGCATCGCGGCGGTGTGCGCGATGGCCGCCCAGTGGCCCATCGCCTGCAGCGCCAGCGGCGGGAGCCGGCGCAGCACCGAACCGGCATCGGCGCCGCCGATGATCAGCCCGGCCTTGAAGGCGGCCAGATTCCACGCCTTGCCGGCCGAGGTCACCACGATCGCGTTCTCCCCGCCGGGCACCGACAACGCCGAGACGAACCGGACGCCGGGATCGACGAGCCGGGCGTGGATCTCGTCCACCACCAGCTGGACTCCGTACTCCGCGCAGAGCCCGGCGACCGTCGCGAGCTCCTCGGCGGTGTGCACCGTCCCGTGGGGGTTGTGCGGCGAGCACAGTAGATAGGCCGCCGGACGGTCGGCCAGCGCCGCCTCCAGCGCGGGCAGATCGAGCCGCGCCCCGTCGGTCAGCGGCACTTCGACGATCCGCCGTCCGTAGCCGGAGATCACCTGCCGGAAGGGCGGATAGATCGGCGGGTTGATCACCACGGCGTCCCCGGGCGCGGAGGTCACCGACAGCACGGCGAGGATGCCGTTCATCACGTCGCCGGACTGCCTGATCTGCGGTGGCGCGAGCTCCAGCCCCCAGGTCGCCTGGGCCATCGCCGCGAAGGCCTCGGCGTAGTCGCGTCCGTGCGGGTAGCCGGTGTCGCCGTTCCGGGCCGCGGCAGCCACGGCGTCGGCGACCGCCGGGTGCATCGCCACGTCCATCTCCGCCACCCACAGCGGCAGCACATCGGGGTCGTAGGTCCGCCACTTCAGGCTGGTCCGGTTGCGCAGCTCGGCTTCGGTCAGGGAGAGGATCGGCATGCCCATGACCCTATCCGAGGCGGGTCCCCAGGTCTGGGTAGAGTGGCGCCATGGCGAGGTACTTCGATGTGCATCCCGACAACCCCCAGCCCCGGGCGATCTCCCAGGTGGCGGCGATCGTCGGTAAGGACGGCCTGATCGCCTACCCGACCGACTCCGGGTACGCGCTGGGCACCCGGCTCGGCAATGCCGACGGGCTGGCCCGGATCCGGGCGCTCCGCGAGCTCGGCCCGAATCACCACTTCACGCTGGTCTGCGCCGAATTCGCGCAGCTGGGGCAGTACGTCCAGATGGACAACAACGTCTTCCGGGCGGTCAAGGCGCACACCCCCGGGCCGTACACCTTCATTCTGAAGGCCACCCGTGAGGCTCCGAAGGTGATGCTGCACCCGAAGAAGAAGACGGTCGGCGTCCGGGTGCCGCAGCACACCACGGCGCTGGCGTTGGTCCGCGAGATCGGCCCGCTGATGTCGAGCTCGCTCATCCTGCCGGGCGAGGACTCGCCGATGATCGAGGGCTGGCAGGTGCTGGAGGAACTCGGCGCCAGCCTGGACGCGGTCGTCGATTCCGGCGATGCCGGCAGCAGCCTGACCACCATCGTGGACCTCTCCGACGGGGTGGAGGTGCTCCGCGTCGGCGCGGGGGATCCCTCCGCCTTCGAGGAGTAGCGCTCAGCTGCTCCGCGCGCCGACCTGGTGCGGAGCGGCGTGGGTCGAGTTGCGGACGACAAGTTCCGGCCGGAAGATCAGTTCGCTGCGCGGACCAGGGCTGCCCCCGATCTCGTTGATCAAGGTGGCCACCACGGCGGCGCTGAGCTCGGACACCGGCTGGCGGATGGTCGTCAACGGCGGATCGATGAACGCCACCATCAACGAGTCGTCGTAGCCGACCACCGAGATGTCGTCGGGCACCGACAGCCCGACCGAGCGGGCGGCGCGGATCGCGCCGAGCGCCATCAGATCCGAGCCGCAGACCAGGCCGGTGTGGCCGGTGGCGATCAGACCCGCCGCGGCGGCATGGCCGCCCTCCATCGTGTAGAGGGAGGAGGCGATGTGGGGATCGGCATCGGTGATGCCCAGCTGCTGGTGCAGGGCGGCCCGGAATCCGGCGATCTTGCGCTGGCTCGGCACGAACCGGTCGGGGCCGATGGTGAGCCCGATCCGCTCGTGACCCAGCGACACCAGGTGGCGGACGGAGGCCTCGATGGCGGCCATGTCGTCGGTGGCGACGAAGATCCCCTCGACGTCCTCGGCGAAGCCGTTGACGAAGGCCTGCGGAATGCCGCGGGCCGCCAGTTCTCGGTACTGGTCGTGGGAGGCGTGGGCGTCCGCGTGCAGGCCGGAGACGAAGATCACACCGCTGGCGCCCTGGCTGACCAGCAGTTCGATGATCTGCTCCTCGGTGGTGCCGCCGGGGGACTGGGTGCACAGCAGGGCCGTGTAGCCCTGCTGGGAGAGCCGGGCCTCGATGTTCTGGGCGAAGGCGGGGAAGACCGGGTTGTCGAGTTCGGGCACCACCACGCCCACCAGGCCCTGAGCCCTGGTCTTCAGGATGGCTGGACGTTCATAGCCCAGCATGTCGAGGGCGGCCAGCACCGAGCGCCGGACGTCCTCGGAGGCACCTGGCTTCCCGTTCAGGACGCGGGAGACCGTGGCGGTGCTCACCTGGGCGAATTCCGCTATGTCCTGCAGCCGTGGCTTGGGAGCGCTGGCCGCGCGCTTGACTGCCATGGGTCCACTCCGATCCGGATGCAGCGGGCTAGCAGGTTACAGGATTCTGCAATGAATTACGGAACACAAGCATCGTTATCGCAACGTTACGTAAAAGATTGCGTAATCGCGTAAGCGGCCGTTACTGTTGCTACGACAGCCGCCGGGAATCGGACCGGCGTGACGCCCCAGGAAAGGGAGACGAATGCGAAGAGGCATCGCCACCATTGGGATCGCGGCCAGCCTGGTCGCGCTCACCGCGTGCGGAGGCGGCCCGGCCGCCACGACACCTGCCCCGACCGAGCCGGCGACATCGGCTCCGACGACGCAGGCGCCCACCGACTACACCGGCGCAGAACTGACGATCTGGGTCGACGAGACCCGCAAGGACGCAGTCGAGAGCGCCGGGAAGGTGTTCACCGAGGCCACCAACGCCCAGGTGAAGATCGTCCAGAAGAACTACGAGGACATCCAGTCCGACTTCACCACCCAGGTTCCCCTCGGCAAGGGCCCCGACATCACCATCGGCGCGCACGACTGGCTGGGCAACCTGATCCAGAACGGCGTCGTCGCCCCGATCGAGATGGGCGACAAGGCCGCAGAGTTCGAACCGGTCGCGCTGTCGGCCTTCAGCCAGGACGGCCAGCTCTACGGCGTCCCGTACGCGATCGAGAACATCGGCCTGATCCGCAACACCGAACTGGCCGCCGAGGCCCCGGCAACCTGGGACGACGCCCTGGCCGCCGGCAAGGCCGCCGGCACCAAGTACCCCATCCTGATCCAGGTGGGGGAGACCGGTGACCCGTACACCATGTACCCGCTGCAGAACTCCTTCGGCGCCCCGGTGTTCAAGCAGAACCCGGACGGTTCCTACACCAGCGAGCTGGCGATGGGCGGCGCCCAGGGTGAGGCCTTCGCCACCTGGCTGGCCGAGCAGGGCAAGGCCGGCACCATCGACACCGCCATCACCTACGACATCGCGGTCAGCTCGTTCGCCAAGGGCGACTCGCCGTTCATCATCGGCGGCCCGTGGATGATCGACTCGTTCAAGGACCTGAAGCTGGCGATCGACCCGATCCCGTCGGCCGGCGGCCAGACCGCCTCGCCGTTCGTGGGCGTCCAGGGCTTCTACGTCTCGGCCCAGTCCCAGAACGCGATCGTCGCCAACGACTTCCTGACCAACTACATCGCCACCACCGACGTGCAGTACGCGCTGTACGAGGTCGGCAACCGGACCCCGGCGCTCACCAGCGCGGCGGAGAAGGCCGCCAGCGATCCGCTGGCCGCGGGCTTCGCCACGGTCGCCAGCACGGCCGTCCCGATGCCGTCCATCCCCGAGATGGCAGCGGTGTGGACGTTCTGGGGAGTCACCCAGGCCAACATCGTCTCCGGCAAGCAGGAGCCGGTCGAGGGCTGGCAGAAGATGATCTCCGACATCGAGGGTCAAATCAAGAAGTAGGGCTTGACGCGATGGGGGTACTGGTGATCGGGTATCCCCATCGCGGCATTCCAAGGCAGCAAGGACGCTGAGACGTGGCAACGATCTGGAATTCCAGGCAGTTCGGCTTGGGCTTCATCGTGAAGCTCATCCTGGTGGGGCTGGTCGACGCCCTAGGGGTGTTCGTAATACTCGCCGCCTGGCGGGCTGAGTCGTGGTGGATCCTGGGATTCATGGTGCTGGCGCTGGCCGCCATCAACTACACCTACTTCACCAACCGGCATACCCTCCCGTTGAAGTACATCCTGCCGGGGCTGGTCTTCCTGCTGGCCTTCCAGGTGTTCGTGATCTTCTACACCGGGTACATCGCGCTGACCAACTACGGCGACGGGCACAACCTGACCAAGGATCAGGCAGTGGCCTCGCTGCTGGCCCAGAACGAACGCCGGGTGGAGGGCTCGGCCGCCTACCCGCTGACCGTGCTGCTGCGCGGCGACGAGCTCGGTTTCGCCATCGTGGACGACAGCGGAGTCCGGGTCGGGACGGCGGACGAACCGCTGCAGCCGGCGCCGGACGCGGTCGTCGCGGGCGGCAAGGTGACCGAGGTTCCCGGCTTCGAGGTGGCGACGCCGCAGGATGTCTTCTCCCGTCAGTCCGAGATCGTGGGCCTGCGGGTACCGCTCTCCGACGACCCGGAGGAGGGTTCGATCCGCACCCAGAACGGTGCCACCGGGTTCGTCTTCCGCTCGACCTTCGCCTACGACGAGGCCGCCGGAACCCTCACCGACTCGGTCACCGGAACGGTGTACACCGCCACCGACCGAGGGCAGTTCCAGGCTCCGGACGGCACCACGCTGGCCACCGGCTGGCGGGTGTTCGTCGGCACCGAGAACTTCACCCGCGCCTTCACCGATACCCAGTACTCCGGGCCGTTCCTGCGCGTGCTCACCTGGAACCTGGCCTTCGCGCTGCTTTCCGTCGTCACCACCTTCCTGCTCGGCCTGGTGCTGGCGATCGTCTTCAACGACGAGCGGCAGCGGGGCCGCAAGGTCTATCGGACGCTGCTGCTGCTGCCGTACGCCTTCCCGGCCTTCCTGTCTGCCCTGATCTGGTCGGGCCTGCTGAACCGGCGCTACGGCTTCATCAACCAGGTGCTGCTCGGGGGAGCGGAGATACCCTGGCTGACCGATCCCTGGCTGGCGCGCCTCTCCGTCCTCGGGGTGAACCTGTGGCTGGGCTTCCCCTACATGTTCCTGATCGCCACCGGAGCGCTGCAGGCGCTGCCCAGGGACATCCAGGAGGCCGCCCGCGTGGACGGCGCTGGGCCGCTGCGCACCTGGTGGTCCGTGACCGGTCCGCTCGTCCTCATCGCGACCGCACCGGTGCTGATCGCCAGCTTCGCGTTCAACTTCAACAACTTCACCCTGATCTACATGCTCACCGAGGGCGGGCCGCGGTTCGCGGACACCTCGGCGCCGATCGGCGCCACCGACATCCTGATCTCGATGGTCTATTCGATCTCGGGCGTGGACGGCTCGGCGCCCAAGAACTACGGCCTGGCCAGCGCGCTGTCGATCGTGATCTTCGCCGTGGTGGCGATCATCTCCGGGCTGGGATTCAGACAGACTCGACGGCTCGAGGAGGTGTTGTGATGGCCACCACCAAACCGGTCACGCAAACCCGTCGTCGCTCGCGCTGGTTCGCCGAGCTGGGCTGGCGGCACCTGGTGGGAGTCGTCGCCGTGGCGTACGCGGCGTTCCCGATCGTGTACGTGATGTCCGCCTCGGTCGCCGAGGGCGGGACACTGACCGGCTCGAACCAGCTGTTCGGCTCGGTCGTCTTCGACAACTACGCCGCCCTGAACGCGACCAAGTTCTGGACCTGGATGGGCAACACGCTGGTGATCGCGGTCGTCACCGCCATCGGCACCGTCCTGATGGGGGCGGCGGCAGCCTACGCGTTCTCGCGATTCCGGTTCTCCGGCCGGCGGGCCGGGCTGACCACGCTGCTGATCATCCAGATGTTCCCGCAGATGCTGGCCTTCGTGGCGCTCTTCCTGCTGCTGCTGAACCTGGGCGAGGTAGTGCCCCTGCTCGGGCTGGATTCCAAGCTGGCGCTGATCTGCGTGTACCTGGGCGGGGCGCTGGGGGCCAACACCTTCCTGATGTACGGCTTCTTCAACTCCATCCCGAACGAACTCGACGAGGCGGCCAAGATCGACGGGGCCACGCACACCCAGACCTACTGGACGATCATCCTGCCCCTGGTCACGCCGATCCTGGCGGTCGTCGGGCTGCTCTCGTTCATCACCAGTTTCGGCGAGTTCATCGTGGCGCGGGTGATCCTGCAGTCGGAGGACAACTGGACGCTGGCGGTCGGCCTGTACGGCTGGGTCTCGTCCCTGCTGGACGCCAACTGGGGCCTGTTCGCCGCCGGTGCCGTGCTCGCGGCGCTGCCGGTGCTGGTTCTCTTCCTCGTCCTGCAGCGTTACATCGTCTCGGGCCTCACCGCCGGAGCGGTGAAGGGCTGACGTCCGCGCCGCGCGATCTCACCAGAGGCCGATCAACCACCACGCGAGACCGGCGCAGGCGGCGGCGAAGAGCACGCTGGTGAAGGTGCCGATGATGAATCGTTCCGCCGCGCCACCGGTGGTCGCCTTCAGTTCGGGGTAGCGGGCCAGGCCCTTGACGGCCAGGACGACCGCGATTCCGCCGGAGAAGCCCGCCAGCATCGAAGCGTAGACCGCCAGTCGTTCGAACCTGCC
This sequence comes from Actinomycetota bacterium, assembly GCA_020161795.1. Lineage (GTDB taxonomy): Bacteria > Actinomycetota > Actinomycetes > Propionibacteriales > Propionibacteriaceae > Propionicimonas. The sequence continues at coordinate 76,675 of JAIUOR010000010.1, read as the reverse complement.
GATCCACTTCCCGCCGCGCAGGGTCTTCTCCGCCGCCCGGATGCCGAGCGCCGCCTCGACCGCCGCCGTGGAGTCGTCCGGTGGCGACGGGGGATCGGCCTTGCGGAAGATCCACTGCACAACCGGATTGCCGGTGAAGACCGCCACAGCCGCGAGGACTCCCACGACGAGGACCTTCAGGGCGATCGCCAGGATCGGGCTCACGCGGGTGCCCCCCGATTCAGGCGGGCGAGCAGGCGGGTGGCCAGGCCGGCAGCCCGTTCCGTCTCGGTGCGGCGGGCGCGGGAGAGCCGCTGGCTCACAGCGGACGGGCTGATGCCCAGCTTCGTCGAGGCTTCGACACCGGTCAGCCCCTGGTGGAGCAGATCCATCAGCTCCCATCCTTCCTGGCTGCGTTGCTGCAGGACGCCACGTAGCAGCCAGAGCGCGGTCTCGGCGTCCGTCACGTCGTCGACACGGTCACCGTAGCCATCGCCACTGACAGTGCTGGCGTCCACCAGGGCCAGTTGGGTGGGGGAGGAGCGGGCATTCCCGATCGCCTTCCGCGCGGCCACGTAGGCCTCTCCCCGGGCCTCCCGGGTGGAGGCCGGCAGGGGAGTCTCGACCTCCCCGGCGCCGATGCCGATCCGCCAGCCTTCCAGCCGGGTGAGTTGGCAGACCGCCTCCACCACCACGCCCGGGTCACTGCTCAGCCCCTGCAGCTCGTCCCCGGCGGTCCGCTCGAAGGGGAGCGTGAGACGACCGCCCAGGGATCGCTCGAGCCGGGCGAGCGCGGTGGGCACGTGGTCGGTGCTGGCTCGGCTGCCCACCTGGTCCGCGAGGATGACAAAAGTGAAGTCATTTAGCTTCATCATGCTATATTAAGGCATATATCTGAACTTTGCAGCATCGGGTGAACGTCCACCGTGTCACGATGGGGTCGATGGAGACGATCGCACACTGGGTCGACTATTCGGCCGACGACATCCCGAGCGAGCGGGAGTTCGTCGCGTTGTACGACCGCGTCCAGTGGCGCGCGTACACCAGGGATTCGGCGCGCCTGGCGGCCGCGGTCGCGGCGTCGCTGGCCGTCGTCACGGCACGGCTGGACGGACGACTCGTCGGCCTCGCGCGGGTGGTGGGCGACGGGCTCACGATCGTCTACCTGCAGGACATCCTGGTCGTTCCGGACCTGCAGCGGACGGGCATCGGCCGGGAGTTGCTCAGGCGCGTCCTGGCGCCATATCAGGACGTCCGACAGAAGGTGCTGATAACCGACGACGAGCCCCGGCAACGGGCCTTCTACGAGTCGATGGGATTCACCGAGATCCGTGACATCGAGCACCCGCTGCGGGTGTACGTGAGCCTCAGTTGACCCACGGAGCCATCGCGCAGAGGAGGAGCGCGGAGGTCATGCGGTCAGAACGAAGTGACATAATGCAGCTTATCGGACAGTCAGGGAGGACGTGGGAACCCTGCAGAGCGACTAGTCCTCGATTGCGTCGCAATCCTCTGCGATGGCAAACCGGAGCTTCGAGGTCGCTTCCCGACTGAACAACTCTCCGTCGATCCGGTAGGTGATGACCTGGCTGGCCACGGTGGCGACATCCGCGCCCGCGGCTCGCGAGATCTCGAATGCCACCGCGACGTTCTGGCCGGACTGGATGACGAATCCGTCCACCGGTTGACGCACTGCCCACAGGTCTGGGCTGTCCGTGGCCAGATCGCGGCCGGAGCCCAGCGTGAGCGTGCCTCCGTCCGCCTGCGGAATTTCCGGGATCACGAGCACACCGATCAGGTCGGCGCCTTCGGAATCGCCCAGGCGCGCGCCGGTCAGGGTGATCGCTCGGGAGGACAGGTTCTCCGCCAGCGTCCCGAAATGGATCGGCTCGGGTGGGTTGGCGCACATCGCGTTGCCCTGCGGCACGCCCAGCGGCGGAGTCAGCAGCGCGCACCCGGACAGCGCCGTGACGGCGAGTGCCGCCGCCGGCGCACTGAGTCTTCGGTGGGGCATGCCCTCATGCTACGGGCTGGGGTCGTGAAGATTCAGCGCCAGCCGAGTTCGGGTGCGACGTACTTCAGGATGCTCTCCACCACGTGGGCGTTGTAGTCCACGCCCAGTTGGTTCGGGACGGTCAGTAGCAGGGTGTCGGCCGCGGCGATCGCCTCGTCCTGCCGCAACTCCTCCACCAGGACGTCGGGCTCGGCGGCGAAGCTGCGGCCGAAGATCGCCCGGGTGTTGGCGTCGATCCAGCCGACCTGGTCGTCGGTGTCCTGCCCGTAGCCGAAGTAGCGCCGGTCGGCGTCGTCGACCAGGGCGAAGATGCTGCGGCTCACCGAGACCCGTGGTTCCCGCTCGTGGCCGGCGGCCTTCCACGCCTCGCGGAAGGCCTCGATCTGCTTGCGCTGCTGGATGTGGAAGGGCTCCCCCGTCTCGTCCGTCTTCAGGGTGGAACTCATCAGGTTCATGCCCTGCTCGGCCGTCCATACCGCTGTGGCGTCGGAGGCCGCACCCCACCAGATCCGGTCGCGCAGACCCGGGGCGTGTGGCTCCAGGCGCAGCAGCCCCGGCGGGTTGGGGAACATCGGACGCGGGTTGGGCTGGGCGAAGCCCCGTCCTTCCAGCAGCTGCAGGAAGACCTCGGTGTGGCGGCGCGCCATGTCGGCCTCGGTCTCCCCGTCCGCCGGGGCGTAGCCGAAGTAGCGCCAGCCGTCGACAACCTGCTCGGGGGATCCCCGGCTCACCCCGAGCTGCAGCCGTCCGTTGGAGATGAGGTCGGCAGCACCGGCATCCTCGACCATGTAGAACGGATTCTCGTAGCGCATGTCGACGACGCCCGTGCCGATCTCGATCCGCGAGGTGCGCGCGCCGATCGCGGCGAGCAGCGGGAAGGGCGAGCCGGCCTGCCGGGCGAAGTGGTGGACGCGGAAGTAGGCGCCGTCGGCCCCCAGTTCTTCCACCGCGACAGCCAGATCGATCGACTGCTGCAGGAAGTCGGCGGCCGAGCGGGTCCGCGAGCCGGGCGAATCCGACCAGTGGCCGAAGGACAGGAATCCGATCTTCTTCACGTCGTCTCAACGCCACCGCCGCTCCGGCATTCCCGCAGAATCCGGGCAAGACAGGCTTACTGCCCGGAATATGCCGACAGCGGGGCTCAACTGCCCGGTTTCTGCGAGCCATGCCATGATTTCGGACGTGACCGACCGCCCGAACCTCGCCGAACTCCTGGCCGGAGCCGCGCAACTGCTCGCCGACGCCGGTGTCCCCTCCCCCGCGCACGACGCCCGCGCCCTGGCGGCGCACGCGCTGGGCCTGGAACGCCTGCCGATCCTGGACGTCGAGCCGGACGCGGACTTCACCGCCAGGTTCGCCGAGCTCGTCGAGCGCCGTCGTCACCGCGAGCCGCTGCAGCATCTGGTCGGTTCGACCGGGTTCCGCTATCTCACCCTCGCCGTCGAGCCCGGGGTCTTCGTGCCGCGTCCGGAGACCGAGGTGGTGGCCCAGGTCGCCGTCGACGAGGCGAACCGGCTACTGGCCGAAGGCCGCTCCCCCATCGTCGTCGACCTGTGCTGCGGGGCCGGTGGGATCGCGATCTCGGTGGCCGTCGAGGCGGTCGGCAGCCTGGTCACGGCGGTCGACCTCTCCCCCGCCGCTGTCGCGTTGACAAGGCGAAACGCGCTGTCGACGGGCGTGGGCGCGCTCCGCCTCGAGCAGGGCGATGTCCGCGAGCCGGAGCTGCTGGCCGATCTGGACGGGACGGTCGACGTCGTGGTCAGCAACCCGCCCTACATCCCGCCCGACGCCGTCCCGGTCGAGCCGGAGGTGCGCGACCATGATCCCGACCTGGCGCTCTACGGCGGTGGGCTGGACGGCCTGGAGACACCGCGCGCGGTGATCGCCGCGGCCCACCGGCTGCTGAAGCCGGGCGGCCTGTTCGTCATGGAACACGCGGAGGTGCAGCAGGCTGCCACGCAGGCCGCCGCCACGCAGGCGGGGTTCACCGACGTGCACACCGTCGAGGATCTCTCCGGTCGTCCGCGCGCGCTCGTGGCGCGGCTGGGAGCAACCCCTACAGGTTGATCATGTGGCCGGCGATGCCTTCCACGACCTCCTTGAGGGCCTCGGACAGGCTCGGGTGGGCGTGGATGTTGCGCGCCACCTCGTCCGCGGTCAGATCCCACTGCTGAGCCAGGGTCAGCTCGGGCAGCAGCTCCGACACGTCAGGGCCGATCATGTGGGCGCCGAGGATCTCGTTGTAGTGGGCGTCGGCGATCAGCTTGACGAAGCCGGTCGCGTCGCCGAGTCCGTGGGCCTTGCCGTTGGCCGAGAACGGGAACTTCGACACCTTGACCTCGTAGCCCTTGGCCTTGGCCTGCTCCTCGGTGTAGCCGAAGGAGCCGATCTGCGGCTGGCAGTAGGTGGCCCGCGGGATCATGTCGTAGTTGATCGGCATGGTCTCGGCGCCCGCGATCGTCTCGGCGGCCACCACGCCCTGGGCCTCGGCGGTGTGCGCCAGCATCAGCTTCATCGTGACGTCGCCGATGGCGTAGATGCCGGGCACGTTGGTGCGCATGAAGTCGTCGATCTCGATGGCGCCACGCTCGGTGAGCGCCACGCCGGTGTTCTCCAGGCCGTACCCGGTGGTGCGCGGTGCGAAGCCCAGCGACTGCAGCACCCGCTCGGCCTCGATCACCCGGGCCTCTCCCCCGGCCGCCGGGCTCACCGTCACGCGGACGCCGTCACCGGTCTCCTCGATCTTCTCGACCTTGGTGCCGGTGAGCACCTCGATGCCCATCTTCTTGTAGGCCTTCGCCAGCTCGGCCGATACCTCGGGATCCTCGTTGGGAACCATCCGGTCGAGGTACTCCACGATGGTGACCTTGGCGCCGTAGTTGGCCAGCACGTAGGCGAACTCGGTGCCGATCGCGCCAGCGCCGCAGATCACGATCGAGGCGGGCACGGAGTCGGAGAGGATCTGCTCCTCGTAGGTGTAGACCCGGTCGGAGACCGCGGTGCCGGGCAGCAGTTTGGTGGTCGCGCCGGCCGCGATGATGCAGTTGCCGAAGGTGACGGTCTGCTTGGAGCCGTCGTCGGCGGTGACCTCGATGGACTTGGCGTCGACGAAGCTGCCCCAGCCGTTGATCTCGGTGATCTTGTTCTTCCGCATCAGGAAGTGGACGCCCTTGACCATCCGCTCCGACACCTCCCGACTGCGCGAGAAGGCCTTGCCGAAGTTGAACGTGACATCGCCCTCGATGCCGAACAGCTCGGCGTCGGCGGTGAAGACGTGAGCCAGCTCGGCATTACGCAACAACGCCTTGGTCGGGATACAGCCAACGTTGAGGCAGACACCGCCCCACCATTGCTTTTCGATGATCGCAACCGATTGCCCCAGCTGGGCCGCCCGGATCGCGGCAACGTACCCACCGGGGCCCGCGCCGAGCACGACAACGTCGAAGTGTGTGGTCATGGGACCACCCTATTGCCTGGCACCAGGCCGCGTCCTCCCCACGCCACCCAGCGAGCACCCCTGCGTCGGGTAGCCGCTCATCTCTCATGTGAGATATGGTCGAGGATGTGGCAGATCTCCTTCCCAGCAGCATCGGCACATTGATCCGGGACGCGCGCAAGCAGCGCGGCCTCACCCAGCAACAGCTGGCCACCGAACTCGGCACCAGCCAGAGCGCCATCCACCGCATCGAATCCGGCGGACAGAACCTCAGCCTCGAGATGATCAACCGGATCGCCCACGCCCTGGAGAGCCCGCTGATCAGCGCCGGCCCCAGCGGGCCCACCCACCTGCGGATCGAAGGCCCGACGACCCTGCGCGGTTCGATCGAGGTGCGCTCCTCGAAGAACGCCGCCGTCGCCCTGATGTGCGCCGCTCTGCTCAACCACGGACGCACCGTGCTGCGCGGCATCGCCCAGATCGAGGAGGTCAACCGGCTGGTCGAGGTGCTCACGAGCATCGGCGTCGAGGTGCAATGGTCACCCGACCGGACCGACCTGGAGCTGATCCGTCCCGCCCAGCTCAACCTGGAGGCGATGGACGCCGCCGCTGCGCGGCGCACCCGTTCGATCATCATGTTCCTCGGTCCGCTGCTGCACGAGGAGGAGCGCTTCGACCTGCCATACGCGGGCGGCTGCAACCTCGGCATTCGGACGATCACCCCGCACCTGCACGCGCTGCGGCACTTCGGCCTGGAGGTGCGCGCCACGCAGGGCTCGTACCGCGCCCGCGTCCAGGAACTGGGGGGCGACCATCGCTCGATCACCCTGATCGAGCGGGGCGACACGGTGACCGAGAACGTCCTGATGGCGGCCGCGCAGTTCCCCGGCACCACGGTGATCCGCAACGCCAGCGCGAACTACATGGTGCAGGATCTGTGCTTCTTCCTGCAGGCGCTCGGGGTACGAGTGGACGGCATCGGCACCACCACCTTGGAGGTGCGCGGGCTGAGCCGGATCGAGACCGACATCACCTTCGCCCCCTCGGAGGATCCGATCGAGGCGATGAGCCTGCTGACCGCCGCGATCGTCACCCGCAGCGAGCTGACCGTCTGCCGGGCGCCGATCGAGTTCCTCGACATCGAACTGGCCATCCTGGCCGAGATGGGGCTGCGGTACGACCTCTCGCCGGAGTATCCCGCCGACAACGGACGCACCCGCCTGGTGGACATCACCGTCTGGCCCTCGGACCTGCACGCCGCCGCGGACAAGATCCACGCCATGCCGTTCCCGGGGCTGAACATCGACAACCTGCCGTTCTTCGCCGTGATCGCCGCGGCCGCCGAGGGACGCACGCTGATTCACGACTGGGTCTACGAGAACCGCGCCATCCACCTGGTCGACCTGACCAAGCTCGGCGCCGAGGTTCAACTGCTCGACCCACACCGGATCGTCGTCACCGGCCCCACCCGCTGGCGGGGTCAGGAACTGGTCTGCCCGCAGGCGCTGCGGCCGGCGGTCTGCCTGCTGCTGGCGGCGATGGCTGCCCGCGGCACCTCGGTGCTCCGCGACGTCTACGTCATCAACCGGGGCTACGAGGATCTGGCGAACCGCCTCAACGCCCTGGGCGCCCGGATCGAGGTCTTCAAGGACTGAGCCGGGCTCGGTCAGGCCAGCGCCGTCACCTCGAAGCGGTGGGACGGCGTGACGATCTCCTGCTGGGCCGCCACCAGGGCGAGTTCGGACGAGCCAGCCTCCGTGGTGTGCTTGAGGACCGAGTAGACCGCCGCCGCGGTATTGCCGAGCGCGGCCGCGGCGTCGCCGCCCGTGGTCAGGTAGTGGGCCAGGAACAGCGCGGCGGTGATGTCGCCGGAGCCGGTGAACATCCGCTCCAACCGGGGGGTGACGACCTGCCAGGCGCCCTCGCCGGTCACCACCAGCATGGTGAGGGTCTCCGGGTCGACGCCCTCGGCGACCACGCTGGTCACGAGGACGACCTCGGGCCCGGTGATCCGCAGCGCGTGCGCGGCCTCGAGCACCTCGGCGACCGTGCGGGTCTCACGACCGGTCAGGAAGTCGAGCTCGAACTGGTTGGGCGTGACGATCTGCGCTGCCGGGATCACCTGGTCGCGCATGAACTCGGGGATCCCCGGACGGACGTAGAAGCCGCGTCCGACATCGCCCATCACCGGGTCGCAGCAGTACACCGCCAGCGGGTTGCGCTGCTTGACCAGGGCGACCGCCTTGAGGATCTCGGCACCGACCGCCTCGGCCCCCTGGTAGCCGGAGAGGACGGCGTCCACGTCGCCCAGGACGCCGCGCTCGTCGATCCCGGTGATCACCTCACCGACGTCGGAGGCGGCCAGCAGCGGGCCGCGCCAGGCGCCGTAGCCGGTGTGGTTGGAGAAGTGCACCGTGAGCACCGGCCACACCTCCACCCCGAGCCGCATCAGGGGGAAGGTCGCCGCGCTGTTGCCGACATGGCCGTAGGCCACCGAGGACTGGATCGAGAGAATCGTCGTCACCAGCACATTGTGGGGCCGGCACTCGCCCGAGGCCGCGGAATGCCGATCGGTAAGACCGCTTGGCTAGAGTTCCGGCGTGACCTCATTGAAGGCGGATCGGGCAGCCGGCCATTCCTACTTCGCCACCGGCTTCCAGGCCTTCGCCCACCGCGGCGGTCGATGGCCGGGGGTCGGCGAGAACTCACGGGCTGCCTTCGCGCGAGCGGTGCAGGCCGGCTTCACCTACCTGGAGACCGACGTCCATGTCACCGCCGACCAGGTGCTGGTGGCCTTCCACGACGAATCGCTGGATCGGACGACCGGCGGCCCGGGCCTGATCGCCGAGCACACCGCAGCGGAGCTGGCCGCGCTCAGGATCGACGGAACCGATCCGATCCCCGGCCTGGCCGAACTGCTGGACGCCTTTCCCCGGGCGCGCTTCAACATCGATCTCAAGGCGCCGGGAGCGGTCGCCCCGCTGGCGGCCCTGCTGGCCGGCCATGAGGCCCGGCAGCGGGTGTGCGTCAGCTCGTTCTCGGCAGCCCGGATCAACGCCTTCCGCCGGTTGGCCCCGGAGGTGGTGACGGGGCTGAGCAAGGCGGGCGTGGTGCTGCTGTGGCTGGGGTTGCCGTTGCTGACCCGACTGGTGCGCGGACAGGCCGCGCAGGTGCCGCGTCGGTTCTGGGGCGACCGCATTCCGCTGGTGACCCGCCGGTTCGTGCGCACCGCGCATCGCAACGGCATCCGGGTGCACGTATGGACGATCAACGACGCGCCGACCATGGACACCCTGATCGACCTCGGCGTGGACGGTATCGTCACCGATCAGCCGGACGTGCTGCGGGCCGTCCTGGAACGCCGGGGTTTGTGGGAGGAGTAGCGATGGCGCAGTCACAGGTGCGGCCGGAGGATCCGGCATCCCCGGCCACCCGCCGGCAGGTGTTCTCCTGGGCGTTGTGGGATTGGGCGACCCAGCCCTTCAACTCGGTGATCCTCACCTTCGTGTGGGCCCCGCTGTTCCTGATCTCGACCCAACTGCTGCCGGCGGACATCGCCGCCCTGCCCGAAGGCGATCCCCTGCTCGAACGGGAGTTGGCCGACCTGTCGGCCAACTACGGTCTGGCCACCACCCTGGCCGGCGTCGCGATCTTCCTGCTTGCCCCGGTGCTCGGCCAGCGGGCCGACACCGCCGGCTACAAGAAGCGCGGGCTGCTGATCGCCACCGCGGTGCTGGCGCTCATCCAGTTCGCGCTCTTCTTCGTGCAGGCGGATCCGGCCTACTTCTGGTTCGGCGCGATCATGCTGGCGGTCGGCGCGGTGGTCTCCGAGATCGCCGGCGTCAACTACAACGCCATGCTGGTACAGGTCTCCGACCGGCATACCGTCGGCAAGGTCAGCGGCCTGGGTTGGGGCATGGGCTACATCGGCGGAATCCTCGCGCTGGTGATCGTGGTGGTGCTGGTCCAGCTCGAATGGTTCGGGATGGACACCTCGAACGGCCTGGCCTATCGCCTGATCGCGGTCGGCTGCGCGGTCTGGACGGTCGTGTTCAGCATCCCGATCTTCCGCAACGTGCCGGAGTCGGCTCCCCGCGGCGATCGCGAGACGGTCGGCTTCCTGGCCAGCTACCGGGTACTGGCCGGCGACATCGCCGCGCTCTTCCGCGACCACCGCTCCACCTTCTGGTTCCTCATCGCCAGCGCGGTCTACCGCGACGGCCTGGCCGGGGTCTTCGCCTTCGGCGGGGTGCTGGCTGCGGTGTCCTTCGGGTTCACGGCCACCGAGGTGATGATCTTCGGGATCGCGCTGAACCTGGTGGCGGGGCTTTCCACCATCCTCGCCGGACGGCTGGACGACCGGTTCGGCCCCCGCGCCGTGATCGTGACCGCGCTCTGCCTGCTGGTCGGCAGCTGCCTGTTCGTCTTCGCCTTCCGGGACGGCGGCAAGCTGGTCTTCTGGATCGGCGGCATGATCCTCTCCGCGGCGGTCGGACCGGCGCAGGCTGCCAGCCGGTCACTGCTGGCCAGGGTGACGCCCACCGGCATGCAGGGTGAGATCTTCGGCCTCTACGCCACCACCGGACGGGTGGTGAGCTTCCTCTCCCCCGCGCTGTGGACCCTCTTCATCGCCCTGGGCGGCGCCACCTACTGGGGGATTCTGGGCATCACCATCGTGCTCGCGCTCGGTCTGGTGCTGCTGTTGTTGGTAAGGCTGCCCAAGTACGTCCGGCCGGCCGGGTCGTGACGCCGGTTGCCCTGCCCGGCTACGGTGGGAGTGTCCCCGGCAGGTAGGAGTACACCATGGCAGATCGTGCACTGCGAGGCTCCGGCCTCGGTTCCAAGAGCTACGCCGACGGCCAGGGCGTCGAACTCGCTCCCCGCCAGGAAATCGGCTTCGACTGCCCGAACGGGCATCACACCGACGTCGTCTTCGCCGCCGAGGCCGAGCTGCCCACCGAATGGGAGTGCCCCCGCTGCGGCGAACCGGCCCGGCGCAGCGACGGGGTGGAGCCCGAGGTCAAGCAGACCAAGCCGCCGCGCACCCACTGGGACATGCTGCGCGAGCGGCGCTCCATCGAAGAGCTGGAGGAACTCCTCGCCGAGCGCCTGGACGAGATCCGCGGCGAGCCGGAGGCGTAGCCAGCCTAGGCGTCGTCCGGCTCCAGCCCGCTCTCGATCACCCGGCGGGCCACCTCGCGCAGTTTCAGGTTGCGATGGTGGCTGCTGGCCTTGAGGCGCTGGAAGGCCTCGTTCGGCAGCAGCCGATGCCGCTCGATCAGGATGCCGACCGCCTGGCCGATCAACCGATGGCTCTCGACAGCCTGCTCCAGGTTGGTCTCCCGGTCGGCAGCCTGCTCAGCCGCCAGCACGCCGTCGACGGCCAGGGCGAAGGCCTGGGCGAGCAGGTCGGCCACGATCATCTCGTCCGGTCCGATCCGCCGAGGCTGCTCGAACTGAATCCACGCCCGGCAGTCCGCCTCGTTGCTGGGCGGCACCAGCAGGATGCCCGGGCGACGGCTGACCGCATCCGCGCTCGTCCGGCCGGCCAGCCCTCGTCGCACCTGCTCGGGTAGCTCCTCCGCGGTGACCCGGGTTCCGCCGCTGAGGATCAGCGGGCCGTCCGCGATGCTCAACTGCACGGTGGTGCCACCGTCGAAGAGCAGGCTGAAGCCGTGCGCGGCCACCGCCAGCACCGTGTCCAGGTCGTCGGCCGAACCGAAGTCCAGGCTCACCTGGGCCGCCGCGGCGCGGCGTTCCCGCGCCGCCTTCTCCCGGTCGATGCCCCGGAAGGTCTGCACGGTCGTGATCAGCCCGGGCGCGCGGTGGTCGATACGGCCGCCCGCCACCCACACCCACAGCGGACGCCGGTCGCGGCGGTACAGCCGGTACTCGCCGGAGACCCCCTGGCTGCTGCGGGAGGACGCGAACGCCCGCTGGAGCGCTGCCAGCGACTCGGCATCCTCCTGCGCCGTCGGCCACCAGGGGTAGGGCGGGATCAACGGGCCGTCGTCCAGGCTGTAGCCGAGCAGGTCGGTGAACGCCTGGTTGAGTTCCAGCACCAAGCCGTCCTCGTCGAGGATCGCCACGCCGTCCTGAATCGCGGCGAGCACAGCCCAGGAGACATCCTGGACGGCGTCCTGTGGTGACACCAGGCTCCCTTCACCACGTTGCCCTGGAAGGGGATCCTCTCACCAAAGCACGGTTCCGGCGAGCCCCGGCCGATGAACGGGTTTCAGCCGACGCGGTAGTGGGTAGGGGCAGGTAACGAGCCGAGGAAAGGACGAATCATGGAGAACATCGTCGAATGCCCGGTGTGCGGCATGACGTTCCCGCAGTCACAGGCCGGCGCCACCGCCACCGACGACGCACAGACCTACTACTTCTGCTCGACGAGTTGCCGCGACGCCTTCGTCGCCAACCCGGGCCGGTACGTGGGAAATACCGGCAGCTGAGCCCCTCGGGATGCTCGTCGTGGGCATCCCGGACGTACTGGTGGCCCGCAGGGATTCTCCCCGCGGGCCACCAGTCATTGATCTCAGGTGAAGACGCTCACACCGCCCGGCCCGACCAGCAGGCCGACCACGATGAGGACGATCCCCCACAGGATCTGCTTCCGGACGATCGCGAAGATGCCCGAGATGACGAGCACCGCCGCCAGGATCCACAGCAAGGTAGCCATGATCGGCTCTCCTCTCAGCGATCGAGATGATCGTTGACGGCGTCCTTCGCCTTCTCCACGTTCTTCTTCGCCGCGGCCGCGGCCTGGTCGATCTTGCCTTCGGCTTCCAGGCGCTCGTTGTCGGTGAGGTGACCTACGCCTTCCTTGACCTTCCCGGCCACATCCTGCGCGGCGTTCTTCACCTTGTCGTCGATACCCATAGTGAGTTCCTCTCTGCTCGGGATCTCTTTGTGAGTACCCAGCGGGAGGTCGCCCAAACATCGCCCCTAGGAGCGGTCGTCCTCGATCTCGCCCCGGATCACCTGGGGATCGGACGGCGGCCGGTCGACCGTTTCACCGCGGATCAGCAGCGGATCGGCGCCGGTGGCGGCCACCCGTCGCGCCAGGACGAAGGCCACGAACCGGCGCACCAGCGGACGGGTGAAAGGCAGGATCATGACCAGGCCGATCAGGTCGGTGAGGAAGCCCGGCAGCATCAGCAGGATGCCGCCGACCAGCACGAGAGCGGCATCGGCCAGCCGTCCGGTGGGCAACTGGCCGCCGGAGAAGGCGTTCACCAGCGCGTTCCAGGCCTTCGCGCCCTCTCGCTGCATCAACCAGGCTCCCGCGACCGCACTCACGACCAGGAGGGCGAGCGTGGGCCAGAGTCCCAGCGCTCCGCCGACGGTGGTCACCACCCAGAACTCGGCGATCGGGATCGCGACGAAGGCGATCACCAGTATCCACAGCAGGGTGCGCCGAGCGCGCTGGGCGGAGGCCCCCGGGGTCGCGGTCATCGGTTCCTCCGGCTCGTTGCCCAGTGCTTCAGTTGCCCGAGGCGGTGGGCGATCCCCCACCGGGTGGTCAACAGCATCGCCTCGATGACGATCCGGCGGCTCATCTTGGAATCGCCGAACTGCCGGTCGGCGAACTCGATCGGCACCTCGGCCACCGTGAAGCCGTTGCGCACCGCCCGCCAGGCCAGATCGACCTGGAAGCCGTAGCCGTGCGCTTCGACACCGGCCAGATCCATGCCCCGCAAGGTACCCGCCCGCCAGGCGGCGAAACCGCCGGTGGCATCGGCCACCGGCAGACCCAGGCAGATCCGGACCCACAGGTTTCCAGCACGGGAGAGCAGTTCGCGCGATTTGGGCCAGTTCACCACCTTGCCACCGGGCACCCAGCGGGAGCCCTTCACGACATCCGCTGTGTGCAGCCGTTCCAGCAGCCGCGGCACGTCCTCGGGGCGATGGGAGCCGTCGGCGTCGTGCTCGATCAGCACGTCGTAGCCCTGTTCCAATCCCCAGGCGAAACCCGCGAGGTAGGCCCCGCCCAGGCCGTCCTTCACCTTGCGATGGAGCACGTGCACCTGCGGATCGGCCGCGGCCAGCTCATCGGCCAGTTGGCCGGTTCCGTCCGGGGAGTTGTCGTCGACGACCAGGATGTGGGCTTCCGGTACCGCGGCGCGTAGCCGGGCGGTGATCGGGCCGATATTGGCTGCCTCGTTGTACGTCGGGATGATGACCAGCACGCGGTCGAGCGACACGGCAGCTCCATCCTGAGGGGTCTCGGGTCGGTCCTATTCTGCCAGCCGATATCAACTCCGGCGGAATCGGCGGCCGCCGGCCACAGCTCCCCAGGTCGCCGCCACCAGGGCCAGCAGGACGGCGATGCCCTCGAGAACCGGTGCCGTCGAGACAGCGGGCGTGACCCCGTCCCGCAGCGGCAGCTCGACGACGCCGGAGGCGGCGCCCGGATCGGAGACCGAGTACGCGATGCTGCCGTCGGCGCGGATCAGCCCGGAGACCCCGCTGGTGGTCACCACCAGCACCTCGCGCCGCAGTTCGGCCGCCCGGGCACGGGTCATGGCGAACTGCTGGTCGATCTGGCCGGTGCCCTGGTACATCGCATTGCTGCTCTGCACCACCAGCACCTGCCCGCCGTACCGGACGGTGTCGTAGACGATGTGGTCGAAGGAGACGTCGTAGCAGATCATCACCCCGAGCGGGAACTCCCCGGTGGCGGTGCGGGCGGTGACCACACCGGGTGCGGTGCCGGGAATGGACTGCGCCCCGACGTAGCCGAGCTTCGGGATCAACGGCAGCAGGATGTCGCGGAACGGCACGAACTCGCCGAACGGGACGATGCCGCGTTTGGTGTAGCGATCCAGCTCGCCCTGGGCGGGGTCGAGCCAGATCGAGGCGGTCTGTCGCTCGTCAGGGCCCGGGCCGTCAAGGATGGTGCCGACGAAGATCGGCACCCCCGCGACGGTGAGCGCCTGCTCCACCATGGCCGCGGTGGGGGCGTCGTGGTGCGGGTCGAGATCGGTGCCGTTCTCCGGCCAGACCACGAAGTCGGGACGCGGGTACTCGCCCCGGTCGATCCGCTGGAAGAGGGCTGTGGTCTCGGCGAGATGGTTGGTGGTGGTGGTCCGCGGCGGGCCGATGCCGTAGACCCCGCCGCCCGGAGCGCCGCCCTGGACCCAGCCGATCGCGGTGGTCTCCCCCGTCGCCGGCCCCGGTGGCAGCTGGGCGCCCAAGCCGGCGCCCAAGCCGATCAGCAGCAGAGCGCCGGCCGCGGCGACCGCGCGCCGCCGGCTCCAGGAATCCAGCAGCCACAACAGGCCCTGGCCCAGCCAGGCGATCACGAACGTCGTCCCCGCCACCCCGATCACCGGGTAGAGACCGGCCAGCGGGGCGTCCGTCATGGTGTAGCCCAGCCGCATCCAGCCGAAGCCGTCGAACGGCCAGCGCGAGATCAGCGCCTCCACCGCCACCCAGGCAGCCGCTGCGTAGATCGGCCACAGGGCAAGCTTTCGCAGGGCGAAGAGCAGGCCCGCCAGCAGCACGTACAGCAGCGAGGTGACCAGCACGATGCCGACCATGGCGTCGATGAAGATCGCCTGCATCCAGTTCAGGCCCACCCCCATGTAACCCAGCCCGTAGCACCAGCCGAGCAGCAGCGCCTGCCGCAGCCGGCCGGCGCCCAGCACGACCAGCGAGAGCCCGGCGACCCCGGCGAAGAGCAGCGGCCACCAGGCGAATGGCTCGAAACCGAGGGCGGTGAGGATGCCCGCGCCGATCGCCAGCCCGGCTCGCAAGCCCACGTGCACCCGGGCCAACCGCTCAATCACGTGCCTGAGCTTATGCGCATGCGACGATGGCCCCATGCAACGCTCCCTGATGCTGCTCGACACCGCTTCGCTGTACTTCCGTGCCTTCTACGGGGTGCCGGAGACGATGCGGGCCCCGGACGGGCGTCCGGTCAACGCCGTCCGCGGACTGCTCGACTTCATCGCCCGGTTCGTGGAGCAGTACTCCCCCGCCGAGCTCGCCTGCTGCTGGGACAACTCCTGGCGACCGGTCTGGCGGGTCGAACTGGTGCCCTCCTACAAGGCGCACCGGGTGGCCGCCGCCGATGTCGAGGAGGTGCCCGCGGGGCTCGACGCTCAGGTGCCGCTGATCGTCGACGTGCTGTCCGCGGCCGGTCTGCCGGTGCTGGGGGCGGACGGATACGAGGCCGACGACGTGATCGGCACGCTGGCGACCCGGGCCGCCGGACCGGTGGAGGTGGTCACCGGCGATCGCGATCTGTTCCAGCTGGTCGACGACCGGGTCCGGGTGCTCTACTGCGGACGCGGCGTGGCCAAGCACGATCGCGTGGACGATGCCTGGCTGTCGGCCAAGTACGGCATCACCGGCGCCGGCTACGTCGACTTCGCGGTGCTGCGCGGCGATCCCTCCGACGGGTTGCCCGGGGTGGCGGGGATCGGCGAGAAGACAGCGGCCACCCTGATCGCCGCCTACGGCGACCTGGACGGCATCGTCGCCGCCGCGCAGCGGGGCGAACTCGCTCCAGCCGTCACCCGCCGGCTGGGCGAGGCCGCCGAGTACCTCGGCCCGGCGCGCCGGGTGGTCGCGGTCGCCACCGACGTCCCGCTGCCCGCGATCGACCTCACCCTGCCGGCCGCGCCGCCGGATCCGGCCGCCTTCGCCGAGCTCGCCGCGTCGCTGGGCCTGGGCGGCAGCGCCGACCGGCTGCTTCAGGCGCTGGCCGGGCGCAGCACGTAGACCCCGGTCGAGGCCAGCAGGTTGGCCAGTCCGGGCGCCGCCTTCAACGGATCGCCGGTGGTGCCGAGCGGGATCGTCTGCTCGACCTCCAGCCCGACCTCGTCGAAGAGCAGCTGCAGGTCGACCAGCGTGGTGTAGCGGACGTTCGGGGAGTCGTACCAGGAGTACGGCAGATCCTTGCCCATCGGCAGCCGGCCGCGCAGCATCCGCAACCGGTGGCGGTACCAGCCGAAGTTCGGCACCGACACGATCAGCCGGCCGGCGATCCGCGCCATGTGACGCAGCACCCGGTCGGGGTAGCGCACGGTCTGCAGGGTGCGTGACAGCACCACCACGTCGTAGGAGGAATCGGAGAACTCGTCCAGTTCGCGGTTGATGTCGAGCTCGATCACCGGCACCCCCAGCCGGATCGCGGCCAGCACCTTCTCCGGGTCGATCTCGACGCCGGTGCCCCGGCACCCCTGGTGGTGCATCAGATGGGAGAGCAGGTTCCCGGAGCCGCAGCCCAGATCGAGCACCCGGCTCCCGTCGGGGATCAGGCTGGCGACCAGCGCCAGATCCTTGCGCAATGGCGTCATCCCAGCCCCTCCTCCAGCGCGCGGTCGAAGAAGGCCCGCAGGGTCGCGTGGTAGCGCTCGACCGGCAGCAGGAAGGAGTCGTGACCCCAGGTCGAACCGATCTCCCGGAAGGTGACCGGCTGACCGGCACCCTCCAACTTGCGGACGATCCGCCGGGAGTGATCGGTGCCGAACCGCCAGTCGCTCTCGAAGGACAGCACCAGCCACTTCACCGGGTCCGCAGTGACCGCGGCCAGCGCGTCGGGGCCGGAGAACGGGTCGAAGTAGTCCATCACCCGCGTCAGGTAGAGGTAGCTCAGCGCGTCGAAGCGTTCGAGGAAGGCCTGCCCCTGATGGTCCAGGTAGCTCTCCACCGCGAAGTCGATGCCGAAGCCCGGCCCGCCGATGGAGGGCTGCCGGCGGTTCGGCTCGCGGCCGAACTTCTCCTCCAGCGCGGCCTCGGAGAGATAGGTGATGTGGGCCATCATCCGGGCGATCGCCAGGCCGGTGGCCGGGCTCACCCCCTCCTCGGCGTACCGGCCGTCCTTGAAGAAGCGGTCGGTCATGATCGCGCGCCGGGCCACTGCCGAGAAGGCGATGTTCTGCGCGTTGAGGCGGCTCGAGGCCGCCACCACCAGCGCGTTGGCGATCTCGTCCGGATGGCTCAACGCCCACTGCAGCACCTGCATGCCACCGAGCGACCCACCCAGCGCGGCCAGCAGACGGTCGATTCCCAGGTGCGCGATCAGCGCCCGGTGCACCTCGACCAGATCGGCCATCGCCAGCAGCGGGAAGTCCAGCCCGAAGGCCCTTCCGGTCTCTGGGTTGATCGAGGCCGGCCCGGTCGTTCCCTGGCAGCCACCCAGCAGGTTCGCGCTGATCACGAAGAACCGGTCGGTGTCCAGCGGCTTCCCCGGCCCGATGAGGTTGTCCCACCAGCCCGGACGGTCGGCGCCGGCGTGCAGGCCGGCCGCGTGAGCGTCCCCCGTGAGCGCGTGGCACACCATCACGGCGTTGTCACGGCCGGGGCTGAGCTCGCCATAGGTCTCGTAGGCCACGTCCACCGGGCCCAGGCTGGAGCCGCTCATCATGCGCAAGGGCTCCTCGGCGGTGAACAGCCGGACGTGCCGGGTCTCGACGACCCCGACGGATCCTGCGGGCATGCGGCGCCTCCTTCCCTCGGTTCGGCGGACAGTGCGCGCCAAGACTACCCAGGCCCGACGTGGAACAATGGCCAGGGTCGACCAGGAGGACAGATGGCGGGTTTGAAGGACAGGCTGAAGGCGGATCGGATCGTCGCGATGAAGGCGCGGGACGAGATCGCCAAGAACACCCTCGGGATGGCGCTGACCGCCATCCAGGTGGAGGAAGTGGCCGGCGAGGTCGCCCGCGAACTCAGCGAGGACGAGGTGCGGACCGTCCTCACCCGCGAGGTGGCCAAGCGGAAGGACTCCGCGCAGGCCTACACCGATGGCCGGCGTCCCGAACTCGCCGAGAAGGAGTTGGCCGAGGCGGCGGTCCTCCAGGCCTACCTGCCCGCGGCGCTCACCGAGGACGAGCTGGACGCGTTGGTGACCGAGGAGGTGGCCGCGGCCGCCGCCACGCTGGGTGCTGCGCCGACCATGAAGCAGATGGGCCAGGTGATCAAGGCCGTCAACGCCCGTGCCCAGGGCCGTGCCGAAGGGGCCGTCGTCGCGACCAAGGTGCGCGCCGCGCTGGGTTGAGCCCTCACCTGGCGGTCTCGGCGACCTCCACTGTGTAGCGCCGGAAGGCGGTCACCGGCCCGGCGACGGCCAGGGTGATCACGACCACGAGCACGCCGCCCAGAGCGGCCGTCAGCGGTGCGCCCAGCCACTCGGCGGCCAGTCCGTGCAGCACGTCGGCCAGCCGGGGACCGCCGACGACGACCACCAGGAACACGCCCTGCACCCGGCCGCGGACCGTGTCGTCCACCGCTGCCAGCAGCATGGTCTGCCGGAAGGCCGCCGAGGCCATGTCCGCTCCGCCGCCGAGCGCCAGCATCGCGATGGCGACCACCAGCATCGGCGTCCGCCAGAGCGGTGCCAGGCTGATCGCCAGCCCGAAGGCAGCGATCGCGACGCCCCAGATCACGATGCACACGATCACGGCCAGGCCCTGGCGGCGGACCCGGGAGTACCAGCCGGAGAAGACCCCGCCCAGCAGTGCGCCGAGCGGTATCCCGATGAACAGCAGCGCGTAGACCAGCCCGCCCTCGACCGGTTCGCCGAACCAGACATGCGACATCTCGGGGAAGAGCGCGCGCGGCATGCCGAAGATCATCGCCACCAGATCCAGCCCGAGCCCCACCAGCACCACCACATGCCAACGCAGGTACTTCAGGCCGTCCACGATCGAGCGCAGGCCTGGCGAGCCGGTGCGGCCCTCCACCGGCAGCCGGGGCAGCCGGATCACGGCGCTGAGCGTGGCCAGCAGGGTGAGGGTGTCGATCAGGTAGAGCCAGGAGAAGCCCACCACCGGGATCAGCGCGCCGCCCACCAGCGGCCCGGCGATGGCGCCGGCGGTCATCACCGTCATGTTGAGCGCGTTGGCTGCCGGCAACTGCTCCTCCGGCAGCAGCCGCGGCAGCACGGCCGTCCGGGTGGGCTGGTTGACCGCGAAGCAGGCCTGCTGCAGCGAGAACACGCCCAGCAGCACCCAGACGTTGTCGAGCCCGGCCGCCGCCTGCGCCCAGAAGCAGCCGCTGGTGACGATCAGGCCCAGCGTGGTGACGATCAGCAGCACCCGGCGGTCGAAGTGGTCGGCCAGCGCGCCGCCCCACAGCCCGAAGACGATCAGCGGCACCAGCCCGAACAGGCCGGCCAGGCCGACATAGGCCGAGGAGCCGGTGATCGCGTAGAGCTGCGCAGGCACCGCTACCACGGTGAGCTGCGCTCCGATCACGGTGATGATGTTGGCGACCCACAGCCGCCGGAACGCGGGCGTTCGCAGCGGGGTGGTATCAGCCAGCATTCCTTTGAACCCGGCCACGATGGGACAGCCTACGCCGGACGCGGCCTCCTCCCGCTGTCGGGTCCGGACCCGATACGGTGGAGTATGGACGCGCTGCTCTGGCTGACCGCAGGTCTGGTCGCCCTCATCGTCGGCGCGGAATTGGTGGTTCGCTACGGGTCGCTGCTCGCCGCCCGGATGGGCGTGCCGCCGATGATCATCGGGCTCACCGTCGTCTCGATCGGCACCAGCGCCCCCGAACTCGCGGTCGGCATCGACGCGATGCGCGCCAATGCCGGTTCACTGGCGGTGG
The DNA here is from genome assembly GCA_020161795.1 of Actinomycetota bacterium. Lineage (GTDB taxonomy): Bacteria > Actinomycetota > Actinomycetes > Propionibacteriales > Propionibacteriaceae > Propionicimonas. Next base: position 56,675 of record JAIUOR010000010.1, on the reverse strand, counting down.
GCAACATCGCCGGCACCAACATCGTCAACATCATGCTGATCCTCGGCCTCAGCGCAGCCGTCCGTCCGATCGCCTTCGGCCGCCGGACCCGGGTGCTCGACCTGCCCGGGATGGCCATCGCCGCGGTACTGGTGCTGCTGTTCAGCCTGGACGGGGAACTGCAGTTCTGGGAAGGGCTTCCGCTGCTGGCCGGAGCGGTGGTCTACACGCTGCTGCTGGGGCTGTGGACGCGGCGGGAGAACGCGGACCGCGGCGACGCCCTCGCCGCGGTCGTCGGCGGCCCCGAGCCCGGCTCCCGGCGCAGCATCGTCTGGTGGTACGCCCTGGTGCTCATCGCCGGCATCGTCGTGATCGTGGTCGGCGCCGGCTGGCTGGTGGAGGGAGCGGTCGGCCTGGCCCGGGCCGTCGGGGTCTCGGACGCCTTCATCGGGCTCACCATCGTCGCGATCGGAACCTCCGCTCCCGAACTCTTCACCACCGTCGTGGCGACGCTGCGCGGGGACCGCGACATCGCGGTGGGCAATCTGATCGGCTCCAGCGTCTACAACCTGACCCTGATCCTGGGCGTCCCGGTGCTGGTCGCCAACGGCTCGGGGCCGATCGACCTCCATCTGCTGCACATCGATCTGCCGATCATGGTCGCGGTCTCGCTGCTGTGCATCCCGCTCTTCCTCAGCGGCAAGCGGCTGGCCCGCTGGGAGGGCGTGCTGCTGGTCGTCGGATACGGCGTCTACCTGACCTACCTGATCGCGGTCCGGAGCTAGGGCGCCTTGACCCTGCCTCGGCGCCCGTCCTACGCTGCCCGGGATCCCGCTCTCCAACCCGAAAGTGAGTACGCATGGCCACGAAGGTGATTCTCGACGTCGACACCGGGACGGACGACGCGGTCGCCCTGATGCTGGCCGCGCTGCATCCCGAGATCGAGTTGGTCGGGGCGTGCTCGGTGGCCGGCAATGTTCCGCTCGAATTCACCACCGAGAACACGCTGCGCGTCTTCGATCACCTCGGGAAGTCCGTCCCGGTCTACCAGGGGCTGAGCAAGCCCATCGCCCGCGAGGACTTCCCCGTTCCCCGGGGGGCGCCGAACCCGGGAACCACCAATGTGCACGGCGACTACCTCGACATCCCGGCATCGACCTCGACGATTCAGGACACCCACGCCGTGGAATTCCTGATCGAGACCTACCGGGCGGCGACTGAGGAGATCGTGCTCATCCCGGTGGGGCCGCTCACCAACATCGCCGCGGCGCTCCGGGTGGAGCCGCGACTGGCGGAATGGGTGCCACGGACGATCATCATGGGCGGCGCGCACCACACCGGAAACCTGACCCCGCGCGCGGAGTTCAACATCTGGGCGGATCCGGAGGCCGCCCACGTGGTCTTCCACGCCGGGCTGCGCAACGTCACGCTGGTGCCCCTGGATGCGACCCACAAGGCCCTGGTGTCCAGGGACGACTGCGCGGCGCTCCGCGCGCTCGGCACCCCGGCGGCGGAGGCGACCGCGACCTTCGTGGAGCGGCGCATCAAGGGCTACGACGAAGGCCAGCCGATGAGCCGGGCCGGCGCCGCGCCGGTCCACGACGCGCTGTGCGTGGCCGCCGTCGTCCAGCCGGAGATCATCACCACCCAGGATCTCTACGTGACCGTCGAGACCCATGGCGAGGTCACCGTGGGCGAGACGATCATCGACGTGGCCGGACGCTCCAAGCGGCAGCCGAACATGGCGGTCGCCTTCGACGCCGACGAGCGGGCGTTCGTGCGCATGCTGCTGGACACCTTCGCCGGCTGACCGCCCGCCTAGCGCCAGAAGACCGCCACCAGCAGGTTCACGAAAGCCAGCCCGCCGGCGGCGTGGAAGAACGGTTTGGCGTTCTCGCCCTTGCGCTGCTTCCACCAGGTCAGCACCGCCGCGACGGCGACGATCAGCGTGATCGCCAGCTTGAAGCCGATCTTGAAGTAGTTGACGTCGCGATCCCCCATCTCGGCGATGCCGACCAGGGCGATCCCGGTGATCAGCTGCGTGGCCGCGCCGCCGAGCAGCAGGCCGATCCCGAAACCGTCCTTCTGCCGCAACTGCACCGCGAACACTCCCAGGATGGCCGCCATCCCCATCAGGTGCAGCGCCAGCACGACGAGCCGGACGAAGTCCATGTCCTTCTCCCTTCCATCCCGCACTCTACGGAGTCGGCGTGGCAGGATCGAGCCGTGACGAACGTGCCGGCGCTGGCCGAACAGATCGATGCGCTGCTGCGGCAGCGAGGCGTCCCCGAACGCGCCGCCCAGGAGCAGCGCTACCTCAAGAGCGAGCTGGATCACTACGGCACCTCGGTGCCGGCCGTCCGGGCGGTGGTGAAGGAGCTGACCGGCAAACTCCCGCTCCACCACGACGAGCTGATCGCCCTGGCCGAACTGCTCTGGGCCGAGCCGGTGCACGAACGGCGGGCGGCTGCCGCCGAACTGCTGGAGCAACGGGTCGACCAGGTGCGCGCCGACGACATCGACCTGCTGGAGCAGTTGCTGCGGGAGTCGCGAACCTGGGCGCTGGTGGACAATCTGGCCGCCAGCGTCGTGGGACCGCTGGTCGAGCGCGAGGACTCGCTCGGCGAGGTGCTGGATCGCTGGGCGGCCGACCCCGACTTCTGGATCCGCCGCTCAGCGCTGCTGGCGCACCTGATCGCGCTGCGCCAGGGACGCGGCGACTTCGAGCGCTTCACCCGCTACGCCGACGCGATGCTGGAGGAGAAGGAGTTCTTCATTCGCAAGGCGATCGGCTGGATACTGCGTGACACCGGGAGGCTGCGTCCCGAACTGGTCTACGAGTGGTTGCTGCCCCGCGCCTCGCGCGCCGCCGGCCTCACCGTCCGCGAGGCTGTGAAGTACCTGACCGCCGAGCAACGGGCGACGATCCTGGCGGCACGCGGCTGACCGCACGCCGTTCAGCGGAAATCGCGGGAGCGGTGCTTGATGCCGACCAGGAGCGGCTCCAGCCGCTCGGCCAGCAGGTTGGTCACTCCCTCCGGAGAGCGCTCCAGGGTGCCGCGGATGATCAGCGCCGACGAGCCGCGCGCCACCTGGCGATGACGGGACCACACGACCGGCGAACAGATCACGTTGATCAGGCCGTACTCGTCCTCGAGGTTCATGAACGTGATGCCCGAGGCGGTGGAGGGCCGCTGCCGGTGGGTGACCAGCCCCGCCACCTTCACCCGACGGCCCGACTCGGTGGTGCGCAACTCGGCCGAGGTGACCACCCCCAGGGGCGCCAGCCGGCTCCGCAGATGGCTGATCACATGGTCGTCGACCGAGACGCTGGTCGACCACAGGTCGTCGGCCAGTACCTCGAAGCCGGTCGGGGCGCGGAACAGCGGGGGTTGCAGCGGGGCGATGGTGTCCGGCAGCGTGTCGGCCTGGTCCAGCGCCGCCGTCCCGGCCCGCCACAGCGCCTGCCGCCGGGTCAGCTGCAGGCATTGGAGGGCGCCGGAGGTGGCCAGCGTCGACAACTGCCTCTCGGTCAGCCCGGCCCGGCGGGCGAGATCCTCCATCGAGGCGTAGTCGCCGCCGGCTTCGCGTTCGGCGACGATCCGCTTCGCCACCTCCTCCCCGATCCCCCGGACGCCGGCCAGCCCGAGCCGGACGACGAAGTTGCCGTCCCGGCGGTGCGCGGCGCTCTCGTCCGGCGTCGAGGGATCGAAGACGGGGTTGCCCTCGTCGTTGTCGGCGAGGCAGGAAACCAGGCCGGTGATGCCGGTTTCGGTTGAACTCGGCTCCAGGGTGGGGTGGACGCCGGAGCGCAGCAGGTCGGGGCGGCGCACCTCGACGCCGTGGCGGCGGGCGTCGGCGGTGAGCGTCTCGGGAGAGTAGAAGCCCATCGGCTGCGCGCGCAGCAGGCCGGCCAGGAAGGCGGCCGGGTAGTGCAGCTTGATCCAGGAACTGGCGTAGACCAGCAGCGCGAAGCTGAGCGAGTGCGATTCGGCGAAGCCGAAGTTCGCGAACGCCTCGATCTGCTTGTAGATGATGTCGGCGGGCTCTCCGGTCAGTCCGTTGCGGGCCATCCCGGCATAGAGCCGCTCCCTGACCGATTGGATCCGCTCCACGCCGCGCTTGGAGCCCATCGCGCGGCGCAGCAGATCGGCATCCTCCCCCGAGCATTCGCCGATCACCATGGCCATCTGCATCAGCTGCTCCTGGAAGATCGGCACCCCCAGGGTCCGCTCCAGGACAGGCTCCAGCTTGGGGTGCGGGTAGGTGACCTCCTCCTGCTTCAACTTGCGGCGGACGAACGGGTGCACCGCACCGCCCTGGATCGGGCCGGGCCGGATCAGCGCGATCTCGATCACCAGGTCGTAGAACTTCCGCGGCTGCAGCCTGGGCAGTAACCCCATCTGGGCCCGGGATTCCACCTGGAACACCCCGATCGAATCGGCCCGGCAGAGCATGTCGTAGACCGTCTGCTCCTCCCTGGGCAAGTTGGAGAGACTCAACTCTTCTCCTGTAGAGGATCGGATCAGGTCGAAGCAGTACTGCAGGGCGGAGAGCATGCCCAGCCCCAGCAGGTCGAACTTCACCAGCCCCATCCAGGCGGCGTCGTCCTTGTCCCACTGGATCACCGTCCGCTTCTTCATCCGGGCAGGCTCGATCGGCACCACCTGACCCACCGGACGCTCGGTGAGCACCATCCCGCCGGAGTGGATCCCCAGGTGCCGGGGCGCCTTGAGCAGTTCGGTGGCCAACTGCCGCACCTGTGGCGGGATGCCGCTGTCGTCCTCCCCCTCCTCGGCCAGGGCGTCCCAGCGCTCGATCTGGCGGGCGAAGGAATCCTGCTGGCCGGGGCTGTAGCCGAGCGCCTTGGCGACATCCCGAACCGCGTTCTTGGGCCGGTACTGGATGACATTGCAGACCTGCGCGACGCGTTCGCGGCCGTAGGTGTCGAAGACCCACTGGATGATCTCCTCGCGGCGCTCGGAGTCGAAGTCCACGTCAATGTCGGGCTCCTCGTCGCGCAGCGAGGAGATGAACCGCTCGAACGGCAGGTCGTAGAAGATGGCGTCCACCGCGGTGATGCCGAGCACGTAGCAGACCGCCGAACTGGCCGCCGAGCCCCGGCCCTGGCACAGGATGCCGAGCTCTCTGGCCTTCTCGACGATGCTGTGGACGATCAGGAAGTAGCCCGGGAAGTCCTTGGCCTCGATCACGTCCAGTTCGTGCTCGATCCGCTGCCGTTTCGCCTCGTCGAGCTGGTGGCCGTACTTCTTCGCCGCACCCTGCCATACCAGGTGGCGCAGCCAGGACATCGGGGTGTGGCCGTCCTCAACGTGCTGCTTGGGCAGCGCCGGCTTGGCCCGGCGCAGCGGGAAGGCCAGCTCGTCGGCCAGTTCCACGGTGCGCTCCACCGCCCCCGGATAGCGGGCGAACCGGGCCCGCATCTCCGCCCCCGAACGCAGGAAGGCGGTGCCGGCGGCCGGCAGCCAGCCGTCCAGGGCATCCATGCTGCGGTTGGCGCGGATCGCCGCCACCGCCTGGGCCAGTTGGTGCTTGGCCGGGGTGGCGTAGTGGACGTTGCCGGTGGCCACCACCGGCACTCCGGCCCGGGCGGCGATCGCGGCCAGTTCGTCATTGTGGGTGGAATCCAGCGGGTAGCCATGGTCGGTGAGCTCGACGTAGACCCGGCCGAACCTTTCCACCAGTTCGTCCAGTTCCCGCGCTGCGGCCAGCGGTCCCGAGGTCAGCAGGGCCTGGCGAACCGCGCCCTTGCGGCACCCGGTCAGCACCGCCCAATGCCCACCGGAGCGCTCGGCCAGGTCGTCGAGATCGTAGTGCGGGCGTCCCTTCTCCTTCCCTGCCAGCTGGGCATGGGTGAGCGCGCCGGCCAGCCGGTGGTAACCCTCCTCCCCCGCCGCCAGCACCAGCAGGTGACTGCCGACCGGGTCGGGGACGCCCGACTGCGGGGCGGGCAGTTCCAGTGACAACTCGGCGCCGAAGATCGTCTTGACCCCGGTCTGCTCGGCGGCTTCGGCGAACCGGACGATCCCGTAGAGGCCGTCGTGGTCGGTCACCGCCAGGGCGTGCAGGCCGAGCCGCTCGGCCTCCTCGACGAGTTCTACCGGGCTGGAGGCACCGTCCAGGAAGGAGAAGGAGGAATGGGCGTGCAACTCGGCATAGGGCACCGCGTCGGTCGGCCGGACGATCGGCGGGCGTTGATAGGGCTTGCGCTTGCCCGAGTTCGGCGCATCCCTTTCCTCCGGCTGCGGACGACCCGACAGCGTCCCCTCCAGCTCCCGCCACGGGATCGGTGGGTTGTGGTAGCCCATCAGTCGTACCTGCCCTCGGCCCACCAGCCGCCGTCGGCGTCGTGGACCAGCAGCCAGGCACCGCCGGTGTCGTCGGCGACCTGGAAGCGGCATCCGGCGCGAGCCCGTTCGGCATCCCAGCCGCGTTCGGCCACCGGCCACGGGCCGGCCCAGCCGGCCGTCCGCAACCTGGCGGCTCCCACCACCAGCTGGGCGGGTTCGCCGGTCAGCAGCAGGCGGTCGTCCACCCGCACCCGCACCCCGTCGGCATCCAGCACGTCCACCTTGCGACGGTCGGGAAAGACGGTGGCCGGAAGCGGATCTGGCAGGCTGCCCGGCCAGGGCCGTCCCAAGGGCTGCGGCAGCGCCGGCCGGTCGCTCCAGGCCACCAGCACCTGCCGCTCGCCGAGCCAGCGGCCGCCGCCGATCGCCGGGGTGACGACGCCCTCCGGCCCCAGCATCGACTGCACCCGGGAAAGCGCATGGTGCACCTTCTCATCGCTCCCCTGGCCGAACAGACCGGGGGTGTGGTGGGCGATCGCGTCGACCGCCACCGGTTCGAGCCGGACGCGCACCACCGCGCTGCCGATCACGTCGGTGGCGGAGGCCTGCAACTGCCAGCGCACCCGATCGATCACCGCCGCGGCGTCGAAGCAGGACGGGTGCAGCCATACCCGCTCGCTGCGTTCACCCTGCTCGGTGAACACCATGACCCGCAGTTCGGTGCAGACCAGGTTGACCGCCGCCAGGCCGGCGATGAACTCCTCGGCGGTCGTGCGGCTGCTGAACGCCACCTGCTCGGCCAGCTCCAGCGGTGGCTCGAACTCGACCTGACGGGCCAGCTCCGGTGGCGGGGTGCGCGGCTGCACCGGACGGGAATCCGCTCCGGCTGCCAGCGCGTGCAGCCGGACGCCGCGGTCGCCGAAGCGATCGCGCACCTGACCGGCATCCATGGTGGCGAAGTCGCCCAGCCGGCGGACGCCGAGCCGGGGCAGCAGCGAGGTCAGTTCCTGATCGCCCAACCGGCCTATCGGCAGCGGCGCCAGGAAGGCGGCCGACTCTCCGCCGGGTATCACCCGGATCGGATCGGCCTCCCGCGCCGCCTGCTCGGCGGTGAACACGCCGTCGGCCACCCCGGCCCGGCCGTCGGCGACACCCAACTCGTCGATCCCGGCCAGCAGGGCCGCCGCGGCCTGAGCCTCACCGCCGTAGTACCTGGCCGGCCCGCGGGCCCGCAGCGCCACCAGCCCCGGGCGGATCACCTGCACTCCCGGAGCCGCCTGCTCGACCAGCGTCAGCAGCGGCGCGAACTCGTGCTCGTCCCGGGCCGGATCCGATGCGATCACCCGCAGCTGCGGGCAGCGGGATTGGGCCTCCCGGCTGCGCTGCCCGAGCCGCACCCCTTCGGCGCGAGCCTCGGCGGAGCAGGAAATCACCTCGTTCGCCGCGATGACAGCAGCGGGAACGTCCCATGCATCGGTGGCCAGCCGCCAGGCGGTCACCGGCCATTCCGGGAACCACAACACCAGGCACCTCGTCGGTGTGGCCACGGTCATCACCCCACCGCCTGCAGTTCGACCGGCTGATCCACGGCGACCGGGCCGCGGCTCTCCGCCAGCCGGCCCCGGCGATCCGGTAGCACCAGGCGTGTCGTCCGGGTGAGGCCGTGCCGGGTGCGGGCCGTCACCTCGACCTCGCGTCCGGTCAGGTAGCCATGCCCCTCCCCCAGCCCGAACCATTGCGGCCGGCCGAGCGAGAGCGACGCCTCCGTCCGCGGCCATTCCCCGCAGGCCAGCAGAACGCAGCCGTGCTCCCGCATCCGGGCCGCCAACCGGTTGGCGTCCGCCGGGCCGACCCGACCGGGGGGACGGACGGCCACCACCCCCATCACCTCGGAGAGCGCGGCGACGACCGAGAGCCAGCGTTGGCCCGGGTTCGGCACCAGCGCGAGCCGTTCCAGGGTGACGCCGGCGCTCCGGGCGGCTTCCGCGCCGAACTCCGGAATCCCCACCACCGAACACCACGACCCGGCGGTCGAGGGCTCGGCCAGCAACGCGAGCAGGAGGGCTCCCCCGCTCACCTGATAGGCGCAGCCGGGCCGCAGCCCACCGTCCGGTAGCAGCCCGGCCAGGGCCGGGTGGACGTCGGTGACCTGCTGGATCCGGGCCTGGGTCTTGGCGCGCAATTGCTGCAGCAGGAGGCTCCTGCTGGCAGGTTCAGCGACGCGTACCGACACCCCACCATCTTCGAACGCATGTTCGAATCAGTCAAGTGATTGGAACGCCACGCCTGGACGAATCGGCGGGAATCGGCAGCGGAGAGCGAACGGACCCGCTAGCATCACCTGCGACAACTTCATACCGGCCAGGGGGACGGAATCCGGTCAAAACCCGGAACTGACCCGCAACGGTAGGCCCATCAGCGCGCTGGTGGGATGAGTCCGATACGTAGCCCTGGTTGGAGCGGTTTCCATCCGTCGAGGTCTACGGGGGACGCCAGGCAGACAGCTGCGTGTACCCGGGATCGCTCACCGAAAGGCACGTGCTGTGCTACCTCCTTCCGCCCTGCCAGGGGTGCCCGGAACACCGGCATCCACCCGCGGGCACCAGCTGTTCCGGCTCCTTTCCATTCTGCTGCTCAGCCTCGGGCTGACCCTCGGCCTGCCGCCGGTCAGCAGCCAGGCAGCCACCGACCTCACCGTCCATGTGACCTTCGAGGGCTACAACCTCGGCCAGGGCTACTACGTCGAACCGACCAAGCTGGCCGTCGATTCCGGCCGGACCGCCGCCGAGGCAAGCCTGGCCGCGCTCGACGCGGCCGATCTCGAGGCGCAATCCTCGGGCGACCCGACGAGCTCGGGATTCTTCCTGACCGGGATCGAAGGCGACGAATCCGCCGACGTGGACGTCCCGTCGTACCTCACCGGCCAGGACGGATTCGAGCTCACCGGGACGAACGGCGACGGCTACCTCGGCACCGGCGACTACAACGCGATGGCGGGCTGGATGCTCACCGTCAACAACGTGGCCCCGGACACCAGCGCCGGTTCGGTGGTGCTACGGGACGGGGATGTCGTGCGCTGGCAGTTCACCCTGTACGGCTACGGCTGCGACCTGGGTGTCGCCACAGCCTGCTGGGGCGGCGACCCGTACTTCACGATGGCCGACAAGACCGAGCTGATCCGGGCCATCGACGATGCCGACTCCGCCAAGGCCACCGACACCGAGATCGCGGCCGCCAAACAGATCGCCCTCGACCCGAAGGCCACCGCGACCCAGGTCACCGACGTGATCACCGATCTCACCACTGCTCCGGTGGTCCACAACTACGTCCTGACCGCCCCCGCCGACGCGACGGTCACCGTCCTGCGCCAGGTGCAGAACTACAACCAGACCGTCCTCGAACCGGCCGGCACCGAGGACAACGGCGAGACCACCGCCCACCTCTACCAGGTGCCCGCCACCAACGGCAGCTACAGCTACCGGGTCAGCGCCCCGGGCAAGGTGACCCAGTCCGGGTACATCACGAACCTGAACCCGGTCACGGTGACCTTCCCGGACGCCGATCCGTTGGCCACCGGCACCACGGGCGCCGGTGCGGTGGACGCCTACGACGACGCGTCCGTGTTGCTCAACACCGGAGCGGACGGTCATCTGCGGCTCGCTGCGGGTGCCAGCCACGACCTGCGCGCCTTCCGGGCCCCCTGGCAGATCGTGAACAGCACGGTCGCCAACATCATGATCGAACCCGACTTTCACTACTCCGTGCTCAGCGGCTCGGACGTGGTCGAGATCACCTCGGATCCGGCCCTGCCCGGCTGGGCGACGCTGCAGGCGATCGGCGCCGGCGATGCCGTGGTCGAGGTGAGCTTCGACGCTGTCACCGTCGGCGCGGCCCGCTACGGCGCGGTGAACCCCGTCCGCACCGGTGTCTTCGTGGTGACGGTCGGCGACGACCAGGACACCTCGCTGAGCATCGGCGTCGCGAAGGCCGGCAACGCCGCCTGGGACAGCGAGTTCGACACCTGGTACTTCACCGGCGCGAGCGGCACCGGCGCGGTGACCGTCGACGGCTCCCCGACCACCGTGACCGCCTGGAACCCGGCTGTGGAAGGGACTCAGACCCTCACTGCGAACGATGACGACAGCTACGGCCTGCAGCTCCACCCGGGCAGCAACATCGTCAAGGCGGTCAAGGACGGCTCGGTCGCCTACAAGGTGATCCGCGCCGCCAGGGTGACACCGGAGATCACCAACGTGACCCGCCCCGGCGAGACCCCGGCGGCCGGCGACCAGGTGAAGATCCACCTCAAGGGCGCCTTCCTGCCGGTGCCGAAGATGGCGGGCATCTACAACCCGAACTTCTCCGGTACGAAGCTGACCTACACCGCCGGCGGCTCGACCGTCACCGGAACCAGCGGCCAGTACACCTTCTCGTCGGCCAACACCATCACGGTGAACATCCCGGCGGACGCCCCCGACGGGTTTGCCCTGACCGACGGCTTCATCCAGGAGACCCACTTCGGCTCGGGCGCCGGCGAGCACCGCAAGATCACCCGCGCCGGGGTGCCGCCCAACCTGAACGCCCCCACCGGCAACGGCAACTACGGGGTGCTGCCCGACCTCACGCTGATCGCTGCTCCGGTCGACGTCACGGCACTGAAATCCCAGATCGCCGTCGCGGAGGGCACATCCCAGGCCGGGTACACACCGGCCTCCTGGAACGCGCTGCAGGCGGCCCTGACCGACGCCCGTCAGGTGGCCGGCGACCCCGCCGCCACCCAGCAGCGGGTGGACGAGGCCGTCGCGACGCTAAGCGACGCTCTCGACGGGTTGTCCATGAAGGGCAGCGCTCCGGCGGCGCCGTCCGTCTCCGCGGCGGTCACCAAGGCGCAGCGGGCCGCGGCGGCCTGGATGGCAGCCGAACTGGCCGACAACAAGAACGTGCTCGCCTACTGGGGCTCGACCGACTGGGGCCTCACGATGGACGCGCTGTTCGCCCTCGCCGGCGCTGGAGTGGGTGGTAGCCAGATCACCGCCACCGCGAATGCGCTCTACGCCTCCGGCGAGGACTACATCGGCTCGCCGAGCCAACTGCCGAGCCAGTGGCCCTACGTCGCCAAGACTGTGCTCGCGCTGCAGGTGGCCGGGCTGGACCCGACCGAGTTCCCTGACGGCGGCGACGGCCGCGATCTGGTCGCAGACCTTCGATCCTCGATCCGTCCGGACGGGAAGTGGACGAATTCGGCGGACGCCTTCAAGACCTCGCTCGGCATCCTGGCGCTGGCGCGCACCGAGGCCGGGGTACCGACGGCGGCCGTGACGGCCTACCAGGCGATGGCCTGCGCGGACTCCGCCAACGCCAACTTCGGATCCTTCGGCTATCTTCCCGGCTGCTCGGCCGCCGACGTCGACACCACGGCGATGGCCGTGCAGGCGTTGCTGGCCGCCGGGGTGAGCCCCTCGGATCCGTCGGTGGCCAACGCGGCGGCGTGGCTGGTGGGCAAGCAGGACGAGGACGGCAGCTTCCCGTCTCCCTGGGGTCCGGGCAACACCAACTCCGGCGGTCTGGCCGCCCAGGCGTTGTTCGGCGCCGGGAAGGCCGGCGCCGCCACGAGTTCGGCAGCGTTCGTCCAGGGGTTGCAGCTGCGCTGCTCGACGGTCGCCGACGAGAAGGTCACCGACCCGGACGTGGCGGCTTCGCTCCGAGCCGCCAACGGCGCCATCGCCTACAACGCCGACGGGTGGTCGGAGGCCCTGGAGTACGGCCTGGACGATGCGAACACCGACCAGTGGCGACGGGCCACCACCCAGGCGATCCTGGGCCTCGGCGCGCCGACGCTGGGCTTCGTGTCGGCCGCCGGCGCCACCGCTGGGGTTCCCACGGAGACCTGCGCATCGCCGACCCCCAAGCCGACGAGCCCCACTCCGATGCCCACGAAGCCGACCCCGACGCCGACCAAACCGGTGCCCACTCCCAAGCCAACCCCGCAGGTTCCGGCCGGCGCGGTGCGGGCCATTGTGACCCTTCCGATCGCCGGTGACACCATCACCGTGGGCACCGTGCTCGGATCGGGCTCGGTGGCCGCGGGATACCGGGCTGTCTACCAGTGGCTCCGGGACGGCAAGCCGATCGCGAACGCGACCGGGAAGACCCACAAGGTTGTCACCGCCGACCAGGGTCACAGACTCTCGGTACGGGTGACTGCATCGAAGTCGGGTCAGGTCTCGCGCACGGTCACCTCGGCCGCCGTCAGCGTGCCGGCGAAGACCATCGCCTTCACCCCGAAGTACACCGGCTCGCTCAAGGTCGGCAAGACGCTGAAGGCCGCCAAGCCGCCCAAGGGTGTGAAGTTCGGCTACCAGTGGCTGCGCGACGGCAAGAAGGTGGTGGGCAAGAAGTCCAGCTACAAGCTGGTCGCCGCCGACGCCGGGCACCTGATCAGCGTGCGGATCACCGCCACGAAGTCGAAGGCCACCAAGACGGTCAAGACCTCCGCCGCCAAGAAGGTGGCCAAACTGACTCCCAAGGTGACCGCGAAGCTCTCGAAGTCGACCGTCAAGCGTTCCGCGAGGGCTGTCGTCAAGGTCAAGGTGACCGCGAAGGGTCTCAAGCCCGCCGGCACGGTACAGGTCCGCTATGGCTCGAAGAGCGTCACAGGCACCGTGAAGAAGGGCAAGGCGACCCTCACGCTGCCCAAGCTGGCGAAGGGCAGCTACCGGCTGAAGGTCACCTACCGCGGCAGCACCGAGCTGAAGGCCAAGGCGGCCAAGACCGTCACCCTGAAGGTGAAGTAGGCCCGTGCCGAAGCGAGTGAACCCGGGCCGGTGGCCGGCTCGGCTGGGTGCTGGCGCCCTCGTGGCGCTGCTGGGCATGGCGGGAGCGGCTCCGGCCGCCTCCGCCATGCCGGCACCCGGCCTGCTACCGGCCGCGAGCGGCCGCAGTGGAGCCTGCACCACGGCGGACGAGAACGCGGTGACCGTGATCATCGACTATCAGAAGCTCGGTGGCGGCATCGAGAGGTACTGCGCCAGCAACCTGCCCAAGGGGGCGGTCGGCATGGACGCCCTCCGGGCGGTCGGCGTCAGTACGGCTGGCACGACGCACGACGGAACCGGCTTCGTCTGCCGGCTCAACGGCCGTCCTTCCGCCAAGGAGTCGATCGCGGTTCCCGGGGATTCCGACTACCGCGAGCACTGTGTCGACACGCCTCCCAGCACGGCCTACTGGTCGTACTGGTGGGCCAAGCCGGGCGGCTCCTGGGTCTACAGCGACTCCGGCGTGCTGTCGCACCGCGTGGTGATCGGGGGGTACGAGGGCTGGTCCTTCTCCAACGACCCGGAAGGCGGCTTCGGCGGCCGGAATCCGGCACCCGGGGTGAAGCCGGTCGCTTGGCCGGAGGCGCCGAAGCCGAGCCCGAAACCGACCGCGTCGAAGCCGCCAGGCCCCCCGCCGACCGCCCCGGCCGGACCCAGCCCGAAGCCGACGCCGTCGGCCACGCCGGAGCGGACCTCCTCGGCCACTCCGGCACCGAGGCCGTCGAAGCCGACGAAGCGGTCGAAACCGTCGTCCGAACCGGCGAGGTCGAAGCCGTCGAAGTCGTCCGCGGCGTCAACGCCCAGTTCGGCGGCATCGAGTGCCTCGCCCGCCGGGGATACGGTCGAGGATCCGGCCGCCACCCAGGCGACCTCTCCGGCACCGACCCCGGTCGGCTCCCCTGAATCGGTGAGTGCCGCTCCCCCGGCCGCGCCGACCACACCTTCGCCGCCCCCCGCCACCCCGTCGGAGTTGGAGAACTCCGGCCCCGGGGCCGAACTGGCCATCGCCGGGGCACTCGTGGTCGCCGTTGCGGGTACCGCTGCCACAGTGGCGCTGCGCGCCCGACGTCGATGAGCAGGCACCCGGCGACTCCGCTGCGCCGCTACCTGCGGCCTCGGCAGCTGCATCCCGGCGCCTGGTGGATCTGGGCACTCGGATTGGCCGTGGCCTGCACCAGCACCACCAACCCGGTGCTCCTGGCCCTGTTGATCGCCCTGATCGCGCTGGTGGTGGTGCTACGGCGGCCGGAGGCCCCCTGGGCGATGTCCTTCGGCATGTACCTGTGGCTGGGCGTGTTCATCGTCGTGATGCGCACCGTCTTCCGCATCGTCTTCTCCGGGGACGGCCCGACCGTGCTGTTCACCATCCCGTTTCCGGAACCGCCGGAGTGGATCGCCGAGGCCGGCGGCACCCTGTTCGGCCCGGTCTCGGCGGAGGCGCTGGCCAGCGGGCTCTACGACGGGATGCGCCTGGCTGCGATGGTCATCTGCATCGGGGCGGCGAACTCATTGGCCAATCCCAAGCGGCTGCTGGCGGCGGTGCCGCCCGCGCTGTACGAGCTCGGCTCGGTGGTGGTTGTCGCGGTCTCGGTCTTCCCCCAGCTGGCCGAGTCGGTGGTGCGGGTCACCCGGGCCCGTCGGTTGCGCGCCGACCAGTCGGGGCGTCGTCACTGGCTGCGAACCGTCATGATGCCGGTCTTCGTCGACGCCCTCGACCGGTCCATCGCGCTGGCGGCTTCGATGGATTCGCGCGGTTACGGCCGCCGTGGCAATCAGAGCCGGGCAGCGCGGAGGGTGACCTCGTTGCTGCTGCTGGGCGCGTTGCTGTTGTTGTGCGCGGCCGCCTACGGGCTCTTCGATCCCGGCGCCTTCGGCGGATCGGGACGGTGGCTGCTCGGTCTCGCGCTGGCCGCGGCCGGGCTGTCCACCGCCCTGGCGGGACGCCGCAGCGTCCACACCCGGTACCGTCCCGGCCGCTGGCACCTGGCCGAGACCCTGGTCGCCGCCTGCGGGGTCGCTACGGCGGTCGGCTTCAGCCGGCTCGCGGCCGCCGATCCCGGGCTCGTCTTCCCCTCGGTCCATCCGCTGGAATGGCCCACCGCCTCGCCGGCGGCCCTGGCGTGCTGCCTGGTCGCCGCGCTGCCGGCCGTCCTCGCGCCGCCCACGCAGGCCCCCGCTCGGGTCGTGGAACACGCCGCCAGCCCCGTCCCCACTCCGCGGGCGCGCAGCCTGCGAATGGGCGAAGCCTCATGATCGAGTTCGAGCGGGTCGGCGTCCGCTACCACGACGCGCCCACCCCGGTGCTGCGCGAGGTCTCGTTCGTGGTGGACGAGGGCGAGTTCGCCCTGGTGGCCGGCCGCACCGGCGCGGGCAAGTCGACGCTGCTCGGCGCGGTGAACGGGCATGTGCCGCAGTTCACCGGCGGGACGCTGGTCGGCCACGTCCGGATAGCGGGCCGCGACACCCGCGACCACGCCCCCCGCGAGCTGGCCCACCTGGTCGGCCGGGTCGGGCAGAACCCGCTGGAGGGGTTCGTCACCGACACGGTCGAGCGGGAACTCGCCTACGGCATGGAGCAACTCGGCACGGCGCCGCGCCGGATGCGCACCCGGGTGGAGGAGACCCTCGATCTGCTCGGCATCGCCGACCTGCGCGACCGGCCCCTGCTCACCCTCTCCGGGGGGCAGCAGCAGCGGGTGGCGATCGGCGCGGTCCTGGCGGCCGGTGCCCGGGTGCTGGTGCTGGACGAACCGACCTCAGCCCTTGACCCGACCTCCGCGGAGGAGGTGCTGGCGGCCCTGTTGCGGCTGGTGCACGATCTGGGCACCACCGTGCTGATCGCCGAGCACCGGCTGGAGCGGGTCGCCGAGTACGCCGACCGGTTGGTGCTGCTGACCGGTGACGGCGGCGTGCGGAACGGAGCGCCCGCGACGCTGTTGGCCGGTATGGAGATCGCTCCGCCCGTGGTCCAGCTCGGCGCCGCCCTGGGCTGGCGGCCGCTTCCGGTGTCGGTCCGGCAGGCCCGGCGTCTCGCGCCCGGGCTGCGAGCCCGGCTGGCCGGGGCGGACCCGGACCAGCACCCGGTGCCGGAGGAGCCTGCAGCGTCGCTTCCGGGCACGTCGGACGGCCTGCTGGCGCGGCGGATCGAGGTCGACTACGGCACCGTCCTGGCGGTTCGCGGGGTGGACGTCGAGCTGCCGGCGGGCCGGGTGACCGTCCTGCTGGGACGCAACGGATCGGGCAAGTCGTCCCTGCTGTGGGCACTCAGCGGAGCCGGCCGGATCGACGGCGGCGAGTTCCGCGTGGGCGACACCGACCTGACCCGGGCCGGGGTGACCGAGGTGCGCGACCACGTCCGGATGGTGCCGCAGAATGCCGCCGATCTGCTGTACCTCGACACCGTCGCCGCCGAGTGCGCCACCGCCGACCGTGCCGCCGCGCAGCGCCCCGGCACCTGCCGGGCGATCCTGGACGCCCTCGCTGCCGGGATCCCCGGCGGCCGCAACCCGCGCGACCTCTCCGAGGGCCAGAAATTGGCGCTGGTGCTGGCGATCCAGCTCACCGGGAACCCGCGCGTGGTGCTGCTGGACGAGCCCACCCGCGGGCTGGACTATCTCGCCAAGGAGTCGCTGCGACGGACGGTGCGGGGGCTGGCCGCCGCGGGAAGCGCGGTCTGCCTGGCCACCCACGATGTGGAGTTCGCCGCGCAGGTTGCCGACCGGGCGGTGGTGATGGCCTCCGGGGAGGTGATCGCGGTGGGCAGCAGCCGCGAGGTGCTGGCCAGTTCGGCGATCTTCTCGCCACAGGTCGCCCGCGTGCTCGCACCCGCGGAGTGGTTGACGGTCGGACAGGTCGTCCGGGCGCTGAAGGCGATCGGAGGATGAGCCCGCGTCTTCGCGCCGTCCCGGTCGGAGCGTGGTCGGCGGTGGTGCTCGCCCTTGCCTCGGTCGCGGGGCTGGCGATGTTCGCCTGGCCGCTGGTGATCCCCGCCGGCCCGGAAGCAGCCCAGCACCTGGGCGACGCGCCCTATCTGTTCGTGGCGATCCTGCCGGTACTGGTGCTGCTGGTGCTGGTGCAGCTGAACGAGGGAGGGATGGACGCCAAGGCGCTCGCCATGCTCGGCGTGCTTTCGGCGGTCAACGCCGCGGTCCGTCCGCTGGGCGCGGGCACGAACGGGATCGAGACGGTCTTCTTCCTGCTCATCGCCTCCGGACGGGTGCTCGGACCGGGTTTCGGGTTCACCCTGGGGTGCACCTCGTTGTTCGCCTCGGCGCTGCTCACCTCCGGGGTGGGGCCGTGGCTGCCCTTCCAGATGCTGGCCAGCGCCTGGGTCGGGATGGGGGCCGGCCTGCTGCCGGACCGGATCGGTGGCCGCCGGCTGCGCGGCCGCGCGGAGCTGGCAACGCTGGCGGTCTACGGTGTGCTGGCCGCCTATCTCTTCGGCATTCTGATGAACCTGTGGTTCTGGCCCTACCTGGCCGACGGCACGGCCGCCGATCCCGGTCTGGCCTACATCCCGGGCGCTCCGCTGCCGGAGAACCTCACCCGCTTCCTGTGGTTCACCCTGATCACCTCGACCGCGGTCTGGGACACCGGCCGGGCCGTCACCAACGTGGTGCTGGTCGTGGTGCTGGGCACCTCGGTGCTGGGCGCGCTGCGCCGAGCCGCCCGCAAGGCCAACTTCGCCCCCGCCGTGTCCTACGAGGAAGCGTAGGCCGGCCCGGAGCTTGGAGGTCTCCCCGGGTGCGTGAGAGAATGGCGTGATGCGTCCGTACCTTGACATTCTCAGCATTCCGGGCGCCCTGAAGTTCTCCTCAGCCGGTCTTCTGGCCCGTTCCGGCGGCGCCATGATGGGCATCGGCCTGGTGCTGATGGTCTCGGGCCTGTACGGCAGCTATGAGCTGGCCGGCGCCCTGGCCGCCGCCAATGGGTCCGCGTGGGCGCTCGGCACAGCCGCGCTCTCCAATCTCGTCGACCGCCACGGACAGCGGCGCGTGATGGTGCCGGCCGTGGTGGTGAGCAGCCTCAGCCTGACGGCGCTGGTGGTGCTGGCGGTGCTGCAGACCCCGGTATGGATGCTGTTCCCGCCCGCCATCCTCAGCGGCGCGGCCGGTGGCGCACCGGGCGCCCTGGTGCGTGCCCGCTGGAACTACGTCACCAGCGAACCCGGGCAGATCCATACCGCCTTCGCCCTGGAATCCACCCTCGACGAACTGACCTTCGTGGTCGGCCCGGTCGCCGCGACCGCCCTGGCCACGCTCGTCCACCCGGCCGCCGGCCTGGCTCTGCCGGTCATCCTGTCGGTGGTGGGCGCGGTGCTGTTCTACTCCCAGCGTTCGACCGAGCCTCCGATCCTGCCGCAACCGGCCAGGACCGCCGAGCGGACGCCGCTGCGGGAGCGTCTGGTGCTGCTGTTCCCCGGGGTCGGCGCGGTGATCGCGGTCAACCTGCTCATCGGCGCGGTCTTCGGCAGCATCGACATCTCCGTGGTGGCTGCCGCCACCTCGATGGATGCCCGGGCCGCCTCCGGGCTCATCCTCGCGGTGTTCTCGCTCGCCTCGGCGGTGGCGGGCTTCTACTACGGTGCCCGGCACTGGGATTCGCCGCTGCCGCGGAGGTTCCTGGTCGGCGTGGTCGCGCTGTTGGTCGCCACGGTCGGCCTGATCGTGGCCAACTCGGTCGTGCTGCTGGCCGCCGTCGGGCTGGCCGTCGGGGTCACCGTGGCGCCCACTCTCATCAACGGCAACACCCTGATCAAGAGCCTCGCGCCGGCGCCACGGCTGACCGAGAGTCTGGCCTGGATGAGCACCGGCATCGGCATCGGTGCCTCGCTCGGCTCCAGCCTGGCCGGCAAGGCGATCGACTCGGGCGGCTATCACGCCGGCTTCCTGGTCGTGGTGGTCTCCGCCGCCATCGCTGCGGTCATCGCCGCGGCCTCCTACCGCACCCTACGCAGGACCACGACCGCGGCCGACGCCGCTGTCGCCCTGGCTTCCGCCTGAAAAGGCCGGCACGCCTGAAAGCTCCGGCGCGGAGCCGGACATGACAGGGGGTGAGCGTGTCACCAGGCGAAGGACGGTTCAATGCCCTCGTCCACGAGATCGTCGAGCCGGTGCGTCGCTACCTCGCCCGGCGAACCGACCCGGACACGGCCGAGGACGTGCTGGCCGAGACCCTACTGGTCTGCTGGCGGCGCCTGGACGACATCCCGTCCGATCCCCTGCCCTGGGTGTACGTGGTGGCACGACACTGCCTGGCCAATGCCGAACGGTCCCGGCGCCGACGCGATCGCCTGACGCAGCGGCTGCGCGCCATGGAACCGGCGGTCGCGCCGGCACCCGAGGATCCGGGCGACCATGACGAGCTTCACCGCGCCCTGGCCCGGCTCCGTTCCGGCGACGCCGAGGTGTTGCGGCTGTGGGCCTGGGAGGAACTGAGCATCGGCCAGATCGCGAGGGCGCTGGAGATCAGCGAGAACGCCGCCTCGATCCGGCTGCATCGGGCGAAACGACGACTACGCCAGTCGCTGGGAAAGCCGGACCATCCAGCCGGACATAACCAGGGTGAAAGGAGGCAGGACCGATGACGCACCCCGACGACGACCTTCGCTCGCTGCTGCGCGGTGCCGACCCCGCGGCCCGCCTCGCCCCACTCCAACCGGATCGGATCACCGCCATGGCCAATACCGCGACCTCCCAACCCACCTCGGCCTCCCGCCCACGATCGCCGCGTCGGCCCCTGCTGTTCGGGCTGGCCGGCGCCGGAGGCCTGGCCGCCGCCGTCATCGCGGTCGCCACCCTCACGCCCATGGCCACCACCGCCGCCACCCGGGTGACGATGGGCGCGGACCCCGGCCTGGCCGCGGGCTCCTGCCCCGGGGTGCTGCCCGAGTACCTCGCCGACTGGAAGCTGGCCTTCCAGGCACGGGCCGAGAAGGTGACCGATGATCTTGTCACCCTGCAGGTGACCGAGGTCTTCCGGGGTGAGCCCGGCGCGGTGGTCGAGGTCGCCGGGCACGAACTCTCAGACAGCGACTACTCGGGGTTCGGCTTCACACCGGGCGATGACTACCTGATCACCGTGATGGACGCCGCGCCGGGCGATACTCCCCAGATAGCGTTGTGCGGCTTCTCCGGCCCGGCCTCGCCCGAACTCCGGGCGGTCTACGAAGCAGCCTTCGGCTGACCGGAGGGCCTAGCCGGTGGCGCGCTGCTGGCGGCGCCGGGAGAGTTCGTCGGTGAGCACCGGCTCCTCGGCGCGTTCGGTCGGCAACTCGAACAGGGTGCCCTCGATGTCCCGCCAGACTCCGCCCAGCGCGATCCCGAACATGCCCTGGCCACCGCGCAGCAGGTCGATCACCTGGTCGTCGGAGGTGCACTCGTACACCGACACGCCATCACTCAGCAGGGTGACCTCGGTGAGATCTTCCACGCCGCGGGCCCGGAGGTGGTCGATCGCGGTGCGGATCTGCTGCAGCGAGACGCCGGCGTCGATCAGGCGCTTGATCACCTTCAGCAGCAGGATGTCGCGGAAGCTGTAGAGCCGCTGCGTGCCCGAGCCGCCGGCCGGGCGGATCTCGGGGACGACCAGTCCGGTGCGTGCCCAGTAGTCGAGCTGGCGGTAGGTGATGTCGGCGGCGCGGCATGCCACCGGCCCGCGAAAGCCGATGTCTTCAGGCAGCGGGGAGAAGTCACCCTCGAACAGGGTTTCCTGCTGTGTGCTCACGCCTACCTCGATCCTGTGATGGCCGTTCAATGACGGTAACCGCCGAAGTTCCGGGCGGTCAACGACACGCCGGGCGGCGCGCCGATCTGTCTGAACTCTCAAGCATCGCCTGAGACCCGGTGGCCGGTCAGAAGTCGTCCGGGTTCACCTGGTCGAGGAACTCCCGGAACTTCTCCACCTCGTCCTCCGGCGGCGCGGGCTCCTGCTCGGTCGCGGCCACCCCGGCGGCCTCCAGCACCTCGTCGGCGCAGCGGATCGGGCAGCCCGCCCGCAACGCCAGCGCGATCGCATCCGAGGGCCGCGCGGCCAGGACGGCCTCGCCTATCCTCAACTCGGCGTGGAACTGGCCCTCGTCGTAGCCGACGATGCGCACCTCGTCCAGCTGCGTCGACCAGGCGGAGAGCAGGTCGCCGACCAGGTCGTGGATGCCGGGACGGCCGACGTCGGATTCCTCGGTGGCGGAGACGATGGCCGCCGCTCCCCCGGCGCTCATCCAGATCGGCAGCAGGCGACCGCCGTCGACCTCCTGGAGCACGACCACCGGCGTGGAACCACGGGTGCTGACCCTGACCTCGACCACCGTGAGCTCGTGCATGAGAGGCTCCTCACTGCGGTAGCTGCGAACGCATGATCGCAGCGTGGGCGTGGAGTACCAACTGCATCACCTCTGCCGGCAGCTGCCGCGAGGTCGGATTGCGACGCAGGTGCGGCGCGATCGCCTGCTCGATCAGCCCCACTTCGCGTTCGGCGGCCTGTTTGATCACCCTCAGGTGCCGGGCGTCGATGCCATAGGCGGAGAGCTTGCGGGCGATCACCGCCACCGTGAGCGCGTCCCGACCGTAGTAGACGGTGCCGCGACGGGGTGTCACCAGCGCGTGCCGCTCGAGATCGCTGAGAGCCGACTCGGTCAGCCCGCTCAGCCGAAGCAGTTCGCGGCGGGTCACCCGGATCGGGCGGCGGGGGGCGCGGGGCTGCGGCGTGACGACCTCGGGCGTCTCCGCGCCCTCACCGGGCGGTGGCGGCGCGGTCGGCGTGGGCGGTTGTTCCCCGCGGTCGATCATGTCCAGGTGTTCCCGGATGACCTTCAGCGGCAGGTAGTGGTTCTTCTGGACGTCGAGGATGTACCGCAGCCGGTCGATGTCCGATTCGGCGTAGCGCCGGTAACCCGACGGCGCTCGTTCAGGTGAGATCAGGCCTTCGGATTCCAGAAAGCGGATCTTCGAGATCGATACGTCTGGAAAGTCGGGTTTGAGTATCGCCAGCACCTGGCCGATACTCCGCAGGCCAATCGCCATCAGCCCTGCCCGGCCGGGCCGGCGAAGAACACCATCCGGAACTTGCCGATCTGCACCTCGTCGCCGCGATGCAGCGCCACCTGACCCTCGATCAGCTCGCGGTTCACGTAGGTGCCGTTGAGGCTGTTCTCGTCGCTGATCCAGATCTCCCCGTCGCGCCGGACGAAGCGGGCGTGGTGCCGGGAGACGGTGATGTCGTCGAGGAAGATGTCGCACCGGGGGTGCCGTCCGGCCGTCGTGACATCGGCATCGATCAGGTAGCGCGCCCCGGCGTTGGTACCGTACGGGACGAGGAGCAGCGCCGAATCGCTCGGCAGGGCCTCCACCGCCGCCTTGTCGTGGGCGCTGAGGTCGTCGAAGGTGATCTCGTCGATGGCAGCGGGAATCACCCGGGTGGTGTCGCCGGACACCTTGGCGAGGCTGGCACCGCAATGCGGGCAGAAATTGCTCGTCTCGGTCACCTGATGGCCACAGGCCGGACACCGCAACATCCTGTTACCTCCTCCTGGACCTCAGCGGGCTTTGCTGAGAATCCCTGGGCTGGCTCTCAGCCTAGTGGACTCCACTATCCCGCGAGGTGAGCGCCGTACTCATCGGAATCCATCAGGTCGTCGAGTTCCTCAGGATCGGCCAGTTCGATCTCGAAGATCCAGCCGTCGCCATAGGGATCGGAGTTCACCGTCTCGGGGGTGCTGACCAGGAGTTCGTTGACCGCGGTCACCACTCCGGAGGCCGGCGAGTAGACGTCCGAGACGCTCTTGGTGGATTCCACCTCGGCGCAGGCGTCGTCCAGGGCCACTTCCTCCCCGACCTGCGGCAACGAGACGTAGACCACGTCGCCCAGTTGCTCGGCGGCGTAGTCGGTGATGCCCACCCGCGCCGTCGGCCCGGAGCCGACGCGCACCCACTCGTGCTTGGCGGAGTAGTGAAGATCGTCTGGGAACACCGTGGGCTCCTTCTGCGATGGACGGGGGCTACGGCAATACCTTAGCCCGATACCGGCCCCAGCCTCAGGCCGGCTTGGCGAAGCGAGGTGTCTCCGGATCGCGCACCGAGGTGATGGTGATCTCGGCCGAGGAGGTGATCGAGACCGTGCCCCCGATCCGCTCGTCCTGGATCTCGCTGACCAGGCCGCCGCGATAGCGCAGCGCCTCGGTGAGGGCGTGGGGCTGTCCGATGGCCTCGATCACGATCGGACGGTTCAGCGTGACGCCGTCCATCACGAACCGGTCGCCGTCCGCCGCGATCCAGGTGGACGCGACGACGCGGACCTGGTCGTTGAACTCCATCACCTCGGCCCCGGCGTCGCGCAGCTCTTCGATCGCATTGAGCAGCAGGGTCTCGGTCACGGCGTGGTTCGGGTCGCTGATCACCACCTGGATGCCTTCGCCGACGGTCGGCGCGGTGCCGCTCAGGATCGCCAGCTCGTCGCGCCGGCGCTCGGCCTCCTCCAGCGCGACCCGTTGCCGGTCGGCGCCGCTCAGCAGCTGCTGCTGGGTGTTGCGGAGCTCGGCGATCTCGGTCTCCAGCCGCCGGGATTCGGCGGTCAGGTCGTCCAGCAGCGCCACCAGCTCGGTACGCCGCAGGCCGGCATAGTCCTGCTCTCCGGCCGAGGAACGGATCTGCAGGGTGACGACCAGTGCGCAGATCGCCAGGATCACCGCCACCAGAAGCTGGCTGCGGCTGGGACGCAGCCAGCCGCCCCGCCCGTTCCGCTGCTGCGTCTCAGGCATGGAACAGGACTCTTCGCACCGCGGCCGCGTTGGTGAAGATCCGGATTCCCAGCACCACCACGACCGCCGTCGACAACTGGGCTCCGACCCCGATCTGGTCGCCGACCCAGACGATCAGCGCGGCGATCAGCACATTGGAGATGAACGACACGGCGAACACCTTGTCGCTGAACCGGTGCTCCAGGTAGGCGCGCAGCCCGCCGAAGATGGCGTCCAGCGCCGCCACGATGGCGATCGGGAGGTAGGGCTCCAGGGCGGGCGGCAGGGTCGGCTGCAGGAAGACGCCCAGCGCCACGCCGATCACCAGCCCGAGAATCGCGTACATCCGGCACCTCCGTTCTGCTGCAGCGTCCTCATCGGACGACCTCCGCCCGCTCCACCCGCAACTCCGGGTCGGCGGCGAGGGTGAGCTCCCCCGCCCGGCCGAGCTCGAAGGCTACGCCGTAGTTCTGTTGCAGGTAGGCCCACCACTGGCCGCCGGGCGAGTCGGGGAACTCGGCCACGATCCGGTCGGCATCACCGATCGCCTCGATCCGGAATGGCCTGGCCAGGGAACGATAGTCCACGGTGATCGCATCGCCGGCTCCCCGGATCGCGGTGCGCGAGCTCAGCCGGTGGCCGTTGATCGCGATGGCCTCGGCGCCGCTGCGCCACAGCTGATTGACCAGCTGCCGCAGGTCGTCGTCCACCACCTTGGCCTGGCCACCGCCCTCGCCGTCGTCCGCGGTGATCACCACGCCCGGGCCGGTCACCGCGCCGGCCCCGGTCGTGGTCTCCAGCCGCTGCAACTCGGCCCTGGTCGCCGGATCCAGCCCCGCGCCGGCCTGGGTGAGCTGCCGGTTGGCGGCGGTGAGTTCTGCGGCCTCCTCCCGCAGCGCGTCCACCCGGGCGGCGGATTCGTCGACGCGCGCCTGGAGCTCGACGCGCTCCTGCTCGATCTGCGGAGCGGCGCGCAGGGTGGAGGCCAACGAGGATCCCGCCATCAGCCCGAACAGCAGCAGGACGATGCCCACCACCACCGAGCGGCGCGGTGAGGCACCGGAGCCGGGCGGTGGATAGTCGGGATCGATCGGCTGGCGCACGATGTCATTGAGCAGATCCATGCTCTCGTCGACCCGGCGCTGCGCGCTCATGGCTGGCTGCCGGCAACCCGGGTGAGCGGCGGGAAGTCGCGGATCACTTCGAAGCCCTGGCGCAGGTAGAGAACGGCGGCCGACCAGTAGAGGACGGTTCCCCAGATCACCAGCGCCCAGCCCACCATCCGGAAGGCCAGCTGCCAGGGCTCGTCGCCGGCACCCAGCAGCACCACCGGGAAGGCGTACAGCAGCAGGAAGGTGGCGGCCTTGCCCAGGAAGTGCACCGGCAGGCTGATGAAGCCCCGGCGCCGCAGCGCCGGCAGGAGCAGGGCCAGCAGGACATCCCGGCTGACCAGCAGGATCAGCAACCACAGCGGGACGATGTCCCGGGCGACGAAACCGATCAGGGTGGCCAGGATGTAGAGCCGGTCGGCGGCCGGGTCGAGAATCTGCCCCAGCCTGGAACGCTGGTTCCACTTCCGGGCCAGGTAGCCGTCGAACCAGTCGGAGGCACCGCCCACCGCCAGCACGACCACGGCCCAGATGTCGTTCTCCCGCACCAGCAGCAGCCACAGGAACAGCGGGACACCGAGGAGCCGGAGGAAACTCAGCACGTTGGGCAGGGTCAGTACCCGCGTCGTGTCATAGGGTTCTCCAGCCACGCTCACAGCCTATCCATCACGGCCAGGCCGACTGCAGCAGCCCACGCGCGGTCTCCAGCAACTGCGGCAGGGCACGGGTCTGGGCGACGATCGGCAGGAAGTTGGAGTCGCCCAGCCACCGCGGCACGATGTGCTGGTGCAGATGGGCGGCGATCCCCGCCCCCGCCACCTCGCCCTGGTTGATGCCGAGGTTGAACCCTGCCGGCCCCGACACCTCACGGATCACCGACATCGCCGTGGCGGTCAGCCGTCCGATCTCGTCCCGCTCGTCGTCGGTGAGGTCGGTGTAGTCGGAGACGTGCCGGTAGGGGCAGACCAGCAGGTGCCCCGGCGAGTACGGGTAGAGGTTCATCACCACGTAGGCCGACTCCCCGCGATGCACCACCAGCCCGTCGGCGTCCGCCCGCGACGGCGCCACGCAGAACGGGCATTCACCGGTGTTGGCCGGCTTGTTCTCGCCGTCGATGTAGACCATCCGGTGCGGCGTCCAGAGCCGCTGGAAGCCGTCCGGAACGCCGGCCAGCGTCCCGGACGATTCCGGCAGCGGCTCGCTCATCGCCTGGGCGGACGGCAGGCGGTCACGATCTCGTCGATCGCGGCCGCGGTCGGCACGCCGTTGTTCTGGCTGCCGTCGCGGTAGCGGAACGAGACCGCGCCGGCGCCGGCGTCCGTCTCTCCGGCGATCAGCATGAACGGCACCTTCTGGGTCTGCGCGTTGCGGATCTTCTTGCCGAACCGATCGTCGCTGGCATCCACCTCCACCCGGACGCCGGCCGCCTTCAGCTGGGCGGCGATCTCGGCCAGGTAGTCGTTCTGGTCGGCCGAGACCGGGATGCAGATCACCTGCACCGGAGCCAGCCAGGCCGGGAAGGCGCCCGCGTAGTGCTCCAGCAGCACGCCGAAGAAGCGCTCGATCGAGCCGAACAGGGCGCGGTGGATCATCACCGGGCGCTGCCGGCTGCCGTCCGGGGCGGTGTACTCCAGTTCGAACAGCTCGGGCTCGAAGAAGTCCAGCTGGATGGTCGACAGCTGCCAGGTGCGGCCGATCGCGTCCTTGGCCTGGACGGAGATCTTCGGACCGTAGAAGGCCGCGCCGCCCGGATCCGGGACGAGTTCCAGGCCGGAGGCCTCGGCCACCTCGGCCAGGACGCGGGTGGCGTCCTCCCAGGTCTGCTCGTCGCCCACCGACTTCTCCGGGTTGCGGGTGGAGAGCTCCAGGTAGAAGTCGTCCAGGCCGTAGTCGCGCAGCAGATCCAGGACGAAGGTCAGCAGGCTGGCCAGCTCGTCCTTCATCTGCTCGCGGGCGCAGTAGATGTGCGCGTCGTCCTGGGTGAAGCCGCGCGCCCGGGTGAGACCGTGCACCACGCCCGACTTCTCGTAGCGGTAGACGTGCCCGAACTCGAACAGCCGCAGCGGCAGCTCGCGGTAGGAGCGTCCCCGGCTGGAGTAGATGAGGTTGTGCATCGGGCAGTTCATCGGCTTCAGGTAGTAGTCGGCGCCCTGCCGGGTGACATTGCCTTCCGCGTCGCGCTCTTCGTCCACCCGCATCGGGGGGTACATGCCGTCGGCGTACCACTCCAGGTGCTTGGAGGTCTCGAAGAGATGCCCCTTGGTGATGTGCGGGGTGTTGACGAAGGAATAGCCGGCCTCGACGTGGCGGCGCCGCGAGTAGTCCTCCATCTCCATCCGGACCATCGCCCCCTTGGGGTGGAAGACCGGCAGGCCGGAGCCGATCTCGTCCGGGAAGCTGAACAGGTCGAGCTCGTTGCCCAGCTTGCGATGGTCGCGCTTGGCGGCCTCCTCCAGCCGGAACTTGTACTCCTTCAGGTCCTCCCGGGTCGGCCAGGAGGTGCCGTAGACCCGCTGCAGCTGGGCGTTGCGCTGGTCGCCGCGCCAGTAGGCCGCCGAGGTGCGCATCAGGGCGTAGGCATTCAGGTAGCCGGTATGCGGCACGTGCGGGCCGCGGCAGAGATCCTTCCAGGCGACATGGCCGTCGCGCCGGACGTTGTCGTAGATGGTCAGCTCGCCGCCGCCCACCTCGACCGAGGCGCCTTCGGTGCCGTCCGTGCTGCCCTTGATGCCGATCAGTTCGAGCTTGTAGGGCTCGTCCGCCAGTTCGGCACGGGCCTCGTCCTCGGTCACCACGCGGCGGACGAACCGCTGCCGTTCCCGGACGATCTGGCTCATCTGCTTCTCGATCGCCTTCAGATCCTCGGGGGTGAACGGGCGCTCGGTGTCGAAGTCGTAGTAGTAGCCGTCGGCGATGAACGGCCCGATGCCCAGCTTGGTGTTCGGGTACAACGCCTGCACGGCCTGGGCCGTGACGTGCCCGGTGGAGTGCCGCAGGATGTCCAGCCCGTCGGGCGAATCGATCAGCACCGGCTCGATCTCGTCGCCCTCGGCGAGTTCCCGGGCGAGGTCGCGCAGTTCGCCGTTGACCCGCAGCGCGACGACGGTCCTGTCGTTGCCGAAGAGATCCAGCCCGGTAGTGCCCGTCTCGACCACCTGGGGCTCGCGCAACTCAGAACGCACCACGGTGAGGTTGACAGACACGGGGATTCCTTTCATACCGGGCCCTCACGCAGGGCCGAGGACTATTCTGCCCCACCCCGCCGCGCGCCCGTACCCGGATCCGAAATTGTTATAGCTGTCATATAACAACTATGATTGGAGCATGCTCTTCCGGATCGACTTCGCGGGGGCCGAACCGCTGTTCCGGCAACTGGCCGATCAGATCAGGGCGGCCGCCGCCCGAGGCGACCTGCGGCCCGGCCAACGGCTGCCCTCCGCCCGGGAACTCGCCGACTCGCTCGACATCAGCCTGCACACCGTGCTGCACGCCTACCAGGAACTGCGCGACGAGGGTCTGATCGAGCTGCGACGAGGGCGTGGAGCCGTCCTCACCGGCGCAGCCGCGCAGGATCTGCGCCAACTGCGCGACGCGCTCACCTCGGCCGCTGCCGAGGCGAAGCGGCGCGGACTCTCCCTGGACACCACCATCGGGCTACTCAAGGAGGCCTTTCGATGACCGGTCAGCACTCCCCCGTTCCGCATCGCCTGCTGACAGCGGTGCTGACCATCGTGGTACCGCTGTTGTTCGCCGCCGGCGCCGTGATCTGGGTGCTCTCCTTCGCCGCTGAGCTGCCCGACCCGGTCGCGGTGCATTGGGGTGCGGACGGACGGCCGGACGGCTTCGGGCCCTGGCAGTCCGCCATCGGGATGATGATCCTGATCGCCCTGCTGATGTGCGGCCTGGCCGCCGCCATCGGCATCCGGTCCGGACGAGCGGCCGCCACCCGGCGACTGGCGGTCTTCCTGGGCCTATGGTCCGGCATCGCGCTGCCGTGGTTCATCGCCGGCACGCTGCACCTGCAGCGCGGTCTGGCGGACGCCCGGCAGGCACCCGACGTCAATCCGGCGCTGTGGGCCGGCTTCGCCGGCGCCGCGCTGATCGCCGCGGTCGGCGCCCTGCTCGTCCCCGGCGACGCCCGGATGCCGGCCGCAGACGCCGTCCCGGCCGATGCGATACGGCTGCGGCTCTCCGACAGCGAGGCAGCCTCCTGGCGACGCAGCGTCGAGATCCCCGGCTTCCACTGGATCGCCGGCATCGGAGGCGTGGCCACCGTCGTCCTGGCTGTGCTCGGTCTCTGGCGCGGCATGCTGTGGGCCGACCTGTGGGCGGGGACGGTCGGCTTCCTCACCGTGCTGCTGGTCGCCCTGGGGCGGTGGCGGGTGGTGGTCGATCACACCGGCCTCACGGTCAGCCCGCTGATCTCCCGCCCGCGCACCCACGTCCCGCTGGACGAGGTGGTCCAGGCGGAGGTCGGCTCGATCTCACCCCTGGGCGACTTCGGCGGCTGGGGCTACCGCGTCGGCCGGGAGGGCACGGTCGGCATCGTGGTGCGCTCGGGCGAGGCGCTCACGGTACAGCGGACCGGAGGCCGCAACCTGGCGATCACGGTGGACGACGCCGCCACCGGCGCGGCCCTGCTCAACACCCTCGCCGACCGCGCCCGGCGCCGGTAGTACGGGCGTGAGGCCTGGCTCGGTGCCAGGCCGCCCGGCAACGGGGTCGCGTGCTGCGGGACGATCTCGTCCGGCAACGGCGAACCGGGCGGGGTGCCGTCGCCGAACGGGCCTCCGCCCAGCACCTCGCGGCCATGGGGCTCCAGCCAGTCGGCCAGGTCGGGTCCCTTCGGGACGATCCCGCTGGGGTTCACGTCGCGATGCACCTCGTAGTAGTGCCGTTTGATCTGGTCGAAGTCGACGGTGTCGCCGAAACCGGGAGTCGTGAACAGATCGCGAGCGTAGGCCCACAGGGCAGGCAGCTCGATCAGCTTGTTCCGGTTGCACTTGAAGTGTCCGTGGTAGACCGGATCGAAGCGCACCAGGGTGGTGAACAGCCGGACGTCCGCCTCGGTGATCGTGTCGCCGACCAGGTAGCGCCGGGTGGACAGCCGCTCCTCCAGCCAGTCCAGCGCGGTGAACAGCCGGTCGTAGGCGGCGTCGTAGGCCCGCTGCGAGCCCGCGAACCCGCATCGGTAGACGCCGTTGTTGACCTCGGTGTAGATCCGCCGCATCACCTCGTCCAGCTCGTCGCGGTGCGCCTCGGGCAGCAGGTCGGGCGCTCCCCGGCGGTGATGGTCGCGCCACTGCGTGGCGAGGTCGAGCGTGATCTGCGCGAAGTCGTTGGTCACGACGGCGCCGCTCGGGACGTCGACGATCGCCGGCACCGTGATGCCCTTGGGATAGCCGGGCACCCGGCGGTAGTAGGCCTCCGCCAGCCAGTGGATGCCGAGCACCGGATCCAGGCCGCGGGGGTCGAGGTCGAAGGTCCAGGAGCGCATGTCGTGGGTCGGGCCGCACATTCCCAGCGAGATCGCGTTCTCCAGCCCGAGCAGCCGCCGCACGATGATCGTCCGGTTCGCCCACGGGCAGGCCCGGGCCACCACCAGCCGGTAGCGGCCGGCCTCGACCGGCCAGCCGTCCGCGCCGTCGAGGGTGATCCGCGACTCGATGTAGGAGGTGTCGCGGGTGTACTCCTGCCCGGGAAGGACGTAGCTGCTCATGGACGGCAGGGTACGCGCCCGATGCGCCCGAACTCGATGGGGCTCGCCTGGGTTCGCCACGTCGCCGCGGCGTGGCCGGACGGCCTACGAACCGGATCCGGAACGATCGGCCAGCACGCTCAGCACGCGGTCGTTGGTGGCGGAATCGGCCAGGCTGATCCGGATGCCGTCGCCGGGGTAGCCGCGGACCAGGATGTCGGCGGCGTCGAAGGCCTCCATCAACTCCGCGTGCAGCCCGGGCGTGGTTCGTAGCCAGACGAAGTTCGCGGCGCTGTCGGGCGTCTGCCAGCCGGCCGCCCGTAGCGCCTCGACGATGCGGCTGCGTTCGGCGATCACCCGGGCCGCCCGGGCCCGCACCTCGTCGGCGGCCGCGAGCGCCGCGATGCCGGCGGCCTGGGCGACCGCGCTCACCCCGAACGGGATCGCGGTGCGGCGCAGCGCCTCGGCGACCTCCGGCGCCGCGACCGCGTAGCCGACCCGGAGGCCGGCCAGCCCCCAGGCCTTCGACAGGGTGCGCAGCAGGCACAGGTTGGGATGCGCCGACAGCAGCGCCAGGGACGCCGCACCGTCCCGATCGTCGGTGTATTCGACATAGGCCTCGTCCAGTACCACCAGGACGTCCGGCGGCACCTGACCGAGGAAGGCTTCGACCTGCCCGGTGCCGAGCGGGACACCGGTCGGGTTGTTCGGCGAGCAGAGCAGGATCACCCGGGTGCGGTCGGTGACAGCGGCCGCCATCGCGGCCAGGTCGTGGCCCTCGTCCGGACGCAGCGGCACCCTCACGGCGACCGCGCCGGCGACCGCGGCGAGAATCGGGTACGCCTCGAAGGAGCGCCAGGCGAAGATCACCTCGTCTCCGGCGTCGCAGTAGGCGGTGACGATCTGCTGCAGCACCGACACGCTGCCCGCGCCCACGGCGATCTGCTGGGCATCGACGCCGACGTGCGCGGCCAGCGCCTCGCGCAGCGCCACGGCACCCATGTCGGGGTACCGGTTGGCCCGCCGGCCGTGCGCCACGATCGCGTCCAGCACGCCGGGCAGGGGCGGCTCGTGGCTCTCATTGGAGGCCAGCGCCGCGGTGTCGGCCGATGTCGACCGGCGACCGGCGATATAGCCGGGCAGCCCGGACACGGCGCGACGGGGTTGCGGGACGGAGGTACTCACCGCGGCATCCTCTCACCACCGGCCGGCGACCTGTCGCCGCTCTCGCCGCAGGTGGTCATGCCCGGCCGGGTTCTCCCACCTCGAACCGCTCACTGACCCGGTGCCGCGGGCCGCCCCGGGTGAGCTCGGAGTCGATCAGGACGAACTCCCCCACCCGCCAGCTCAGCGACGGAAAGCTCTCGAGCACGTTCAGCCAGCGCCTGGCGGCGATCCCCCGGTTGCTCCGAGCCAGGGTGAGGTGCGGCTGGTACCGTCCGCCCGCCACGCCGATGCCCGCGCGGGAGGCCGCGGTCCGGCACCGCCGGGCCAGGGATTCGAGTTCGGCGCCGCCCTGCCGAATCCCCAGCCAGAGCACCTTCGCCGCGTCCGGATGGGGGAAACAGCCCGCCCCGCCGACGGTGACGTCGAACGGCGGGGTCTCGGCCGCGACCGGGCCGAGGTTCTCGACCAGGTGATCCGTGCGGTCGTCGGAGACCTCGCCGAGGAAGACCAGCGTGAGATGCCAGTGCTCCGGGTTCGCCCACCGCAGCGCGGCCTCCCGCCGGGGCTCGGTGTAGATCGCGAGCTCAGCGCTGACCGATGCCGGCGGCCGTACTGCCAGGAAGAGCCGTCTGCCCATGGTCACCCACCGTAGCCGGTCGCCGGCGGCGGCGGATCTGCCGCCACCGGCGAAACCGGACTCAGTTCGTTTCCTCCCGGCGGCCGCCCCGGGCGAGCATGACCCCGGTGAGGCCGAGCAGGAAGAGCGCCAGCGCAGCGGAGAGCAGGCCGGCGGAGATCGTCCCGCCGGTGATCGGCATGATGCCGGCCGGCCTGACCGTGACGGTTGCCGAATCGTCCAGGATGGATTCCGGCGTGGTCACGCTGGGCGTCTCCACCGTCACCGTGTTGGTCACCTTCGGGTAGGCGCCCTTCAGCACCTTCACCACCAGGGTGAGGGTCCGGGATTCACCCACCGCGAGGCCGTCGGCGATCGTCCAGGTGACGACATCGTCGTCCACGTCGACCTCCTCCGAAGCGGAGCTGAAGGCCAGGCCGTCGGGCAGCCGGTCGGTCACCGTGATCGGGCCGGGGTCCGCGTTCGGGCCCAGGTTCGTGACGGTGATCTCGAAGGTGCCGTTCTTGCCGACCTTGAACTCCCCGACCGCGGTCTTCTCGACCACCAGCGTCACCACCGGATCGTTGACCGTCACGTCGATCGGATCCTCGTCGCGATCGTTGAGCGGGTTGTTGTCGTTCGGACCGTCCACCAGGGCGACGTTCAGGACGCCCTGCTCCGCCTCGTGGCCCTCGGACACCAGGGCGGTGAAGGTGATCACCACGGTGGAGCCGACCGTGAGGGTCTCGCCCTCGGTGAGGTCGGCCCAGGTGAGCTCACGCCCGGCGGCCGCCGGTTCGACCGCCACCGATTCCGCACCGTCGACCGACACCGTCGCGGTGCCCTCCACGTAGCTGAAGTCGGCCGGCAGGGTGTCTGTCACCCGGATCGGTGCGTCGGAGACGCTCGGTCCATGGTTGGTGACCACCAGGCGGTAGTCGACGGTCTCGCCGGCGAGGACGGCCTGCGCCGGCGCGGTGTGCGTCTTCACGATGGACAGGTCCGCGCTGCGGTTCGACGTGATGTCGTCGTCATCGCGGTCGTAGCCGCCGGGCCAGTTCTCGGCCGTCACCTCGGCCCAGTTCACCACAACGGTGTCCTTGGCCATCGCCGAGTCGGTGGCGTAGGTGACCACGAACGACCGCGCGCCTTCGGAACCCACCGGTTGGGTGCCGTCCAGGGTGAGGGTGTCCCAGTTCGCCTGGTCACCCACCGAGCTGGTGCCTCCGGCCGCGTGCTGCCACGTGCCGCTGACATCCTCGTGGGTGCGGTAGGTCAGGCCGTCCGGGGTCTCGTCCACCACGGTGACGCGACGCGCGTCGGCCGGCCCGTCGTTGACGACGGTGATCAGGTAGCTGAGATCGGCACCCGGCTGGAACGGCGGAACCGGATCCTGCTCGGCTGCGACCACCCACTGGTCGTCGACCTTGACCACGCGGGTCTTGTCGATTCGCAGCGAGGTGCCGTCGCCCGGGGTCACCGGCACTTCGTCGGTGTTGTTCTCGTCCTCCGGATCACGGGTCCCGCCAGGGCTGACCGCGGCGAGGTTCAGGATCTCACCGTCGGTCCAGGAGGCGGCGATCCGGCCCGTCAACGTCAGGCTGTAGGCCGGATCCGCGCCTGGATCGGCGTTGGCCACGATCCGCTCGCCGAGGAAGGTCCAGGTCACCAGATCGCCGGCCTGGGCCGGGAAGCTGCTGGGCGCCCCGCTCCGGGTCACCGTCGCCGCCCACTCGCTG
Source organism: Actinomycetota bacterium (assembly GCA_020161795.1). Taxonomy (GTDB): domain Bacteria; phylum Actinomycetota; class Actinomycetes; order Propionibacteriales; family Propionibacteriaceae; genus Propionicimonas. Next base: position 22,509 of record JAIUOR010000010.1, on the reverse strand, counting down.
GTGGACGGATCGACGACGCTGGTCATACCGGCCGGGATCTCGTCGGTGACCGTGATCGGGTTGGCCGTCGAGCTCACCGAATCGGACGGACCGAGGTTGCGCACGTCGAGCTGCCAGCTGAGTTCCCGCCCGGCACCGATCTCGCCCGCCGGGGTCACCACGGACTTCTCGATCGCCAGGTCGGCCAATGGCACGGTGGTGATCTCGTCGGTGTCGCAGGGATCGTCGTTGGTGTTCTCCTCGTTCACCTCGACGCAGGCCCGGTTGGTGGCCGTCAGCGCATCGCCGATGTCGACGGTCACCCGCGCGGTGATGGTCAGGGTCGGTGCGCTCGCACCGACCGCCAGATCACCGGCGTACTCAGCGGTCACCGTGGTGATGCCGTCGGCGTCCACCGTCTCGGTGCCGACCTGCGACCAGTCCGTGCCGGTGAGGCTCACGTACTCCAGGCCCTTCGGCAGGGTGTCGGTGACCTGAACCCCGGTCGCCAGCGACGGGCCGGCATTGCTGACGTCCAGCGTGAACTGCACCTCGGCACCGAGCGGGAACTCGTCCGGCGTCGCCGCGATGTGGTCCTTCACGATCTCCACGTTGACCTCACGCTCGACGGTCACCGTGGCATCGTCGGAGTCGTTGTCCGGATTGCCGTCGTCGTTGGGGACGAGCGTGGCCGGATCGATCTCGGCGGTGTTGACCAAGTCCTCGTCGTCGGCCACCGAGGCGTCGATGGTCACCTCGAAGACGATCTCCGGGGCCGACTGGTCGAGCAGGATGCCCGTCGCCGGCGTTCGTGTGAAGGTCAGCTGCTGCGGATCGAGGGGATCCACCTCGGCATCCCAGTTCAGAGCGCTCGCTGCGGTGAGGGCCACGAAGCTGACCCCTGCCGGCAGCGTGTCGGTCACCACGAGCGGTGCGATCGCATCGCTGGGGCCCTCGTTGCGAACCACCAGGCGGTACCACAGCGACTCGCCGGCCACCGCGGTGGTGGTCGCATCGCCATCGGCCGCGTCGAGCGCGGTCTTCGCGATGCCGAGGTCGGCCACGCGGGTCACCGTGATCTCCGCGTCGCTGTCCTCGGTGTGCGAGCCCCGGCTGTCGGTCCAGGTCAGCACGGCCTCGTTCGTCAGCGGTTGCGTCAGCCCGGTCGCACCGGCGGCGATGTGTGCCGTCACCGTGATGGTGGTGGCGTTGCCGGTTCCGACCGGATGCAGGCCATCGTTGCCGGTGAAGGTGCAGGTGCCGTCCTGGTCACCCTCCTCCACCGTCGAGCAGTCCCATCCGGAACCGCTCATCGAAACCATCGTCAGCCCGGCTGGCAGGGTGTCCGTGACGCTGGCCGGGGCCTCCGACGGTCCGTCGTTGCGGATCGTCAGGGTGTACTCGACATCGGTGCCCGCCACCCACGGGCCGGCCTCGACGACCTTGGCGATGACCATCTCCGCCTCGGTCTCGATGTCCACCGGGTCACGGTCGCGGTTGTTGCTCGGATCGGTGTCCTCAGGTCCGGTGACATCGGCCACGTTCGTGGCGCCGAGCTGGGGACGCACGCTCGGCGCGATGTCGGCGGTGAAGGTGATGACGATGGTCCGTCCGTCCGGCAGATCGGCTCCCGAAGTCAGGTCGGTCCAGCTGAGCTCCTGCCCCGTGGCCGCCGGGGCGACGGTCGTGGCGGTACCTCCGGCCACGGACACGCGCGCGGTTCCACTGCGATAGCTGAACCCGGCCGGCAGCGTGTCGATCACATCGATGGACGCGCTGGCGTCGCTGGGTCCGTTGTTGGTGACCACCAGTCGGTAGTCCACCGTGCCGCCGGCGATCGCGGCCTCACCCGCGGCCGGGGAGGTGTGCGACTTGGCGATCGACAGGTCGGCGCGCCGGTTGGATCCGGTGTCGTCGTCGTCGCGCGGCTTGTTGCTCCCGTTGGTCGCGGACGCTTCGGCCCAGTTCACCACCGCACCGGTGATGTCGGAGTCGCTGGCATAGGTCACCACGAAGGAGTCGGTCGCGCCGACCGCCTGGGTGCCGTCGAGGGCGAAGGTGTCCCAGCCGGCGTTCGTCGTGCCCGCACCGTTGGTGCCGCCCGCCGAGCGCGTCCAGTCGTTGTCCGCTTGCGGAGTGCCCCCGGCATCGATGGTGACGTGAGTGCCATAGGTCAAGCCGGTCGGGGATTCGTCGACCACCCGCACGTTCCGCGCATCGGCGGGGCCGTTGTTGGTGACGTCGATCCGGTAGCTGACCGGCTCACCGGCTACGAACGGGTCGCCATCGGTCGCCGCCCGCCAGTCTCCCCCGTCCAGCACCACGCGGGTCTTGACGATCGCCAGCGACGTGCTGTCGTCGGGCGTCACCGGCACTTCGTCGGTGTTGTTGGGCGTCACCGGATCCGGAGTCTCGCCCGGGGCGACGCTCGCGGAGTTGACGAGTTCACCGGTGAAGGAGGTGGCGATCGTGCCGGTCAGGGTGACCTGGGCAGTGCCGGCCACGGGCATCTGGGTACCGGTGTAGGTCCAGGTGATGACATCGCCCGCCTCCGCCGGGAAGCCGTCGCTCGCCGCCACCGACCAGTCTGCGTTGCTGCTCGCGGTCACGCCGCTCACGCCTGCCGGAACCGTGTCGGTGATCGTGATCGGCTGGCTGACCGAAGCCACCGACACCGACGGTCCGAGATTGGTGACCGTGATACCCCAGGTGATCGGGGAGCCCACCTTCACGTCAGCCGGGGCCGTGTTCACGACCTTCTCGACCGCCAGATCGGCGACCGGAGTCAGCGTCTTCGACGCGTCGTCCTCGTTGGGGTTCGGGTGCGGCGAGACCTTGTGATCGGGCCGCTCGTAGGTCTGCCCCTCGACCGTCGCGAGGTTCGTCAACTGCCCGGCGGTCGCCGTTGCCGCCGCACCGATGGTTACATTGGCGGTGAGCACGATGCGGTCGCTGCCGTCGGCCTTGAGACGGGTGGTGTTGTCGCCAACCGTGAAGGACGTCCCCGAGTGGGTTCCCAGGTCGACACCGGTGGTGTCAGCCGGGCTGGCGTAGTAGCGGGCTGACCACAGCCCGGTAGTGACGCCGGCCGGCAGGGTCATGGTGTCCGTGAACGCGAACGGGCCCTCGCTGGCGTCCGGCCCATGGTTCGTCACGGTGATCCGCCACTGGGGCTGGGCGTACTGGCCGGCCACCACACCCTGGCCGGGCACCCAGGTGCCGGCGTCCAGACCCTGCAGCCTGGGGTGCGTAGCGCCCGCCGCCACGCCGCCGATGGCGTCCTTGACCAGCTTCAGATCGGCCTCGGCGATGTACGCCGTGGCGGTGTCGTCATCGCCGGTGTAGTCGCCGTCCGCGTTGTGATCGTTGTTCTGGGTGTCGGTCGCCGTCACGCTCACCGTGTTGGTGTGCGCGTTGACCTCGATGCCCGTGCCCGGCGTGGTGCGCGCGTCGGCGGTCGGCGTCGCGTCGAAGGTGATGGCGAAGGAGCCGGAAGCGGCCAGCGGTGTCACCCCGGCCGCCCGCAGCTGCGCGGCACTCCAGGTCAACGTCTGCGGCGTGCCGGTCACGGTCGGGTCCGCCAGTGGAACACCGGCGATCTTGGCCGAGCCTGCCTCGTACTCCCAGTTCACCGGAAGGGTGTCGACGACGCCGACATCCTGGGCGATCCCGCCGCCGGTGTTGGCGATCGTGAGCGTCCAGTTGAACGCCTCCCCGACCAGGGCGATGCCGTAGTCCTCACCGTCGACCGGGCTGGTCACCGACTTGGTGGGCACCACGTGCGGGAACAGCGGGGTCACCGAAGCGGTGTCCTGGGCTGCCGGGACGCCGTTCTGACCAGGCACGTAGACCCGGCCGCCGGTGCCGAAGGACTCGTACCGCGTGACCTGGGCGGTGTTCACCCGCGGAGTGGCGTTCAGGTACTCCGAGTCCGCGAACCTCGCCGTGTAGCTGAGGGTCAGCGTGTTGCTCCCCGCCACGTTGGAGATCGGCCCGAGATCACTCCAGGTGATCGTTCCACCGCCGGTGATCGGATCGTTGCCCGCCAGCGTGCCGCCGTTCGGGACGGTCCCGGTGACGATCACGTTCGAGGGCACCGCGTCCTGGAGGTCGACGTTGTGCGCCGGGGTGTTGCCGGTGTTCGTCACGGTCACCGTGTAGGTGAAGGTGCCGTCGGGGTTGAACGACTTCGCGTCCACGCCGTCGACCTTCTTCACCACGCTCAGCACAGGGTTCAGGATGGTCGTCGTAGCGGTCGAGCTCCTGGGCGTGCGGGTGCCGCCGGTCTCGGCCGAGTCCCACGCGAACGACGCGCTGTTCACCACCGACGCGGTCGACGCGCCGATGGTCGGCGTGATCAGCGCCTTGAAGGTGATCGTGATCGTCCGATCGGCCGTGTAGCTCGGGATGTCCGTGCTGGCCGACTGCGCGATCCAGGTCAGGTTCCGGCCCGAGACCGACGGCTCGTTGGGAATCGCCGGGAACCCGGTGGCCCCGTCGGGGCCGGTCGTGATCACCGCGCTGCCCGTGACGTAGGTCACCCCGACCGGCAACGTGTCGGTGAGCGAGACGTTGTAGAAGTTGAGGTTCCTCGGCAGCGTGGTCACGACCGTGTACTCGACCTCGGCACCGACCGGAGCGGAAGTCGGGTTGACCGTCTTCTGGATGGTCGCGTTCTGCAGCGTGATCTGCTGGTTGGCGGTCGCGGTGCGGATCCCGCGGCGTCCGGTGGTATCGCCGAGGGCGCCACCCGTGGGCAGCGTGTAGCCGGTCAGGTCGGCGTCGTTGCGGTAGACGGCCGACGCGCCGGCATTCTCCGCCACCGTGGCGGTGTAGGTGAGCGTCTTCGACGAGGACGCGTTGATGTCGCCCACCGTCCACACGATGAGGGTGCCGGTGTAGGCCGCACCCGTGCCCGGCTCAATCGCGCCCGCGACGACCCGGCAGTTGTTCGGGGTTGCGGTGGCGCTGCCCTGGCTCGGGGTGTTGAGCGACACGGCGGTGAGCCCCGCTGGCACGCAGTCGCGGACGACGGTGTCGAAGGAGGTCGGCCGGCTGCCGGTGTTGTTCGCCGTCAGGGTGTAGGTGATGGTCTCACCCGCGCTCACGCCGGTGGTCTTCGACGCCGCCTTGGTGAGGGTCGGCGCCGGTTCGACGTAGACGGCCTGCGCGGTGTCGCTGACCTCCAACTTCGGGCCGGTCGGGTTGTTCGGGTTGGTCCAGCTGAACCGGGCGGTGTTGGTCAGGGTCGTGTTGTTGGCCAGATCCGGCACCGGTGCCGGGTTGTTCCGGTCGCGATCCTTCGTCCACACCGTGATGTCGACGGTGAAGGTCTGCGGGTTGGCGGTGCCATTGGTGTAGCTGGCCGGGAAGGTGAGCTTGCCGGTGGCGGTGTCGCGGGTGAAGCCGGTCCAGTCGAAGCCGGAGACCGGATCCCCACTCGCGTCGAGGACGCGGAAGTCCGACTGCTCGCCCGGCACGAACTGGTAGGCCACGGAGTTCGCGCCATAGCGGAACACCCCGTCGTCGGCGAGGACGGCGTTGCGGACGGTGGTGTGGGCCGGGATGGTCACCGCGTAGCGGAAGGTGGCGTACTCCCCCTGCACGATCTGCTGGCCGTTGTTGTTGGTGCCGAGGTTGTGCTCGCCGGTCGCGCCGTCCGGCCCGGCCCCGGTGTTCGGACCGACCTCGGTCGAGACCAGGATCTTCGAACCGGTCGTGAGCGGGACGTTGATCCCGGAGGGGTCGCTGGTGTCGTTGTCGAGATCCTCGAAGACGAACTCGCCGGCACCCGGCGTCCGCGGCTCCACCACGGTCTGGTCGCCCTTGACGATGGTCGCGGCCTTGCTGCCGGCGTTGTTGTCGTAGGCGAATTCGGTGACCGAGGCATCGTTGACGTAGCTCTTGCCGAGCTCGGCGGGATCCCCGCCGCTGCCCCCGCCCGCCGGAACGACGACGGTGTAGCCCAGCGTGAGGCCCCGGATCACCGCCGGATCCCCTTCGTTCGGGGTGTCTTCCAGGGTCGACGCCGGAACTGTCTCCGACACCTCCCACACGATCACCGAACGGCCTTGGAAGGCCGGCTTCAGGTTCAGGGCCGCGTAGCCGGCGTCGGTGGGATCGAGCACGGTTGCCGAGAACCCGGCTCCGGCGATCGCCGTCTCTGCTCCGTCAGCCACCAGGGCGGCGGTGAAGGAGCCGGCCTTGATGTCCGCCTTCTTGATGCCGGCGGGCAGCACATCCACGAGGACGTAGTCGCTGGTGTTGGTGCGAGGCGCCCGCACGTCCAGCCGGAACGTCACCTCGTCCTGCTGGACCGCCGTCTGGCCGTCCACGTCGGACTCGAAGCCGTTCACACCGGGGTACATCGCCCCGCCGGTGGCCGGATTCTCGTAGGTGTTGCTGCGGATGCCCTTGGTGAGCCGCGCGGTCTGGTCGATGGAGACCTCGGCCTGGTCGCGCAGGAAGAAGATCTCACCGTCGACGTTCTGTTGCTGGTACTTCGCCAGGTTCTGCGCGAGGTCGACCTTGCCGAAGGCGGAGAGGTCGGTGACCGTCACCTTGAGGTAGATCTCCAGGGTGGTCTTCAGCGGCAGGAAGCGAGCGGATCCCAGGCCGCAGTTGTTCGAGCCCAGGTTGAAGTTCAGCACGTTGCCGTTCACCGTCGGCGCGGGGACGAAGGTCTCCAGCCACTCAACGACGTCCGCGGGATGGCAGGTGCCCAGCCCCTGCGTCGCGGACGGCACGATCCACATGTCCTCCGGGCGGCCGTTTGCGTTCAGGGTCGGGTCGAACGTGACCCCCTGGGGCAGGAAGTCGGTGAGCCTCGGGTTGCGCACATCGACGCCCGAGGGCGGCGTGACCCGGATCCGGTACCAGACCTGGTCTCCGAGCGCGAACGGTGTCTCCGCGACATCCACCCAGCCGGTCGCGTCCGCCACGTCCTCCGGAGCGGGCACGCCCTCCTCACGCGGGAGCACCTGCTTGTCGAGGCTGGTGAGCTCGGAACCGATGGTCGCTTCGGAGTCGTCCCACGCCGACCCCTCGCCTCCGGCGCTGGTGCCGCCGCTGTTCTCGAGGCCGTCCACCGGAGGGATGGGATGCGTGGTGGCGAAGATCTCGGCGTCGTTGGTGAAGCTGTCGCCCGAGGTCGTCGCACCGGCGTCGTTGGTGATGTAGTTCGAGTTCTGCGCCACCGAGTAGCGCACCTCGTGGCCCGCCGAATCGCCGGCGGGAAGCGCCGCTTCGAGCGCCAGGTCGAGGAAGAAGCCTCCGGTCGCCTGGTCGAACGCGATCCCGGTGAGGGTGGCCCCCTCCAGGGCATCGCCCGCCGTTGCCTTCGGTGACGTGAAGAAGCAGTCGGGGCTGACCCCGGCGTCCTCCAGCGCGTCGTTCCACTGCGCGACCGTCAGGTGCGGGCCGACCGCGACGTTCGGATTGCCGAGCACCAGTTGTGGGATCCCCACGCCCGCCCCGCTCACGCCGGGGGTCACCGCGACCCCCGCCGGGAAGACCGGGCAGAGCCCGTCGGCCATGTCGTCGACGAGCCGGTCGGGCCGGGTCGCGCCCAGTTCGGCGCTGACGTACTCGCTGGTCGCGATGTTCAGGGTGTAGCGGGCGGTCGACCCCTGCTGGAACAACCCGTCGTCCGAGCCGGTGTCCACCGACTTCAGCAGCCGGACGTCCACCGCGTCCACCGACTCGGTGTCGTCGTCGCTGACGGCGGCACCGTCGTAGCGGCCGGAGGCTTCCGCGCGGTTGGTGTACGTCTTGGCGTCGCCGTCTGCGCTGTCCGCGCCGTGCCGGGTCGATGCGCCGCGGTTGTTGTCGAGGTTGGCGGTCTGCTGCCCGTCCACGTCGGCGGTGTAGCCGAAGTCCGTGGTGTTCTCGAACAGCGGGACGGCTGCCCGGTAGCGGATCTCGAAGAAGCCCGGCTCGCCGGCGGAGTCGGCGTAGTCCTGCTGCTTCGGATCGAGGATGCTGTAGGTGGCCAGGCCGGAGGCCAGCAGCTCACCGATGTTCCAGGTGACCTTGGTGTAGACAGCGCCGCCCTGCGTGACCGTCTCGACGGTCTCGCCGACGTTGGCGTTGCGCGACGGATCGGTGGCGCCCGCCCATGTGCTGTCGGCGGGTGCCGGGGTGGCGTCCAGGCGCGCGGCGCCGTCGTACTCGACGCTGTCCGCGCCGGCACGGTTCCCGTTCGCGTTGGTGGTGTTGTCGACTCCACCGAGACCCAGGTACTCCAGCCCGGCCGGGATCAGGTCGGTGACGACGACATCGTCGATGTCTCCCTCACCGGTATGCCACACCCGGATGGTGTAGGTGGTGGTGTTGTCGTGGACGCCCCGGAGCAGTTCGCCCTCCGGGCTGGGCTCGCTCTTCTCCACGCGGAGCGCGTTGACCAGGACGGAGTCGTTCACGACGCCGGCGTTGGATGAACCCGCGAGGGCGTCCGGCGTGCTCAGACCGGTGCTGCCCGGGAACACCGGGAGGAAACGCTCGTTGCTGTTGGTGTAGGCATTCACCTGGTAGGGGAACTGCGAGCCGACCGGGAAGGTGTCGGCCTTGGGCCGCAGGGTCAGGGTGTGACTGACCGAGGCCCCCTCGGGGAGGTCGGAGATGTTCTGGAAGACGAGGTACTGCTTTCCATCCGGCACCTGGCACGCACCCGCGGGGCTCGGCGCATTCTCCAGGCCCAGCCCGGCGCAGGTGTTCGGCGTCGTGCCGCTCGCGATCACGCCGGGGAGCACGGTACCCGCCGCATAGACCGTCGGGGTGCCCAGGGAGCCGCTGTTCACCACCGTCACGTCTTCCGGGAGCACGACGCCGGCGCTCAGGTTGTACTGTGCGCCGGCACCTGTCGTCCCGGTGAAGGTGAGGCCGAGCGAAAGATCCTCGCCCGCGATGTAGCTGCTGGGTTCCGTCACCGCCACCGCGGGAGCCAGCCCGGCGGCGGTCGCGGTCTGGGTGTTGACCACCACCAGACCGGTGGCCATCAGAGCGGCGGCTGCGACGAGAGCGGTGATCCGACCCGGTCGCGAGAAGCGTCGGCTGGAGATTGCTCGCACCGGTCGTACGCGCTTCACTATGGTCCCCTTTTTGCAGCGGTTCGCGCGGAGCCCGGACTCGTCACCGCCGTGAGGTGCTCCCGGTGCACTCACGGCGCCCGTGCGAATTCACCGCCCGCGCATATAACAGGAGTGAGCCGCCGTGCAACCCACTCCGTGATCACTCTACCGATTTAGAGGTGCGGCACCAATTCCGTTGCCCATGACTCGCAGTTCAGCGAGCCATCCGGATGGAGGCGATGGGCAGTGGCCGGACTCCGGGCGCGTCCCCGGTCTCGGCGGTGGGCGTAACTGGGTTCGAACCAGTGACCTCTTCGGTGTGAACGAAGCGCGCTACCACTGCGCCATACGCCCGCGACCGCCAACGATAGCCCAGGCGCGGGGGTTGCGTCATCTTGAGGCACACCCAGCCGCGCATTTCATCGATCACGCCTCCGGTCGGCCTGCGCACGGCGTTCCAACTCCCCTTGCCAGAGCCTTCTTGGCGGTCTCCACATGCGCCGCCGACGGGATCTGACGAGCTTCGATTTTGCAGCCACTCACGCAGCTAGGTATGGTTGTCGTCGCACCTGAGGCCGGGGTACCGGAGCGAAGGTCGTGCGGACGTGGCTCAGTTGGTAGAGCATCACCTTGCCAAGGTGAGGGTCGCGGGTTCGAATCCCGTCGTCCGCTCGGAGAAGGTCTCAAAGGATCGAGGTTCCGAGGCCGGCTCTTGCCGGTGGAGTGGCCGAGAGGCGAGGCAACGGACTGCAAATCCGTGTACACGGGTTCAAATCCCGTCTCCACCTCGGGCGGTTGGCGCAGCTGGTAGCGCGCTTCCCTGACACGGAAGAGGTCATCAGTTCAAATCTGGTACCGCCCACCAACGAAATAGCCAGTCGGGCTCCGGTTCCCCCGGAGCCCGACGGCATTTGCGGACGGCCGTCGGGACGCCTTCCGCGTACGCGTCGCGGCCGGCCGGAGACGCCGCCGGTGTCACGATCCGAGCGAACACGTCCGATTTGTCTCAATATTCGGGCATATGTCTCGAAATGCGGCGTGGTGGGTTGCGAACCCTGGGGTTGTGGGAGGAACCTAGTGCCGTAAAGACCGGCAACGGAGCCGCCCCTTCGTCACCAGGAAGGACACGTAGATGACGGCTCCGGCGCTCGTGATCGTGTCACCAGGCAGTCCTGAACCGCGAGTTGCGCAGGTCACTCACGAGCTGCGCAAGGGCCTGCAGGCCATGCGCCCCGAGATCGCCATCCGCGGTGCCTTCCTCGATCATTGCCCGCCCAGCGGTCCGCAGGTCGTCTCTCAGCTCATCAAGCAGGGCACCGACGAAGTGGTGTTCGTCCCGCTCCACCTGACCAACGCCATCGAGGCCGAGGTCGAGGTCGAGGCCATGATGCAGCGCTGCCGTGCCGCCCAGCCCGACGTCCGGTTCACGATCTCTCGTCCGATCGGCCCGGAGCTCAACCTGCTGACCGTGCTCGACCAGCGGATGCGCTCGGCCCTCTCGCACGCACGCTGCCTGGAACTGGACGGCCTGGTTCTCTCGGCCCCCTCCTCCGGCGATGTCCGGGGCAGCGCCCTGCTGGCTCGCCGCGCCCGGCAGTGGTCCACCCACCACCGGCTCCCGGCATTGACCGCGGTGGCCGACGAGTCCGGCCCGTCGGTCGCCCAGGCGATCATGGGTCTGCGCTCTCAGGGACGCCGCCACATCGCGGTCGGCTCCTTCTTCCTGGCACCCGACGCCGCCTACCAGGCGCAGTCGGACCTGGCCTATCGCTACGGCGCCGTGTCGGTCAGCGAACCGATCGGGGCGGCCGCCGAGGTGCTCGACCTGGTGCTGGCCCGCTATGTCTTCGCGGCCATGGAACTGCTCGACTTCGGCGTGGCCGAGGAACTCGACGAACCCCAGCAGCCTCACCTGACGGTCGTCAGCGCCTAACCGGCGGCTGCCAGCCGCACCTTCTCCGCCGCCACGTCGAAGTCTGCCTTCGGCCAGTCGACGTCCAGCCCGGCCAGGGTCTCGCGCAGCAGTTCGGCGACCGCCCAGTTGCGGTACCACTTGCGATCCGCCGGGATGACGTACCACGGGGCGATGTCGGTGTTGCAGCGTTCCAGCGCCGCGGCGTAGGCCTCCATGTACGCCGGCCACTTCGCCCGGGCATCCAGGTCGCCGGGGTTGTACTTCCAGTACTTGGTCGGATCGTCCAGGCGGGCCTTGAGCCGGGCCAGCTGTTCCTCGAACGAGACGTTGAGCATGCACTTGACGATCGTCGTCCCGCTGGCCGCGACCTCGGCCTCGAAGGCGTTGAGTTCGTCGTAGCGCCGGCTCCACTCCGATTCCGGCACCAGGCTCTCCACCCGCACCACCAGGACGTCCTCGTAGTGGGAGCGGTCGAAGATGCCGATCATCCCGCCGCTGGGTAGCGCCTTCCGGATCCGCCACAGGTAGTGCTGGGCGCGCTCCTCGGCCGTGGGCGCCTTGAACGACTTCAGTTGCACCCCCTGCGGGTCGACCAGGCCGATGGCGTGGCGGATCACGCCGCCCTTGCCCGAGGTGTCCATGCCCTGCAGCACCACCAGCACGCTGCGGGCGTGCTCGGCGTCGCTGCGTCCGTGGGCGTAGAGCCGCTCCTGCAGATCGGAGAGCTCCGACGTCAGGGACTCCAGGGCGGCCGGTGCGTCGTCCTTGTCCCGGCCCGGGAAGCCCGGGGTCGCCGCCGGGTCGAAATCCGCCATCGACACCGGGCCGCTGGGCACCCGCAACAGCGAGCTCAACGGAACCGACGCGGCCTTGCTCTGCTTGGTCTTTGCCATTGCCGTAGTCTGCCGAAGAACGTCAACCGGTGGAAGGATGACCCTCATGTTGCGCAGGAGGAGATCGTGAGTCTGCCCGTCGGCCAGCCGCTGGAGCCGATGCTGGCCCGCCCGGCCGCGTCCATTCCGCCGGGCATGGCCTACGAACCCAAGTGGGACGGCTTCCGCTGCCTGGTGTTCCGCGACAACGACGAGGTCTCGCTGATCTCACGCAACGGACGGGATCTGACGGTCTACTTCCCCGAGGTTGTGGCCGGGCTGCTGGCCAACACTCCCCCGCGCTGCGTGCTCGACGGCGAACTGATCGTGATCGACGGCACCCGGCTCGACTTCGTCAAGCTGACCGAGCGGATCCATCCGGCCGCGACCCGCATCGAACTGCTGTCGAACACCACCCCGGCGTCCTTCGTCGCCTGGGATCTGCTGGCCCTGGATGACACCGCGCTGCTGGAACAGCCCTTCACCGCGCGTCGCGAGGCGCTGGAGCGGGCGCTCGCGCACTCCGACCCGCCGGTCTACCTCACTCCCCTGACCACCGATCTGGAGCTGGCGCAGCGCTGGTTCGCCGAGTTCGAGGGCGCCGGCCTGGACGGCGTGATCGCCAAGCCGCTCGACGGCCAGTACCTGCCCGGGCAACGCGCGATGGCCAAGATCAAGCACAAGCGCGAGGCGGACGTCGTGGTGGCCGGCTACCGGCTGCACAAGAACTCCACCCCCGAGCGCCGTCTGCTGGGCTCGCTGCAACTGGGCCTGTACGACCCCGCCGGCGTGCTGCACTTCGTCGGGGTCTCCGCGGCCTTCCCCGAGGCCACCCGAGTCACCCTCGCGGCGAAGCTCGGCGACCTGGAGTTGCCGGCCGGCGGCTCGCACCCCTGGGCCGCCGTCGAGGTCGAGGGCCGCCGCCCAGGCGCGATCAGCCGCTGGAGCACCGAACTCAAGGAAACCCACCTGATCGACCCACTGCTGGTCTGCACCGTGGGCTACGAGCACATGGAGGGGACCCGGTTCCGGCACACCACCCGCTTCCTACGCTGGCGCGAGGACCGCGACCCGTCCTCCTGCACTTTCGACCAGTTGGAGGAGGTCGTCAGCTTCGACCTGGACGAGATCCTCGGCCGCTGACCCCTCCCACCCTTCACCACCTCCCACCCTTCACCACCTCCCACCCTTCACCACCTCCCACCCTTCACCACCTCCCACCCTCTCTCCCGCAGAAACCGGGCAATCCAGCCCAGCCGACCGGACTATCCAGACAGCCGGCCGGAACTGCCCGGTTTGTGCGGACCAGCGGCGGTGGTAGCCGGCGGTGACACGGGGAACCTTCCGGGACCTGAACCCCGGCGAAACCCACCTCGTCCGCCGAACCCTGTCCGGACCCCAACTCTGATCTCACCCGCAGAAACCGGGCAATCCAGCCCAACCGACCGGATTATCCGGGCAGCCGGCCGGAACTGCCCGGTTTGTGTGGAGTAGGGCGGTGGTAGGGGTACCCCTCGGCCGGGGAGAGGGACTCCCGTAGGGTGAAACCCATGGCGGACAAGGCGATCGAACTAGAGGTAGAGGGACGCGCGGTCCGACTCTCCAGCCCCGACAAGCCGTACTTCGCCGATCTGGGGGTGACCAAGCTCGGGGTGGCGGAGTACTTCCTCGCGGTCGGGCCGGGCATCCTGAACGCGCTGCGGGATCGTCCCACCACGATGGAGCGCTGGCCCGGCGGGGTGAGGGACGATGTCGTGGTCGCCACCCGCGCGGACGGACGCGGCGAGGCCTTCTACCAGAAGCGAGCACCCGCCTCGACGCCGGACTGGGTGCAGACCACCACCATCACGTTCCCCTCCGGACGCACCGCCGTCGAGGTCGCACCGGCCGATCTGGCCACCATCATCTGGATGGTCAACCTGGGCACCGTGCGCTTCCATCCCTGGCCGGTGCGCGCCTCGGACACCGACGCTGTCGACCAGCTGCGGATCGACCTGGATCCGCAGCCGGGCTCGGATTTCGCCATGGCCCGGGCGGCGGCCCAGGAGCTGCGCTCCGTGCTCGCCGACGCCGGCCTGACCGGCTTCCCCAAGACCTCGGGCGGCCGCGGTCTGCATGTCTTCGCGCCGATCCACCCGACCGACTTCATCGACGCCCGCCATGCCGCGATCGCCATCGGACGTGAACTCGCCCGCCGGATGCCCGAGCAGGTGACGGTGAACTGGTGGAAGGAGGAACGAGGAGAGCGGATCTTCGTCGACTTCAACCAGTTGGCGCGTGACCGGCTGATGACCTCGGCCTACTCGATCCGGCCCACTCCGCTCGGACGGGTCTCCGCTCCCCTCACCTGGGACGAGCTGCCCTCCGCCAGCCCCGCCGACTTCACGCTGCTCACCATGCCCGAGCGCTTCGCGCGGGCCGGCGACCTCTGGCAGGAACTGGAGGACGCCGAACCCGGTGAGCTGACGACCGCCCTGGAGTGGTACGACCGCGACGCGGCCGCCGGTGAAGGCGAGATGCCCTACCCGCCGGAGTACCCGAAGATGCCCGGCGAACCGCCCCGCGTCCAGCCCAGCAAGAAGAACCCCGCCAACTGGGAGTGAGCGCCGGTCAGTGCCGGGGCTGCCAGAAGCCCTGATAGAGCTCGGACGACGGCGAGGTCACGACCGCGACGTACTCGGACGGATCCAGTTCGGGCGCGGTTCCGGCGAGCGGATGATCGCCAACGAAGGATACCCCCAGCCCGGCGCGACCGTCGGGTGGATCGAGATCCAGCAGCTCCAGGATCGTGGGCAGCATGCTGAACTGGTCGGCCGTCGGCCGGGTGAACTCCACCGGGTCGGGGCTCAGGATCCGCAGCACGATGGTGCGGTTCTGGGCGGCCTCGAGTTCGGAGTTGAAGTCGCCACCCTCCGCCTTTGACTTCAGGTGGTCGCCCATCACGACGACCACGGTGTCCTCCAGCGCGCCAGTCTCGGCCAGGTGATTCAGGAAGCCGGCCAGCGCCCGGGTGGAGCAGACGATCGCTGTGGCCATCTTCACCGCGTCGTCGGTGCCACAGGTGGAGTACAGCGCGGCGGGCTCATGGGTGTCCAGGGTGAGCATGCTCAGATGGAAGGGCTCGCCGCGCTCCCGCAGCTCGTCGACGGTGTCGGCGGCGTGGGCGAACATCCGGACGTCGGAGATCCCCCAGATCGAGACATCGGACGGATCCTCCCCCGGCTCCCACCTCTCGCGCCCGCGGATCGAGGTGAAGCCGTGATCGCGCAGGAAGGTGTTCTTGCCCGCGAATCGGGTGTGCGCACCGCCGACGTAGGTGTTGGTGTAGCCGGCATCGGCCAGCACGTCGCCCAGGCAGGTGGCGCCGGGCAGGTAGTTGTCGACCTGTTCGCCGAAGTCGTTGGGGTTGATCCCCTTCACCAGGAGTCGGCTCTTCAGCGGGATGCCGCACTGGGTGCTGATGATGCCCGCCATCGTCCAGCCGCCGCCGGGGTACTGCTGCAGGCCGTCGTACCGGGCCCAGCCGGCGGTGGCCTCGTCCAGTTCCGAGAGCAGATTGCGGCCGAACAGCTCGGAATCGGAGAAGGTGTTCTCCATCGACTCCAGGTAGATGGTGATCAGGTTCTTGGGCTTCTCGGGCGTGCGACCGGCCTGCGGGGTGACGTAGTAGTCGGCGAAGGTGCGTCCGTCGAACTGGGCGGCGGCGTACTGCGGGACGCCGATCACGGTCAGCAGCGTGCCCAGTGACACCGTCAGCGCGATCGTCAGGACGCCCACCCGTACCCAGCCCCGCAGCGACCAGCCCCGACGACGGTGCAGCAGGGCCGCGAGCCCCACCAGGCCCAGCGGAATCAGGATGCAGACCACCAGTGCCTCGAGCACCAGGTTGTCGTTGCCGGCCTCCTCGCCGCCCACCGGGATGTGCAGGATGAACTGCTCCAGCACGATGACACCGAAGCGGTAGCGGATCCAGCCGGCGGTGGCCAGCAGTATCAGTGCCACGGCGGTCAGCGACCAGCCGATGACGGCGGCCTTGCGCGAGGGTCGAGGTGAGGGGTTCATCAACCGCTTATCCTACCAGCGGCCCCAACCCCGCCTTGGCTACCCGGCTAGGGTGGATACAGGAGGAACCATGGAACTCTCGGTCATCAAGACGCCGCAGGAGTGGCGCGCCCAGTTGAGCGCGCTGGAGTACCACGTGCTGCGCGAGGGCGGCACCGAACGTCCGTTCACCGGGGAATACACCGACCTCGACGTCCCCGGCACATACCGCTGCAAGGCCTGTGGCGCCGAGCTGTTCCGCAGCGAGCACAAGTTCGCCTCGCATTGCGGTTGGCCGTCCTTCTTCACCAGCGCGGCCGAAGACCGCGTCCGCTATCTGACCGACGACAGCCTGCCCGGCCGGCCCCGCACCGAGGTGCGCTGCGCGGCCTGCGATTCCCACCTGGGACATGTCTTCGCCGGCGAGGGCTACGACACCCCGACCGACCAGCGTTACTGCATCAACTCGGTCTGCCTCACCTTCGAGCCCGCCGATTCCTGACATCCCCAGTTGCCGCCCGACCGGCGTGGCAGCCGCGGTGGAAGGGCCTGGAATAGTTACCCTCACCACGTGGGAGCAAGGAACCAGCGGATGACGCCGCGGGTATTCGAAGAGGCGGTCGACGCACTTGCCTCGATGTCGTGGCGTCCGGAACTGGTGATCGAAGAGCTTCCCGCGCCGCAGAAGATCGCGCCGTACGCGGTGGCGGTCGGCTGCGACGTGGTGTTGCACGATGCCGAACTCGGCAGCGGCCGGCTGGTGCTGCTGCACGATCCGGAAGGCAACGCCTCCTGGGAGGGCGACTTCCGCTGCGTCACCTACGCCCGGGCTGATGTGGATCCCGAGATGGTCGCCGATCCCCTGCTCACCGATGTCGGCTGGTCGTGGCTGATCGACGCGCTGGAGCGCAACCAGGCTGTCTATGCCGCTCCCAGTGGCACGGTCACGGCGGTGTCGAGCAAGGCGTTCGGGGCGATCGGCGACGATCCGCCGCGCGCCGAGGTCGAGTTGCGAGCCTCCTGGACGCCGTTGATCGAGCGCGGGGATCAGTTGATCCAGCATTTCCAGGCGTGGTCGGAACTGCTGTGCATGACCGCCGGGCTGCCCCCGCTGCCTGACGGTGTGGTCTCGCTGCTGCCGCGCCGGCCCGGTCCGAGGTCGCGGTGAGCGAGGAGGCCGAGACCACCGAGCCGGTTTACCCCGTCCTGACGGTCCCGGCCGACGGCGTGCCGACGGTCACCGAGACCCCGGCCGCCTACGCCGCGATGCTGGAGCGCCTGGCCGCCGGGACCGGGCCGGTCGCGATCGACACCGAACGCGCGCAGGGCTTCCGGTACAGCGCGAAGGCCTACCTGATCCAGTTGCGGCGGGCGGGAGCCGGCACCTTCCTCCTCGACCCGATCGTCTTCGAGGACACCGCGCCGTGCGCGGACCTCTCCGATCTTGCGGCGACCCTGGCCGACACGGAGTGGATTCTGCACGCCGCCAGCCAGGATCTGCCCTGCCTGGCGGAGACGAAGCTGCTGCCGCGGGCCCTGTTCGACACCGAATTGGCGGCCCGGCTGCTGGGCATCCCCAAGGTCAACCTCAACGCCCTGATGGAGCGCGCGCTGGGGCTCAGCCTGCGCAAGGAACACTCGGCCGCCGACTGGTCGCGCCGTCCGCTGCCGGAGGATTGGCTGGTCTACGCCGCCCTCGACGTGGAGCGGCTGGACGACCTGCGAAGCTGGCTGATCGACGAACTCGCCGCGGCCGGCAAGACCGAATGGGCCTACCAGGAGTTCGCCCACCTGGTCGCGCACGCGGCCGACCCGACGACTCCGTCCACCGACCAGTGGCGGCGTACCTCCGGCCTGCACGATGTGCACAGCGCGCTCGGGCTGGCCGTCGTGAGGTCACTCTGGGCGGCCCGCGACACCATCGCGGCCACGATCGACCGCGCGCCGGGCCGGGTGCTCAACGACCGGGCGATCACCGGGATCGCCACCGTCGTGGAGAAGACCAAGACGCTCCCCACCCGCATCGAGCTACGGCGGGAACGCGGCTTCGCCATGCGGATCGCCGCCCGGTACGAGGCCACCTGGCTGGACGCGATCGCGCAGGCCCTCGCCCTGCCCCGGAGCGAGCTCCCCGCGCGGCAGGCCCGGTCGGTCGGGCCTCCGCCGCCGAGGGTCTGGCAGAACCGCTGGCCAGATGCCTTCGCCCGCTGGTCACGGGTGCGTCCGGCGCTGATCGCACGCGCCGACGAGCTGCAGCTGCCGGTGGAGAACCTGATCTCGCCCGATGTCGTGCGCCGCCTGCTCTGGGACGCGCCGGCCACCGCCGATCAGGCCTGGCTGGCCGAGCGGCTCACCCTGCTCAACGCCCGCCCCTGGCAGCGCGAACTCACGATTCCGGTGTTCGCCGAGCACTGGGGCTGAGGCGCCCCGGCGGCCTCACGCGGCCTTGGGGCGTGAGTCGGCACGCTTGGGACGCGGACGCGGCGGATACCCGGCTCGCCAGACGACTATCGCGGCCAGGACCAGTGACCCGCTGAGAATGACCGCCCACCAGGGGAAGCCGGGGATCTCCGGGCGTTCGCCGGCGGCCTGGACGTCCTCCACCGGCGTCGGCGTGACGCGTTCACCGGTGACCAGGATGCGGTGGGAGTTGATGCCCAGCGGCGTGCAGGTGACCAGGGTGGCCAGATCGTGACCGTAGACCGGGAGCAGCGCCTCGGTCTCCTCTGGCTGGACAACCTGGGTCTTGATCACCCGGTAGGTCAGCACTTCGCCGTAGACCTCGATGACGAAGGTGTCGCCGGTCTCGACCTTGTCGAGGTTGTCGAACAGGGTCGCCTCCGGCAGCCCGCGGTGCGCGGTCAGGACGGAATGCTGCGACAGCCCACCGACCGGTAGCGAAGTGCCCTCCAGGTGTCCGACACCCTTGGTGAGGGTGAGGTCGTCGGTGCCGTGGTAGATCGGCAGATCGACATCGATGTCGGGGATGCGCAGCCGGCCCATTACACCGGTCGGCGTGGCCTTGAGCAGGGAGGAGTAGTCGTACTCGCCCACCCCGCCGGACTCGGCGGTCGGTTTGCGCGTATTGGCGGCGAGCAGCGCACCGCCGACCAGCAGCTCGTTGTAGGCCTGGGCACGTTCGATCTCGCCGTGCAGTTGCGGCGCGGGTTCGTCCGCGAGCGTGCCCGAGACCTCGGTGATCAGCTGCGACTGGTTGTACTGGCTGACCCAACTGGCCACCGCCGGGTACTGGTTGACGGCGACCCCGAGCACCAGCACCGCGGCCAGCCCCGCGGCGCTCCATGACATGCGCCAGCGAGGCTTCGCAGCCGCGGGCGCACTCGCCCGTGGCGCTGCCTCGACTCGCGTCACGCTGCCTCCGTTCGGACGAAGGGCGGGGAGGAGGGATCCTCCCCGCCCTTCGCGGTCAGGGTTCGGTAGCCCCGAGAACCGCTGTCAGTGGTTGGCTCGCGCCCGGCGGATCAGGAAGCCGCCGCCGGCGATCGCGACCAGCGCCAGACCGGCCATGGTGAACAGCGCCGTGCCCTCGGCACCCGTCAGCGGGAGAGCGGGAGCGATTACCTGGGTGTTCGGGAACTGGTACGACGTGGTGACGCCCGCGGCGGCCGACGACAGCGTGATCTCACGCGGCGCCGGATCGAGGACGTACCCGGCCGGAGCCGCGGTCTCGACCAGGCAGTAGGCCGCGGTGAACGGGCCGGCCGCATCGCCCTGCGCGTTGGCGATCCACAGCACCTGCTCCCAGACGCCGCCGACGGCGGTCGTCCCGGTCGCCACCGGCGTCCCCGTCACGGAGGCGTCACAGGTTGCCCCGGTCTTGGCGTAGACGGCGAACTCCGCACCGTCGAGGCCCGTGGTGGTGCTGCCGGCCACATGCTTCAGCACGGAGAGCTTGCCCCACACCGTCTTCGGCGGGGCAGCGGTCGGCGACGTGGTCGACGTCGTCGTGCCGTTGAGCGTGACGTTGGCGCTGTTGGTCAGCTCCCCGAGGACGGTACCGGTGACCGTGGTGGTGAGATTCACGGTGATGGTCGCCGCGGTCGCGCCCGCCCCGGTGACCACCGCGTTGACCTTGGTCAGGCCGGGTCCGGTCAGCGAGATGGTGGAGCCACTGACGGTGTAGTCCGCGGTCTCCAGCGCCGTGCCGTTGAGTGCGATCGAGGTGAACGCGGTGAAGGTATGCCCGGTGGCGGGCACGTCCGCGATGGCGATGTTGCTGTACGCGAACGGCGCGACCGGCACCGGAGCGGTGACGGTCCACGGCACGACGGCACCCGGGACGACCGAGGTGTTCGTGGCGCCCACGGTCTTCGTCGGCGTAATCGTGGTCAGCGTGTTCTTGGGGTAGGCGTCCACGCTGTAATCCCAGGAGTCGGCATTCCCACCGGTGCCGGCGACCGGCATCGGCACGGTCACCAGGAACGGCGCCGCCGCCTCATCGACCAGGTTGGGGCCGGCGGAGGTCTCCATCACCCGGTACAGCCCTCGCAGCCCGGACAACGCCGGGGTCTGACCGCTCGCCAGCGTGGTCACCGACGTCGGCGAGCCGACCAGGCAGAAGCCCGTCGGCAGCGCACCGGTGGTGTCGTTGAACCCGGCGATCGCGGTCTGCACGCTCGCCCAGCCAGCCGGCGTGGTGAGGTCGATGGCAGTACAGCCGGCGCCGGTGACACCGACCTGCTGCACGGCGAAGACGACCCCCGCCAACGGGGCACCCGCCGGGTTGCCGTCCGTGCTCGACGCGTCCCTGACGTGCTTGTGTAGCGTCAGGCTGCCGGTCTGATCCGGCACGGGAAAGCCGGCCGGGGCGGCACTGGCGCTGCTGGCGAAGCTGACGGTCCCCATCAGGGCGAGCGCCACGGCGCTCACTCCGGCTGCGAGACGCCGCAACGACGTCCTAGTGGTCTTCATTCGATTCCCTTTCTCATATCCCTCAGCCCGGAAGTCCGGTCCCCCGAGGGTCAGTCCGTGTGGTGTGGTGAGTACTTGTCGATCTACTGGTCTTCGTCTCATCCGGTCGCCCTTCGTCGGGCCTTCACTCCGGAAACCATGAACGCGGCCAGCGCGAGACCGATCACTCCCAGGCCGGCGACGGTGTAGAAATCGCGCCCCAGGCCGCCGGTGAGCGGAATGGTCGGCGGCGTCACCGGGGTGTTGACGATCCGTCCCAGATCCCACGCCAGCCTCGCCGGGGTGCTGGCGCCGACGTTGATCGGCCAGACCGTGGTCGTACCCAGCAGGTAGCCCGGCGGCGCCGCGACCTCCTGCACCAGGTACCGGCCCCACAGCAGCGTGCCCCAGGCGGCGACTCCATTGGCCGGCGTCGTCACTTCGGCCCCGAGGACGGTGTCGATCGTCGGCTCGAGGGTTCCGTTGCCGTTCACGTCGTTCCAGAGCTGGAACCGAGCGCCGGCCAGCGTGGCGTCCGAGGCGTTCACCTTGGTCAGGGTGATCGAGCCGGGTTGCTGTTTGTTGGTGAAGGTGCACAAGGCGGACTCACCGGGAGCGAGCCCGGACATCACCGCGTTCGCGGAGCCGAGATTCTGCGTCCTAGTCGCTCCGCCGCTCGCTGCGGTGATCACGCAGCTACTGCTGACGAAGTCGTGACCCGCCTGCAGGGTCTCCTGGATGCGCACGTTCGCGACGGTGTTGCCCGGACGGAACCGAACCGTCCACGGAGTCAGGACCGCGCCGGTGACCGGCTGGGTCACCGCGGTCGGCGGCGTCGTGATGGTGACGCCGGCCGCCGGACTGTTGAGCGTGGCGCCGACCGTCCAGCCACTCGCCGGCTGGGGGTTGCCGCCCTGGGCGTTCTGCACGATCTTCTGGATGGTGACCGTGGCCGCCTTCGGGTTGGCCCGGTTCGTGTACGTGCAGGTGACGTTGCCGCCGGCCGCGATCGTCACCGAGGCCGCCGAGACCCCGGTCACGCTGTCCTGGGTCACCGTCGGCGTCGCACCGGTGCACGTCAGGCCCGACCAGGTGTAGCCCGCCTCCCAGGCGCTACCTCCACTCGGCGCAGTTTCGGTGAGGGCGTAGGCCCCGACCGCGACCGGCCGCTTGGTGACGCTGGCCGCCGCATTCCCGGCGCCCGTGATCGTGGAATTCGGTGCCGACTGGCCGGTCGCCGCCAGCGTGAAGTTCGCGGCCGTGTGCGTGGCCCCGGTCGTTCCGTTGTCGACGGTCTTGAGCAGGCTGAGGTAGGGCGGGGTGTAGGTGACCGTGCAGTGGACGAACTCGCCGCCGCCCACCCGCGCGAACGATGCCTCGGTCGCATTGCCTGAGGAGGACGGCGGGGTCGGGCTGCTCCCAGTGGCCGGCCAACGGGATTCCGTCGGGCTGGAGGGCGTGCTCTTGGTGCAGACCCAGGAGGCCGTATACGACCCCGCGGCGGTGCCACTCGAGGCGGTGGCGAAGGTCAGGTTGTTCGTCACGCTGGTGCTGAGCGGAAGGTACTGCTCGCCGGAGGTTCCGCTAAGCCTGAATCCACCGGCCTGGTAGCGGTGCGTTAAGCGAGGAAGTGCCCTCTGGTAAGGGAGAATGGGACTTGTCTAGAGTTCCGTAGCTCCCCCAAGAAGGGCACTTCCGAGATGCAACTGTCTCACACCCCCGG
>JAIUOR010000009.1 GCA_020161795.1 Actinomycetota bacterium | reverse complement strand
GTGAGGGCAACGACCTGATCCACGAGATGATCGAGGCCGGCGTCATGAAGGACACTGCCCTGGTCTTCGGCCAGATGGACGAGCCGCCGGGCACCCGTCTTCGGGTGGCGCTCTCGGCACTGACCATGGCGGAGTACTTCCGCGATGTGCAGAACCAGGACGTGCTGCTCTTCATCGACAACATCTTCCGGTTCACCCAGGCCGGTTCGGAGGTCTCCACCCTGCTGGGCCGGATGCCCTCCGCGGTGGGCTACCAGCCGAACCTGGCCGACGAGATGGGCCAGCTGCAGGAGCGGATCACCTCGACCCGGGGCCACTCGATCACCTCGATGCAGGCGATCTACGTCCCGGCCGACGACTACACCGACCCGGCGCCGGCCACCACCTTCGCCCACCTGGACGCCACCACCGAGCTCTCCCGCGATATCGCCTCGCGCGGTCTCTACCCGGCGGTGGATCCGCTCAGCTCGACCAGCCGCATCCTGGACCCGCAGTTCATCGGGCAGGAGCACTACGACACCGCGATCCGGGTGAAGCAGATCCTGCAGCGCAACAAGGAGTTGCAGGACATCATCGCGATCCTCGGCGTGGACGAGCTCTCCGAGGAGGACAAGATCATGGTCTCCCGGGCCCGGCGGATCCAGCAGTTCCTCTCCCAGAACACCTACATGGCCGAGAAGTTCACCAACGTGCCCGGCTCGACCGTGCCGCTGGCTGACACCATCGAGAGCTTCAAGATGATCTGCGACGGCGAGGTCGACCACGTCGCCGAGCAGGCCTTCTTCAACGTGGGTGGCATGGACATGGTGATGGAGAACTGGGCGAAGATCCAGAAGGAAGGCTGAGATGGCCGGTCCGCTGACCGTCGAGGTGGTCTCGGCCACCGGCATCGCCTGGGAGGGCAAGGCCCTGAGCGTGATCGCCCGCACCACCGAGGGCGACATCGGCATCATGGCCGATCACGAGCCCTTCCTGGCCGGGCTGGTGCCGTGCGCCGCCGAGGTGCTGACCGTCGACGGCATGCGTGAGATCGTGGCGCTGGACGGCGGCCTGATCTCGGTGGCCGACAACCGGGTCTCGCTGCTCAGCCAGTTCGCCCGGATCGCCCAGGAGATCGACCTGGACGCGGCCGAGCACGAACTGGCCGCGGCGGAGAAGCGTCTGAATGCCGGCGAGACCGATGAGGAGACGATGCAGCACTTCCGCCGCGCCCAGGCGCAGGTGAAGGCTGCCCGCCTGGCTCGCGAACACGCCTGAGACCGGGAGGGGCACACGATGGACTGGCTGGCGGTGACCGAGGTCATCGCGCTGGTCATCGCTGCCGTCGTGCTGTTGCCCCTGGCCTGGCTGATCGCGCGGCGCCGCTGGCTCTCCCACGGTGGCGCGCTGTTCGACTGTAGTGTGCGATTGAAGACCACGACTCCGGGTACCGGCTGGGTGCTCGGAGTCGCCCGTTACCGGGAGGATCGGCTGGAGTGGTTTCGCACCTTCTCGATCGCCTGGTGGCCCCGGCTGGTGCTGCCGCGGGCACAGACAAGCGCCGGCCTGCAACGCCGGCCCGACGACATCGAGGCCCTGCTCCTGCTGGAGGATCAGCGGGTGATCGAGTTGCGTCTCGACGACGGCCGGAAGTGGGAGGCGTCGATGACGCACGAGGCCGTCACGGCGCTGCTCAGCTGGCTGGAGGCGGCTCCGCCTGGCCAGGGGCATCAGCGCCGTCCAATGGCCTGACCAACCGCTGCCGCTGCCGGATCCCCTTGGGATCGGTCGGGGTCCGATCGGCCCCCGGCACCCACAGCACGTCGCCCTCGGCCTGGCCGACCGCCCGGGCGAGGATGAACAACAGGTCGGAGAGCCGGTTCAGGTAGGTGATGGCCAGCTGGTTCACCCCGCCGGGAGCGTCGCCCGCGCTGGGCTCGGTGCCGTAGCGATCCGCTGCCCGCCAGGCCTCGCGTTCGGCCCGGCGCACCACCGAGCGGGCCTGGTGCAGCAGGGCCGCGGTGAAGCTGCCGCCCGGCAGGATGAACGAGCGCAGCGTCGGCAGCGGATCGCCGAAGGCGTCGCACCAGCCCTCCAGCCGGTCGATGGACGCCTGGACGATCCGCAGCGGCTCGTACGGCGGATCCGCGACCAGGGGGAAGGAGAGGTCGGCCCCGGCGTCGAAGAGTTCGTTCTGGATGTGCCGCAGCACCACCCGGATGTCGTCGGGCAGGTCGGCTCTGGTCACCACCATGCCCAGGATCGAGTTGGCCTCGTCCACCGCACCGTAGGCCTCCACCCGCTGATCGGTCTTCGCGGCCTCCGACATGTCCGAGAGCCGGGTCGTGCCGGCATCGCCGGTGCGGGTGTAGATCCTGGTGAGGTTGACCATGGGCCCAATCAACCCCACCGGACGAAGGGGTGTCAACCTGAGGAGACCCCCGCGCGCCCTCTCCGTCATCCCCGCGAAGGCGTGGATCTCGCCGGGCCGGCGAAGGCCGTGCCGGTTGGCGACCTCTGGCAAGGTGGGGGCGTGAAGAAGCTCCTGTTCCTGCCCGCCGCCCTCCTCGTGCTCGCCGGCTGCACCTCAGCGGTACCGGCCGCACCAGCTCCCAGCCAGCCGGCCGCGCCGCCGGCCGAGGGCACGGTCTCCTGCGCCTACACCGAGACCGGCGGTGCCAGCAAGGAGGTCACGGCTCCGTCCACCACCGATGTCCCGGCCACCGGCCAGGTCGACTACGTGATGACGCTCAACGGCGATCCGCTCACCCTGACCCTGGATCGGGAGCTGGCTCCGTGCACGGTCAACTCGTTCACCTCGCTGGCCGATCAGGGCTACTTCGACGACACCAGGTGCCACCGGGTGACGGACGAAGGCATCTTCGTGCTGCAGTGCGGCGATCCGAGCGGCACTGGCTCGGGCGGCCCTGGCTACACCATCCCCGACGAGTTCGAGAAGATCCCCGGCTACCCGGCCGGGGCGCTGGCGATGGCCAATACCGGCGCGCCGGATTCGGGCGGTTCGCAGTTCTTCATCGTCTACGCCGAGACGCCGCTGCCCCCGCAGTACACCGTCTTCGGCACCCTCGACTCCGCGGGAGTCGCGAAGGTGGCCGAGATCGCCGCCGGCGGCCACGACGGCTCCTTCGGCACCGCCGGTGGCGGGGTTCCGAACCTGCCGGCCGAGATCGGGAGTATCGCCGCCGCCTAGGCCACGAAGGCCAGGAGTGCGGCGATGACCTCGTCGGGGGCGTCGGCGTGCACCCAGTGCCCGGCATCGCCGATCGTCCGTAGCTCGACGGCCGGGAAGTACCGCCGCATCGCGGCCTCGTGCTCGGGCCGGACGTAGTCGGAGTGCTCGCCGCGCAGCCAGAGGACGGGGCCCGGGTAGCTCACCGGGCCGGGATCCGGCCAGTCGGCGATCTCCGGCAGGCTGGCGCCGAGCAGGCCGAGGTTGGGCTGCCAGTGCCAGCTGGGCCGGGTGCGCAGGTTCTGCATCAGGAACTGCCGGGTGCCGAGATCGGGGATGCGCTCGGCCAGCGCGGCATCGACCTCCCGCCGGGAGTGGATCCGGCTCAGGTCCACCGCCGTCAGTGCGGTGACCAGGGCGGGGAAGCCGTCAACGGCCTCGGAGAGCGCCGGCGCGATGTCGATCACGACCAGCCGATCGACCAACTCGGGCCGGCGCAGGGCCAGCAGCATCGCCACCTTGCCGCCCAGCGAATGCCCCACCAGAGTCAGCCGGGCGGCAGAACCCAGCCGTTCCTCGATCTCGGCCGCGACGGCGTCGGCCATGCCCGGGTAGCTGAAATCCTGGGTCCAGGCGCTGCTGCCGTGGTTGGGCAGGTCGAAGAGAACGCTGGCATGGCCCTGCTCGGCCAGTGCGCCGGCGATACCGGACCAGTTCCGGCCGCGTCCGAACAGCCCGTGCAGGAAGGCGAACTGCGGACGGCCGGTGCCGACCAGCTGGGTGTGCAGGCGTGCCATCAATTGCTCCGCGCCCAGCAGGAGGTGTGCCAGTGGCGCCGCTCAGCCACGGCCGAACCCGAGCCGATGCTGGCCTGCCGGGGCCAGACGACCACGTGTGCCGCGCCGGCGGTGATCTGACGCTGGCAGCCGGGGCACAGATAGGCCTTCGTGGCATTCCCCGCCGGCATGGTCTGCACCATCCATTCCCCGTCCGGTTTGGTGACCAATCGGGCGAAGCCGCCCTGGTTGAGCGGGCGGGCCGGTCGCAGGTGTTTGGAGGGACGCTTGGCCATGGGTCTAGATTACGGGCCCGGATCGGGTAACTTGTCCGGCGTGCGTTTGCTGATAGCCCGGTGCCAGGTCGACTATGCCGGAAGGCTCAGTGCCCATCTACCGATGGCCACCCGGCTGATCATGGTGAAGGCCGACGGCTCGGTGTCGATCCACGCCGACGACCGGGCCTACAAGCCGCTGAACTGGATGAGTGCCCCGTGCACCCTCACGGTCAGCGATCCGCCCGCCGATCTGGAGGCCGTCGCCGCCGATCTGGAGGCAGGCCTCACCCAGGTGTGGGAGGTCCGCAACACCACCGGTGACACCCTGCAGATCGCGATCGCCGAGGTCTTCCACGACAGCAGCCACGAACTCGGGATCGATCCCGGTCTGCAGAAGGACGGGGTGGAGGCCCACCTGCAGGTGCTGCTGGCCGAGAATCCGGCTACCTTCGGCGAGGGGTGGACGCTGGTGCAGCGCGAGTACCAGACCCCGATCGGTCCGGTGGATCTGCTCTACCGGGACGCCCTGGGCGGCTATGTCGCCGTCGAGGTGAAGCGGCGCGGCGAGATCGACGGGGTCGAACAGCTCGCCCGCTACCTGGAGCTGATGAACGCGGATCCGCTGATGCGCCCGGTGCGGGGCATCTTCGCCGCCCAGCTGATCAAGCCCCAGGCGAAGGTGCTGGCCGGTACCCGCGGTATCGACTGCCTCCTGGTCGACTACGACGCCCTGCGGGGCCTCGACAACGCCGATGACCGCCTGTTCTGACCGGCGATGGGATCCCTGTCTCCGCGGGGATGACGGGGCCGGGTGACTGCCCGCTTTCGTCGTCCCGCGCGGACGGGGATCAGCTGCGATCCAGGTGGGGGAGCAGTACCTCGCGGTAGAGCAGCAGCAGGGCTGCCATGGTGGGGATCGCCAGGATGGCGCCCACCAGGCCCAGCAGCAGGCCGCCGGAGACCGCCGCCAGGATGACCAGGACGCCGGGCACCTGCACCGAGCGGGCGAAGATCCGGGGCTGGATGAAGTAGGCGTCGAACTGCTGGTAGGCCAACAACGCGATCACCACGATCAGGCCCGTGGTCTGCCCGAAGGAGAAGGCGACGATGGCCACGATGATGATGGCGATGGAGGTGCCGACCAGCGGAATGAAGGCCAGCAGGCCGACCACCACGGCGAGCGCGACCGCGTACTGCGACATCCCGACCAGGTTGAACAGGACGAACGACACCGCCGTCCACAACATGGCGACCAGGAAGATGCCGGAGACGAAGCCGCCGACCCGCTTGAACGCCTCGGTGGCCAGGTAGCGGGTGCGGGCCCGGCGCGAAGCCGGGGCGAGCCGGTAGATGACCTCTTTGATGTTGGGCAGCGAGGTGAGGAAGTAGAGGGTCAGCACCACCGAGATCACGATCGAGAAGATCACGTTGGCCACCGCCTGGCCGGCACCGACCAGACCGCCGAACAGGCTGCTGATCAACTCACCGGAGGTCAGGAAGGCCACGATCCGGTCGATCACCTGGAACTGCTCGTCGAAGGCGTCGATCTGCGGATTCAAGCGCAGGTTCTCCAGGTAGGTCGGTGCCATCGAATAGAGCCGCTGCACCTGCTCGCTGACCACCGGGACGATCGCCCACCCGGCCAGGGTGAGCACCGTGAGCAGCGCGAGTGCCACGATCAGCACGGCCAGCCCGCGCCGGATGCCACGGTGGTGGAACCACTCCACGACCGGGTTCAGGCCCAGCGCGAGAGCGAAGCACAGCACGATCAGCACCAGGATGTCCTTCAGCTGCCCGAGCGAGGTGAGCAGCGCGTAGGCGGTTATCCCGCCGGCGGCGATGAAGAAGCCGATGTAGAAGGGGTTGCGGTGCAGCAGTGAGGTGCGCTCGACACGGGTGTCGGCGCCCTCGAAGTAGTCGGGCGGGGTGGGCTGGGTGGTGCGGCGCCAGCGGAGCAGCCAGTTGCGGGTGGCCGGGGCGCTGGGGGTGCGCGCCGAGGCCGGGACACCCGCGCCGGTCGGACGGGGCGGGGTTGGCTGGGGAGGAGGGCCTTGCGCTGCGCGCTGCCCCTCCGGTTCCACTGTCATGGGGTGCCGGGTGCCTCTTTGGAGTCGGAGTCGGTGGTCGGTTCGTTCGCGGCCTGATCGACGGTGTCGATGGCCAGGGTGGAAAGCTGTTCGAGCTGACCGATGATGCCCTGCCGGCGCAGGTTGAGCGCCTCCACCTCGCGCTGGAGCTCCGCCGCCTGGGCGGCGATGGCGGCATTGGATTCGGCGGCTATCCGGGTGGCCTCGTGCTCGGCATGGTCGATCGTGGCCTGCGCCTGTTCCGCGGCGGCCTGCGCGATCTGGGCGGCCTCGGCCCGGGCCGCCTCACGGCGCTGGTCGGCGGTGGTGAGATCCTCGGCGAGGCGGGCGTGCTGCGCCTCGACCTCGGCCTTGGTGGCCGCCAGCAGTTCGGTGATCTGCTCGGCCGCAGCCTGACGGCCGGCCGCTATCTCGGCGAGGGCCTCCTCCTTGGCGCGCGCGAGCTCGACCGCCTGCTCGGCGGCGATCCGTGCGGTCTCGGCCCGGCGCTGTTCGGCCTCGGCCGTGGCGGCGTCGATCATCGCGCGGGCCTGGGTCTCGCTCTCGCGCAGCAGCCATTCCCGCTGCCGCTCGGTGGATTCCAGCAGCGCGGCGGCGTCGGCCCGCGCCGCCTCCAGCTCGGCGGCGGTCTGCTCGCCCAGCAGCCGGCGCAGTTCCTCCAGATCGGCGGTGGTGTTCGCGCGGGAGAGATCGAGGGCCGCGGTGGTCTCGTGGGAGAGCCGGGCGGTGTCCGCGGAGGCATGGGAGCGCAGCGCGTCCGCCTCGGCCCGCGCTGCCTGCACGATCTCGGCGGCCTGGGCTTCGGCCGACTTCAGCAGGCTGCGGGCATGGCCACCGAGCTTGGCGTAGTCGGTGGTGTCGGTGGTCGCGGCGGTGAGCTCCAGCTGATACCTCGCCTCACGGAGTTCGGCGAGGGTGCGCGCGTGCTTGGCCTCCACCTCGCGCACATAGGCATCCACCGCGCTGCGATCGTAGCCGCGGAGCACCTGCGGGAAGTTGCCGGCTGCGGAGGCGGTCTGCTCGAAGAGGTCGAGACCCTGCTCATCGAGGGGTGACACCACAATCGATCCTTTCGTGGCGGATGGTAGCCGGTCGGTTTACCTTGACGATCCCGATGCTACCTTCCGCCCCCGACAGCGACGGCCCGGTGGTATCGCTCAGTGAGCGGCCGGCTCCACGAGTTCGAGCAGGATGCCGCCGACATCCTTGGGATGGGCGAAGTTGATCCGGGAGCCGCCGGTCCCGATCTTCGGTACGTCGTAGAGCAGCCGGACGCCGCGCTCCCGCAGCGTGGCGCACACCGCGTCCAGGTCGGCGACCCGGTAGGCGACCTGCTGGATGCCGCCCTTGCCGCCGTTGCGCTCGATCCACTTCGCGATCGTGCTGTTCTCGTTCAGCGGGGCGAGCAGCTGCACCTGCGCGTTCTCGGCCAGCTGGTCGCCGGTGCCGATCATGGCCTCCTCGACGCCCTGCTCGTCGTTGGTCTCGCGATGGAGCACCCGCCAGCCCAACACCTCGGTATGGAACTTGATGGCGTCGTCGAGATTGTGGACGGCGTAGCCGACGTGGTCGATGCAGATGAAGAGGCTGTCGTTACTCATGGGTTCAACCTTTCCACATCAGGGGCATCGCCGAGGCCGCAATTGCGTCATTCCCGCGAAGGCCGGAGTCCACGATCGGCCGGGCCGCTGCCCGGAGATCCGCCCGCGCGGGAATGACAGTGGGGCTTCAGCCGAGGACGGCGTCCACCACCTGCTTGGCTTCGGCCTGCACCTGCGCCAGGTGCTCGGGGCCCTTCAGCGACTCGGCGTAGATCTTGTAGACGTTCTCGGTGCCCGAGGGACGGGCGGCGAACCAGGCCGAATCCGTGGCCACCTTGAGGCCGCCGATCGCCGCGCCGTTGCCGGGCGCATTGGTCAGCGTGGCGACGATCGGCTCGCCGGCCAGTTCGGTGGCGGTGACATCGCTGGGGGAGAGCCTGGCCAGCTTGGCCTTCTGCTCACGGTTCGCCGGCGCATCGACGCGGGCGTAGCTGGAGGCGCCGTGCCTGGCCTCGAGTTCGGCGTACAGCTCGGACGGCGACTTGCCGGTCACCGCCTTGATCTCCGAAGCGAGCAGGGCCAGCAGGATTCCGTCCTTGTCGGTCGTCCAGGTGGTGCCGTCGAGGGCGAGGAAGGATGCCCCGGCGGATTCCTCGCCGCCGAAGCCCAGCTCACCGCTCATCAGGCCGGGGACGAACCACTTGAAGCCCACCGGAACCTCGACCAGCTTGCGTCCGAGATCCGCGGCGACCTTGTCGATCAGGGAGGAGGAGACCAGGGTCTTGCCCACCCCGGCGTCGGCCCGCCAGTTCGGCCGATGGCTGAACAGGTACTGGATCGCCACCGCCAGGTAGGCGTTGGGGTTCATCAGCCCGGCATCCGGGGTGACGATGCCGTGCCGGTCGGAATCGGCGTCGTTGCCGGTGGAGATCTCGTAGCGGTCGCGGTTGGCGATCAGCGAGGCCATCGCGTACGGGCTGGAACAGTCCATCCGGATCTTGCCGTCCCAGTCCAGGGTCATGAACGGCCAGGCCGGGTCGACCTCGGGGTTGATCACGGTCAGGTCGATGCCCAGCCGGTCGGCGATGTACTGCCAGTACTGGACCGACGCGCCGCCCAGCGGATCGGCGCCGATGTGGACGCCGGCGTCGGCGATGGCGTCGAGGTTGAGCGCGTTGCGCAGATCCTCGCAGTAGGCGGTCAGGTAGTCGTGCCGGACGACCTCGCCGGCGATCTGCTCATACGGGGTGCGCTTGATGGCCCCGGGGTTGCGCAGCAGTTCGTTGGCGCGGGCCGCGATCCAGCCGGTGGCGTCGGTGTCGGCCGGGCCGCCGTGCGGCGGGTTGTACTTGAAGCCGCCGTCGCGGGGGGGATTGTGGGAGGGGGTGACGACGATGCCGTCCGCGCGGGGGCCGGGATGGTCGCGGTTGTAGGCGATGATGGCGCGGGAGACCGACGGGGTCGGGGTGAAATCCTCGTCGCGTTCCGCGCGGACGTCGACGCCGTGAGCGTGCAGCACCTCGATGGCCGTGCGCCAGGCCGGGCCGGAGAGGCCGTGGGTGTCCTTGCCGATGAACAGGGGACCGGTGATGCGCTGCCCGGCGCGGTACTCCACGATCGCCTGCGTCGTCGCGGCGATGTGGGCGTCGTTGAAGGCGGCGTCGAGGGCCGAGCCACGGTGCCCGGAGGTGCCGAACACCACCTGCTGATCGGGGTTGTCCGGATCGGGGGTGAGGTCGTAGTACGCCGCGGTGAGGGCGTCGATGTCGGTGAGGTCTTCGGGCAGTGCGACCTGCCCCGCGCGTTCGTGAACCATGGGCACATCTTGCCCGGTCCGGTTGGGTGAGCGCGAGGGGTGCTGGCAGAATGGCTCGCTGTGACACCAGCTGCCTTCAATCCGTCTCGCGCCATCGACCTGTCGGGAATCGCCGCCGCGGCGAAGGCGCCGCCGCCTCCGCCCGGTGCGAGTTACGTGCTGGAGGTGGACGAACAGTCCTTCGAGGCGACGATCCAGCTCTCGCTGCGGCACCCCGTGGTGGTGGAGCTCTACTCGCCCCGCGCCGATGCCCAGGAGCTGTCCGACGACCTGGTGGCGCTGGCCAATGCCGCCGGCGGGAAGTACCTGCTGGCACGAGTGAACGTCGATGCCGCCCCCCAGATCGCCGCCGCGTTCGGCGTGCAGGCCGTGCCGACGGTGATCGGCGTGGTGGGCGGCCAGTTGGCGCCGCTCTTCCAGGGCACCCGGCCCAGGGCCGAGGTGGAGGCGATCATCGCCCAGCTGCTCCAGGCCGCCGCCGGGGCCGGTGTGGTCGGTATCGCCGAGCCGGTGAGCATCGACGCCGACGCCGGGCCGGACCCGCGCTTCGCCGCAGCGGACGAGGCCCTGTCTGCCGGTGACTTCGCGCAGGCGGTCGTCGAGTTCGACCAGATCCTGGCCCAGACCCCGAACGACCCAGAGGCCAAGGCCGGCCGGGCCCAGGCCGCCCTGCTCGCCCGGGTGAGCGCGCTCGATCCAGCCCAGGTGCTGGCCGACGCAGCCGCTCGTCCGGTCGATGTCGAGACTCAACTGGCCGCCGCCGACACCGAACTCATGGGCGGAGCCACCCAGCAGGCATTCGACCGGCTGCTGGAGTTGATCCGCAACACCGCCGGCCCCGACCGCGAGACCGCGCGGCTGCGCCTGCTGGAACTCTTCGAGACCGTGGGGAACGCCGACCCCGCCGTGCTGAAGGCCCGTCGCGATCTGATGAGCGCCCTGTTCTGATCTACCGCCCACCCCAGACTTCGTGCCAGCGCCGCGCGTTGTCACTGGTGGTGCGGAGAATCGCGTCGGGCTGCGGCTCGGCCGGCCAGAACTGCAGCAGGTAGGAGTCGACCAGGTAGCCGGTGAACTCACCCTGTTCGCCT
This sequence comes from Actinomycetota bacterium, assembly GCA_020161795.1. Classification (GTDB taxonomy): domain Bacteria; phylum Actinomycetota; class Actinomycetes; order Propionibacteriales; family Propionibacteriaceae; genus Propionicimonas. The sequence goes on along the minus strand of JAIUOR010000009.1, from coordinate 34,809 downwards.
TCGTCCCTGCCCTGGGCGCTGACCCGAAGCCGGTACGACCCCGGCGCCAGCGCGAGTTCCCCGTAGCCCATCCCGCCCCAGGCCTCCCAGCGCGGTTCGCCGTGGTCCGGGAGGGTGGTGGAGACTTCGACGACGTCCTGGGCGGCCGCCTCCAGGAGCGGAGCCGAGGCGTGGTGTTCCATGCGCAGGAGGGATCCGCAGCCGTAACGCGCCAGATGGAAGTACACCCCGCCGGGGTGTGCCGCCCCGACCAGACCGTTGGCCTGACCGGCGAACAGTGACTCCAGATCGTCCATCAGGCATCCGTCCGGCGACCAGCGCAGTTCCATCTGGCCGTAGCTGGTGCTGGCCACGGTCTCGACGAGGGTGGTCCCGGAACGACTCCACGACCGGAGCACTCGCGCGGCCTCCCCGACCTCGCCGACCCGCCAGTCGTCGTGGAAGGCCCGGCCGCGCTCGCTGCGCAGGCGCACCACGGCGTCCGGCCGCGGGGGTGCCGGCCAGAACTCCAGCAGCAGGGTGGGAACCGCGCCGTCGCGGCCCGAGGCGCTCAGTCGCACCCGGTAGTCGCCCGCGGGCAGCTGGAACGGCCCGGTGAGGTCGGAGAGCGTGGTCCAGTGGGGACGGGCACCGGCCGGGACGGTGATCGACGCCTCGACCACGTCCTCCCAGCGCTGGCCGACCACCGGCTCACCTTCGAGCAGGTCGATGCCGAGCCAGGCCCGGTCGCCGGCGATGAGCCAGACGAACAGCAGATCCGGGTCGCTGGTGCCGAGAAAACGGTTGCGGTTCTCCCGGAAGAGGCCGGCGAAGAAGCCTTCGAAGTACTCCTGGTCATCGGCCCAGCTCAGGCTGAGGGAGTCGTACCGAAGCTCAATGATCGCGGGGTCGAGGAGCACGACCCCAGTATCGCCGGGCGAGCCCGAAGTTGGGATCGGATTCTGGTCGCTTTGTGACAGAACCGGGACATTCCTCTGCCAGGGTGGGCGTGAGGAGGTGTTCGGGATGGCTCCGCTGCCGCGACGTCCGCGATCGTGAGGGCGCCGGGATTGCGTGGCCGGACGGCCCTTGCCCTGGTGCTGGCGGTGGCCCTGGCCTGCGGCGGGCTCTCCTGGGGGACGCTGGCCTGGGCCGAGGCCCAGCACCGGCAGGTCCTGGAGGACAAGATGATGATCGGGATCACCTCGGACATGAACCAGTTGGCCGTGGCCGTCGCCGAGCATCCCACCACGACGGCCTGGCAGGATGTCCGTCCGGACCGTGATTCCCCGCTCTCGGTGGAGACCGCGCTCTTCTTCTTCGAGGAACAGAGCAGCCCGTTCCGCCCCGAACAGGTCGAGCAGTACGGCTTCGTCGGTACGACGGTTCCGCTGAACCAACGGATTCCGGAATGCCTCGTGCCACACATGGACTGGATCCCCGACCACACCATCACGGACATCTCCTATATGCCCGGCAGCTGGGGCGCCTGGGTGAGGTACTGCGAGGGCTATCTGGTCGGCTTCGGATATACCGAGGTGCCGGGTGAGGACGGGCCGTTCTCGTGGCTGCTGATCCACGCCTTCCAACTGGAGCCCGCCGAAAGCCCGGTTCCGGGGCTGGCCACCACCCTGCTGCTGGTCTCGGTCGGCGTTGTGCTGATCGCGGGGCTGCTTGCCCTCGGGGTGGCGGCGACCGTGGTCCGCCCGGTGACCCGGGCCAGTGAGATGGCGAACGCGGTGGCCGACGGCGATCTCTCGGTGCGGATCCCGGTGACCGGCAGGGACGAGGTCGCGACGATGTCGACGGCGGTGAACTCCATGGCCGACCGGCTGGTCGGCCAGATCGACAACCTGGAGCAGGCGAACCGGGCGCAGCGCCAGTTCGTCTCCGACGTCGCCCATGAGTTGCGGACGCCGACCACCGCGCTGCTGGCGTCGGCCGAGGCGCTGGAGGATCCGCGGAGCCGGGACCGCGCGGCCGCACTGGTGGCGCCGCAACTGCGACGGCTGGCGGGGCTGACCGAGGATCTGCTGGAGATCAGCCGGATGGACGCCGGACGGGCCGAGCTGGTGACCGACCGGATCGATCTGGCCGACCTGATCGCCGAGGTGATGGCGGACTCCGGGGCAGGTGAGCGGGTCGCCTACCAGGGGCCGGCCGAACTGCAGCTCACCACCGACCCGACGCGGGTCCGCGTCGTCCTGCGCAACCTGGTGGCCAATGCGCTGCAGCACGGTGCCCCACCGGTGACCATGGCCGTCTCGGTGGCGGAGCCCGAGGCGGTGGTGAGCGTCCATGACAGCGGCGCCGGAGTGCCCGCGGACCTTCGGGAGCGGGTCTTCGGCAGGTTCGTGCGCGGCGACGAGGCCCGCCACGGCAGTTCGTCCGGGCTCGGCCTGGCGATCGCCGCGGAGAACGCCCGCCTGCTGGGCGGCTCCCTGACTCTCGAGCCGGATGGCGTGACCTTCACGCTGCGGCTGCCGCTCCAGGAGCCCGCGCGAGGGGACGACGAATGAGCGCGCTGCTCCTAGTGGAGGACGACCCCTGCGTAGCGGAGGCGCTCCGGCTCGCGCTGACCTCCCTCGGCCACCAGGTCGAGCTCGCCCCCGATGGGCACGCCGGGCTGGCGGCATTGGCGCGGGGACGCTTCGACGTGATGCTGCTGGACGTGATGATGCCCGGCATCGGCGGCTTCGAGACCGCGCGGCGGGTGCGGGCCGGCTCCCTATTGCCCATCATCATGCTGACGGCACGGTCGGACCCGATCGACATCGTCGCCGGGCTGGAGTGCGGGGCCGATGACTATGTCACCAAGCCGGTCGAGCCCCGGGTGCTGGACGCCCGGATCAAGGCGGTGCTGCGGCGGGCGGTGCCCACCGGCCGCGAGGCGGCGTTGTCCTTCGGTGATCTGGTGCTCGACACCGCCGCCATGACGGTCATGCGCGAGGGGGAGCCGCTCGCGCTCACCCCGACCGAATTGCGGCTGCTGGTGGAACTGGCCGAGCATGCCGGCCAGGTGCTGAGCCGGCACCAACTGCTGCAACGGGTGTGGGGCTACGGCTACGCCGGCGACTCCCGCCTGGTGGACGCGGTGGTGCAGCGGCTGCGCGCCAAGGTCGAACCGACCCCGTCGCGTCCGACCCTGATTCATACCGTGCGGGGCATCGGCTATCGGCTGGACCGGCCCTGACCGGTTCGTCCGCGGGGACGAATCCCGGCACGGCACGTCGTCCGGTCGCGGGCCGGCCATGGCGGCCGAGAACCCCCGGTTGCTAGGCGGCGATCTCAGGTGGTGGGTGGGTGACCGCTGACGCCTACTCCCCGGCGTACTCGAAGTAGACCGCGCCCAGCGGCGGGACGACGACGGTGGCGCTGGCGGGCAGGCCGTTCCAGCTCTCGTCGGTGGCGACCACCTGGCCGAGGTTGCCGTGCTGGCCGGAACCGTCGTAGAGATCCGCGTCGGAGTTGAAGATCTCCCTCCATACCCCGGCCTGGGGCAGGCCGAGGCGGTACTGCGTCCAGGGCTCGGAGGAGAAGTTCACGACGACCGCGAGCTGGTTTCCGGAGGAATCCGAGCGGATCCACGAGTAGGCATTGCCGCCGGCGTCGTCGGCGTTGATCCAGCGGAACCCCTCCGGATCGCTGTCGAGCTCCCACAGCGCCGGTCGGGTGGCGTAGATGGTGTTCAGATCCTTGATCATCCGCTGCAGGCCGTGGTGGCCCCACAGATCGCTGACCCACCACTCCAGGCTGGTCGCCTCGTTGAACTCGGTGCGCTGGCCGAACTCGCAGCCCATGAACAGCAACTGCTTGCCCGGGAAGCCCCACATGTAGGAGTAGAACGCTCGCAGCGTGGCGAATTGCCGCCAGGTGTCCTGCGGGATCTTGTTGATCATCGAGCCCTTGCCGTGCACCACCTCGTCGTGGCTGATCGGCAGGATGAAGTTCTCCGAGTAGGCGTAGACCATGGCGAAGGTCATCTCGTGGTGGTGGTACTGCCGGTAGATCGGCTCCAGCGCCAGGTAGCGCAGCGAGTCGTTCATCCAGCCCATGTTCCACTTGAAGCCGAAGCCCAGGCCGCCCTCGTGGACGCCCTTGGTGACGCCGCCGAAGGAGGTCGACTCCTCGGCGATCATCACCACGCCCGGCACCCGCTCGTACAGGTGCTTGTTGACGTAGCGCAGGAAGTCGATCGCCTCCAGGTTCTCGTTGCCGCCGTAGATGTTCGGCACCCACTCGCCCTCGTCGCGGGAGTAGTCCAGGTAGAGCATGGACGCCACCGCGTCCACCCGCAGCGCGTCGATGTGGAACTCGGTCACCCAGTACAGCGCGTTGCTGACCAGGAACGACTTCACCTCGTTGCGGCCGTAGTTGAAGATGTAGGTGCCCCAGTCCTTGTGCTCGCCCTGGCGCGGATCGGCGTGCTCGTACAGCGCGGTGCCGTCGAAGCGTCCCAGCGCCCACTCGTCCTTGGGGAAGTGGCCGGGCACCCAGTCGAGGATCACGCCGATCCCGGCCTGGTGCAGGCGGTCGACCAGGTAGCGGAACTCGTCGGGCCGGCCGAGCCGGGATTGCGGAGCGAAGTAGTTGGTGACCTGGTAGCCCCAGGAACCCTCGAACGGGTGCTCGGTGACCGGCATGAGCTCGACGTGGGTGAAGCCCTGCCAGGTGACGTACTCGACGAGCTCCTCGGCGAGCTCCAGGTAGGTCTTGCCCTTGCGCCAGCTGCCCAGGTGCACCTCGTAGATGCTCATCGCCTCGCGGTGCGGCTGCGCCGAGGACCGCTTGGCCATCCACTCGTCGTCGGCCCACAGGTAGCGGCTCTCGTAGACGATGGAGGAGTTGGCGGGCGCCTGCTCGGCGAAGAAGGCCATTGGGTCGACCTTCTCCCGCCAGACCCCGTCCGGGCCGAGGATGTTGAACTTGTACAGCGCGCCCTCGCTGACGCCCTCGACGAACAGCGCCCACACCCCGGAGCCCGGTACCAGGTGCATGGCGTCGCCGGTCCACCAGTTGAAGTCGGCGTTGAGCCGCACCTCGGCCGCGTTGGGGGCCCAGACGGCGAAGCGCGTGCCCTGGATCTCCCCGCGTTCGTCGTCGATGAGGGTGACCTGATGGGCGCCGAGCCGGCGCCAGCATTCGGTGTCGCCACCGGAATGGAAACCTTCCAGATCCCAGCCGGTCAGGCCGCCGTTCACGTCATACGCCATTGGATTCTCCTAGTGCCTGGTTGCCACATTCTCGACTGCCGAAAGCGGAATGCCTACCCAGTCGGGACGATTCCGGACTTCATAACCCACTTCGTACACCATCCGGGCCACCTCGTGGGCGGCCAACAGGCCGAATGGTTCCAGATCGTTGCCATAGCCGGCCAGGAAGGCCTCCCGAGAGCGCCGGTACCAGGCGGTCGCCGCGCCTCCGGTGGGGTCGGCGTGCGCCGATCGGACGTAGTCCAGCGAGCGCAGCAGGCCGGCGACATCCCGCCAGGGTGAGTCGAACCGCCGCCGCTCGGCCATCGGCGCGCCGGGCTCGCCCTCGAAGTCGATGATCCGCCAGCCGCCCGGCGCCAGCAGGGTCTGGCCGAGGTGGAAGTCGCCGTGCACTCGCTGGGTGACGAACTGATCGTCGGGCAGGGCGCGCAGGACGGCGGCCAGTGCGGCGCGGTGCGGTTCCAGCACCGGGAGTTCGGCGACCGCCTGGTCCAGGTCGTCCAGCAGCCGCTCCCGCAACGAGGCACCGGAGTCGGTGCCGGTCCCGAAGGCGTCAGCCAGGCCGTCGTGGACCTCCCGCAATGCGCGGCCCAGTGCGTGGAGTTCGTCGTCGATCGGACGACCGGACGCGCAGGCCGCGGTGGCGAACTCCCAGCCGTCCTGGGCATCGGCGAGGAACTCCACGTCGAGCAGCAGGTCGTAGCCGTGCCCGCGCAGGACGCGGTGCAGCGCGGGCACCGGCCGTCCCGCCAGGGCGGTGAGCATCTCCGGCTCGGGGTTCGATCCCTCGTTGAGCCGGCGGTAGATCTTCACCAGGGAGCCACCGGCGATCACCGCGGAATTGCTCTGCTCGGCTCCGAGGAGGCGCACGGGTGAGCGACCCGCCGGGGATGACGGATCGGGTGAATCGAGTGCTGCGAGCAGGGCCTCCATGGCGGTGACCGACGCCGGGGCGTCGACGACGTCGACCTCGCCGAAGCCGTCCAACTCGATCCGCTCGACCAGGGCTTCCGGTTCGGCCGTTCCTGGCGCGAGGTAGCCGACCAGCAGGTGGTAGGTCTCCTGGCCGTCCGCGCGATCGACCCGCGCCAACTCGGAGCGGATGGCGGGCAGCCGGCCCACCGGGGTGTACCAGCCGAGCGGCTCGATGCCGCTGAGCCGGCCGGAGTCCTTACCGGCGAACCAGCGTGCTCGCTGGAGGTATGCCGGCCAGCCTGCGGACATCAGCCCAGGACGCGCAGCACGTGCGCCGGATTGGCGGGCGACAGCCGGACGAAGTTGCGTTCGCCCCAGGTGAAGGTCGCGCCGGTCAGCTCGTCCCGCAGCCGCACCGAATCGTGTCCGGCCAGGCCGAGCGCCCCGAAATCGAGGTACAGGTCGCTCTCGACCGTGTCGTACTGGTCGAGGCTGCAGATCGTGATCACCGTGTCGTCGCCGTCGCGCTTGGAGTAGGCGATCACCTGATCGTGCGGCGCATGGTGGAAGGTGATCTGCCGCAATTGCTGCAACGCCGGGTGGTCGCGCCGGATCTGGTTGAGCCGGCCCATCAGCATGTTGAGGTTGGGCTCGGCGTTGTAGTCGCGCGGCCGGTACTCGTACTTCTCCGAATCTCGGTACTCCTCGCCACCCGGCTTCAGCGGCTCGTGCTCGAACAGCTCGTAGCCGGAGTAGACCCCCCAGGTCGGCGACAGGGTGGCTGCCAGTACGGCCCGGATGGCGAAGGCCGACGGGTTGCCCGACTGCAGGTAGACCGGGTTGATGTCGGGGGTGTTGACGAAGAAGTTCGGACGGTAGAAGGAATCCATCTCCCGGCTGAGCTCGGTCAGGTACTCCTCGATCTCCCACTTCTCGGTGCGCCAGGTGAAGTAGGTGTACGACTGGTGGTAGCCGATCTTGCCCAGCCCGTGCATCATCTCGGGCTTGGTGAAGGCCTCGGCCAGGAACAGCACGTCGGGGTCGGTGTCGCGAATGTTCTTCATCACCCAGGCCCAGAACTCCAGCGGCTTGGTGTGCGGGTTGTCCACCCGGAAGATCCGCACGCCGTGCGCCATCCACAGCCGCAGGATGCGGACGACCTCGTGGTAGATGCCGATCGGGTCGTTGTCGAAGTTGATCGGGTAGATGTCCTGGTACTTCTTCGGCGGGTTCTCGGCGTAGGCGATGGTCCCGTCCAGTCGGGTGGTGAACCACTCCGGGTGCTCCTTCACCCACGGGTGGTCGGGGGAGGCCTGCAGCGCGAAGTCCAGAGCGACCTCCAGGCCCAGGCTGTTGGCCTTGGCGACGAACCGGTCGAAGGCGTCGAAGTCGCCCAGGGCGGGATGAATCGCGTCATGCCCGCCCTCGGGCGCGCCGATCGCCCAGGGCGAGCCGGGATCCTCCGGGCCGGGGGTGAGGGTGTTGTTCTTGCCCTTGCGGAAGGCGGTGCCGATCGGGTGGATCGGCGGCAGGTAGACCACGTCGAAGCCCATCGCCGCGATCTCCTCGAGCCGGGCGTGGCAGCTGTCGAAGGTGCCGGAGTGCCAGGCGCCCGTCTCGTCGCGGCGGGCGCCGATCGAGCGGGGGAAGAACTCGTACCAGCTGCCGAACAGGGCGCGCTGGCGATCGACGAAGAGTGGGAAGTCCGCCGTGGGGGAGACCAGTTCGCGCGGGCCGTAGAGCTTCATCGCCCGTTCGACGCCGACGGCGGTCGCCACCTCGATCAGTTCCTCGGCCGGACGCTCCGGGATCAGCAGCATGGCGGTCGCCCGCAGGATCGACGCCTGCACCGGATCGCCGGCGGCCTCGGCCAGGTCGGCGGTCTGTTCCATCAGGGTCCTGCCCTCGAGGCAGACGAGTTCGACGTCCACGCCGGCCGGAAGCTTCGCCTCGGCGTTGTGCCGCCAGGTGTGCCACGGGTCGGACCAGCCCTCGACGCGGAAGGTCCACGCGCCCTCGGCGTCCGGCCGTACCCAGGCCTCCCAGGGATCGAGCCCGCGGGGTTCCTGCGGCGTCATGTCGATCCGCGTCTGCGCACCGGCGGGGTCGGTCAGGACCACCGAGGCGTTGACGGCGTCATGACCCTCGCGAAAGACCTTGGCGCGAATCGGAATGAGCTCGCCGACCGCTGCCTTGGCCGGGTAGGCGCCGCCCTCGATGACGGGTTCGACCTTCGCCACCGGGATCCGCCCGAAGCCGCGCGACAGGCCTGGATCCTGCGGGCCGACGCCGGTCAGCTCCGGTGGCGGCGGGGGTGTCGCAGGAGCCGCTGGATGTGCCTGGGCACGAGGCTTGCGGGGGTTCTGAGGATGACGACCAGGAGTCTTCGTTGAGGCCACGGGGACAACCTACCCAAACATGACGGCGGTCGGACAGATCAAACCGATCGACGCGTGGCGGTGGCGCGATGGGGCAATCCGATGCTGAAGAGGATGATCGTCTGCCCGGGAACCTCGATGGCCGAACCGGCCTTGATCGGCTCGCTGGGAAGCTCGCCGGGCAGCCCGGTGTTCAGGGCGACGGTGTAGCTGGCCGCCCACGGGCCGTCCGGCAGCGTCACCTCGAGGGGCTCGTCGGCGGCGTGCACCAACAGGTAGAACGCGTTGCTGGCATCGCTGAGGTACTGGCCGAGGGTGCGCCGGCCACCCTCGTGCCACTGCTCGACCGTCATCTCGACGCCGAGTTCGCTGAACCAGGCGATGCTGGTGCGGCCGAGCCCGCGGCCGACGTTGTCGAGGATCTCCTCCTGATGCAGGAAGGTCGTCGGTCGCAGCAGCGGATGGGCGGCGCGCAGTCGCAGCAGCGCCGTGGTGAGTTCGAGCTGGTCCTCCCAGACATCGTTCCAGTCCATCCAGGAGACGGGGGAGTCCTGGCAGTAGGCGTTGTTGTTGCCGCGCTGGGTACGTCCCATCTCGTCGCCGGCGGTGATCATCGGGATGCCGGCCGACAGCAGCAGGGTGGCCATCATGTTGCGGGTGGTGCGCCGCCGGGCCGCGTTGATCTCGGGATCCTCGGTCTCGCCTTCGTTGCCGTGGTTCCAGGAGCGGTTGTCGTCGGTGCCGTCCCGGTTGCGTTCGGCGTTGGCCTCGTTGTGCTTGAGGTCGTAGGTGGTGAGATCGCGCATCGTGAAGCCGTCGTGCGCGGTGACGAAGTTCACCGAACTGGTCGCCGCGCGATGGCTGTGGTCGAAGATGTCGGACGAGCCGCGCAGCCGGGTCGCGAGTTCCTGGACGCCGTGGGTGGCGCCGCGCCAGAAGTCACGGGTGTAGCCGCGGAAGCGGTCGTTCCACTCCGACCAGCGCGGCCCCCAGCGTCCGACCTGGTAGCCGTAGGGGCCCAGATCCCAGGGTTCGGAGAGCATGATCGTGTCCGCCAGGACGGGATCGGCCGCCACCAGCTGCTTGAACGGATGATCCTGGTCGACGTGATGGCGTCCGTCCCGGATCAGGGTGGTCTGCAGATCGAAGCGGAAGCCGTCCACCCCCATCTCGGTCACCCAGTAGCGCAGCGAATCCATCACCATCCGCAGCGCGGCGGGCTGCGAGGTGTCCAGCGCGTTACCGCACCCGGTCACGTCGTAGTCGTTGCGCTGATCCTCGGTGAGCCGGTAGTAGGCGCCGTGGTCGATGCCGCGCCAGCACAGCGTCGGCCCCTCGTGACCGCCTTCGCAGGTGTGGTTGTAGACCACGTCGAGGATGACCGCGATGTCGGCCTCGTGCAAGGCGCTCACCATCGCCTTGAACTCGGCGACCTGCTGGCCCAGCGTGCCGGTTGCCGAGTACGGCCCGTGCGGGGCGAAGAAGCCGAGGGTGTTGTAGCCCCAGTAGTTGCGCAGCCCGCGGCCGACGATGAAGGGCTCGGAGACGAAGTGGTGCAGCGGCAGGAACTCCACAGCGTTCACCCCGAGATCGCGCAGGTGGTCGACCACGGCCGAATAGGCCATGCCGCTGTAGAAGCCGCGCAGATGCTCGGGGACGGTCGGGTGTTGCCGGGTGTAGCCCTTGATGTGGGTCTCGTAGACCACCAACTCGTCCAGTGCCGGAGGCCGCAGCAGCCGGGTCGGCGGCGGGCTGTCGGCCACCACCACGCTCAGCGGCACCGCGCCGAAGGAGTCGGTGGGGTCGGGCAGGAAGTTCGATTCCGGGGTGTGGTCGAAGATCGGCCCGGCGAAATCCACGCCGCCGGTGATCGCGCGGGCGTAGGGGTCGATCAGCAGTTTCGCCGGGTTGAAGCGACGCCCGGTGCTGGGATCCCACTCGCCGTGCACCCGGTAGCCGTAGCGCTGCCCGTGGCCGACCTCGGGAACGAAGGCGGACCAGGTGCCGTCCGGGCCCTGCGCGAGTTCGGAGTTGTGCTGCCGGTCACGGTCGTCGAGCAGTGCCAGCTCCACCCGGGTCGCGCGCGGCGCCCACAAGGCGAAGTGGGTTCCTTCCGGCGTTACCCTGGCGCCGAGGACGGTGTCTTCCGCCGGCCCGGGCAAGGCAGGAGTCTGCATGTGTCGACTTTCGAGGTAACCATGGTGAACTGGTACGCGATGAGAGCGTTGCCAGAACCAACACCATAGAGGAGCGGTCAAGCGAGATGGCGCAGGAAACCCGGGTATACCTCGATCACGCCGCGAGCAGCCCGGTGCTGCCCGCGGTGTGGGATGCCATGGCCGAGGCGATGGGCGTGCCGGGGAACCCGTCCTCCCTGCACACCTCCGGCCGGAGCATGCGCCGGCTCCTGGAACAGGCCCGGGAGTCGGTCGCGGCCGATCTCGGCAGCCGGCCGGGCGAGGTGGTGTTCTGCTCCGGTGGCACCGAGGCCAACAACCTCGCCGTGCTGGGAGCCGCCGGCCCGGACGGCGAAGTGCTGGTCTCGGCCGTCGAGCATCCCTCGGTGGTCGAGGCGCGCCGGGTGCTGGGCGACCGGGTGCGGGTGCTTCCGGTGGACGACGCGGGCCGGGTCGACCCGGCGACGGTCGCGACCGCGATCGGGCCGGCGACCCGGCTGGTGTCGGTGATGTGGGTGAACAACGAGACCGGGGTCGTGCAGCCGGTAGGCGGGATCGCCGCCGTCGCGCGGCGCGCCGGGGTGCTGGCGCACAGCGACGCCGTCCAGGCGGTGGGGCATCTGCCGGTCGACTTCGGGGCGTCCGGGCTGGACCTGCTCAGCCTTTCGGGCCACAAGCTGGGCGGGCCGGTCGGCATCGGCGCGTTGCTGGTGCGCCGGGGAGTCGAGTTGCGGGCGCCGGGCTTCGGAGGCGGTCAGGAGGCGAAGCTGCGCTCCGGCACGGTGCCGGTGGTGCTGGCCGTCGGCCTGGCGGCGGCGCTGCGGATCGCGACCGGCCGGCTGGCCGCCGAGGCCGCGCGGCTGACGGCGCTGGGGGAGCAGCTGAGGGCCGGGCTGGAGGCTCTCCCTGGGGCGCGGGTGAACACCACCGCGCCGGCCACCCCCGCGGTGCTGCATGTCACCTTCGAGGGCGTCCGGGCCGACGATCTGCTGCTGTTGCTGGACGCGGTGGGAATCGACTGCTCGACCGGCTCGGCCTGCACCGCCGGCGTGCACCAGCCCAGCGAGGTGCTGCTGGCGATGGGACGCGACCTGGCCGACGCCTCCGGCAGCCTGCGGTTCTCGTTCGGCCCGACCACCGCCGCGTCCGGCATCGCGCGGCTGCTTGAAGTACTGCCCGGGGCACTGGCCAGCGCCCGCGCGGCCTACTGACCCGTCATCCCGGCTTCCCACTGCCATCACCGCGGAGGCGGGGATCTCCCCACCGGCCTACAATCGACCCCTGAGAAGGGAGTTCGATGCGGGTACTGGCAGCCATGTCCGGGGGAGTGGATTCCGCCGTCGCTGCCGCGCGCCTGGTGGCCGACGGCCATGAGGTCACCGGCGTCCACCTGGCGTTGAGCAAGAACCCGCAGACCTACCGTTCCGGCGCGCGGGGCTGCTGTTCGCTGGAGGACTCCCACGACGCCCGGCGGGCTGCCGACGTGCTGGGCATCCCGTTCTACGTCTGGGATCTCTCCGACCGCTTCGATGCCGACGTGGTGCAGGACTTCGTGGCCGAGTACGCCGCCGGACGCACTCCCAACCCCTGCCTGCGCTGCAACGAGAAGATCAAGTTCGCAGCGGTGCTCGACCGCGGGCTGGCGCTCGGCTTCGACGCGGTGGCGACTGGTCACTATGCCCGCACCCGCCAGGTGGGGGACACCGTCTCGCTGCTGCGCTCCCACGAGGAGCGCAAGGACCAGTCCTATGTGCTCGGCGTGCTCAACCAGGAGCAATTGCGGCGCTCGCTGTTCCCGCTCGGACCCGACACGTCCAAGGCGGAGGTCCGCGCGGAGGCGGCCGAGCGCGGGCTGTACCTGGCGAAGAAGCCGGATTCGCACGACATCTGCTTCATCCCTTCCGGGGACACCGCCGGTTTCCTGACCGGACGGCTCGGCAGCCAGACCGGCGACATCGTGGACGATCGCGGCGAGGTGGTGGGCGCGCACGCCGGGGCGCACCAGTTCACCGTCGGGCAGCGGCACGGGCTGCACCTGTCCGTGCCCGCCGCGGACGGTCGTCCGCGCTATGTCATCGACATCTCGGTCGCCACCAACACCGTCACGGTGGGACCGCGGGAGAGGCTGGCCGTGCAGGTCATCGACGGGATCCGCCCGACCTGGACCGAACAGGCGGTGGACGGGTCCTGGCGCGGGCTGGCGCAGTGGCGGGCACATTCGGAGCCCATGCCGGCCACGATCACCGCGCTGGGCGAGGAGATCCGGGTCGAGCTGGACGAGCCCGCGCACGGGATCGCACCGGGGCAGGCGGTGGTCTACTACGACGGCGAGCGGGTGGTTGGCTCGTCCACGATCGCCAGGGCGGCGTGATGGTCGGCTTCACCGGCCTGGGCTCGCTGCCCGGCACCGACGTCGCCGCCGCGGTGCGGATGACCTTCGACAAGGTGCCCGATCTGCCCTACCTGCCCGAACTGCCGGCTCGCGGTCCGTGGGCCGCCATGATCGGACGCGGCCTGGGCGCGCTGGCCGGCCTGGGCGCCGAGCTTGTCGCCGGGGAGTGGGTGCTGGGCTCCGCCGGTGTCGACCAACGTCGCGCCCGCCAGACCTGGCGCGACGACCTGGAGGTCCTTGAGGAGCACGCCCAGGGCTATGCCGGGCCGCTGAAGCTCCAGATCGCCGGCCCCTGGACCCTGGCCGCGTCCACCGGCGTCGCCCACACCGGACGGGTGCTGGCCGATGTCGGCGCACGCCGGGATCTCGCCGCGGCGCTCGCCGAGGGAGTCGGCGAGGTGCTGACCGACATGACCCGGCGCCTTCCCGGGATCCAGTTGGTCCTTCAGGTGGACGAGCCGTCGCTCCCCGCGGTGGCGGCCGGAGCCGTTCCGACACCGGGCGGCTTCTTCCGGCATCGGGCCGTGGATCTGCCCGAGATCGCGGCGAACTTGGCCTTCCTCACCGCCGAGCCGGTCCGTCGCGGCCTGGAGGTGTCGACGGTCGTCCACTGCTGCGCGCCCGGGTTGCCGATCGCCGAGATGATCGGCACCGGGCACCGCGGCGCGGGATTCGGTGCGGTCTCGATGGACGCCGAGTTGCTCCGCCACTCCGACCTGGATGCCCTGGCGGCCGGACTGGCAGGCGGCGCTGGCCTGTATCTCGGTGTCCTCCCCACCTCGGTTCCGGATCAGGTGATGGACGTCGACGAGATCCGGGTCCGGACGCTCCGCCTGCTCGAACGGCTCTCCGTCGACCGGACGATCGCCGCGCGCGTGGTGCTCACCCCCGCTTGCGGTCTCGCCGGCTACCGCATCCCGGCCGTGTCACGGGTCTTCGACGTTCTCGCCAGGGCGACCGCCCAGGTCGATGAGGAACTCGGCAGCGGCGGTTAGGAGGCGCGGCGTACGAGAGCGTATGAACTCGTACGAACCTCACCGTTGGGCGGCCCCGGGGCCGCCCCATCCCCCAGGATGCGGAGCATCGTCCGTCCCAGGACGACCGCGGGCTGGCCGCCCGCCACTGACACGGGGGAGTCGACATGCACATGTCCATATCGCGCCTGCTCGCGCGCCTGTTCGGGGTAGCCCTGGTGGCGGGCCTGTTGCCGTTGCTGTCGGTGGCGCCGGCGCAGGCGGCCGCGGTGGGCGAAGCCGAGCCCAACAACTCGACGTCCAAAGCACAGCGGGTGGATCTCGGCACCACCATCGAGGCGGGCTTCCGTACCTCGGGCGACTGCGACAACAACTTCTACGACTGTGACGTCTATCGATTCAGCACGTCGTCGCAGGGGCAACTGGAGCTCGATCTGCGGTTCTCGGACACGCTCGGCACCGAAGGCAGCTTCAGCCTGACGGTGCTGAACGCCGAGGGAACGGCCATCCATTCGGTGTCGATCGGCGCGAGCGACTACGACGGCAGCCGGCTCCGCTCGCTCGCGATGTTCGTGGACGAGGGTGTCTTCTACCTTTCGCTCAAGGCCCGGGTCAGTGGGTTCAGTTCGGGCTACATCTGGTCCGGTCAGCCCTACGTCCTCGGGGCGACGGTGACTCCTGGAGTGGTCGAGACCGAACCGAACTCGAAGACGGCCTCCGCCGATGTGATCGCGCTTGGCCGGTCCATCGCGGGATCGACCCTGCGAGGCGATTGTGACAACGGCTTCTACGACTGTGACTACTACCGTCTGCCGCTGGCCGCGGCAACGAGGGTGGCGGTTGACTTCCAGTTCGCCTGCGACCTGGGGACGGAGAAGTTCTACACCGTCAGCGTCTACGACACCTCGGGCGGCCGGCTGACCTCTCGGGATGTCACGGGCGCGGACTGCAAGGGCGCGACCCTTCGCTCTGACGCGGTCACTGCTCCCGCGGGCAACCTCTATGTGCGGGTGTACTCCAGGACGGGCGGCGCCACCACCGGGCTGCGCTACACCGTGACCGTGTACGGCGTCTTCGCGGCGTCGAACCCCACCATCGCCGGACAGGTGAAGGTGGGCCAGCAGCTCACCGCGGCGGCCACCGGCTGGACCCCGGCGCCGGCGAAACTGTCCTTCCAGTGGCTGCGCGATGGCAAGGTCATCACGGGAGCCACCACCAAGACCTACGTTCCGACCCTGGCTGACGCCGGGCGGAAGATCTCCGTGCGCAGTACCGGCGCCAAACCCGCCTACCTGGCCGCGAGCCGTACCAGCCAGGCACATCTGGTGCCGCTGCTGGCCCTCCAGACCGCGACCCCGACCGTGACCGGCGCCGCGACCTTCGGCAAGACGCTGACGGCCAAGGCGGGGAGTTGGGGGCCGGTGGGAGTGAAGCTGGCCTATCAGTGGCTGCGGGACGGCCGGGCGATCCAGGGCGCCACCAAGGCCACCTACACCCTGGTGGCGGCGGATGTGAAGCATGCGGTCTCGGTCAAGGTCACCGGCTCGAAGACGGGCTACGCGACCACGTCGAAGACCTCGAAGGCCACCGGGGCGGTTGCGCCGGCCACCTTCGCGAAGACTCCGAAGCCCGCCATCAGCGGCACCGCGAAGGTCAAGAAGACGCTGCGGGCGAAGCCCGGAACGTGGGTTCCGTCCGGCGCGAAGCTGTCGTACCAGTGGTACCGCAACGGAAAGAAGATCTCCGGCGCGAAGCAGGTGAGCTACAAGCTGGTGAAGGCCGACAAGGGGAAGAAGATCACGGTGAAGGTGACCGGCAAGAAGCCCGGTTACACCACGGTCTCGAAGACCTCGAAGGCCACCAAGCGCGTCAAGTGACAAGGCGTCGGCGTCAGGCCGCCGCAGCGGCTTGACGCCGGGAGCTACCCTGACCGGATGCTGATCGAGGTCTACATCGATGTGGTGTGCCCCTGGGCACACGCCGGGAAGCGGCGCCTGGAGGCCGCCCTGGCCGAACTCGGCGACCCCGAGGCGATCGTGGTGTGGCGGCCCTACCTGCTGGATCCCACCGCGCCCGCGGTCTCGGTGCCGCTGGCCGACCAGCCCGAGGCCGAAGCTGCGCAACTGCAGTCCGTGCCCGGTTTCAGCCTCGACCTGACCAAGCATCGCGTCGCGCAGTTGGCGAACGCCGAGGGCCTGCCCACTCCCGATCCGCGCTATCGGACGTCGACCTGGGCAGCCCACCGGCTGATCCAGGCGGCCGGCGACGCCGGTCCGGACGTGCAGTCGGCGGTGGTCGAGGCGATCATGGCCGCGCACTTCGCCGGCGAGGACGTCAACCGGATCGACCTGCTCGGTGGGATCGCCGACCGGTACGGACTGCCGTCACCGGTTCCGGTGGCAGGGACGGAGCACGCGCTGGCCTATCTGGAGGCCGGATTCGACCCGGCCGACCCCAGTGAGCGGACGACCCGGGAGGCGTACTGGACCGGACGCGCCGCGGACATCGCATCCTCGCCGACCTTCGTCGTCGACGGGGCAGCGCTGGTCGGGGCACAGCCGGTGGAGACGATCCTCGCCCATCTCCGAGCGGAGCGGGAGCCGGCGCGCCCCTGGCCGGCAGAGGTGCGCAGGCTCCGGCTGGCCGAAGCCCTGCTGGATCGCCGGGATCCGCTCGGCTGCCTGTACGTGCTGGCTCCGCTGCGTCCGGAGCACGACGACGATCCGAATCTGGAGATCCTGGCCGCTCGGGCGCTGCTGGCCTCGGCCAGCCTTCGTCCGGCGCGGGAGAAGTTGGAGAGGCTGGTCGCGCAGTATCCCGGTGACGCCTACCTGCATGGCCTGCTGGGCCGCGCGCTGAAGCGGCTGGGGGATCCGGAGGCGGACGCCCACCTCGCCATCGCCGGTGCGCTGGACGCCGCCGAGGAGTGAATCCGCGGTGAGCGGCGGCCACGACGTCGGCGGCCGCTCGTAGACTGACCGGCGTGTCAGATCATGGTGCCGCGATCCTCTCGCTCGACGAAGCACGCGCGGAAGCGGGGGCGCTGACGACGCGCATCCTCGACGCCCGCGAGACGTACTACGGCCGGGATGCCTCGCTGGTCGACGACGCCACCTACGACGGGTGGATGCAGCGGCTGGAAGAGCTCGAGCGCCTGTTCCCCGAGCTGCGCGGGCAGGATTCGCCCACCCAGACGGTGGGGGCCGCGGGGGAGACGGACGCCGCGACGATCGAGCACGCCGAGCGCATGCTGAGCCTCGACAACGTCTTCTCGATCGACGAACTGCGCGAGTGGATGGCCAAGACCCAGGCCGCCGCCGGCCGGGAGGTCACCTGGCTCACGGAGCTGAAGATCGACGGGCTGGCGATCAGCCTGCGCTACGAACACGGGGTGCTCACCTCGGCGGCCACCCGCGGCGACGGGCGGGTCGGTGAGATCGTGACCGAGAACGCGCTGCGGGTCTCGGGCATCCCACGCCGGCTCGCGGGCGACGGTCACCCGCCGCTGGTCGAGGTGCGCGGCGAGATCTTCATTCCGGTCGCGGCCTTCGAACGCCTCAACGCGGCGCAGGCCGAGTTCCGCGAGCGCGCCTACGCCGAGTCGAAGGAGCGCGCCGGGGGACGCGACTTCGACGAAGAGCGGGCGCGTACCGCCGCGGCGCGCCGCTTCCCGGCCTTCGCCAACCCGCGCAACGCGGCGAGCGGAGGCCTGCGCCAGCAGCTCGACAAGAAGCAGGGAATGGAGCGCGAGGCCGCGCTGCTGCGCATCTCCTCGCTCGCCCTCTACGTCCACGGCATCGGGGCGTGGCCCAATCCGCCGGTGCCGACGCAGAGCGGGGTGTACGGGATGCTCGCCGAGTGGGGGCTGCCCACCAGCCCGCGCACGCGCGTCTACGACAGCACCGACGAGGTGGTCGAGTTCGTCGCCCGGTTCGGCGAACACCGGCACGACGTCGAGCACGAACTCGACGGCATCGTGGTGAAGATCGACGAGTTGGCGCTGCACGCCGAGCTCGGCGAGACGAGCCGCGCGCCCAGGTGGGCGATCGCGTACAAGTACCCGCCGGAGGAGGTGCAGACCCGCCTGCTCGACATCGTCGTCTCGGTGGGGCGGACCGGCCGGGCGACGCCGTTCGCGGTGATGGCGCCGGCCCGCGTCGCGGGCAGCGTCGTGCGACAGGCGACCCTGCACAACCAGGACGTCGTCAAGGCGAAGGGCGTGCTGATCGGCGACACGGTCGTGCTCCGCAAGGCGGGCGACGTCATCCCTGAGGTGCTCGGGCCGGTCGTCGAGCTCCGGGACGGTACGGAACGCGAGTTCGTCATGCCGGCCGACTGCCCCGAGTGCGGCACGCCGCTGCGGCCGATGAAGGAGGGCGACATCGACCTGCGCTGCCCGAACGCGCGGTCGTGCCCGGCGCAGGTGCGAGGACGGGTGGAGCACATCGGCTCGCGGGGCGCCCTGGACATCGAGGTGCTCGGCGAGGTGACCGCCGCCGCGCTCACCCAGCCCGACGTGCCGTCCGATCCACCACTGCGCACCGAGGCACGCCTGTTCGACCTCACCCTCGACGAACTCGTGCCCATCGAGGTCGTCGTACGCGATCCCGAGACCGGTGAACGCCGCGTGGACGACCGGACGGGGGAGTACGTCCGCCGCGCGCCCTTCCAGAAGTTCGGGCCGGCGGCCTACCCGCCCGGAACCGAGGCCATGGATGCGGCCGAGCGGCGCCGGCTCGGGATCCGCAAGGACTACCGCGAGGTGCTGCCCTCCGAGGCGGCGGTCAAGCTCCTGTCGGAGCTGGAGAAGGCGAAGCGCAAGGAGCTGTGGCGCCTGCTGGTCTCGCTAAACATCCGGCACGTCGGTCCGGTCGCGGCGCGCGCGCTGGCGCAGTGGTTCGGCTCGCTCGACGCGATCCGGGCGGCGACGCGCGAGGAGCTGGCGGCCGTGGACGGAGTCGGCGACATCATCGCCGGTTCGATCATCGACTGGTTCGAGGTCGACTGGCACGTCGAGATCGTCGAGCGGTGGGCGGCAGCAGGCGTGCAGTGGTCGACGCCGGGCCATCTGGGCCCGGGCGCGCTCAACGACGAAGCGGGCGTGCTGAACGGTCTCACCGTCGTCGCGACCGGAAGCCTCGACGGCTACACGCGGGAGGGGGCGCAGGAGGCGATCATCCGGGCCGGGGGCAAGGCGGCGTCGAGTGTGTCGAAGAAGACCGACTTCGTGGCAGCCGGGCCGGGCGCGGGGTCGAAGCTGGCGAAGGCCGAGGCCCTGGGCCTTCGGATCATCGACGCGGCCCAGTTCCATCTGCTGGTGACCGAGGGTCCCGCCGCGCTCGGCGATCCCGGCGCCGCCGGAGAGGGTTGAGCCGGCTGGGGGCATGGCACCCTCTGGCAGACTGGACGCCATGGACGGCCTGAACTCCAACCTCAACCTCAATGAGGGTGCGCCGCCGCGGGTGATGCCGCGGATCGGCGAGTGGGGGCCGCTGGAGGTGCCTGCCACCCGGGCCAAGCGCCGGATGCGCTGGTGGGTGAGCCTGCTCGTGGTGGGCGTGGCGGCGGCGATCGTCGGCTACGGCTACTGGATGTACACCCTGCTCCGCTGAGCGGAGGCCGTCGGCGAGAATCCGGGCGCGGGAACCTCAGGTCGCCAGCGCGGCGAGATGGCCCAGCCTGGCCAGTTCGGAGGGCAGGAACTCCGGCCCACCGCGCCGGGCCAGCACGATGCTCGTCGAGCCGCGGAAGGGCGCCACTGCGATCAGGGTGTCCGTCCAGCCTGGCAGCCACTCATGGGGCAGTTCGTCGCTGCGCACCTCGTGCAGCGGCCCGAGCACGGCTACCCCTGCCTCGTCGAGATCGGGTGCGAGGTCGGTCTTCATCTTGAGTTGCCGGGCGTCCCGGTCGATCAGGGCGGCCCAGGTGACGCGGAACACCTGCGGCGATTCGAGGGTGAGGATCTCCTCGGCCCGTCCGGGGTTCTCCGTCATGTGGTTGAGCACGTCGACGTCGGCCTGCAGCCCCCATCGTTCGGGATAGTGCGAGAGCCACAGCATCTCGACGCCCGGAACCGAGGTGCACGCGGTGACCAGCGAATCGGCCGGCACCCCGCTGGGCAGTTCCACCATGAAGTCGTCGACCGCGTAGCCCTCGTACTTCTCCACGATCTCGACTGCGTTGATGTCGGCACCGACGGTTCCCATGGCGGTGGCGACCGCTCCGAGGGATCCGGGCCGGTCGGGCAGGGCGAGGCGCAGGAGGAACACAACTCCAGTGTGACCCAGTTCTGTTACGGGCATGTCACGCCGGAGCGGCGGGATGCGGACGTCGCCGGTCGATCTGAGCCGGGTTCGAGCCGAGTGGGTCGACCCCCGTAGAGTGAGCGCTCGGATGCGATCCCCGAACAGGAGCCGAACGTGGCAATCACACCCGCCGAGGTGGGCCGACTCGCCGAGCTGGCCCGCATCAGCATGACCCCGGACGAACTCGCCCAGCTCGCCCCGCAGCTGGAGGTGATCCTGGAGTCGGTCGCCCGCGTGACCGAGGTGGCGGCTGGCGACGTGCCGCCCACCTCCCACGCCCTGCCGCTGACGAACGTCTTCCGGGCCGACGAGGTGACCGGGTCGCTGCCGGTGGCGGACGTGCTGGCCGCGGCGCCGGCCGCGGAGGACGACCGGTTCCGGGTGCCGCGGATCCTAGGGGAGCAGGCATGAACCCGCTGCTGATGCTGACCGCGTCCGAACTCTCCCAGATGCTGCGAGCCGGCGAGGTTTCCGCGCGGGAGATCACAGCGGCCCACCTCGACCGGATCGCCGCGGTGGACGGGGACATCCACTCCTTCCTGGCCGTCGATTCCGAGCGGGCGCTGGCCACGGCCGAGGCGCTCGACGACCGGCGGGCGGCCGGCGAGGAGCTCGATGAGCTGGCGGGGATCCCGATCGCGGTCAAGGACTTGTTCTGCTACACCGGTCTGCCCACTACGGCGGGCTCGCGCATCCTGGAGGGCTGGCGGCCGCCGTACAACGCCACGCTCACCGAGCGGGTGCTGGACGCGGGCCTGGTGGTGCTGGGCAAGACCAATCTCGACGAGTTCGCGATGGGCTCCTCCACCGAGAGCTCGGGCTACGGGCCCACCCGCAATCCCTGGGATCGGACCCGGATCCCCGGCGGCTCCGGCGGCGGTTCGGCCGCCGCGCTGGCCGCCTTCGAGGCGCCACTGGCGCTGGGCACCGACACCGGCGGCTCGATCCGGCAGCCGGCCTCGGTCACCGGGACGGTCGGGGTGAAGCCCACCTACGGGGCCACCTCCCGCTACGGGGTGATCGCGATGGCCTCCTCGCTGGACACCCCCGGCCCGTGCGCCCGGACCGTGCTGGACGCCGCCCTGCTGCATCGCGTCATCGCCGGCTGGGATCCGCGGGATTCCACCTCGATCAACGCGGCCGTGCCCGACGTCGTCGGCGCCGCCCGGCGGGCCGACGTGAAGGGCCTGAGGATCGGCGTGGTGAAGGAGTTCGGCGGGGAGGGCTACCAGCCCGGCGTCGAGCAGCGGTTCCGCGAGGCCCTGTCCGTCCTGGAGGGGCTGGGCGCCGAGATCGTCGAGGTCTCCTGCCCGCACTTCGACTACGCGCTGGCCACCTACTACCTGATCATGCCCGCCGAGGTCTCCTCCAACCTGGCCCGGTTCGACGCGATGCGGTACGGACTGCGGGTCGGCGACGACGGCGAACGCAGCGCGGAGGAGGTGATGAGCCTCACCCGCGGCGCCGGTTTCGGCGCGGAGGTGAAGCGCCGGATCATCCTGGGCACCTACGCCCTCAGCTCGGGCTACTACGACGCCTACTACGGCTCGGCCCAGAAGGTGCGCACCCTGATCGTCCGCGACTTCGAGGCGGCCTTCGAGCAGGTGGACGTGCTGGTCTCGCCCTCCACCCCCACCACCGCCTTCGGGCTCGGCGAGCGGATCGACGACCCGCTGGCCATGTACAAGGCCGATCTGTGCACGATCCCGTCCAACATGGCGGGCAATGCGGCGGGATCCTTCCCCTGCGGGCTCAGCCCGGACGACGGACTGCCGGTCGGCTTCCAGGTGATGGCGCCGGCGCTGGCCGACGACCGGGTGTACCTGGTCGGCGCCGCGCTGGAGGCGGAACTGGGACGCCGCTGGGGCGGGCTGCTGATCGACCAGCTGGCCAGTAGGGAGGTGTCCGCATGAGCGATGAGCTGATGTCCTACGACGCGGCGCTGGAGCTGTTCGACCCCGTCCTGGGGCTGGAGGTGCATGTCGAGCTGAACACCGCGTCCAAGATGTTCTGCGGCTGCTCGACCGCGTTCGGCGGTGCCCCGAACTCGCAGACCTGCCCGGTCTGCCTGGGCCTGCCCGGCTCGCTGCCGGTGGTGAACGCCAAGGCGATCGAGTCCGCTATCCGGATCGGGCTCGCGCTGAACTGCGAGATCGCCGGCTGGTGCCGGTTCGCCCGGAAGAATTACTTCTACCCGGACATGACCAAGGACTTCCAGACCTCGCAGTACGACGAGCCGATCGCCTTCGAGGGCGGAGTCGACGTCGAGGTGGACGGCGAGACCTACCAGATCCCGATCGAGCGCGCCCACATGGAGGAGGACGCCGGCAAGCTGCTGCACGTCGGCGGCTCCACCGGCCGCATCCAGGGCGCCGACTACTCGCTGGTGGACTACAACCGTGCCGGGGTGCCGCTGATCGAGATCGTGACCAAGCCGGTCCGTGGCACCGGGGCGAAGGCGCCGCAGGTGGCCAAGGCCTACGTGGCCCTGTTGCGCGACCTGATGCGGGCGCTGGACGTCTCCGACGTGCGGATGGAGCAGGGCTCGCTGCGCTGCGACGCGAACGTGTCGCTGATGCCCAAGGGATCCTCGGAACTCGGGCTGCGCACCGAGACCAAGAACGTCAACTCGCTGCGCTCGATCGAGGCCGCGCTCACCTACGAGATCCGCCGCCAGGCGACCATCCTGGCCTCCGGCGGACGGGTCCACCAGGAGACCAGGCACTGGCACGAGGACGGTTCCTACACCTCGCCGGGACGCTCCAAGGAGCAGGCCGAGGACTACCGCTACTTCCCCGAGCCGGATCTGGTGCCGGTGGCGCCCAGCGCCGGGTGGGTGGAGGAGTTGCGGGCAACCCTGCCGGAACCGCCGGCCGCCCGCCAGGCCCGGCTGCAGGGCGAGTGGGGCTTCACCGACCTGGAGATGCGGGACGTGGTCAACGGCGGCGGCCTCGACCTGATCGACGCCACGGTCGCCGCCGGCTGCGCAGCGCAGCCCGCGCGGAAGTGGTGGACGACCGAGCTCACCCGTCGCGCCAACGAGGCCGGCCTCGAGCTGGACGAGCTGGCGATCACGCCCGTCCAGGTCGCGGCGCTGCAGGCGCTGGTGGACGCCGGAACCCTCAACGACAAGCTGGCCCGTCAGGTGATCGACGGCGTGCTGGCCGGCGAGGGCGAACCCGCCGAGGTGGTCGAGGCGCGCGGGCTGGCCGTGGTCTCCGACGACGGTGCGTTGGCCGCAGCCGTCGAGCGGGCGATCGAAGCCAACCCCGATGTCGCCGACCGCATCCGGGAGGGCAAGGTGCAGGCCGCCGGTGCCCTGATCGGTGCCGTCATGAAGGAGATGCGCGGCCAGGCCGACGCCGGACGGGTCCGCGAACTCATCCTGGCCAAGCTCGCCCAGGTCTGAACGCGTGGCTGAGCATCGTCGGCTCCTGAGGGGACTGTCGGTCGCGGCGGTGCTCGTCCACCTGGTGGCGCTCTACCTGCCGGGCTCGCCCGAACCGGGTTTCGAGCTGCCCGGCGCCGACAAGGTGGCCCACGTCCTGCTCTTCGCCCTCCCGGTCTGGCTGTTGGGCCGGCTCACCGGGCGGGTCTGGCTGATCGCCGGGGTCTTCGCTGCCCATGCCGTGGTCAGCGAGCTGATCCAGCACTGGTTCCTGCCGCACCGCTCCGGCGATCCGCTCGATCTGCTGGCCGACCTGGCCGGCATCGCACTGGCGGTGGCCCTGCTGCTCACCAGGCGTGGCCGAGCAGATCGGCCAGTAGCTCGTCCGGATCGGTCGGGAGGCCCCGGGAGCTGAACCAGGTCGCCATATTGGTGCAGTCCCGGTGCAGGAACTCCACCGCGTTCGGGTTGGCGACGAGATCCACCAGTTGCGGCACGTCGATGATGACGAGCCCTGGGGCGTGGGTGCCGGCGTCTGCTGCCAGAGTGTTGTACGGGCTGAGGTCGCCGTGCACCAGGCCGAGCCCGGTCATCGTCCGCATCGCGGCGAGCAGTTGATCGAAGAGGGACTGAAGCTGCTCGGCTGGTGGCCGGAGCTGTTGCAGCCGCGGTGCGGCGGCCTCCCCGTCCGAGATGAACTCCATGAGGATCTCGGTGCCCTCCAGCTGCACCGGGTAGGGCACCGGAACACCCGCCTCGAACAACCGCTTCAGCGAGTCCCACTCGGCGTTGACCCACAGCTCGCTGCGAATCTGCCGGCCGTAGGCCGATCTACGGTCGGCCATCGCCCGGGTTGCGACGCTGCTGCGCACCTGACGTCCGTCGGTGTAGCCGGAGTCGCGGTGGAAGAGGCGGTGATCCGTCGTGCGGTATCGCTTGGCCGCCAGCAGGCAGGCCTGCCCGGCGTCGTCGGGGACGGCGCGTTCGACCAGGAACACGTCGGCTTCCTTGCCGGTCTTGAGGATGCCGAGATCGGTGTCGACCGCGGCCGAGGAGGTGACCAGCCAGCTGGGCCAGGGCTGTGGACCGCGGTTCAGCCGTTCGGTCTGGTCCCAGGTCGACCAGCGCTGGTTGCCGGCGAGTTCGTCGGAGAAGGCATGGTAGGTGAGGTCGTCCCAGTTGAACGACGAAGAAGAGTGTGACAAGGGTGTTCTCCTGATGGAGGAGGCACCCGGTTGGGGCGTCAGCCGGCGAGTGCCTCACGTGGATGGGCGGTGGACAGCCCACAGACAGCGATTGACATCGGGCTACCTCCCTTCCATCCGGCATTACGCGCGAGAGCACTCTACACCTGCTCCGCCGTCGCGGGTCGTCGTCGATGGCTTGCCCGGCGTGCCGTCGGCTCGATCCGCAGACCGGGTACTAGTGTCGGTCGCCCATGTCCGAAATCTCCGCCCACCCCAGTTGGCAGCTCTCCCCGGCCTTTCCGGGGCGGGCGGCCTGGGGGACGGCATCCCGGCTGCGCGCCTGGCAGGAGGAGGCGCTCGCCCGCTACCGGGAACTGGATGCCCAGGACTTCCTGGCCGTCGCCACGCCGGGGGCCGGCAAGACCACCTTCGCGCTGCGGGCGGCCTCCGAACTGCTGGCCGATCGCCGGGTCGAGCAGGTGATCGTGGTGGCGCCCACCGAGCACCTGAAGGTGCAGTGGGCGGAGGCGGCCGCGAAGGCCGGCATCCAGCTCGATCCCGGCCTGGGCGGTTCTCGCAAGGGCCGGTCGCGGCAGTACCACGGGATGGTGGTCACCTATGCCGGCGTGGCAGTCCGCCCGTTCGCCTGGGAGGCGCTGACCGTCCGGGCCCGGACGCTGGTGATCTTCGACGAGATCCACCACGCCGGCGACAACCTCAGCTGGGGTGAGGCGGTGGCCTCCTCCTTCGCGCTGGCCACGCGGCGGCTGGGGCTGACCGGTACGCCGTTCCGCTCCGACGCCACGCCGATCCCGTTCGTCCACTACGCCGAGGAGGCGGACGGCACCCGCCGTTCGGTGGCCGACTACACCTACGGCTATGCCGAGGCGCTGCGCGACCACGTGGTGCGTCCGGTGGTGTTCATGGCCTACGGCGGTGGGATGCGGTGGCGGACCAAGGCCGGGGACGAACTCGCGGCCGGGCTGGGGGAGCCGCTCACCAACGACATCACCGCCCAGGCCTGGCGCACCGCGCTGGATCCCAAGGGGGATTGGATCGCCGCCGTCCTGGCCTCGGCCGACAAGCGGCTCACCGAGGTGCGCCGGCACATCCCGGACGCCGGAGGGCTGGTGATCGCCACCGATCAACAACAGGCCCGCGCCTATGCGCGGGCACTCGAGACGATCAGCGGCGAGAAGGCCACGGTGGTGCTCTCCGACGATGCCGGCGCCAGCCGCCGGATCGAGGAGTTCTCAGGCTCGCAGCAGCGCTGGATGGTGGCGGTGCGGATGGTCTCCGAAGGGGTGGACGTCCCGCGCCTGGCGGTCGGGGTGTACGCCACCGCGATCGCCACGCCGCTGTTCTTCGCCCAGGCGGTGGGACGCTTCGTCCGCAGCCGCCGACGCGGTGAGCTGGCGACCGTATTCCTGCCCACCGTCCCGATCCTGCTGGCTCATGCCGGCGCGCTGGAGCGGCAGCGCGATCACATCCTGGGTCGTCCCAAGCACGACGAGGGCGATCTGTGGGCACCTGAGGAGGCGCTGCTCGCCGAGGCGAACCGCAGCCGCGACACCGCCGATCTCGACGACGGCCGGTTCGAGGCGCTGGAATCGCAGGCGGTCTTCGACCACGTGCTGTTCGAGGATCGCCAGTTCGGCCTCTTCGCCGAGCCGACCAGCCTCGACGAGGCCGACTACCTGGGTTTGCCCGGCCTGCTGGAACCCGATCAGGTGGCGTCGTTGCTCGCTCAGCGGCAGCGCCGTCAACTCGCCCGCCGGGTCCGCCAGGAGCGCCGCGAGCGCGTCCCGGAGACCGTCAGCCTGCACCGTGCGCTGGAAGGCCGCCGCAAGGAGCTGAACTCCCTGGTCTCGCAACTGGCGAGGGTGAGGGGGACGCCGCACAGCCACGTCCACGCGGGCCTGCGCCGGGAAGCGGGCGGACCGCCCCTGGCGCAGGCCACCACCGAACAGGTCGAGGCCAGGATCGCCCTGGCCCGCCGCTGGCTCGCTGCGTCCTGACGGTCTGCGGACCTTGGCGGGCTCAGCGTGGGCGGAGGTGCTCAGCCGGGGCCGCTCGGTGGCCGGGCGTCGGCCATGCGCGAAGGCCATGAAGCTCGGCCAACGTGCTGAGGGAGTTCGGACGAGCTGTCTCGCGCGCGAGATGCCAGGCCGGCAGGCCAGCCGCTCTGGCGCCGACGATCTCGGTGTCGACGTCGTCGCCGACCATCAGGGTCTGGGCCGGCGGCGTTCCCAACCCCGCACACGCCAGCCGGAACGCCTCGGGATGGGGCTTGGCGACACCGAGGGCTGAGGAGGCGAACAGCCGAACACCGGGCAGATCGAGACCGAGCCTGTGGAGCTTGCGGCCCTGCTGATCCTGGTCGCCGTTGGTGAGGACGCCGACGGCGAGTCCCACCGAGAGCGCGTGCTCGATCAGCGGCCGCGCATCGGCGAAGGCCGTCCAGCCGTTCTGGTAGTGCTCCAGGTAGCGGGCGGACAGCCGATCGGCCTCCGCGTCGTCCAGCTTCGCGAATTGCGGGAGGAAGCCGCGTACCCGGCGGCGCCGCTGCTCCGGGAAGTCGCATTCACCGCGTTGGTACTCGGAGAAGTGCCGGGCCTCGAGCTCACGCCAGCGATCGACCGACTCGGCCTGGTCGCCATGCCATTGGGGCAACGTTGCGGCCCAGGCCAGCACGGCGCTGGCGGCCGCCGCGTCGTGATCCAGCAGGGTTCGGTCCAGATCCAGCAGCAGGCCCACGAGGGGCAGTGAGCGGATCTTCACCGCTCTCCGCGCCGCAGCCACCACGATCGGTGCAATGTCGGGGTAGGTGAGCTGGTCGGGGAGGTCGTCGAAGCCACGGGTCTCGGCCATCTCGGAGTCGGGTAGCGGGTCCCACTGGCCGACTTCGGCAACGAAAGCTCGGCTGGCGATGCCGTCCACCGTGAAGTCGAAGGCGGGGTAGAGCGCCCGCGGGCGTACCCCCGACTCCTCGTAGAGTTCGCGCCGGGCGGCGGCGAGGGGCCCCTCGCCGGGTTCGAGGTGGCCGCCAGGGGTCTCCCACGTGTCATGCCCGTGTTTGCGGCTCAACACGATCCTGTCCTGGTCGAAGGCCACGACCACGACGTAACGCAGGTCGTCATGGGAGTCGGCGGGGTGGAGTTCGACGAGCACTCGCTCAACCTACGCGGTCCGGATCGCCGCCGGCACCCGAGTCGGCATCCATGGCGGCCTACGTGCCGGCGAGATACCCGAAGGCCAGGCGGGCGGAGGTCTGATCGAGGCCCAGGGTGCGCAGCCAGGATCGCTCCTGCAGGCCGCCGGCGACCACGCCGCGAAGCCCCTGGGCGGCAGCGGCCAGCGAGAGCGACTGCATGACGGCCCCGGCTTCGAGCAGCACGAACCTGCCTCCCAGCTCGCCGTACTTGGCGGTGACCCGCTCGGGGAAGACGACGGCGACCAGCAGGCAGCCCGGCGTGCCGTCCACGGTCAGGCCGAGCTGCGGATAGGTGTCCGCCCAGGTCGGTGCCGGGTCGGGGAGCGCGACGACGCCGTGGTCGACCGGGTCGTAGTAGAGGATCCGGCCCGACCAGCCTTCGACGGCCCAGCAGACCGCGAAGAGTTCGACGGCGTAGCGCCCGCCGGCTGCTGGATGGGTGCGGTGCCCGGGTCCGTCCCAGGCCCGGGCCGCGCCCAGGAGCGCCGAGAACCGGCCACCGGGGATCGGACGGACGCCGAATTCGCGCTGGCTGCTCCGCTTCGCCGCCAGCCGGTCCAGGGCGGAGGTGCGCGGCCGGCCCAGCGCGGTCGGCGCCGTCGGGTAGCTCAGCCGGAGTTCCTCCGGGCCCGGCTCGAAGGCGGACATGCGCCGGGCCAGCTCAACGAGGTTGAACTCGTCGAGGGCTGCGGCCTCGGTGAAGTCGTGGAAGAAGGGGGTGGCCATCGGTGGTCAGCCCAGCGGGTGCGGCATGAGGTAGGGGAACCGGGATTCCGGGACGCGGTCGGGGTAGCGCGAGGAGAGGAAGCCGTCGACCTTGTGCAGGTAGGGCCACCGCTGGTGCGCGTAGATCGGGGCGAGGTCGGGAGACAGCACCCGGACGACGTGCAGCCCGGCCTGGATCGCGTCGATCGTCGTCAGCTCGCGATAGAACACCCGGATGCCGGAACTCCGCAGAGCGAGCGACGCCCCCCCGATCGCCTCGGCGGTGCTCGTCGCGAGGCCGGAGTCGCCGTCCGAGCCTTCCGGGCGAGCCCACCGGCCGGCTTCGGTGCGGCCGCTCCACAACGGCAGCTGCTCCCACTCCCCGGGATGCGCGGTGTAGTACATGGCGTGCTGGTCGAAGGAGGTGAGCTCATCAGGCCCGGGAAGCCCGCCGAGATCGATGTGCCGCGGATAGACGCTGGCGAACAGCACTCCCTGGTTCCACTCCAGGTAGGCCTTCTCCGCCGCGGACTCCCAGGTCTCCCGGCAGGCGACGCCGAGCGAGTGCCGCCACCTGCCACGCTCGGCGATGCCGCCCATGACGGTGGCCACCGGAAACGGGCTGTACGCGGGTGTCAGGTCGATGGTGACGGCCTCCCCGCCCAGCCGTGCGACCTCGGCGAGCAGTGCCGGAGCGGTCGGCACGACGCGTCCGCCCAGTCCGTGCAGCCAGCTGGTCATCAGCGCGTCGCGCTCGATCGCCTCCTGCAGGCCCCGCAGCAGCGCCTCACCACAGGATTCGCCCGCAGCCAGACCGGACGAGGTGGAGACCCCGGTCCGATGGGGATCCTGGAGGCTCACCAACGGCTGGGGTACCCAACGGGATTCGTCGCCACCGAGCTCGAAGACCTCGACATAGGGGCAGTCGTCGTCGTACAGCGGGCCGTAGGGGAAGCCCGGCTCCCGGCGCTGTTCGGGGGTGAAGAGAGCGAACTCCCCGGCGTCGATCCGGACCTCGTCCGGCAGTTCCCGGCGCCGTCGGGATGGCAGCCGCACCAGCCCGGCGGCGGTGCGTTCCACCGTCTCGCCGACGGCCGCCAGCCAGGCCGTCTCGACGTCGCGGCCCACGCCGCCGGCGGCGCTCTGCCAGGGAGCGTCGGTCACCCGGGGCACGCCGAAGTGGACGATCGAGGCCACATCGGCCTGACCCACCGGTGCCCGCTGCGGCTGCATGACAACGCCGTGCCGATTGCCGACGGCGCGGCGCATCAGGTGCCGGGAGAGCGACATCGTGACGTTCAGCGGCGCGGTTGCGGCGGTCCGTCCGGGCCGACCTCGCCCCGGCGCACCGTCCGGGCGAGCCGCTCACGGACGGCGGGCCTGGTGAGCGCGCCGGCCAGGGCCGCCAGCGCCACGGCCGGCACGATCAGGTACGCGGCGGGGAACTCGCTCAGCACGAGCGGCATCGCGATCGCTGCTTCGACGGCGAGCGAGAGCAGGACGAGGAACGCGACCGTCACCGCCAGGCCGGCCGCCCCGCTGCCGCGCAGCGCCCGGAACAGGTAGGAGTAGCCGGCGGCGAGGAACCCGAAGATGAGCAGGAGCGCGACCGCCAGTTGGACACCGACGGTCTCCGAGATTGCCCAGAGGATCCCGAGCGCGGCCAGCAGGGAGAGCAACGGGATGAGCGCCGCCAACACGCCGAGCCGAAGGACGGCGGCGCGCGAGCGTCCGGTTTCGGGTGCCGCTGTCGCGGTGGCAGCGGCGGCGATCGCGCCGGCTCCGACCACGGTGGCCACGCAGCAGCTGCAGCAACAGCAACTGGAGCAGGTCGGCGTGGCGACGACGCCGGCGAAGTCGTCGGCGTCGAACTGGGTCCGCAGGGCTTTCACAGCTCGATGCTTCCCGATGCCTGCCAGGGACGGCAATACGGGCACGCCGCGGTGGTCAGCAGCCGCTCCCGCCGCGCGGCGCGGTCGGCGAGGTTCCACGAGACCGTCCACCCGGCCAGCGACCCGTCGCCGGCGACGGCGCGTTCGATCTCGGTCACCACCAGCGCCGCGCTCAACTGAGGGTAGGAACGGGCCACCGCCGGGTCGCTGGCTGGTTCGTTCTCCCCCCAGCGCTCGGAGAGCCGCCCGGCCAGGCACGAGACGCACGGCGTCTGGTGCGGCACGACGAGTGGCCCGATCGAGACCGTGTGATGAAACGACAGATCGACATAGAGATGAAGCTGCTCCAGACCGGAAGCCAGCTCCGCGATCGTCCAGCTGCGCGAGGTGCGCCGCACGACCACCACCAACGCGGCGTCGTCCGGATCCGCGACCCGTTCCAGGCCGTCGGGCAGCGACGGCTCCCACGGAAGCTCGTCGCCGAGGAAGGCGACGGCACCCGTCCGACCGGTGGTGATCAGCGGGACCGCGATCTCGGCCGACACCAGCTTCTCGAACAGGGCGGCCTCGTCGGCGCGGACGGTCTCACGCTCGACGACGGCACCCGCCGCGAGCCGCCCGAGGAACTCGGCCGCTGCCACTTCGAAGAGCGCGTCGTCGCCGCCGGACAGCACGGCACCGCCGTCCGTTGGCCGGACGGACCACGCAGCAGACAGCCGGAACCCGCTCACGCCGGAATCCTAGTCAGCCCACGACCTGGAACGGTGGCCGAACCCTTGCGCCGGCTCACCTGGGGCTCACAGCGAGCGCGCGCTGAGCACTCCCTCGATGCCGCGGATCTCGTCCAGCAGGCTCTCCGGAACCTCACCCTCGACGTCGACCAGGGTGTAGGCCAGTTCGCCGCGGGACTTGTTCAGCAGGTCGGCGATGTTGAGGCCGGCCTCGGCCAGCAGGGTGGAGATCTGGCCCACCATGTTCGGCACGTTGGAGTTCGCGATCGCGATCCGGTTGGAGCCCTCGCTGCGCGCCAGCGAGGCGTTGGGGAAGTTCACCGAGTTCACGATGGTGCCCTCCAGCAGGTAGTCGCGCAGCTGGTCGGCGGCCATCCGGGCGCAGTTCTCCTCGGCCTCGTTGGTGGAGGCGCCGAGGTGTGGCAGCGTGACCACCTTGTCCCGCTTGTTCAGGGCGGGGGAGGGGAAGTCGCAGATGTAGGCCCGCAGCTGACCGCTCTCCAGCGCCTCGACGACCGCCGGTTCGTCCACGATCGGACCGCGGGCGAAGTTCACCAGCACCGCCGACTTGCGCATCGTCGCCAGCTGCTCGGCGCCGATCAGGCCCCGGGTGGGATCGATCAGCGGCACGTGCAGGGTGACGATGTCGGCCCGCTTCAGCAGCTGGTCGAGGTTGGTGACGTGCTCGACCTTGGAGTTGAGCTTCCAGGCGTGCTCGACGGTGACCGCCGGGTCGTAGCCCAGCACCCGCATCCCCAGGCTGGCGGCGGCATTGGCCACCTCGACGCCGATCGCGCCCAGGCCGATCACGCCGAGGGTGCGACCGGGCAGCTCGAAGCCGACGTAGGCCTTCTTGCCCGCCTCGACGGCCTTGTCCATGGACGGCGCGTCCCCGTCCAGCCGGTGCGCGAAGGCAGCCGCGGGGACGATATTGCGCGCGGCCAGGAAGAGCGCGGCGATGACGAGTTCCTTCACCGCGTTGGCGTTGGCGCCGGGGGTGTTGAACACCGGGATGCCCCGGGCGGAGTAGTCCGCGATCGGGATGTTGTTGGTGCCCGCGCCGGCCCGGGCGACGGCCAGCACCGAGGCCGGGATCTCGACGCCGTGCAGGTTCGCCGAGCGGAGCATCAGCGCGTCCGGGCTGTCGACGTCGGAACCGACGACGAACTCCTCCTTCGGCAACCGGGAGAGCCCGGTGTGGCTGATGGCGTTCAGGGTCTTGATAGCGAAAGTCATGTCCTCACCCATTGCGTCGTTCACCCATTGCTTTGTTCGAAGGCGGCCATGAAGTCGATCAGGGCGCGGACGCCCTCGATCGGCATGGCGTTGTAGATGCTGGCCCGCATGCCGCCAACGGAGCGGTGACCGGCCAGGCTGGTCAGCCCGGCGGCGGCGGCCTCGGCGACGAAGGGCTTCTCCAGCGCGGCGTCCGGCACCAGGAAGGGGACGTTCATCCACGACCGGGCGTTCACCGCGACCGGGTTGGAGTAGAAACCCGAACCGTCGATCGCGGCGTAGAGCGCCGACGCCTTGGCCTGGTTGCGCTCGGCCATGGCGGTGAGCCCGCCGGTCTCCTTCACCCACTGCAGGATGAGCCCCAGCAGGTACAGGCTGAACGTGGGCGGCGTGTTCAGCATCGAGTCGGAGGCGGCCATGTCGGCGTACTGCAGCACCGAGGGCGTGGTGGGTCGCGCCCGTCCCAGCAGATCGTCGCGCACCAGCACCACGCACAGACCCGACGGACCCATGTTCTTCTGGGCGCCGGCATAGATCAGCCCGTAGCGGGAGACGTCGACCGGCCGGGAGAGGATGGTGGACGAGAAGTCCGCGACCAGCGGCACGTCGCCGGTCTCGGGGACGTAGTCGAACTCGACCCCGCCGATCGTCTCGTTCGGTGTGTAGTGCAGGTAGGCGACGCCGGGATCGACCCGGTAGCTGTCCGCGGCCGGCACTGTGGTGTAGCCCGACGCGGCCTCGTCGGCGAGCACCTCGACGTCGAGCCCCTGGCGCTTGGCGCCCTTGATCGCCTTGGCCGACCACTGGCCGGTGTGCAGGAAGGCGACCCGGTCGCCGGGCGCGGTCAGGTTCATCGGGATGGCGTCGAACTGCGCGCTCGCACCGCCCTGCAGGAACAGCACCCGGTAGTTGTCGGGCACGCCCAGCACCTCGCGCAGCAGCGCCTCGGTCTGGTCTGCGCAGGCCACGAAGGCCTTGCTGCGGTGCGACACCTCCATCACGGACATCCCGGAACCCTGCCAGTCGAGCAACTCGGACTGGGCCTGCTCCAACACGGCGGTCGGGAGCATGGCGGGGCCGGCGGAGAAGTTGAATGCACGCATGGCAGCATTCTCCCACCGTGGCCGGGGTGCTCACGACCACGACCGCGGGCCGGTTCCTCGCCGGCGCCTGACACAATGGCAGACGTGACCGAAACTCTCGACTCGGCGATCGCCCAGCGCCTCAAGCGCAATCCGGAGGGCCTGGTGCCGGCGGTGGTGCAGGAGGCTACGACCGGCCGGGTGCTGATGCTGGCCTGGATGGACGACGAGGCGTTGCGACGCACGCTGGCGACCCGCCGCGGCACCTACTACTCGCGCAGCCGTCAGCAGTACTGGGTGAAGGGCGAGACCTCCGGGCACACCCAGCATGTCCGTGAGGTGCGGCTGGACTGTGACGGCGACACCCTGCTCGTCCGGGTCGACCAGACCGGGCCTGCGTGTCACACCGGTACCGACACCTGCTTCGACGCCGACCTGCTGCTGGAGGAGGAGCGATGAGCGTCGAGCTGCCGATCCAGCCGGATCTGGCCGGCTTCGTCGAGGCCGCCGCCACCCGGCGGGTGGTGAGCGTCCACACCCGGTTGCTGGGTGAGGAGTTCACCGCGGTCGGGCTCTATCACCAGCTGTGCGGTGACCGCCCGGGAACCTTCCTGCTGGAATCCGCCGCCGGCGGCGTGTGGGGCCGCTACTCCTTCATCGGCGTCTCTGCTGCGGCGACGCTCAGCGAGCGGGACGGCGAGGCGGTCTGGAGTTGGAGTGGGCGCCCGATCGATGGGCTGCCGAGCGGCGGCGACCCACTGACCGTGCTGGCCGACACCCTCGAACAGCTGCACACCCCGCGCGATCCCGAGCTGCCGCCGCTGGTCTCCGGCATGGTCGGCTACCTCGGCTATGACGTGGTGCGGCGGCTGGAGAAGCTGCCGGACGGCAACCCCGACGACCTGGGGATGGCTGAGCTCACCATGCTCCTGGTCACCGACATGGCCGTGCTCGATCAGCACACCGGCGAGGTGTGGCTGATCGCCAACGCGATCAACTTCGACGGCCGTCCCGAGCACGCCGCCGAGGCCTACGCCGATG
>JAIUOR010000008.1 GCA_020161795.1 Actinomycetota bacterium | reverse complement strand
GGCGGGTGGAGTGGGGGCTGCGGTTGGGCAGCGGATGGAGTGGGGGCTGCGGTTGGGCAGCGGATGGAGTGGGGGCTGCGGTTGGGCGGCGGATGGAGTGGGGGCTGCGGTTGGGCGGCGGATGCCACGAGGGCGGCCCCGGGTGGGACCGCCCTCGTGGAGTGCTGCGCGCGCAGACGTCCTGATGGGTACCGCGGGAGCGGTACGCGGATCAGAAGTCCATGCCGCCCATGCCGCCGTCGCCGGCCGGCATGGCCGGAGCCTTCTCCGGCTTGTCGGCGATGACCGCCTCGGTGGTGAGGAAGAGCGCGGCGATCGAGGCCGCGTTCTGCAGCGCGGAACGGGTCACCTTGGCCGGATCGATGATGCCGGCGGAGACCATGTTCACGTACTCGCCGGTGGCCGCGTTCAGGCCCTCGCCCGCAGGCAGGTGGGAGACCTTCTCGGTCACCACGCCGCCCTCGAGGCCGGCGTTGACCGCGATCTGCTTCAGCGGAGCCGAGCAGGCGGTGAACACGATCTGCGCACCGGTGAGCTCGTCACCGGTCAGCCCCTCGACCTTCGCCTTCGCGGCAGCCTGGAGGAGAGCGACGCCGCCACCGGGGACGATGCCCTCCTCGACGGCAGCCTTCGCGTTGCGGACGGCGTCCTCGACCCGGTGCTTGCGCTCCTTCAGCTCGACCTCGGTGGCCGCGCCGACCTTGATCACCGCGACGCCGCCGGCCAGCTTGGCCAGCCGCTCCTGCAGCTTCTCGCGGTCGTAGTCGGAATCGGAGTTCTCGATCTCACGGCGGATCTGGGTGATCCGGCCCGCGATCTGATCGGCATCGCCGGCGCCGTCGATGATGGTGGTCTCGTCCTTGGTGACGATCACCTGGCGGGCCTGGCCCAGCAGGTCGAGGGTCACCTGGTCGAGCTTCAGGCCGACCTCCTCGGAGATCACCTGGCCGCCGGTCAGGATGGCGATGTCGGTCAGCATGGCCTTGCGACGGTCGCCGAAGCCCGGAGCCTTGACGGCCACCGACTTGAAGGTGCCCTTCAGCTTGTTGACGATCAGACCGGCCAGCGCCTCACCATCGGTGTCCTCGGCGATCACCAGCAGCGGCTTGCCCGCCTGGATGACGCGCTCGAGCACCGGCAGCAGGTCCTTCAGCGAGGAGACCTTGGAGTTGACAATCAGGATGTACGGATCGTCCAGCACGGTCTCCATGCGCTCCGGGTCGGTGACGAAGTAGGCCGAGATGAAGCCCTTGTCGAACCGCATGCCCTCGGTGAGCTCCAGCTCCAGCCCGAAGGTGTTGGACTCGTCGACGGTGATGACGCCTTCCTTGCCCACCTTGTCCATCGCCTCGGCGATGATCTCGCCCACGGTGGTGTCGGCCGCGGAGATGGACGCGGTGGCCGCGATCTGCTCCTTGGTCTCGACGTCGATGGCCTGGGCGGCCAGCTCGTCGGCGATCGCCGCGACGGCCTTCTCGATGCCCTTCTTCAGGCTCATCGGGTTGGCGCCGGCGGTCACGTTGCGCAGACCCTCGCGCACCATCGCCTGGGCGATCACGGTGGCGGTGGTAGTGCCGTCACCCGCGACGTCATCGGTCTTCTTGGCGACCTCCTTGACCAGCTCGGCGCCGATCTTTTCGTAGGGATCCTCGAGTTCGATCTCCTTGGCGATGGACACGCCGTCGTTGGTGATGGTGGGAGCGCCCCACTTCTTCTCCAGCACGACATTGCGGCCCTTGGGGCCGAGCGTGACCCGCACCGCATCGGCGAGGGTGTTCATCCCCCGCTCCAAGGCGCGGCGTGCCTCGACGTTGAATTCGATCAGTTTTGCCATGCTCTTCGGCAATCCTTGTCGTCTTGGGGGGCCGGAGCCCCACGTGGTGGTCAACTGTGCTCGATGCCCGCGACGGACGATCTGGACGATCTCATCGAGTCAGACTGGTGGCACTCTCAGCCTGAGAGTGCTAACACCATGTTTAGCACTCTCCCCCACCGAGTGCAAACGGTCCCGCCGAGGAACGACGCGTGATGACGAGCCGCGGAGACGTGCGACGCCCAAAGGCGTCTCTGGAGGCTGGCACGCCACACCTGGGGCATCGCACAATGGAGCCGTGCCGCAGACCCAGCCGACGCGTCCGACGGCCGCGCACTGGGCGCGGTTCGGCTGGAATGTGCTCAATCTCTCCACCCCGCTCGGCATCCTGATCGCGGCGCTGGGGCGCGGCCGGCTCCACTGGGGTCCCCGCGCACTGGTCTTCGCCGAGGGCTACCGATTCGACTTCCCCAATGCCGGCGCCTTCACCGTCGGCGGGGTCGTCCTCACCAAGCAGACCATGGCCGAACTCGAGATCCGGCATCCGGGGACGCTCGACCATGAGAACGCGCACGCCTGGCAGTACGCCGGCTTGCTGGGCCTTCCGTTCCTGCCCGCCTACCTCGTCTGCTGCGGCTGGTCCTGGCTGCGCACCGGCGATGTGGCCTCGGCCAATCTCTTCGAGCGCGGCGCGGGGCTGGCGCGCGGCGGATATCACGAGCGCCCGATCTCCAATGCCGGGTTCAAGACCCTGCGACGGCTGGTGACCCGTGCCGGATCGCCGCCGGGCCCGGCTACACCCGCAGGTTGACGCCGAGCCGGCGCGCGGTGCGCTCCTTCTGACGCGCGGCACGCAGCCGGCGCAGCCGCTTCACCAACAGCGGGTCGTAGGCGAGCGCCGCCTCGGTGTCGATCAGCGCGTTGAGCAACTGGTAGTAGCGGGTCGTCGACATGTCGAACCGTTCGCGGATCTCCGCCTCTTTCGAGCCCGGCAGTGACCACCAGTGCTTCTCGAAGTCGAGCAGGGCAGCCTGCGACTCGGTGAGACCGGCCGGGGTGAGGGCGACTGCGACGGAATCGGACATGACCCCATGGTAGGTGCAAATCACACCGATGTCATTCCCCTGCCTGCGCTCCGGGAATGACCCGGGAAGCGGACGCGGATCAGTGCCGGTAGTCGCCGCGGTAGTACTCGTAGCACCAGCCGGTGACGCCCCAGATACCTATCGCGCCGCCCAGGATGGAGAGCCACCATCCGAAGACCGGGCCGAGGGCGATCACCGTCACCACCAGCGCGCACCAGAACGGCCACAGGCTCGCCGGCGGGAAGAAGCCGAGCTCTCCGGTGCCCTCGATGATCTCGGCGTCCTTACGGTCCTCCGGACGGGGATCCATCTTCCGGGCCTGGAGCCACAGGTAGACGGTCAGCATCGCGGCGAAGGCGAAGGTGAGGATCAGTACGACGGTGCCGATCACCTCGTAGGACATCAGCCAATAGATCGGTGCCACCACCGCCATGAAGACGGCGATGAACGCCAGCGTCCAGCCTTCCTGCCTCACTTGTCGATCTCCCCTCGCTCGACCGGCGCCAGGTACTGCTTGCCCGGGTAGTCCGGGTCGTCGACGTCGGGATGGTTGAGGTCGAAGGTCGGCGACTCGGAACGGATCCGCGGCAGCTTGGTGAAGTTGAACCGCGGCGGCGGCGACGAGGTCGCCCACTCCAGCGTCCGTCCCCAGCCCCACGGGTCGTCGGTGTTCACCAACGGCGAGTTGCGCGAGATCCACACATTCCACAGGAACGGCAGGATCGCGATGCCCAGCAGGAACGCGCCGACTGTGGAGACCTGGTTCAGGAAGGTGAATCCGTCACCTGGCAGGTAGTCGGCGATCCGGCGGGTCATACCCTCCACGCCGAGCCAGTGCTGCACCAGGAAGGTGGTGTGGAAACCCACGAAGGTGAGCCAGAAGTGCAGCTTGCCGATCCGCTCGTTCAGCATCCGGCCGGTGAACTTCGGCCACCAGTAGTAGAACCCGGCGAACATCGCGAACACCACCGTGCCGAACAGCACGTAGTGGAAGTGCGCCACCACGAAGTAGGAGTCGGTGACCTGCCAATCCAGCGGCGGCGCGGCCAGGATGATGCCGGTGAGACCACCGAACAGGAAGGTGGTCAGGAAGCCCAGCGCCCAGATCATCGGGGTGTCGAAGCTGATCGAGCCGCCCCACAGCGTGCCGATCCAGTTGAAGAACTTCACCCCGGTCGGCACCGCGATCATGAACGTCATGAAGCTGAAGAACGGCAGGTTGATCGCACCGGTGGAGAACATGTGGTGGGCCCACACCGAGATCGACAACGCGCCGATCGCCAGCGTCGCGGCCACCAGTCCGACGTAGCCGAACACCGGCTTGCGGCTGAACACCGGCAGCACCTCGGTGATGATCCCGAAGAACGGCAACGCGATCACGTACACCTCGGGGTGCCCGAAGAACCAGAACAGGTGCTGCCACAGGATCGCACCACCGGTCGCGGGATCGAGGATGTGCGTCCCCATCGACCGCTGCGCCTCCAGCACGAGCAGGCCGGCCGCCAGCACCGGGAAGACCACCAGCACCATGATCGAGGTGACCAGGATGTTCCAGGTGAAGATCGGCATCCGGAACATCGTCATGCCGGGCGCCCGCATCGTGACGATGGTCGTCACGAAGTTCACCGCGCCGAGGATGGTCGACAGACCCATCACGTACAGGCCCATCACCCACAGGTCACCGCCGATGCCGGGTGAGTTGACCGCGTCCGAGAGCGGGACGTAGGCGAACCAACCGAAGCTGGCCGCTCCCTCCTTGGTCAGGAAGCCGGAGCAGGCGGTGAGCGAGCCGAACAGGTACAGCCAGTAGCTGAACGCGTTCATCCGCGGGAAGGCCACGTCCGGAGCACCGATCTGCAGCGGCATGATCGCGTTGGCGAAGCCGGCGAACATCGGCGTCGCGAACATCAGCAGCATGATCGTGCCGTGCATGGTGAACAGCTGGTTGAAGGTCTCGTAGTGGACGAACTGCAGACCCGGGAAAGCCAACTCGGCCCGCATGATGAGGGCCAGGATGCCGCCCACCCCGAAGAAGGCCATCGCGGTGACGAAGTACATGTTGCCGATCAGCTTGTGATCGGTCGTGGTCAGCAAGCGCATCGCGTACGCGCCCCAGCGCCGGCGCTCGACGATGGGCGGAGCCTCGTCGATGGCTACCCGTGCCACACTCATCAGCCGTGCTCCTTCGTGGGTACCGTCGGAACGGTGTTCGGGTACTCCGGCGCGACGATCTCGCCGATCCGGTCACCCCCGACCGCCTTGATGTCGCGCAGGTGGGCGAGGAACTCCTCCTCGCTGACGACATGGACGTTGAAGAGCATCGCCGCGTGGTAGGTGCCGCAGAGTTCGGCGCAGCGGCCGGTGTAGGTGCCCACCTTGGTCGGTGTGACGTCGAAGGAGTTCGGGTGCCCGGGGATGACGTCCAGCTTGAAGTAGAAGTCCGGGATCCAGAACGAGTGGATCACATCGGCGGAGGCCAGGTTGAACCGCACCGACCTGTCGACCGGCAGGTAGAGATCGGGCAGTTCGTTGATGGTGCCCTTGGTGTTCAGCACCACCCCGATCTCGGGGTTGTCAGCCTCCATGTAGTTGAAGGTCCACGACCACTTCTGGCCGATCACGTTCACGGTGTGGTCGGGGTTTGATTCCTTGGCCAGGACGTTGTTCTGGGTCTGGACGGTGTAGAAGAACAGCACGCCGATGATCAGGAACGGCACCAGGGTGTAGAGGATCTCCAGCGGCAGGTTGTAGCGCGACTGGCGCGGCGCGTGGCCGGCGGCGACGTTCCTGCCGCGGCGGTACCGGAAGGCCGCCCAGCCGATCAGGCCCCAGACGAAGACGCCGATGATCATCGACGCGATCCAGGCTCCGTTCCACAGGCTGCCGATGTGCTCGGCCCGGTCGCTGGCCGCCTCGGGCAGGCCCCACCGCTGCCACTGGGCCGCAGTATCGGCGCTACACCCGGAGAGCAGGAGGGCGCCCAGCCCGGCCATGCCGAGTAGCGTCCAGCGCGTCCCCGCGTGGTTGTTCAACAGACCCACCTGTCTGCCTTTCACGTCGCGAACCAGTTTGCTTGCTGGCACGATAACGCAAGCGCCCACCGCGCCGCGCTGGTCGACGCGGCACGATGGGCAAAACTAATCAGGTGGCGAGATGCCGGGCTCGACCGGTCGCGCATCGTGCGGCTCCTCACGTTCGCACCACGGCCCGAGCCCGAGTTCGCGGCCCGTCAGTGGAAGGAGTCACCGCAGGCGCACGAGCCGGCGGCGTTGGGGTTGTCGATGGTGAAGCCCTGCTGCTCGATGGTGTCGACGAAGTCGATCGTCGCGCCCATCAGGTAGGGGGCGCTCATCC
This sequence comes from Actinomycetota bacterium, assembly GCA_020161795.1. Lineage (GTDB taxonomy): Bacteria > Actinomycetota > Actinomycetes > Propionibacteriales > Propionibacteriaceae > Propionicimonas. The sequence continues at coordinate 29,063 of JAIUOR010000008.1, read as the reverse complement.
GGTCGGTGACGACGTTCACACCGAAGAAGTCGCGCGTGACATCGCCGTCGAGTTCGCGATCGTCGAGCGCCAGCTGATAGCGCAGGCCGGAGCAACCGCCCGGGGCCACGGAGATCCGCAGGGCCAGGTCGTCGACGCCCTCCATCTCCACCAGCTGCTTCACCTTGGCCGCAGCGACCTCGGTGAGCGAGATGCCGTCGGTCGCGATCTGATCAACACTCATTGTCTTGGGGTTCCTTCCCAGCGTGGCTTATCGAAGTCAACCGGTTGGCGATCCGGCGTATTCCGCTGCCTGTCGGCTCAGGCCCACTCCATGACCCAGCCCGCGATCCGCGGGAACCCGGGGTGTGGGTGGACTACCGATCAGTCTACGCCGCGGTCTGACAAGGCTGTCCACCCCCACGCCACGCGGGCGGCCGTCGCCGTCAGCGCCTCGGGCGGCGCGTCGACTCCCGCCTCGTAGGCCGCCTCGACGCCGAAGGTGCGCATCTCGCGGCGGCTCAGGCTCGACTCGCCGGCGAACACCAGGCAGGGCCGCTGCGCATCCACCGCCAGGTCGGCGACGAACCGGACGACCGGTCCGCCGTAGTTGCCGATGTGGAAGGAGGTGCAGCCGGTGAGCACCACGTCGGCCAGCGCCAGGGTTCGCTCCAGACCGGCCAACTCCGCGCCCAGCGCGGCACCTCGCACCACCCGTCCGCCCAAAGCCCGGACGACCGCCGCCGCACCGCCGGCGGCGCCGACGCCGGGCCCGTCGGGGACGCCCAGCCGGGCCAGCCACTCCCCCGCGGCGGCCTCGGCCACGAGCAGTTCCGTGGGGTCGATCCCGGCGGCATAGCCACGCCGCACCAACGCACCCTGCAGGCCCAGCAGGCTGAACCCGATCTCCTCGCCGCGCACGACACCGATCACCTCGGTGCCGGCCAGCCGGGAGCGCACCCGGTCGAGCGCGATCGAGCCGACCGCCCCCAACCCGGCCAGCCCGTTGGTCAGTTCCCCGCTCGCGGTGGCTCCCAGCGCGGCCAGGAGCCCGGCTCCACCGTCCAGCGCCGTCACCGCGGTGAGATCGAGGATCAGCCTCCCCGGGACGGGGCCGGCATCCAGGCAGTCGTCCAGCCAGGCGCCCAGGTCGAGCGAGGTGGCCTCCGGATCCCACTCCGCGCCGTTGTCCGACGCCGCCGGCCCCACCGCCAGCGTGTCGCCGGCCCGCAGCCACCAGCCGGTGCCGGTGACGACCGGCTGCCCGCCCAGCACCGCGGCCAGCGCGCCGCCCAGCGCCGGCCCGCCCTCGGCCAGGGGCACGACCGCGACCTGGGCCTGCTCGGCCCACCCGCGCGCGAGCGCCACCCCGGCGGCCTGCGAGTCGAGTTGGCCGATCGCGTCGCTGGCGACCAGCACGCGCAACCCGGGGCTCATCCGCGCCATCCGGGGGGTTGCTCATAGGTGGTGGGCAGTTCGTCGTCGGTGACGTATCCCCCAGGTTCATCGGTCATGCCCAGTCGCTGGACCAGGCGATCGGGTTCGGTCCGCCAGCGGGCCAGCACCGCCTTTGCTCGCCGATCGGCCAACTCCGGGTCGGGCAGGGCGAGGATCGCCTCGCGCTGCATCCGCAATTGCTCCAGATCAGAACGCAGCACGTCGGCCGCCGCCAGCAGATCCCGGTGCTCGGTGGCCAGGGCGGCATCCCGCTGCTGCGCCTGCGCGCGGACGTCCGGATCGAGCACCGCGCCGGAGCCCACCGCCAGCCGGCGACGCCGCGAGGCGACGACCTCTGCCTCCTGCCGTATCTGCTGCAACCAGCTCAAACCCTGCTGGTAGGCGACGGTGAGCGCGTCCGGCCACCGCTCCGATTCCGCGCCGACCGTCTGGTCGCGCAGGCGGCGCAGCCGCTCCAGCATTCCTGCCATCGCTCGCTCCGCACCTCCTCGACATGACCCGCAGGGTCACCACGACTTACCATGTGGGTGTCATCGTCGCACCACCAGAGGTTTCCAGTGGCACTGTTCCGCTCCAATCAGCACTCCGAAGCTACCGACGAGCCCGACTCGCCGGCGGCGAGCGATCCGGCCCGCCCGGCTCGCAAGGAGGTGCCCACGCCCACCCGCAAGGAGGCCGAGGAGGCACGCCGGCAGCGGCTGAACCCGACGCTGTCGCCGAAGGCGGCCCGAGCGAAGGAGCGCGCGGCCCGGACCAACCAGCGCGAGCAGCAGATCCGGGCCCACGAATCCCAGCCGGGCAAGGTGCTGATGCGCGACTGGGTCGACAGCCGCCGCGGGATCTCGACGTTCTCGATGCCGGTTCTGATGGTCATGCTGATGATCTCGCTGTTCGCCACCAGCTTCGGCACCGTGCTCATGGCGACGATCAGCTACGCCACCTGGTTCGTGATGCTGCTGATCGTGCTCGACCTGGTGCGGATGTGGCGCGGCTACAAGAAGCTGCACGCCGAGCGGCTGCCCCGGGAGCCCCTGAAGGGCCTGCTCTCCTACGGCATCAGCCGGTCGATCAACCTGCGCCGGCTGCGGACGCCCGCCGCGCGGGTGAAGCCCGGGGATCCGATCTGATGTATCGCTGGGTGGCTGAACCCGGCCCCGCGCCGGCCGAGCTGGCCGGTTCCTGGCCCGACCAGGCGAGGGCCGAGGAGTGGCTGACCGGCGCGTACCCCGACCTGCTGGAGGCCGGTGTCACGGCGGTCTCGCTCTACGAGGCCGACCGGCTGGTCTACGGCCCGATGAGCCTCGAGCCCTGAACCACGCCCGCCGGCGGGTCGTTGCCCGACGGCTACCCTGACCAGGTGACCGAACCCCGCCGACCGCGTCGTCCGAGCTATCTGGAGCCGGCTGCCCTGGAGGCGATCGGCGACCGCAGCGACCCGATCGCCGCGTTGCACGCCGCACACGAGACGGCGGCCGTGCTGGTGCGGCGCGGCCGGGCCGCGGCCGACCCGGAGACCATCGAGCGGCTGATCACCCTGGTGGACGAGATCGGGCTGCCCACCCTGGCCGACCTGTGGGCGCAGCGGCCGGCCCGCACGCTGCCCGGTGCGTTGTGGCGGCTGTACCTGCTGCGGGAGTGGATGACCGCCCACCCGGAGGCGGTGGCCCGCGAGTACGCGGCCGGCGTCCGGTTCACCGAGCCCAATCACGCTGTCGCCGGGATCGATCCCCCCGGCCCGGACGAGGTGCGCCGGGCGGCGGACCAGATCCTGCGGGGAGCCTTCACCGGGGACTTCGCGGTAGCGCTGGAGCGGGCGGCAGCCTTCTGCGCCGTCACCTCCTCCGGACGGGCCGATGTCACCTCCGGAGCGGATGCGGTCGGACGGGCGGCACGGCTGCGCGACCTGGCGGACGACCTCACCGCCTGCGCCGGGCTGTGGCGAGCCGGCCGGCTGGAATAGCTTGCGCGGTTGTTCGTCAGGGCGGCTATCCTCTTCGGTGTCGTCGGGCCGCGGTAGCCCCGGGCTCCAACATTCGCCGCCACGAGCGGCCACGCGCCGAGAGGCGCTCCCGGCCCGACGTCACTTCTCCTCTCGGGCCGATTCGCCCACCCACAGGTAGGTCGCGAACCCGATCAGCAGGACGCCCACCGTCCCCATCACCGGACGGGCGGCCTGCGCGGCCTCCAGCCGCTCCTGATAGGTCTGGGTCTTCTCGTCCCCGGCGTGGGTGCAGACGTCGCCCGGCAGCATCACCTCGTCGCGGCAGGTCACCGTCGGATTCGCACCCCAGATCACCGCCCACCCGATGGCGACCAGCCCCACCGCCGCCAGCAGCAGGTGCGCCCAGCGGCGCCGACTCATGCCTGGTCCTCGCGGAGTTGTTCGGGGGAGCACAGCGGAGGAGAAGAACCTCGTAGGGTGCTCATGCCTGCCTCACCGAAGGCGTGACGAACGGCGGCCTGACCACCTCGAACTCCTCGGTGCGACCGCGCACCAGCACTCCGACCCGAGCGCCCAGGGGCACCGAACTGTCGATCAGGGCAAGCCCGATCCCGGCGCCCAGGGTGGGTGAGAAGGTGCCCGACGTGATCTCACCGAGCCGGCCGCCGGCCTGGTCGACGACCTCCATCCGGACGCGCGGGATGCCGCGTCCGGTGGCCTTCAGGCCGCGCAGCACCCGCGCCGCTCCCACGGACTTCTCGACCTTCAGGGCGTCCGCGCCCCAGAACTCCGGCTTGCCCCAGCCGACCGCCCAGCCGACGCCGGATTCCAGCGCGGTGATGGACGGCGAGAGGTCCTGGCCGTGCAGCGGGTAGCCCATCTCGGTGCGCAGGGTGTCGCGGGCCCCCAGCCCGGCCGGCAGGATGTCGTACTCGGCGCCGGCCGCCAGCACAGCGTCCCAGAGCGCGCCGGACGCCTCCGCCGGCACGACCAGTTCGTAGCCGCGCTCCCCGGTGTAGCCGGTGCGGCACACGGTCAGCGCGGTGCCGCCCCAGGCGCCGGGTGCGAAGGCCATGTAGTCCTGCCCGACCGGCAGGCCGAGCGCTGCCAGGGTCTCGTCCGACATCGGTCCCTGGACGGCGACCACGGCGTATGCGGTGTGCGCGTCGCGGAGCTCGATGCCGGAGGGCGCGGATCTCGCCAGCAGCTCGTGCACGGTGGCGGCGTTGGCCGCGTTGGGGATCAGCAGCACCTCGTCGTCACCGAGCCGGTAGGCGATCAGATCGTCGACCACGCCACCATCGACATTGCAGACCAGGGTGTACTGCGCCTGCCCGGCGTGGATACGCCCCAGATCGTTGCTGAGGCAGCGGTTCAGGAAGTCGACCGCGCCGGGCCCCCGCACCCAGAGCTTCCCGAGGTGGCTCACGTCGAAGACGCCGACCGACCCGCGTACCCGGTTGTGCTCGGCGACCACCCCGGAGTACTGCAACGGCATCTCCCAGCCGCCGAACTCGGAGAACCTCGCGCCCAGTGCGACGTGACGGTCGTGCAGCGGCGAGCGCCTGACCTGGCTCATGCGACCTCCTGGAATGTCACAGGGCGGCGCGAACGATCTGCTCGAACACCGCGATCGGCAGCCTAACCGGATTCCCCTTGGTGCTCGATGCCCGGCTGGCCGCTTCGGCGATCGCCGGGATGTCGGCGTCGGTCAGGCCGAGCGGGGCCAGCCCCCGGACGCCCAGCAGCCGGGCCGTCTCGGCGAACCAGGCCAGGAACGCCTCGGCGGAGCGTTCTCCCGTCAGCAAGGCGCCCACCTCGGCATAGCGCGCCAGCGAGGGGTGGGCCGGATCCTGGGCGTTGAGCGCCTCGATGTTGGCCCGTGAGACCGCCACCATGACGGCCGCGGTGATGGCGCCGTGCGGCGCTCCCAGCAGCCCGCCCAGGGGAGCCGCCAGGCCGTGGGCGGCGCCGAGCTTCCCGTTGGCCAGGGCCAGTCCGGAGAGCAGGGAACACAGGCTCATGTCGGTGCGCGCAGCGAGGTCCGATCCGTCGGCATAGACCCGTCGCAGCCCGCGTCCTGCCCGGAGGATCCCCTCCCGGCAGAAGCCGTCGGTCAGCGGCGTGGCGAACGGCGAGACGTACGGCTCGATGCACTGCACCAGCGCGTCCAGACCGGCGTGCGCGGTGACCGCCGGCGGGCAGGCGAGGGTGAGCTCGGGGTCGACCAGCGCCACCGCGGGCAGCATGGACGCCGACCGCAGGCTCACCTTCACCCGGTGCTCGGTGGAGGTCACGACGCCGTTCGCGGTCACCTCGGAGCCGGTGCCCGAGGTGGTGGGGACGGCGATCACCGGTAGCGATCGCTCGGTGAGCGGCAACCCGCGTCCGATCACCTCGGCGTAGTCGAGCGGATCGCCGCCGTTGGCGACCAGGGCGCCCACCACCTTGGCGGCGTCCAGCGCCGCGCCGCCGCCCAGCCCCACGACGACGCCGGCATCGGCCCGGCGGGCCGCCTCGGCGGCCTCGCGCACCAACTCCATGGTCGGCTCGCTGGGGATCGGGAAGGTCGCGGCATCGGGCAGCGAGCCGATCACCGCCGCATGGCGCTGCGGGCTGCCTCCGGTGACGACGAACGGCCGCTCCCCCAGTTCGGCGACGAGTTGCGGCAGCTGGGCGACCGAGCCGGCGCCGAAGACGATCCGGCCGGCGGTGGCGAAGGTGAAGCTGGTCACGGGTCCATCCTGCCCTGTCGACCCGGTTCCGTCGCCGCTCACTGGATCCTGGATCCGTATCGGGCCGCCCGGTGGGGAGTCCACGTGCTCCACAAATCCGCATCGGGGCCGGAGGAGCGAAGCGCGCGCCGGGGCACTAGCCTAGGAATCGCGTGACCATGGTCAAGAGAGGATCCCCCTGTGCCCAGCCTGCCCGTCGTCAGCCTCACCAGCGCTCCTGCCAAGGATGTCGACGTCCTCGTCGTCGGCCTGGCGCAGACCGCCGGCACCGAGGTGCTGGTCGGCCTGCCGGACGAGTCCGCCACCGCCCTGGCCAAGGCCTTCGGCCGGCCGCCGGCCGATGTCGTCCGCGACCTGGGCGGCTCGGCCAAGAATGCCGACACGGTGCTGCTGCCCGGCCTGGCGGGGCAACGCCTGATCGTGGTCGGCCTGGGCGACATCGACGTGTCGCCCGAGCAGGTGCGGCGGGCAGCGGGTGCCGCGCTGCGTGCCGCTTCGGCACTCAAGGCCGAACGGCCGCTCACCCTCGCGCTCAGCCTGGACGCGATCGAACCGCAGGTGATCAAGGGCGCTGTCGAAGGTGCCCTGCTGGGCAGCTACCGCTACCGGGAGACCACCGGCAAGCCGGGTGTGGCGAGCATCCAGGTGGTGACCACCCATGCCCGCAAGCCGGAGGCCCGTCACGCCCTCGACCTCGGCGTGGCCACCGCCACCGCGGTCAGCCGGGCCCGCACCTGGGTCAACACCCCGGCCAACGACCTGTACCCCGAGTCGTTCGCGGACGAGATCGTCAAGGCCGCCAAGGCGGCCAAGTTGAGCGTCGACGTCTGGGACGAGAAGGCTCTGGAGAAGGAGGGCTTCGGCGGCCTGCTGGCAGTCGGCGGCGGGTCCTCCCGCAAGCCCCGCCTGGTGAGGGTCGGCTACGCGCCGCGCGGGGCGAAGTTCCACCTCGCGCTGGTCGGCAAGGGCATCACCTTCGACACCGGCGGGCTCAACCTCAAGCCCGCCGACGGCATGTACACCATGAAGAGCGACATGTCCGGCGCGGCCTCGGTGATCGCGGCGGTGACCGCCATCGCGGAGGCCGGCGTGAAGCTGAAGGTGACAGCCTTCGCCGCGCTGGCCGAGAACATGCCCTCGGGCACCGCCTACCGTCCGTCGGACGTGCTGACCCTCTACGGCGGCACCAGCGTGGAGAACGGGAACTCCGATGCCGAAGGCCGGCTGGTCCTGGCCGACGCCCTGGTCAAGGCCACCGAGGACCGCCCCGACCTGGTGATCGATGTCGCCACCCTCACCGGCGCCTGCGTGGTGGCGCTGGGCGAACGGGTGGCCGGCCTGATGGCCCGCGACGACGAGACCGCCGACCTCGTCCTGGACGCCGCCGAAGCCGCCGGCGAGCTGTTCTGGCAGCTGCCCGTGCCGGAGGAGGCGCGCGGCAAGCTGGATTCCAAGGTCGCCGACCTCCGGTCGACGGCGGACCGCTGGGGCGGCGCCCTGACGGCGGCGGCCTTCCTTTCTGAGTTCGTGCCGGAGTCGATCTCCTGGGCCCACCTCGACATCGCCGGGCCGGCCTTCAACCCGCACGAGCCGTACCACTACGTCCCGTCCGGCGGCACCGGCATGTCCGTGCGGACGCTGGTGGCGCTCGCCCACGCGATTGCCGGCTGATGGAAACCCTGCGCACGGATCTCGTGGTGGTCGGCGGCGGAGCCGCCGGACTGCTGGCGGCGGTCGCCGCCCGCCGGCTCGGCCACGATGTGCTGGTGGTCGAGGCGAGCCCGCTGGTGGGCGGCTCGACAGCCGTGGACGGCGGTCGGGTCTGGCTGCCGGCCAACCATCTGATGGAGAAGTCCGGAGTGGGTGACTCCACCGTCGAGGCCGCCGAGTACCTGGATGCGATCCTGGGCGAGCCGACCGAGGCCTCGTCGGCCGAGCGCCGCGCGGCCTACGTCGAGACCGCCCCGATGCTGGCCCATTGGCTGACCTCGTCCAAGCTCGCCCTGACCGTGGACTCCAGCGCCGCCGACGTCTACCGCCAGGCGCCGGGCGCGAAGCCGTCGGGGCGCGTGCTGTACAGCCAGCCCTTCGACCGCCGCTCCCTGGGCGAGTGGGCGACCGCCCTGCGCTCGACGACGCCGGTGGAGTCACGCGGCTGGCGGGCCCGCCGCAACCATGCCAGCCGGGACGGCGGCGCCCTGGTCGCCGCGCTGCTGCATCGCGCGGTCGGCAACGGTGTCGAGTTGTGGCTCGACGCCCAGGTCACCGACCTGGTGCCCGACGGCGACGGCATCGGCGGCGTGGTGGTCCGCCGGCAGGTTCACGGCACCGAGACCGAGGCCGGCATCACCGTCCTGGCCCGGGCCGGCGTCCTGCTCGCCACCGGCGGATTCGAAGGCAACCAGGAGTTGCGCGAGGAGTACCTGCCCCTGCCGACGGACGCGACCTGGTCGGCCGCCCCGCTGCCCGGCGACGGCGCGATGATCTCCCTCGGCGCCGCCCACGGCGCGGCCACCGCCGCGATGGACGAGGCCTGGTGGACGCCGGTCCTGCTCGCCGACGGCGTCGCCCACCCGGTGGACGCAGAGCGGGCGCACCCGCACAGCATGATCGTCGACCAGACCGGCAGCCGGTTCTTCGACGAGTCGGCCCCCGCCGACGAGGCCGGCCGGCTGCTGTACGAGCGCAGCCATGGCGTCCGGGCCATCCCGTCCTACCTGATCGTCGACAACCGGTACCGGCGGGCGTACCCACTCGGGCCGTGGGAGGCGGGTTCCTACCCGCGCTCCGCGATCGACTCCGGCGACCTGGTCAAGGCCAGCGGCCTGCCCGAACTCGCCCAGGCCCTCGGCATCGACCGGGCCGGGCTGCTCGGCACGGACGTCCGCTTCAACGGGTTCGCCCGGAAGGGGCGCGACCAGGACTTCGAGCGTGGCGAGCGGCTCGCCACGGCCAGCGGCGGGCGGCGGCGCAATCCGTCCCTGGGCAAGGTGGACAAGCCGCCGTTCTGGGCGGTTCCGGTCTACCCCGGCGATCGCGGCACCAAGGGCGGCCTGCTCGTGGACGCCGATGCCCGGGTGCTGCGCCCGGACGGCGACCCGATCCCCGGCCTCTACGCCTGTGGAGGGACGGCTGCCTCGATGATGGGCCGCACCTCCCCGGCCCCCGGCGCAGCCCTGGGCGAGGCGCTGATCGGGGCGTTCCGCGCCGTCCTGCGGCTCACCGAGGCCGACCCCGACTGACCCGCTGTCAGCGGGAGCGGTGACGGGCGTTGTAGTCGCGCATCCGCTGCGGGTAGCCGACAACGCCCGCGTCATAGGCGGGCAGGTGGTGACTGGCGGCGAATTTCCGTGCCCACTCGACCGATTCGACGCTGCGCCGGGTCCATTCGCCGTCGTGGGCGATCAGCAGCACGGTGGCCCGGGTCATCGTGGTGGGAAGCTCGATGAACGCCTCGACCCCGCGCCGGGTCGCCAGGAAACTCTCCAGGTGCGCGACCGCGGCCGCGTCCGCCTGCGCGGCACCGCCGTTCTTCCGGCGTCTGGAGAACCAACCCACGGCGCCCATTATCCAGCACGATCCGGGCTGCTTGGTCGACATGGTGGTACTGGGGTGGGCGCCATGGCGAGGGCGGGATAGTCTGATCCGCAGATCACCGCGGATGTTCAAAGGAGCTCACACCATGTCCACTCCCGTCCCACTGCCTGCGCTCGGCGAGAGCGTCACCGAGGGAACCATCTCGCGGTGGCTGAAGCGGGTCGGCGACACCGTCGCGATGGACGAGCCCTTGGTCGAGGTCTCCACCGACAAGGTCGACACCGAGATCCCCTCCCCCGCCGCCGGCGTGGTGCTGGAGATTCTGTTCGCCGAGGACGACACCGCCGCGGTCGGCGCGGTGCTCGCGGTGATCGGCGATCCCTCGGAGGCTTCCGGCGCGCCCGCGGAGCCGGCCGCTCCCGCCGCTGAGGCTCCCGCTCCCGCTCCGCAGCCGGAGCCCGCCGCCGAACCGGCGCCTGCCGCCGCCCCCGCAGCACCCGATCCGGTCGAGGTCGTGCTGCCCCAGCTCGGCGAGTCCGTGGCCGAAGGCACGATCTCGCGGTGGCTGAAGCGGGTCGGCGACACCGTCGAGGTCGACGAACCGCTGGTCGAGGTCTCCACCGACAAGGTCGACACCGAGATCCCCTCCCCCGCCGCCGGGACCGTCCTGGAGATCCTGGTCGCCGAGGATGCCACCGCCGCGGTCGGAGCCGTGCTGGCCCTGATCGGGACGCCGTCAGCGGCCCCTGCCCCGGCCGCTCCCGCGGCCCCCGCGCCCCAGCCGGCCGCTCCCGCACCCACCCCGGCCCCGGCCCCGGCCGCAGCCCCCGCGCCGGCCGCCCCGGCGCCGACCGCTCCCGCACCGGCTCCTGCCGCTCCCCCGGCTCCCGCGCCTGCGGCTCCCGCGGCCGCGGCTCCCGCGCCTGCGCGGCGGGTCAGCGAGGAGCCGACCGAGCCGGTCTACGTCACCCCGGTGGTGCGCAAGATCGCGTCCGCCAACAACGTCGATCTGGCCACGCTGATCGGAACCGGCGTCGGTGGACGCATCCGCAAGCAGGACGTCATGGCCGCGGTCGAGGCCCGTGAGGCGGCCGCGGCGGCCGCCGCCCAGCAGGCCGCGGCCCCGGCGCCGAGCGCTCCGGCCGCATCCGCCGCGGTGACCGAATCGCCGGACGCCGGCAAGCGCGGCACCACCGAGAAGATCACCCGGCTGCGGGCCACCATCGCCAAGCGGATGGTCGAGTCGCTGCAGGTCGCGGCCCAGCTCACCGCCACCGTCGAGGTCGACCTCACCACCATCTCGCGGCTGCGCGCCCAGGTGAAGGACGAGTTCCGCGCCCGCGAGGGCGTCGGGCTCAGCTACCTGCCGTTCATCGCCAAGGCGTCCGCCGAGGCGCTGAAGCAGTTCCCGAAGGTGAACGCCACGTTCGACTCCGAGGCCGGCACGGTGACCTACGCCGACGCCGAGCACCTGAGCATCGCTGTGGACACCGAGAAGGGCCTGGTGGTTCCGGTCGTGAAGAACGCCGGCGACCTGTCTGTGCCCGGGCTGGCGAAGAACATCGCCGACCTGGCCGCCCGCACCCGTGCCAACAAGATCACCCCGGACGATCTCTCCGGCGGAACCTTCACGATCACCAACTACGGCTCGGCCGGCACCCTGTTCGACACGCCGATCATCAACCAGCCGCAGGTGGCGATCCTGGGCACCGGCGCACTGGTGAAGCGTCCGATGGTGATCAAGGATCCGAACCTCGGTGAGATCATCGCGATCCGCGACATGATGTACCTGTCGATGACCTATGACCACCGGATCGTGGACGGGGCGGACGCCGCCCGCTTCCTGAGCTTCGTCAAGGCGCGTCTGGAGGAAGGCGACTTCGGGGGCGAACTCGGCCTGTGACTACGGTCGACCCTCGCTACGCCCTGCCGGAGGACGGTGCCGCCGTCCCGCCCGGCGAGGACGAGGCGGCTCGTCGCGCTCTGCCCGCGCCGGGCGAGCCCGACCGGCGGCCGGCGGTGTTCCACTATCGGGGGATCGCCGACCAGCCCCCGTCGCTCACCGACTACCACCGGGCGTGGGATCTGCAACGTGAGATCCACGCCCGGGTGGCCGGCCGGGAGCTCGGCCCGCAGGTGCTGTACGTCGAGCATCCGCCGGTGTACACCGCCGGACGCCGGACCGAGCCGCACGAGCGCCCCCTCGACGGCACCCCGGTGGTGGACGTCGACCGGGGCGGCAAGATCACCTACCACGGCCCCGGCCAGTTGGTCGGCTACCCGATCGTCTTCCTGCCGCGCGGAATCGGAGTGGTCGACTACGTCCGCCGCGTCGAGGAAGCGCTGATCCGGCTGCTGGCCGAGTACGGCATCGCGACCGGACGGGTACCCGGGCGCACCGGCGTCTGGCTGTCGGCCGAAGCCGACCGCCCGGAACGCAAGATCGCCGCGATCGGCATCCGGGTCTCCCGGCAGACCACGATGCACGGCTTCGCGCTCAACGTCACCAGCGACCTGAACGACTTCGGCCGGATCATCCCCTGTGGCATCACCGACGCCGGCGTCACCTCGCTGGCCGACGAGCTGGGCGGCCACGCACCCTCGCTGCTCGAGGTCGCCCAACGCCTGGAGCCCCACCTCACCGAGCTGCTGCGCTTCGAGCCCTACACCCAGTCGCCGGACCTGGCCACGCTGGCACCGACCGTCACTCTCGGGCTGACCGTCTGACTCCCGGCTCGTGCGGACGGGACGAATGCCACGCGGGGCTGCCACATTTCCCGCGGTCGGCGCGTGAGTACTTCATGAAGCCCACCCACGCTCCCGTCATCGCGCTGGCCGCCGCGGCGCTGCTGGCCGCACCGGCTCCCCAGGCCGCCGCCGCACCTCAGGGCGCCCCTGCCCTCCCCGCCGCCAAACCGGCCGCTGCCGCCACCCCCGACTACGACGGGGACGGCAGGGCCGACGTAGCGGCCACCATGGTCGACGACCAGGAGTTCAGGTTCATCCGCGTCTGGTACGGCTCAGGTCGGGTCGCCGACATCGCGCACGCCGACCTGGCGGCCGATGAGTACGGGATCGGCCTGCCGCTGCTGGCCCGGGATCTCAACGGTGACGGCTACACCGATCTCGTCGCCTCCTCCAGCGCCTCCAGCAAGGTCACCGTGCACCTCATCCCCGGCTCAGCGGCCGGACTCCAGGCCACGAGCCGGCACTCCTTCGTGGTCCTCACCAAGGCGAAGTCCCATCTGCAGTCGCTGGCCCTGGTGGAGTCGCCGGTGCGGCGGCTGGCGGTGAGCACCTCCACCTACATCGAAACGAGCAAGGGCGTCCGCTACGACGACCAGGTGCTGCTGTACAAGCTCACCGGCGCGGGCCTGCCCACCGGCAGCCCGGTGAAGCTCGCGCCCGGTTCGGGCAAGGTGCCCGCCGCCATGAAGGGCGACTTCGGCGGGGCCATGGACAGCTGGGGCAGCCAGCTCTTCATCGGCGCTCCGGGAGCGAAGGTGAACGGCAAGTCCCAGGCCGGCACGGTCGCCGTCGTCACGCTCAACTCAGCCGGGGTGAAGTCCGTCAAGAGGATCACGCAGGCGACCAGGTCTGTCACCGGAGCGGTCGACAAGTACGACTACTTCGGCAACGCCGTGGTGGCGCGTGACGGCTACCTGGTGGTGGGTACCCCCGGCGACCATGTCGGCAAGGTGAAGCGCACCGGTTCGATCCAGGTGTTCTCCCTCAGCAAGGGCAAGGTCAAGCCGGTGAAACGGATCTCACAGAACAGCGCTGGCATCCCGGGCAAGGCCGAGCGTCTCGACCGGTTCGGTGGGCACCTGGCGATCGGCGCCACCTGCGACGGCGTCCCGGCCGTGCTGGTCGGCGGAACCGGTGAGGCCATCAGCAAAGGCCACGAGGGCGACGGCTCGGCCTGGCTCATCCCGTTGCGGAAGGCCAAGGGCTGCGCGGCCACCCAGCTCTACGAAGGCCACGGCCTGCCGGGCAAGCCCGACTACCGCGGTATCGGCGATCTGTTGGCCTTCCTGCGCAACCGCGGCGAGGTGGCCGACGATCTGGTGATCGGCGGTGGCGGCTCCTTCTCCGAGGGCCCCCTGGGCAGGATCTTCCGGGTCTCGGCCAAGACCGGCAAGGCGACCAAGCTCAACCCCGACGACATCTTCGGCGCCGTCACCGGACGCTGACCAGCGCCCACCCACTGCGCGACACCCTCGGGCCGACCGCCCGGGGGTGTCGCGATTCCCGCCGATCGTGGCGGCTCCGCCCCCAAGCGGATGCCCTCGTCGTCCGCGGGTTGACCCGGCCGCCGCCCCGTGACGCCGGCGGGGTGCCGAGCCGATAGAATGACCGGGTGACCGTTACCGAGCCGCGCCGCCTGCTTCGTCTTGAGGTGCGCAACTCCCAGACTCCGATCGAGCGCAAGCCGCCGTGGATCAAGATCACCGCCACGATGGGCGAGGATTACCGCGAACTGCAGGCGCTGGTGAAAGACGAGGGGCTGCACACCGTCTGCCAGGAGGCCGGCTGCCCGAACATCTACGAGTGCTGGCAGGATCGCGAGGCCACCTTCCTGATCGGTGGCGATTCCTGCACGCGGCGGTGCGACTTCTGCCAGATCGAATCCCGCAAGCCCTCCGGCTACGACACCAGTGAGCCGCTGCGGGTGGCCGAGTCCGTCCGCACCATGGGGTTGCGCTACGCCACCGTCACCGGCGTCTGCCGCGACGACCTGGACGACGGCGGCGCCTGGCTGTACGCCGAGACGATCCGCAAGATCCATGAGTTGAACCCGGGCGTCGGGGTCGAGATGCTCGCCCCCGACTTCGACAACCGGGACGAGCGGCTGAACCAGATCTTCGACACCGAGCCGGAGGTCTTCGCCCACAATGTCGAGACCGTCCCGCGGATCTTCCGCCGGATCCGTCCCGGCTTCACCTACGAGCTGTCGCTGGACGTGCTGCGCAAGTCCCGCGAGCGCGGGCTGGTGACCAAGTCGAACCTCATCCTCGGGATGGGCGAGACCCGCGAGGAGATCTCCGAGGCGCTGCGCGACCTGCATTCGGCAGGCGCCGAGCTGATCACCATCACGCAGTACCTGCGGCCGACGGTCCGGCACCACCCGATCGACCGCTGGGTCACCCCGGAGGAGTTCGACGAACTGGCCGAGGAGGCCACCCAGATCGGCTTCGTCGGCGTCCTGAGCGGCCCGTTGGTGCGCTCGTCGTACCGGGCCGGACGGCTGTACCGGCAAGCACTCACCACCCGCGAGCAGCGGGCCAAGCAGGAGATCGCGTAATGGCGAAGAGCGAGAAGGCCAAGGAGCTCGAGGCCAAGCAGAAGGCCGCTGTCAAGGCGGCCAAGCAGGCGAAGAAGAACTCCAACGACCCCAAGGACTGGGGCTGGTTCCGGCAGATCCGGGAGACCTACCGGATCACCGTCGAGGCCGATCCGCAGGCCCAGTGGCTGATGCTCGGCGGCGGCCTGGGCGCCACCCTGCTGATCGCGCTGCTGGGCATCTTCCTGCAGCCCTGGTGGCTGTGGCTGATCACCGGAATCATGGCCGGCCTGGTCGCCGCGCTGTACATCCTGCTGAACCGGGCCAAGAAGGCGACCTACAAGCGCTACGCGGGTAAGCCCGGGTCGGCCGAGGTCGCGCTCAGCATGCTCGACAAGAAGAAGTACGACTACACCGCCGCTGTCACCGCCACCAAGCAGCTGGACGTGGTTCACCGCGTGGTCGGCCCGTCCGGAATCGTGCTGATCGGCGAGGGCTCGCCGGCCCGGCTGAAGGCCGTCCTCACCTCGGAGGCCCGCAAGCACGAGCAGGTCGCCTACGGCGTCCCGGTCACCACGGTGCTGATGGGCGACGGCGAGGGCCAGGTGCCGCTGGAGAAGCTGGCCGACCACCTGAAGAAGTCGCCCAAGGCCATCAAGCCGGTTCAGATCACCGAGGTCAAGCAGCGGCTGCGCGCGCTGGACGCCGTGCGACCGAAGGTGCCGATCCCGCGGGGCCCGATGCCTACCATGAAGGGCGCCAACCGCGCCATGCGCGGCCGTTGAGGTTGCCTGACTCGAAGCGGGCCCACTGATGGCGGCGCCCCTGGTGGTGGCCGAATCGCTGCACCTGGAGTACCCGACGAAGGTGGTCTTCGACGGCCTCACCCTCGGTGTCGAGGAGGGTGACCGGATCGGCATCGTGGGCCGGAACGGCGACGGCAAATCGAGCCTGCTCGGCCTGCTCAGCGACCTGATCCGGCCGCAATCCGGCCGGGTCATCCGGCGCGGTGGCGTCCGGTTCGGCGTGCTCGCCCAGGGCGACGACCTCGATCCTGCCGCGACGGTCGGGCACGCGATCGTCGGCGACCGGCCCGAGCACGAGTGGGCCGGCGACCCGCGGATCCGCGATGTGATCGCCGGGCTGGCCGCCGACATCGGCTGGGACGCGACGGTGGGAGAACTGAGCGGCGGACAGCGCCGCCGGGTCGCGCTGGCGGCCCTGCTGGTCGGTGACTGGGATGTGATCGCGCTCGACGAGCCGACCAACCATCTCGATGTCGAGGGCATCGCCTGGCTGGCCGAGCACCTCAAGAACCGCTGGACGCGGAACGCCGGCGGGTTGCTGGTGGTGACCCACGACCGCTGGTTCCTCGACGAGGTGTGCACCGAGACCTGGGAGGTGCACGACGGCATCGTCGAGCCCTTCGAGGGCGGGTACGCCGCCTACGTGCTGCAGCGCGTCGAGCGGGACCGGATCGCCGCGGCAACCGAGGCCAAGCGGCAGAACCTGATGCGCAAGGAACTCGCCTGGCTGCGGCGCGGCCCGCCCGCCCGCACCAGCAAGCCCAAGTTCCGCATCGACGCCGCGAACGTGCTGATCGAGGACGTCCCGCCCATCAGAAACCCGCTCGAACTGCAACGGCTGGCCGTCGCCCGGCTCGGCAAGGACGTGGTGGATCTCGAGGACGCCAGCGTCAGCTACGGCGACAACCAGGTGCTGCGCGGGATCACCTGGCGGATCGCCCCCGGCGAGCGCACTGGCATCGTCGGCGCGAACGGCAGTGGCAAGTCGACCCTGCTCGGCCTCGTCTGTGGCGATGTGAAGGCGACCCACGGCCGGGTGAAGCGCGGGAGGACGGTCCGGCTCGGCCTGCTCGACCAGCAGTTCTCACAGCTGGCCGAGATCGGGGACGACCTGGTGCGCGAGGTGCTGGCCCGCACCCGGACGACCTTCGCCGTGGACGGCAGGGATCTCACCCCGGCTCAGCTCCTGAAACGCCTCGGCTTCGCCCGCGAGCATCTCTCCACCCGCGTCGCCGAGCTCTCCGGCGGTCAGAAGCGGCGCCTGCAGCTCCTGCTGCTCCTGCTCGACGAACCCAATGTGATCGCCCTCGACGAGCCGACGAACGACGTGGACGCCGAGATGCTGGCCGCCATGGAGGATCTGCTCGACTCCTGGCCCGGGACGCTGCTGGTGGTCTCCCACGACCGCTACCTGCTGGAACGGGTCACCGACCAGCAGTACGCCATCCTGGACGGACGACTGCGCCACCTCCCCGGGGGCGTGGACGAGTACCTGGCGCTACGCCGGCAGGCGGCCGCCGGCCCGGCGGAGACCGCCGCGCCGCGTGCCGCCCGTCCGTCCGCCAACGCGGCCGCGGCCAGGCAGGCACGCAAGGATCTGGCCCGGGTGGAGAACCAGCTGGAGAAGGCATCCGCGGCGATCGAGAAACTGCACCACGCCATGACCCGCCACGCCGCCGACTACGAGAAGCTCACCTCGCTGCAGGCCGACCTCGCCGCGGTCGAGACCCACCACGCGGCGCTGGAGACCCAGTGGCTCGATCTCGCCGAGGCCCTGGAGTCCGCCGGCTAGCCGGATAGCTCATTCGAAGCGGGCGGCGGCTGGAGCCGGGTCGACTTTCCCGGAGGGGCCCTAGACGTCGCAGGCGCAGATGCGGTTGTATTCCACGACCTGCTCGCCGTCGACGGCCCAGGCCTCCGCCTCGGCGCGCGTGGCGAAGTGCCGGGGAGCCAGCCGGCCGTTGGCCATCAGAACGCCGACCTCGATCTCGTCCCGCGGATCCGACCACCCACTGGCTTGCGTTGCCGTCGTCATCGGTTGCCCTCCTCACGAGCCTCTTGTGAGATCCAACGACGAGACGGCGCGGATTATTCGATCTCCGCCGGACGAGATGGCGGCGGTGGGCGGTACGCTCGGGCCAGATTTCGTCGAGATCGCCGGGAGGTGCGATGAGCCAGACGACCGGGTCGTGGTGGCGCGACGTGGTGGCCGGCATGCTGATCGTCGTCGCCGCGCTGGGGGTGCCACTGACCGCGACGGCGGCCTGGGCGGAGGCCGCAGCGCTGAACACCGACGGGTTCGTGGCCGCCACCGTCACGCTGCGCGACGATCCTGCCGTGCAGGAGGCGATCGTGGCCGCCACCACCCGGGCCATCATGGACGGCATCGACGTCGAGGCGCGTACCCGGGGCGGCCTGGAGGGGCTGACCGACCTGGTCGGCCTGCCGCCGCGCACCAGCGAGTTGCTGCCCTCACTGTCCGGTCCCATCACCCACGCGATCGAGGGGTTCGTCGCCGACCAGGTGACCGGGGTGGTGGAGTCGGAGCGCTTCGCCCGGCTCTGGGAGATCTCGATGAGGGAGCTCCACGGGCAGTTCCTGGCGCTGCTGCGGGCTGAGGACGACTCGCTGCTCAGCCTCGAGGAGGGCGCCCTGGAGCTTCGGATCGGGGTGGTGGTGGACGCTGCCCGCGACCGGCTGCTGGAAGGTGGCTTCGCGCTGGCCCGGTTCATCCCGGACAGCCAGGCGACGCTGTCGCTGGTGAAGGTGGATCCGGTGGCCGTGGAAGCCGCCCGCGCCGGGTACTGGTGGCTCACCACCGGTCCCGTGGTGTTGGCCGTGGTGTCCGCGCTGGCGCTGGTCGGCGCCGTCCTGATCGCCAACAACCGGATGCGGGCGGTGCGCTGGGCCGGGCTGGCCCTGATCGCCACCGGGCTGCTGCTCACTCTCGGCGTTCACCTGGCGACCGGCGCCCTGGCCTCCACGCTCACTGCTCCGCTGACGGCCCCCGGTGGCGATCGGGTGGCAGCCCTCCTCCTGGGCGGCCTGCGCAACTCCGCGGGGATGGTCGTCGCCGGTGGCGTGCTGGTCGCCGCCATCGGCCTGGTGTTCAATCGCCGTCGGTCCGCCCCGGTCGAACTGGGCTGATGGCCGGGTTCGCCAAACGGCGCCCGGCAGCCCCACCCGGGTTCTTCGAGGTCGAGGCAGCGGGGCTTCGCTGGCTGGCTGCCGCCGGCGGCGTGCGGATGGCAGCCGTCCTCGAACTCCGGCGGAACGCGCTGATCCTGGAGCGGATCGGCTCCGCGCCGCCCACCCGCGAGGCGGCAGCGGCCTTCGGCGCCGCGCTGGCCCGCACCCACGATGCCGGCGCCGCGGCCTTCGGCACCGGACCGGACGGCTGGGCAGGCGACGGCTACATCGGCGACGCGCCACTGACCCTGCGGCCGGCCGCCCGCTGGGGAGAGTTCTACGCCGATCAGCGGGTGCTGCCCTACGCGCGGGCCGCCCATCGTCAGGGCGATCTGAGCAGTGCCGAACTGGCGGTCGTCCAGCGGCTCGGCGACCGGCTGCGGGCCGGCGACTTCGACGATGCCGCTCCCCCGGCGCGGATCCACGGCGACCTGTGGAACGGAAACGTGCTGTGGTCGCCGGTGGGAGTGGTGCTGATCGATCCCGCTGCGCAGGGCGGGCACCGGATCACCGACCTGGCGATGCTGGCGCTGTTCGGGGCGCCGCAGCTGCCGGTGATCCTGGATGCCTATCAGGCAGCCAGCGCCCACCTGCCGGAGAGCTGGCGGGAACTGATCGCGCTGCACCAGGTGCACCCGTTGCTGGTCCATGCCCAGCTGTTCGGCGGAGGGTATGGGGCACAGGCCGCGGCTGCGGCGAGAAGGTATGAGTGAGAGGCTGGATCAGCTGATCTGGCGGACGTCTTCGCCGTCGAAGTCGGCGTACCGATTGGCGAGATCCGCATATCGATCGTCGGGCTCGTCGGCGGAAGGCGCCGATTCGGCCGAGACCTCGTCGGAGGAATCGCCACGCAACTCCCGCTCCAGCGATCCGAAATCGGTGGAGTAAGAGCGGTACTTCAGATCGCGAGCGACCTTGGTCTGCTTCGCTTTAGCACGGCCGCGTCCCATCGTGTCGGGTCAGCCCCCTCGCCTGTTCACTTGCGGTCGAGCCGCTACTGGTTCAAGAAATCTATCGTGCAGGCAAGGTTACCCAAGTTTCCGGCGGGGGCCAAAGAACCGGGCCCCGCCCGCGTGGTCCGTGAGACGCCCCGGGCAACGGCGGCAAACGCAGGGCATCCGGGCCCGGCAGCGGACGTCGCCGTCAGCGGTGTTCGCCGACCATCCTCACCGAACCGCCGCCTGGCGCGGCCACGGCCTCCCCCGCGACCCAGGCGTCGATGCCGAACTCGGCCAGGGTCGTCCGAGCGGCGTCCACGCCCGCGGCAGGGAGCAGCATGACCATGCCCACGCCCTGGTTGAGGGTGGCCTCGATGTCGCGCTGAGACACCCCGCCCACGGATTGGACGAGGCCGAAGACCGGCGGCGGCGTCCACGATGCCCGGTCGATGACGACCTCGACACTGGACGGCAGCACCCGGGCCAGGTTGTTGGCCAGGCCGCCGCCGGTGATGTGGCTCATCGCGTGCACCTCGCAAGCGCGGATCACGGCCAGGCATGCCTTGGCGTACACCTGGGTGGGTTCGAGCAGTTCCTCGCCGAGGGTGCGGCCCAACTCGTCAACCTGTCGTTCCAGCGACCAGCCGGCCTGCTGCAGCAGGACGTGACGGACCAGCGAGTAGCCGTTGGAGTGCAGCCCGGAGGAGGCCAGCGCCAAGGCGACGTCGCCCGCGACGATCCGCTCGGCGCCCAGGATCCGCGACTTCTCCACCACGCCGGTGGTGGCGCCGGCCACGTCGAATTCGTCGGGAGCCAGCAGGCCCGGATGCTCAGCGGTCTCCCCGCCCAGCAGCGCCGCGCCGGCCGCCACGCAGCCGCGCGCTATCCCGTCCACGATGGCCGCGATGCGTTCGGGGTACACCTTGCCGCAGGCGATGTAGTCGGTGACGAACAGCGGTTCGGCGCCGCACACCACCAGATCGTCGACCAGCATCCCGATCAGGTCGAAGCCGATGGTGTCGTAGACCCCCATCGCCTGCGCGATCGCGACCTTCGTGCCCACCCCGTCGGTGGAGGTCGTCAGCACCGGGTGCTCGTAGCGGGCCAGCGCCGAGGCGTCGAAGAAGCCGGCGAAGCCGCCCAGGCCACCCAGCACCTCCGGACGCCGGGTACGCGCCACCGACGCCTTCATCAGCTCGACGGCCCGGTCACCCGCCTCGATGTCGACCCCGGCCGCAGCGTATGCCGACTCAGCCATCAACAACCTCCAAGCCCAGGTGCCGCGCCCGTCCCGCCGGGATCGGCACCGGATAGTCCCCGTCGAAGCAGGCCGTGCAGAGCCGCCGCCGGGCCACCCCGGTGGAGGCCACCAGCCCTTCCAGGCTGATGTAGTCCAGTGAGTCGGCGCCCAGCGAACGACGGATCTCCTCCACCTCCAGGCCGGGGGCGATCAGCTCGGCGCGGGTGGCGAAGTCGATGCCGAAGTAGCACGGCCACAGCACCGGCGGCGAGGCGATCCGGACGTGCACCTCGGCGGCTCCGGCCTCGCGCAGCATCCGCACCAGCGCACGCTGGGTGTTGCCGCGGACGATGGAGTCGTCCACCACCACCAGCCGCTTGCCCTCGATGACGTCACGCAGCGGGTTGAGCTTGAGCCGGATGCCGAGCTGGCGGATGGTCTGGCTGGGCTCGATGAAGGTGCGGCCGACGTAGGAGTTCTTCACCAGCCCTTGGCCGTAGGGAATGCCGGAGGCCTCCGCGTAGCCGATCGCCGAGGGCGTCCCGGATTCGGGGGTGGGGATCACCAGGTCGGCGTCGGTGGGTGCCTCCATCGCCAGGGTGCGCCCGATCTCGGTGCGGACGGTGTGTACCCGGCGGCCGGCGATCAGGCTGTCCGGACGCGCCAGGTAGACGTACTCGAAGACGCAGCCCCGCGGTTCCGCGGCGGCGAACCGCTGGCTGCGCAGGCCGTCGGCGTCGATCGTGACCAGCTCGCCCGGCTCGACCTCGCGGATGAAGGTGGCACCGATGATGTCGAGGGCGGCGGTCTCGCTGGCCACCACCCAGCCGCGCTCCAGGCGGCCGAGCACCAGCGGGTGGATGCCCTGCGGATCCCGCGCCGCGAACAGCGACTTCTCGTCGCAGAACACCAGGCAGAACGCGCCCAGCAGGCGCGGCAGCACGGTCAGGGCGGCGGATTCCAGGCCATCGGCGGAGAGGGCCGACAGCAGGGCGGTCAGGATCGCGGTGTCGGAGGTCGAGTCCATCCGATCCTTGCGCGGGACGACCTGTCCGGTGTTCTGGCCGGCCAGCCAGGCCTCCAGCTCGTCGGTGTTGGTCAGGTTGCCGTTGTGCCCCAGCGCCAGCCCGCCGTCGGTGGCGGTGGCGCGGAAGGTCGGCTGGGCGTTGCCCCAGGTGGAGGCGCCGGTGGTGGAATAGCGACAGTGCCCGACCGCCAGATAGCCCTGCAGCGAACTCAGCGCCGGCTCGTCGAAGACCTGGGAGACCAGCCCCATGTCCTTGACCACCATGATGCGTTGGCCGTTGCTCACCGCCATGCCGGCGGATTCCTGGCCACGGTGCTGCAGCGCGAACAGCCCGAAATAGGTCAGCTTGGCGACCTCTTCGCCCGGCGCCCAGACGCCGAAGACGCCGCAGGCATCGCGCGGCGGATGGTCGGCTTGCAGCTGGTCGAACTCGTCTGAAGCCACGTCCGGCATTCTACCGGGTGGGCCGGGGTCGATCCCCGACCGCTCCAGCCACGGACGCGCATCCTCACCGGGCAGGTCGGGCGCGGTCAGGAGGTCGGATTCGGATCCGCGCCAGCAGACCCCCAGCTCAGTGCGCGCCGGGACCGGGTGGACAGGGCTCGGGCGCCGATCGTGACGGCCGGACGAGCGCGGCGCCGGATGCGGCGTGGAGGCGCAGTGAGCTCACTTCACGAAGCGGATGCTGATCGGGTAGCGGTAGGCCTCCCCGCGATTGGCGGCCATGGCACCCAGCACCTGCAGGATCACCGCGGCGATCGGGATGACGATCAGGCCGACGATGCCGATCGCCGCCACGGTGAGCAGCACCGAGGCGATCATCCCGATGAGCACGGTGATGTTGAAGTTCAGCGATTCCACGGCGTTGGCGCGCACCAGCGGATCACTCTGACCCTTGGTGACCAGCAGGATCAACGGCACCAGGAACCCCAGACCGCCGCCGGTGGCGATGCCGGCCACCAGCGCTCCCCAGTGCGCTGCCGAGGCCATGCTGCGATCCCCACCCGGGGCGGCGTCATAGGGCTGGACGGCGAACCCGGTCGGGGTGCCGTACGGCGAGGCGTAGGGATCCGGGGTGGGCGGGTACGGCGTGGGCTGCGGCGAGCCGACCGGCGCGGCACCGTGCCCATAGGCCTGACCGGCCACCTGCTCGCCGTAGCCGCCCGGGTAGCGGTTGTACTCAGGGCGCTGGTAGTCCGCTGCCTGCGGGTAGGACGGCGGCACCGGCGGATAGGGCGAGGCCGGCGGAGTGGGGGCCGGGAAATCGAGGTCGGGCAGCGGCGGCAGATCGAGGAAGCTGCCGCCGGCGGGGGGCGGCGGGGTGACCGGCGCGGCCGGGGCTGGCGGCGAGGCGATCGGTGCGGCGGACGCCGCAGGCGGTTCCACGGCCGGCGTGGCCGGCGATTCCGCGGCCGGCCGGTCGGCGAGGCCGAAATCGTTCGTCGGCGCCGCGGCTGCGGGCTCGGTCGAGGTGACCACGTCGAAGTCGGTCCCGGTCGGTGCGTCCGGCGCTTCGTCGCCGAGATCGAGACCGACCACCTCGGCCTCCAGCGGCTCCGGCTCGCCGCCAGGCTCGACGGTCTCCGGCTCGGTCTCCACGATCTCCGCCTCGACGGCCTCCACCGAGGTCACCTCGTCGGTCGAACTGGTATCGGGAAACTCTGGGCTCTGGTTGGTGGTCATGCTGATCCTCCACTCGTGCGGCTGCCTTCTCCATTCTGGACGATGACCGGGGCCGCGCGATGCCCGATCACCCCGGATGCGACCCTGAGCGTCACCCGACCCCGAGGGCTCGGGGACGTGCGTGTCGGGGATCCGGCGACCCTGATCGGAGCCGTGCGGCCGCTGGTCGGCGCCACCCGGCTCAGTGGCCGGCAGCCTGTAGCGCGGACGGGATCGGCGCCGTCCAGGCGGCGCGCAGGTCGGCCAGCGGCAGCGCGAAGTGCCCGGAGACCTCCACGATGCCGGTGTCGGTGACCGTGCCCAGGTGCGCGGCCGGGATGCCGTGCTCGGCGCACAGCGCACCGACGGCGTCCGCGTTCGCCGGGGGCAGCGAGATCAGCACCCGTCCGGGGGTCTCGGAGAACAGCTGGACGACCGGGTCGCCCTCGGGCAGACCGAGGCCGGCCGACAACCCGTGCCGCAGGCAGCTCTCGACCAGCGCCTGGGCGAGGCCGCCATCGGCCAGGTCATGCGCGGAGCGCAGCAGGTGCCGCTTGGCCGCCGCCACCAGGACGCGGGCCAGCCGCTGCTCGTGATCGAGATCCGGCACTGGCGGCTGGCCGCCCAGATGGTCGTGGACGACCTGCGCCCAGGCCGTCCCGGAGAGGTGCTCGCCGGTCGTCCCGAGCAGCCAGACCTGGTCGCCGGCCTCGCGGAAGCCGGTGCCGATCCGGTCGGCGACATCGTCGATGACGCCGAGCATGCCCACCACCGGGGTGGGCAGGATGTTCACTCCCCCGGTCTGGTTGTAGAAGCTGACGTTCCCGCCGGTCACCGGGGTGCCGAGGGCCCGGCAGCCGTCCACCAGGCCGAGGATCGCCTCGCTGAACTGCCACATCACCGCCGGATCCTCCGGCGAGCCGAAGTTCAGGCAGTCGGTGATCGCGACCGGCTCGGCACCGCCGGCGGCGACGTTGCGATGCGCCTCCGCCAGCGCCAACTGGGCGCCCAGGTAGGGGTTGAGGTAGGTGAACCGCGCGTTGCAGTCGGTGGCCAGGGCGATGCCCAGGCCGGTCTCCTCATCGACCCGCAGCATGCCGGCATCGTCGGGCTGGGCCAGGATCGAGTTGCCGCGGACGTAGCGGTCGTACTGGTCGGTGATCCAGGACTTGTCGGCCTGATTGGGCGAACCGACCACGGCCAGCAGCTGGGCGGCCAGGTCGTCGTAGGAACGCGGCAGCGCCTCGCCGGCGTCTGCGTTCAGCGCGTCGATCCACTCCGGCCGGGCCAGCGGACGGTCATACACCGGGCCCTCGTGGGCGACGGTGGCGGGGTCGACGTCCACCACTGTCTCACCGCGCCAGTCGATGATCAGCCGGTCGCCCTCGGTGACCTCGCCGATCACGGTGGCCAGCACGTCCCACTTGCGGCAGATCTCCAGGAACCGCTCGACGTTCTCGGGCGTCACCACCGCCATCATGCGTTCCTGGGATTCGCTCATCAGGATCTCTTCGGGGCTCAGCGTGTGATCCCGCAGCGGCACCAGGTCGAGATCGACGTGCATGCCCCCGTCCCCCGCGCTGGCCAGTTCGGAGGTGGCACACGAGATGCCGGCGGCCCCTAGATCCTGGATGCCGACGACGATGCCGGCGGCGAAGAGCTCCAGGGTGCACTCGATCAGCAGCTTCTCCATGAACGGGTCGCCCACCTGCACCGCGGGGCGCTTGGCCGGGCCGTCCGCCTCGAAGGTCTCGGAGGCGAGGATCGACGCGCCGCCGATCCCGTCCCCGCCGGTCGCGGCGCCGTAGAGGATCACCTTGTTGCCGGTGCCGGAGGCGAAGGCGAGGTGCAGGTCGTCGTGCCGCAGCACGCCGACGCAGAGCGCGTTCACCAGCGGGTTGCCGTAGTAGGAGGGGTCGAAGACCACCTCGCCGCCGACGTTCGGCAAGCCGAGACAGTTGCCGTAGCCGCCCACCCCGGCCACCACGCCGGGCAGGACGCGGGCGGTGTCGGGAGCGTCCAGCGCGCCGAACCGCAGCGAGTCCATCACGCCGATCGGCCGGGCGCCCATCGCCAGGATGTCGCGGACGATGCCGCCGACGCCGGTGGCCGCGCCCTGGTAGGGCTCGACGTAGGAGGGGTGGTTGTGGGATTCGATCTTGAAGGTGACCGCGATGCCGCTGCCGACGTCGACCACGCCGGCCTGCTCGCCGATCCCGGCCAGCAGCGGGCCGCGCGGGGTCTGGCGTCCGAGCTCGCCGAACCGCTTGAGGTGCACCTTGGAGGACTTGTAGGAGCAGTGCTCCGACCACATCACCGAGTACATCGCCAGCTCGCAGGAGCTCGGGCGGCGGCCCAGGATCTCGCGGATCCGGGCGTACTCGTCGGCCTTCAGGCCGAGTTCGGCCCAGGGCTGTTCGACGTCGGGGGTGCTGGCGGTGAGTGCAACGGTGTCGACCACGGCTTCAATCTACCGGTGAGTATTGCCGATTTGGTTTCACGTCCGGAGGCTGCCCCCACTACGCTGATTCCCGTCCCCACCCGGAGGTCAACAATGGCAGCCGCTGCCTTCCTGGGCGAACAGCGCCGCAGCGAACTGGCCCAATTGGTTTGCGCGCCCCATGCCACCGAGTCCTTCACCGTCCACTCGGTGGGCACCAGTGCGCCGCTGGGAACCCTGCCCTGCGGCACTCCGGCCGATGTCGCCGAGGCCGCGCGGCTGGCCCGGGCGGCACAGCACGCCTGGGCGGCGATGCCGGCCTACTTCCGGCTGGCGTCGCTGAGCCGCTTCCCGCTGCTGCTCGATTCCCATCGCGGCATGGTCGCCGCCGTCCTGCGGGGTGAGTCGGGCCGCAGCCCGGAGGCCGCTCTGGAGCGGGTCGAACAGATCGCGAACGAGTGCCAGCAGATCACCGACCGCGGGCTGAAGGCCCTGAAGCCGGTCAAGCACCGGCGCGGCTTCCGGGTGCGGGCCGTCGAGCATCACCTTCCGCTCGGCCTGATCGGCATCATCCCCAGCCCGGTCACGGGCTTCGATCCGGTGACCGCCGTCGCCGCGCTGCTGGCCGGGAACGGACTGCTCCTGCTGCCCGAGGGGACGGGCAGCTACGGCGCGCTCCTGTTGGCACAGTTCTGCAGCGCCGCGCGGCTTCCGCGCGACCTGGTGCAGGTGGTGCCCGGTCCCACCGGCCTGGCAGACGCCGCGATCGACCAGGTGGATCACCTCGTGGTGACCCTCGCCAACGAACGCGGCCAGCACCTGTGGCGGCTGGCCGGCGAGCAGCGCGTCGGCACGACGCCGGACGGATCGTCGAACCCCGCGGAGTTCACCGCCCTCGGCGCGCAAGGCTGACCCGACGACCGCCACCTGGCAGGCTGGCGGGGTGACATACGCAGCCTTCGATCTGGCCCTCGATCCCCGGGATCGAACGGCTCGGCTGCGCGGTGCCTTCACGCAGCCTCCCGTCACGGTGCTGCGCACCTCGCAGATCGCCGACGTGCCGGCGGTCGTCACCGCCGCCGAAGCCGCGGCAGCCGCCGGACACTGGGTGGTGGGCGGCCTGGCCTACGAGGCCGGCGGCGCCTGGGACGCCAGCCAGCGGACCCATCCGGGCACCGGCGACCTCGCCCGGTTCGAGGTGTTCTTCGGCGAACCCGAGGAATGGCCGGCTGCTCGGCCTCCGGCCGATCCGGCGTGGTTCCCGTCCGGTGGCTTCCACGCGGCCGGCCCGGCAGCCGCGATCGAAGCGGTACAACGGCACATCGCCGCGGGCGACTGCTACCAGGTCAACCTCACCAGCCGGTTGCGCACCATCGTGGGCGAGGATTTCGATCTGTATGCCTGGTTCCGTGCGCTGGCCACCCGGCAGCCAGGGGGGTACGCGGTCTTCCTGCGAGACGCCGGCGTGGCCAGCGTCTCACCGGAGCTGTTCTTCCACGCCCACCCGGATGGCCGAGTGGTCACCCAGCCGATGAAGGGCACGGCCGAGGCGGCCACACCACCCGAACGGTTGTGGGAGAGCCCCAAGGAGCGGGCCGAGAACCTGATGATCGTCGACCTGCTGCGCAACGATCTGGGACGCATCTGCCGACCGGGCACGATCCGCGTCGACGCGTTGTTCGACCTGCTCGAGCTGCCCACGGTCTGGCAGTTGGTCTCCACCGTGAGCGGCGAACGGATGCCCGGCACCGGGCTGAACGACCTCTTCGCCGCCCTGTTCCCCTGCGGCTCGGTGACCGGGGCCCCGAAGATCCGGTCGATGCAGGTGATAGCCGGGCTCGAAGCCCAGCCTCGCGGCTGGTACTGCGGCGCGCTGGGAGTGATCCGTCCCGGTGGGGAGGCGATCTTCAACGTGGCCATCCGCACCGTCGAACAGCAGGGCCGCCGTCTCGACTACGGCCTCGGTTCGGGCGTCGTGGCCGATTCCGAGCCGTCGGCCGAGTTGGCGGAATGGCGCGCGAAGGCCGGCCTGCTGGGCGGCGAGCCGCTCGCCGCGCTGGAGACGCTGCTTCTGCAGGCGGACGATTCCGTGCCGGGAGCCGGGTTCGTCCAGCGCTTCCGGTATCCACACCTGGACGCTCACCTGCGCCGGCTCGCCCGCACCGACGCCGCGCTCGGGCTGGGCATCGACCCGGAGCAGGTGACGGAGACGCTGGAGCGCGCTCGGCATGGGGCCGGCGCATCTCGCGGGGAGGACGGACCGGCCGTCGCCGTCTGGCGGGTGCGGCTGACCGCGCGGGCCGGATCCGTCCAGGCGAAGACGACCCCGGCGGGCGACTTCCCGCAGCCGCTCCCGCTGGCGCTGGCCGAGGAGCCGATCGACGTGGCCGCGCTGCGTCCGGTGATCGCACACAAGACCACCTGGCGTGCCCACTACGAGGCGCTGCGGGAGCGCCGCCCGGCCGATGCCTTCGACGTGATCTGCCACACCCCGGACGGGCTGGTGACCGAGGCCACCCTGGGCAACCTCGCCTTCCACCTGGACGGACGCTGGGTGACGCCGCCGGCCCGGCTCGGCCTGCTGCCCGGTATCGAGCGGGAGGCCCGGCTCGCCGACGGCACGCTGGCCGAGGCCGAGGTACAGGTGAGCGAGCTGGCGCGGGTGAGCGAGTTCGCCTTCCTTAAGGAAACGCTGATCAATGCGCGACCTAGTCGGTCGCCTGGGTCCGTGTTGTTGCTGCCGATTGCGGGTTTGGCTAGGTAAAATGCTGGCTATGAGCGAGTCGCAGCCGAGTTTCTCCGAGGTCGAGTACGCCGGACGGCGCC
>JAIUOR010000007.1 GCA_020161795.1 Actinomycetota bacterium | reverse complement strand
GGCCAACCGCTACAACACCCGCCGACGCCACTCCTGGTGCGGCCACCAATCCCCGTCCACCTACGAGGCCCGCCGGGCCGCTACGCTACCCACCGCGGCGTAATCAACCAACACCGTGTCCAAGATTCGGGGCGAAGGTCCCACCCATGCTGAAAGAGCGAGATCGTGACGAAAAGTGATGCGTCAAGAGCAGATTCCATCCACATCGCCGCCGGTCGCCTGAGGCATCACGTTAACCGGAACTGTAGCCGGTGCGCTCGGGGAGACCGCACCGCCTCCGACGGATGGCGGACACGACGACGAAGGCGGCGCTGCAACCGCCGGCAAAATCACCATTGCCGTAGCCGCCAGGTGGGCGATGGGGAACGGATGCCCGGACGGCGTGACGTGACTTGTTCGACGTCGCGTCACTTTTCCGAGGGCTCCTGCTCCCTCCAATGTGCGGCAATTCCATGGCCACCTGTCCCGCCGTGCCCACGAACCCAACGGTCCTTCGACCGAAGTCCAGATTGCAGAGACTGAACGGAGCACTATGCACTCCCCTGAAAGACGCGCTTTCAGCGCACGCCGAATCGGCGCTGCGCCGGCGGCGGGCCCACTGGCATCCGCCACTCGGCGGCGGCTCAGCGCGATGCGCCGGGTGCTGGCCGGTGTCCTCACCCTGGTTCTCGCGATGCTCACGATCGTCGCGGGCGCGCCGGCAGCCAGCGCGGCGACCCCGGGGATCACGGCGGAGTTGCAGCTCAACGGAACCACGTACGACGGCGTCCCGGTGGTCACCGAGGGGGACGAACTGACCCTCAAGGTGCAATACACCCAGGAGATCACCCCCGGCTCCACCATCGAGTTCGAGCTGGGTGCCAATATCACCCTGACCGCGGTTCCGTCCGGCAACACGGCCATCGCCAACGTCGTCAAGGACGGGAACAAGGTTCGGATCACCTTCGCCGATCCCTGGCCGACGGGCATCGACCAGGGTGTCTTCGATCTGAAGTTCACGGTGAACCCGGTCGTCAACAGCTCGCATGAGCAGCTCACCTGGACCATCGCTGGAGAACCGACCTCGGTCGACGTCATCGTTCGCGACAGCAACGACCAGTTCGCAAACGTCACCAACGGTCAGGACAAGCGTGTGTCCCCGACCAACCTCAACAGCCTGGTGACCTACGCCGCTGACGGCACCGTGACGCTCAGCACCGACGTGCTGAGCCGGAAGCTCACCTACACCTTGCAGGTGGATAGCGCGGACGTCCGGGACGGTCTGACCATCTCCGACCTGTTGCCGGCCGGACTGACCTACGACCCGACGTCCTTCAAGGCCGAACTGACGACCTGGGACGCCGACGGGCTGAACCGCACGACGGATCCATTCGCCTACACCCCGAGCATTGCTGCCGACAACGGCTCGTTCACCAGCAGCGTCACGCTGCCCGAGGATTCCATTCTCACGATCACCTATGACGCTGTCGTGGCCGACGAAGCAGCTCGCCTGGTGTTGCAGCAGAAGCTCCAGGAAGCTGCGAATGCTCGCGGCGGGGAAGCCGGCGGGTTCAACATCAAGCTGACGAACGAGGCCAGCTTCGGCACCGTGACCGAGACCGCGACCGCCCAGATCAACGGCTCCATCCCGGCCGCGCCCGGGCCCGTGGTCGGAAACGCCTTCGGCAAGAGCGCCAGCTGGAGTTCCCAGCAGGTTCGTGCGGCCGAGGACGGGACACTCACCCCGCCGCTGGACATCACCTACACCCTGACGGCCAATCTGTCGCAGTGGGACGGACGCGCTGAGCATGCGAACTTCACCCTGACCCGCAACGTCGTGATCCGCGATGCTCTGCCGGCGCAGGCGAGTTGGAACGTCTCGGCGGCCGACTTCATCACGGCTACCGGCATCACGCTCGTTCCGGCGGCAGAAGGTGTCGTGTGCACCGAGCCCGGCATCGCAGCCGCAGTGGTGGGCAGCTACTGTGTCGACGGCCAGGTTCTGCTGGTCAACATCGGCCAGAACTCGTCCACCGATGCCGCGATCACGGCGAAGGCTCAGGTCAATACCGTAACCGGCTTGCCCAACCACCCGGACGGCACCACCATTGCCGATGCTTCGGCCTACCGGCTCCGGAACTCCGGCCAGTTCTACTACCGGGCGGGCAATCCCTACGCCGTGGATCGCGACGTCAAGATCGTGGACCTGCCGCAGGACGCCGATGACGGCATCAATGACTCCAGTGTCTTCACCAAGACCGGCACTGCCAAGGACGCCACCATCAACCCCGGCGATCCGGTTGTCATGGACTACACCTTCGTCGTCGCGGCGGGCAAGGGCATCGACGTGTCGACGAGCCGGATCATTGACTACATCGACACCGAGCTGTTCGATTTCGACAACCCCGTGACGCTGCAGATCAGCGGTAGCTACGACGGTCAGACCCTGACCGCCGACCACTACCAGCACGGTCTGGACGGCGACGGCAACCTGGTGATCGAGCTCAACACCGATGGCAAGGAGATCGCCGCGCTGCGTGGCGCGGACAAGCGCTGGGAGACCAAGATCACCCTGACCACGCTGCCGTTCGTCGGCAAGGAGACCAAGGCCATCACCAACCGTGCGGCCCTGATCGGTGAAGAGGGCCAGACGAAGTACTGGTCGGAGAGTAAGAGCGAGGCGACCTCGTACGGTGACGAGGCCGAGGTTCGCAAGACCGTCTACGACGCCGCCGAGGACGAGTGGGTCCACACGCTGAAGGCGCAGCGGAAGCCCGACGGCACGCTGGCCCTCACGAACTACACCTACCGGGTGGAGTTCATTCCGCACGGCAGCTACAACAACGTGACGATCGCCAATGTCCGTGACGTGCTGCCGGCCGGGATCCGGTTCCTGGGCTTCGTCGCGGCAGCCGACGCGGCCACCGGCGCCAACCCGACCACCAGCACGGTGGACATCGGGGGCAACATCGAGGCCACCTACGACGAGGGCGTGGTGACCCTGCGCCAGAAGAGCGGAACCCGGCTCAACGCCGCCGAGCCCATCGCCGCCTACTTCGCGGTCGAGGTCGTCGATCCGGCGGCCACCGTCCCGATCGTGAACCAGATCGGCACCACGCGCGCCGAGATCGTCCCGGTCTCGTATGCGGTGGGTGACTTCGTCTGGATCGACGCCGACCGGGATGGTCTGCAGGACGCCGGCGAGCAGGTGCTCGCGGGTGTCACGGTGGAGTTGCTGAACGGCGAAGGCGCGGTCGTGGGCACCACGACCACCGACGCCACGGGGCGCTACCTGTTCGACAACCTGCCGGCCGGTACCTACCAGGTGCGGTTCACGCTGACGCCTGAGCAGGCGGCGCGGTACACCTTCACCGGGGAGGGCGCCGGCAGCACGGACGCCGATGACTCCGATGCGGTCGTCCAGACCGGCGGTGCGACCGGCCTGACCAGGAAGTTCGACCTCGACGGCAGCAACACCGCGCTGACCACCAGCTACGACCGGACGGTGCTCGCCTCGGAGGGCATCGATCCCACCTGGGACGCCGGCGTGGTGCTCAAGTCGGTCTCCGTGGGCGACTTCGTGTGGGTCGACACCGACCGGGACGGCCGCCAGGATTCCGGTGAGCCGGGCATCCCGGGCGTCGTGCTCAAGCTGGTCGGCCCCGACGGCAAGCCGGTGGTGGATGTCGACGGCAGGCCGGTGGGTCCGGTCACGACCGGGCCGAACGGTGAGTACAGCTTCGACAAGCTGCCCGCGCTGACCGGCGATCAGACCTACACGGTGGTGATCGACCGGGAGGCATCGGCGGACGCGCTGCGCCCGTACGTTCCGACCCGGGCGAGCCAGGGCAACCGCGGCGGCGACTCATCGACCTGGCAGGCGACCACCGAGCCCGGTGACCTGCACGACGACGGCGATCGCGATCCGACGCTGGACTTCGGTTTCGTGGCCAAGACCTACGCCATCGGCGATCTGGTCTGGATCGACACCAACCGGAACGGACTGCAGGACGATGATGAGGATGTCCTGTCGGGCGTGCGGGTCGACCTGCTGGATTCCGAGGGCGCGGTGATCGACACCACCACAACGGACGGCAACGGCCGGTACCTGTTCGACGAGTTGGCCGCCGGCACCTACCGGGTGCGGTTCACCCTCACCGACGAGCAGCAGCGCCTCTACCGGTTCACCTCGCGTGACGCGGGTTCGGACGCGGCCGACTCCGATGCCGATCCCACGACCGGGCTCACCATCACCATCGTGCTGGACGACTCGAACACCGCCCTGACCGGTGACTACGAGTACGCCGACGTGCTGGCCACCCAGGGGATCGATCCCACCTGGGATGCCGGTGTGGTGCTGGCCGATCAGCCCGCTGTGGAGGAGCCCGACGAGGACGACTCCGAGGATCCGACCGACAACGAGGCGGAGGACGACGAGCTGGCCTTCAGCGGGTCGAATCCGTTGCTCCCGATCGGTCTGGGCGCCCTGCTGTTGACAGCCGGTCTGGTGCTGGTGGGGATCCGCCGCCGTGGCGCGGAGATCTGAGCGCAGCGCTCGGCTTGAGGGGCCTGGGAGGGCCGAATGAGTGCGGGGGTGGTGGCTTCGGCCGCCGCCCCCGCACCTGGGTTTCCGGGCGAATGTGCCGTCCTCGTGGCCGAGAGCTCGCACCCTCAACCTGTGCTCCAGAGCCTGGCACCGATCCGGAGCGAGCACCTGACGGGGAGGTACCGGCTCCCTAAACTGAACGCCGGGAAAGGACGGGGATGAGGGGAATCGCCCAGCGACTAGTGGAGAGCGGGGCCGTCGAAGCGGAGTTGATGTCCGCCGCGGTCTCGCGCTTTGGCGACACCCCGGAACTCGACCGGCATCTGGTGAGCCGGCGCGTGGTCACCGAGACCCAGATCGCGCAGGCGATCGCGGAGCAGAACGACTACGAGTTCTACGATCTCACCGACGCGCAACTCGACCCGGAGGTGGTCGCGCTGCTGCCCGGCCATCTCTGTCGCCGCTATCAGGCCATTCCGATCGAGCGGCTGGAGGAGGAGGCCGCGCCGCCGCCGCGCCGAGCGGTGGGCGATGTCGCCTACGAGGCCAAGCAGCGGATCCTGATCGTGGCGATGGTGGATCCCACCGACATCATCGCGCTGGACGACATCACCTCGATCACCGACATGGTGGTGGAGCCGGTGGTGGTCGCCCGCGATGCCCTGGCGCAGGTGTTCGAGCGCCACATCCGCTCCGACGGCGAGCTGAGCGACCTTTCAGCCGTGCTCGAGGCCGACGCCGCCCAGGATCCGCTGGCGATCACCGAGAACATCGAGGGCGGAGCGGACGCCCCGCCGGTGGTGCGGTTCGTCAACCTGCTGATCGCCCAGGGCGTGAACGACCGCGCCAGCGACATCCACATCGAGCCGGGGGAGCGCGAACTCTCCGTCCGGTTCCGGATCGACGGCGTGCTGCACAAGATGCAGCGGGCGGACCGGGCCATCCAGGACGGCATCACCTCCCGGTTGAAGATCATGTCCAACATCGATATCGCCGAACGCCGGCGTCCCCAGGACGGACGGATCTCGCTGCACCACGAAGGCCGCCAGATCGACCTGCGGGTGGCGACCCTGCCCACGGTGTGGGGCGAGAAGATCGTGATGCGCATCCTCGACACCGCCGGCAACACCATGACGATGGACGATCTGCTGCTGTCGGACAGCAACCGCGAGCGGTTCGACAAGGCGATCACCCGGCCGCACGGCATGGTGCTGGTGACCGGGCCGACCGGCTCGGGGAAGTCGACCACCCTGCACACCGCCCTGCACCGTGTCTCCAGCCCCCAGGTCAACGTGATCACCATCGAGGATCCGGTCGAGTTCCGGATGCACGGGATCAGCCAGATTCAGGTCAACTCCAAGGCGGGCCTGACCTTCCAGTCGGCCCTGCGCTCGGTGCTGCGAGCCGATCCTGACGTGGTGCTGGTGGGCGAGATTCGTGACCAGGAGACTGCCATCATCTCGATCGAGGCGGCGCTGACCGGCAACCTGGTGCTCTCGTCGCTGCACACCAACGACGCGCCGAGCGCGCTCACCCGGTTGGTGGAGATCGGCGCCGAGCCCTACCTGGTGGGCACCGCGCTCTCAGCCGCGGTCGCCCAGCGACTGGCGCGACGGTTGTGCGCCCGCTGCAAGAAGCCCTATGCGCAGGAA
This sequence comes from Actinomycetota bacterium, assembly GCA_020161795.1. GTDB lineage: Bacteria > Actinomycetota > Actinomycetes > Propionibacteriales > Propionibacteriaceae > Propionicimonas. The sequence goes on along the minus strand of JAIUOR010000007.1, from coordinate 19,021 downwards.
GCCGAGTTGCTGCGACGGATCGGGTTCCCGTTGGAGCTCGACGATCCACCGTCGCTGTACCGGGCGGCCGGCTGCCAATCCTGCTCGAACACCGGTTATCGCGGTCGGCTCGCGCTGCACGAGATCATGGTGGTCACCGAAGAGGTCGAGCACCTGGTGGTGCGCAACGCCACCGGCAACGAGGTGCGTAAGCTCGCTGTCGAACAGGGGATGATTCCACTGCGGGAGGACGGCTGGGCCAAGGTGGCCGCCGGGCTGACCACGATCGAGGAAGTGCTGCGGGTCTCCGCGTAGGCCTATTGGTTGTTGAGCTCGCCGTAGATGCTGAACATGGGTAGGTAGAGGGTGAGCACCATGCCGCCGATCAGCACGCCGATCAGCACGATCAGAATCGGTTCGATGGTGCTGGCGAACTGCTCGGTGGCGGTCTTGGCCTCGGCCTCGTAGAGCGTGGCGACGGTATCGAGCATGTCCGGCAGGGTGCCGGATTCCTCGCCGACCGACACCATCTGGGCGACCATCGGAGGGAAGACGCCGGCCTTCGCCAGTGGCGTGGCGAAGGACTTGCCGTCGCGTACCGATTGCTGGACCGCGGCGATGGCCTGCTCCACTGCCCAGTTGTTGGCAGCTTGGCTGACGCTGCTCAGCGCCTGGATCAGGGGGACGCCGGCGGCCAGCATCATCGACAGGTTGCGCGCGAAGCGAGCGACGGCGAGCTTGGTGATCAGCGGGCCGAACAGCGGCAGCTTGAGCTTCAGTGGGTCGAGCGTCCGCCGGACCGCGACTGTGTTGCGATTCTTCATCCACCAGAACCAGCCACCGATTCCGAGCACGATCAGCAGCGGCAGAATCCAGATCATATTGTGCGAGATGTTGACCAGAATCTGAGTGGGCAGCGGCAGTTCGCCACCGAGGGAGGAGAACATGCCCTCGAACACCGGGACGATGAAGGTGACCATACCGAGCACCGCGACCAATGCGATGCACAGCACCACCATCGGGTAGGTCGAGGCGGCCTTGAGCTTGTCGCGCAGTTCGGCATCCGACTGGTAGGTCTTGGCAATGAGCGCCAGCGAGTCGCCCAGGAAGCCGCCCGTCTCGCCCACTCGCACCAGGCTCACCATCAGGGGAGGGAACGCGTTGGGATACTTGCTCAAGGCTCCGGAGAAGGAGAGACCCGCCTCGACATCGGCCTGCACCAGGGTCAGCGAGGCACGTAGGCCGGGGTCGGGAGTCTGTTCGATCAGCACCGAGATCGCCCGCATCAGCGGGAGGCCGGCGTTGATCAGCCCGGACAACTGCCGGGAGAAGACCGCCAGCGGCTTCAGCTTGACCCGTCGGTCGCGGTCGGGGAAGAGTTTGATCTCCTGGTGGAGTCCGGTCTTGGAGACCGGCGTCACGTCCAGTGGCAGCAACCCCTGGGCGCGCAGCTTGGCTACCACTGCCGACTGGCCGGTGGCCTCCAGAACGCCCTTGACCACACCGCCGCTCTTGGAATCGACGGCGCGGTAGCTGTACTCGACCAGCAGCGCCATCAGAGGCCCCCACTGCGGTACTGCGTCTGGTGGAGCAGCCATTCCTGGGCGTCGAGATCCTCGGCGCGCACCCGAACGCCGTCCAGAGTATGCGGATCGACCGCGTATTGCTGGGCTATCTGCTTGCTGACCTTGCCCGAGGCCACCAGTTCGCGCAGGCTCATGTCGAGGGTGTGCATGCCGAGGGAGACACCTGCCTGCATCACCGAGTAGAGCTGCTCGACCTGACCCTCCCGGATCAGGTTGGCCACCGCCGGGGTATGCACCAGGACCTCAGTGGCCGGCACGCGGCCTTCGAGTTGTGCGTAGGGCAACAGGGTCTGGCTGACGACGCCCCGCAGGGTGTCGCCCAGCTGGGAGCGGATCTGGTTCTGCTGGTGGGCGGGGAAGGTGTCGATGATGCGGTCGATCGACTTCGCGGCGCCCTGGGTGTGCAGGGTGCCGAGCACGAGGTGGCCTGTCTCGGCTGCGGTGAGGGCGACCGAGATCGATTCGGCATCGCGTAGCTCGCCGATCAAGATGACATCGGGATCCTGTCGCAGAATGCGTCGCAGTGCCTCGCCGAAGGAGGCGGTATCAGCGCCGATCTCCCGCTGATGGATCAGGGCCCGGCGCGAGGTATGCAGATACTCGATCGGATCCTCAATGGTGATGATGTGCACCGGAAGCGTGCGGTTCACGATGTCGACCATGGCTGCCAGCGTGGTCGACTTGCCAGAACCGGTCGGTCCGGTGACCAGCACCAGGCCGCGCGGCTTCAGAGCGAGCTCGTGCACCACGCGCGGCATGGCAAGTTCATCGAGAGTGCGGATCGCGGTGGGGATCAGGCGGAAGGCCCCTGCCAGCTTGCCGAGTTGCCGGAAGACGTTGACCCGGAATCGCCCGGTTCCGGGTACCGCATAGGCGAGGTCGACCTCGTTCTCGGCTTCGAAGGTTTGCTGTTGGTGCGGGCCCATCACGCTGCGCGCCGCGGCCTCCAGCCAGGCGGCAGAAAGGACCTGGGAGTAGCCGGGGATCGGGATCAGGTCACCGTCCACCCGCATCAACGGTGCCGCGCCCTCGGTCAGGTGAACGTCAGAGGCACGTGCTCCCGCGGCGGCGATCAGGATCAGATCCAGCGAGCTGGGGGTGTAGGTCACGGTCGCGCTCCTAGTTGTTCCGACTGATGAAGACGAAGCCGTTGATGGTGAGTTCAACCTTGCCGTCGTCGTCCATCTTCGACGTGACGGTATCGATCCGCAGCAGGCGTGGCCCCACCCGAAGCTCGTCCAGGAACCGACTGGCAGCAACCTGCGTTGACACGGCAACCTCGATCGTCACCGGGAACTGCCACTCGTCTGCGGTTTCGAGAGTACGTGGGGCGGCCGGGGATTCGTCGGCCTTGGGTGTGGTGCTTTCTTCTGGTGACGCACCGTCCTCGGGCTCGGTGCTGTCTGTCACGGCGTCGTTGGCGGCCGCCTCGCTGCCGTTCGGGTCGTCGGCAGGAGCGCTGACCCCGGTCGCGGTCTGTGGCAGCTGATCGAGCACGGCTGCATCATCACGGGCGACGAATGGCTCGACTTCGCTGAACTCGACGCGATTGATTGCGGCATCGGTCTTGCGAGCCGCGTTGATCACGAGTTGGCTGACATCGTCGAGTTGGGGGATGCGCGGAAGCTGGCTATGTAGATCGGCCAACTCCTGCTCGATCTGCGGTATCTCCGCTTCCTGGGCCTGGAGAGTGGTGATCTGGTTCTGCAGGAGCTGATTGGAGGCGGCCACCCTGTGCTCCTGCCCGTTGATCTCGATGGATTCGAAGTAGATCGGCAGAGCGGTCAATATGGTGCCGGCGACCAGGGCGATCAGCACCAGCAGGGTGCCGATCAGGTTGATCAGGCGACGAGAGCCGTTCATCGGGGGCCCCCTTCCGGAAGGTGGTCACCGCTGTAGTGGGCCTGATTGACGACCACCTCAACGATGAAGTCGAAGCCCTTGTCATCGTCAACCGATGTGAGCGATCCGGCATCGGCCGCCAGGGTGATGCTGAGGGCGCGCAGTTGATCGACCATTCGGTTCTGGTCTGCCGGGTCGTCAGTGCGCACCGTGAGCCGACCGATCAGGCCTACTCCGGAGGCCTGATCGGCGTCCGCCACCGGATTGGCTCCGGTGGTCAACTCGAAGCCCGTCAGCGTGGTGCCGGCGGGTAGGGTGCGGACGAGATCTGTGAACAGGCCCCGCCACTCGAGGTCATTGCCCATCGCCTGGGCGCGCAGATCGGTCAGCTCAGTGCGTGTGGCTAGGGCCTGGCTGATATGGGAAAGGCTGGCGAGTTCGCCGTTCAGTTCCATGGTCCGGGCCTGTTCGGCGGCCAGTTGCGCGGCGGCGATACTGCGCTGCCAGTAGGCGGCGGCCACCAACCCCGACACGACCAGCGCGGTGGCCACCAGCCCGGCAACCCAGCGCCGGACGAGGGCACCGGCGGCCCGGCGCTGAATCTCGCTGGGCGGGAGCAGGTTCACCCGCGGCACGCCGGCCAGCACCAGGCCCGAGCCCTTTGGCCTTCCCTTTGCCTTGGGCGCGGGTTTCGGCTCGGCCTCTGGTTTCGCGCGCTTGGCCATCAACGCTCCTCTCCGAGGATGATTCCCAGCGTGGTGACCAGGCTGGCGGCGAACCGGCCAGGGGGCGGTGTACCGCGGCCTGCTGCCGCCAGGCTATTGACGTCAACGGTGAAGACAGGCGCGCCGACCGTGGCGCTCGCCAACTGAAGCAATCCCGGAGCACCCACGCCTGCTCCGGTGAGAAAGACAGCGCTCACCGGGCTGGCGCCAGGCCGGCTCGCGTGGAAGCTGAGCGTGGTGCGGACCCGCCCGATCAGGTCAGCGACCGCGGGCGCGGCGGTGTCCGCCGGGGCTGCGTCGACAGCGCGCCGGGCATGTGGCAGTTGTTCGGGAACAGCTTCGACCGGCTGCTCGGTCAAGTCGACCGCAGCGTCGAGCCCCAGGTCGAGCGGGATGATCCGGGCGAAGCGAGGGATGCCGTCCTGGGCGATGATGAAGTTCGTGGTGTGCTCTCCGATCGCCACGACGGCCACCGTCTGCTCGGGGGCAACCAGTTTGGCCACGCGGGCGAGCCCGAACGGAATGAAGTCGACCGCAGCGGTGCGGATGCGGGCGCGGTTGAGAGCGGAGATCAGCCCTTCGATGGTCTCGGAGACCGCGGCGACGAGCAGGCCGTGCACCTGCCCCTCTGATTCCGCGATCGGATAGAAGTCGAGCACCGCCTGCTCCGGTGGGACGGGTAGCAGATCCTGCACGTCGAAGGGCAGAGCGGCGCGCATGAGGTCGGGCCGTATCGCGGGGGTGGAGTGCTCGCGCACCAGGATGCGCCGGTTCGCGACTCCGACCACCACTTCTTTGCCCTTGATGCCGGCCTGGCTCCACAACTGGGTAACTGCCATGGCGACGGCATCCGTGTCGAGCACTTCGGAATCCTTGGCCGCTCCGGGTGGGAGGGGCACCTCTCCGGCGGCGATCAGCGCCGGACGCTTGCCCCGGCTCAGTTCGACGGCCCGCACGCACGCCTCGTTGATCTCCAGCCCCACGATGGTCCTGGCCATTACGGATTCCCCCTGTTTGTCATCACACTCGGCGTCTCCTAGACGAGCCCGGAGATGCCGAGGTAGAACTGCGCGATCGCGGTGCCGGCCAGAGCGCCTGTCCACGCACCGGCGATCATCCATGGCCCGAAGGCGAGTGCGGTCTTGCGGCCGGCGCGGCGGGCGGCGAGCAGCCCAACTCCGTACAAGCCGCCGAGGATGAAGGCGGCGATCGCCCCGACCGCGACCGCCGCCCATCCCAGCCAGCCCAGGTGCAACCCGACAAGGCCGGCCAGCTTCACATCGCCCGCACCCATCGCACCGGGGCGGGCCAACCACAACAGGGCGTACACCCCGAACAATACGGCTGCACCGATCCCGGCCCGCAGCAGCGCCCACCAGTCGGCCCCAAGTAGGCAGGCCAGGGTGAGCAGACCGACTCCCACGGCGTAGCCGGGCAGCACGATGACATCCGGCAACCGCTTGGTGTCGAGATCGATCAGGGTGAGCGCCACGCTGCTGCCGGCGAACCACCAGTAGGCAAGGAGGATGCAGATCGCGGCGGCAGTGTTGGGCGCCAATTGCTGCCAAGGGAGTAGCCAGGCAATCGACGCGAAGAGAACGCCGGTGGTCAGCTCGACCAGCGGATAGCGGACGGAGATCGGCTGTCGGCACGCGGCGCACTTGCCTCGTAGCGCCAGCCAGGACAGCACCGGGATGTTCTGCCACGGTCTGATCGGCGCCTCGCAGCGCGGGCAGTGACTGGGATCCAGCAGGGAGGCACCGACCGGCACCCGGTGGCTGACAACGTTCAGAAAGGAGCCGATCACCAGGCCGAACAGGAACGACAGCGCGATCATGGCCATCTCCGGGGTCATCCCTTGTCCCGCTGGCTGATGACTGCGGTGAGCACCTTCGCACCGGCGCCACCGGCGCCACCGGCGGGCCCGCCCTCGCCCGTCGGCTGGCCTGGCAGGGCGATCGGGTCGCCGTGGAAGGTCATGCCACCGCCGTAGTTGAAGCTGCCACCGTAGAACGCCCCGGTCCACTTGCTGGTCCCGTGTACGGATACCACGCAAGGGGTGTAGGCCATGGTGGTCAGTTCTTTCGCCATCACCGTGTGGTTGATCATGATGTTGCCGGCACCGCCGGAACAGGTGGGTTGGGAGTTTTCGGTCTTGTCTTCGACGATCCACCACAGTTTGTGGTTGCCCGACGCGGAGTTGATGGTCAGGTACGTCAGGTCGAACGACTTGGCCACGAAGACGAGGTCGGTCTTGACCGCGACAACAGGGTTCTTTCCGGAGTTCGCCGACAGGTTGGAGCAGTTCCGGGCGTCGATGACCGTCGGAGAACTGAGCGATGCCAGATCGAACCAGCCCTCTGCGGGCCAGTTGTTGTAGTACCCGCAGGTGCCGGGGCCCGAACCGCTGTTGACCAACGTCTTGACGGTGAAGCCCGGCCAGTCACTGGCTTTGTAGGAGTAGTCGAACCAGGAGTCGAAGGTGGGTGCGGTGGGCGCCGTCACCGAGGACGGGCGGCTTATCCCACCTGCGACGATGCCGGTGTTCATCGTGAGCGTCTTGGAAGCGGGGAGCGTGAGGGTGCCATCGATCCGGTAGTTGCCCAGCTTCACATCACCGGCGGATTCCACATTGCCGTAGACCCGCTGGCCTCCTCCTGTGAAGTTGATCGTCCCGCCGGTACGAAGGGAACCACCGATGCTCCCTTGGACCGTGTTGGAGCCTGTGCCAGCCATGGTCACGCTGCCCTCGACCCGGTCCGGAGCGTTGGACATGTCCATCCGCCCACCCGCAGCGACGCCGCCGGCTATCTTGCAGTTGCCCTTGGTGTAGAAGTCGCCCCCGAGCAGGATGTTGCCGGGAATGGTGGCCATACAGGTGAAATCGCCGGTCGGGATGACGATGCTCAGCAGGTCGTCGTCCAGTGAGTAGGTCTTTACTTCCTGAGTGAAGGTTGTGTTGCCGAAGAACACCATGTCGCCCGCACCGCCGGGCAGGCTGGGTTCGGTGTAGCCGTAGACGGCTTCGATCGTCGTCTGGGCACCATCGGAACCATGGCCGGTGGAGGTGAAAGTGACCTGCTCGCTGGCGCAGTCTCCGCTCTCGGCCTGGTAGACGGGCGGGTCGGGGCTCTCGTCCGCGCTGGCGATCGAGAGATTGCAGAAGCCGTCAGGGGTCTGGCGAGCCTTGGCCACCAGGGCCGCCATGCCCGCGTCGGCGGCAGCGCGGGCTTCCGCGTTATTACGAGTGCCCAACAGAGAACCAGCGGTGCTTGTGACCAGGCTGGCCATCGTGAGCGCAAGCAGGCTTAACACCAGCATGGTAACTAGCACGGTGATCATTGTGGATCCCGCTTCGCGATGTCGGTTTACCAGCATGTCGCGGGGCTCCCGTCTCCCTTTGCTTGTGCGACGGCGTCAGTAGTGAGTGGCACCACGGTGTCTCCGACGGTTATCTTGAGCCGCGCTTCGAGCCGGGTGGAGCTCATGGCGAATGCCTGTCCGCCGGTGAGGGTACCGCGCACATCGTCTGCCAAAACTGCCCAGCCGGCGAAGCCGCCGGGTACAGGGATGGCTGCGCTCGAGGTGCGGTGGACGAATGAGCGAGTGGGTGTGATGGCCCACGCCTCGCACTGCCAGCCGCTGGTGCCCGTCGCGACCCGGGCGCGGAGCAGGTTGCCGGTGACCGTGAAGTCGCTCGCATTGCGAATCCCGACCTGAAGGGAGTTCGAGATCAACTGGGCCTGGCCAGTGGCGGTATTGCGGTCGTTCGTCGACGTGTTGGCGCTGACTCCGGAGATGAACATCGTCGAGATCCCAAGAGTCACCAGGATGGCGAGGGCGATGTAGACGATGAGCTCGACCAGGCTCATCCCAGTGTCAGAACTCACGGCTAATTTCCTTTCGCGAACACTCATCCCTTGGCCACCAGCACTTTTGTCGTGAGAGTCACAAGATCGCGAGCTGCTTCGTCTGCAGATGCGACTGAGACGCGAACCGTGACTGTGGAGTACTCATCGGTGCCACAGCTATCAAGGGCCTCCCTGGTAGCGAGCAGGGTGGGGTGGGTTGGGTCATCCGGAAGGGCATCGTGCTCGTATGAAGCGAGCTCACTGCAGAGACGCGGGCTGTCATTGCCGAAGGCTGATTGAACCTCGGCGATCTGTGCGGTGGCAAACGCGGAGGCGGCCGCCATCGCGCGATTGGTCACGCTCGACTGCATGGCGCCAATCATGAGTGGGATCAACCCCATTGCCATCAGCGCGAGGACAAACATCGCAATGATGACCTCGATCAGGCTGAAGCCTGAGTCGCATGCGGAACGGCGCATATCCCCCCCAGGGCCCGGACTCTGAAGCAGATGCTGGTGGTCGGGAGGCCCGAGGGCTCCCGACCACCAGCGAGAGACAGTGCTGCTTAGCAGCCAGGCCCGGCGTCGGCGGTAACGTTGGTGTCAGACTTGCTGGTGGCGGTCATGCAGACCTCGTCAACCAGCGTCGGCGCAGTGCCGGTGGCCGTCGGACCCCACGCAATCGTGAACTCGTCGGTCGAGGCCGGCAGAGCTGGGGCCGGGGTAGTGCCCTGCGGGGTTGCGGCGATGGCCGAGGCAACCTGGGTCGCAGCGTTGGCCGCCGCGGCCTTGGTCGAGTTGGTCAGAGCCTGAGCCTGAAGACCCGTGAACACCGGGATGGCGATCGCCACCAGGATGCCGAGGATGGCGACGACGACGATGAGTTCGATGAGCGAGAAGCCCTCGTCGCTGGCGCGACGCTTCTTCAGGGCCTCAATGTAGCGGGTGATGGTTGCACGCATGGGGGGTATTGTCCTCCGTGTAAATGGGAAAGCAATGACCCAACTGTCCAGTGACATACGGAACGCGTCCTAATATGTTGCTCCCACAGAAGTCCCCCCGGCCAAAACTACGAGTTGTAGTTCGAGGCAAACTCTCGCGGACAAGGACGCATCTGTCAACTCATCTCATCATCAAACGACCAAGGAATCCCGTGGTCAATTGCAGGTGTCAAGCCTAGTGTCCCACGCGCGGGGGACAGCTTGTGCTTCACGTTGCCAGATGGCAGGTGGGAGAACGAGGTGGGGGCCGGATCGGCCGCGCTGCGTGGCACCGTCTAGCGGTGCCGCGAGGAGGTGGCTTCGCGGTAAAGAAACGTATATCCGATCGTTATGAAGTGTCGGTCTGATGTCGCGCTTATGCGGCTCTTCACAATCCACGGTGTAGTCGGGGGTCTGAATCCGCCGGTTTCGAGTAGTGATCTGGCGATGTAGTGGGTGAGGTTCCGGAACCCGAGGGCGGAGCCTCTCAGGTGTTCCAGGCGGCCATTCAGTGCTTCGGTGGGCCCATTCGAGGTGCCGGGCCGGTCGAAGTAGGCCAGCACGTCGGCGGACCGCTTCTTCAATGTGCGACCGAGGGTGATCACCTCACGCAGGACGCCGGGGACCATGCTGCTGATGCTGGCGATGAGGGCCTCCATGCGGGCTCGGCCCTTCGTGCGGTCGGGTTCGCGGTAGGCGGCCACCAACTGCTGGTAGACCCCGTAGGTGGCCTCCAGTTGGACGTGGTCGTCGCCGGTGAACAAGGCGTCGAGGCGGGCTTGTTGTCGTGGGGTGAGCAGGTCGGCTCCGGTGTGCAGGGTTCGCCGCGCCCGGTACAGGGGATCCGGGGCGCGGCCGCGGTGGCCGTGGAGTTCCTGCTGGACGCGGCGCCGGCACTGGTCGAGCGCGTCACCGGCCAACCGGACGACGTGGAACGGGTCCATGACCGCGGTGGCGTCGGGCAGTTCTTCGGTGGTGGCGGTCTTGAAGCCGGTGAACCCGTCCATCGCGACGACCTCCACTCCGGCTCGCCACGCCTGGGGTCGGCTCGCGAGCCAGGTCTTGAACGCCTGCTTGGAGCGGCCCTCGACCATGTCCAGCAGGCGTGCCGGACCGGTGTTATCCCTGACCGGGGTGAGGTCGATGATCACGGTGACGTACTTGTCGCCGTGGCGGGTGTGCCGCCACACGTGCTCGTCGACGCCGAGCACGTGGACGCCGTCGAAGCGGTGCGGGTCGTTGATCAACACCCGCTTGCCCTCGGCCAGCACCGCATCGTTGGCGGTGTTCCACGACACCGCCAGTCCCTCGGCGATCCGGGCCACGGTGAGGTGCGCGACCACGAGCCCCTCCAACGCCCACCGCAACGCCCGCCGGGACAACTTGGCCCGCGGTTCGGCGGCCTTGCTGGTGTCTTGGCGCCACACGTGCCCGCATTCGGCGCATCGGTATCGGCGCACGGTGACCAGCAAGACGGTCGGCCGCCAGCCGAATGGTTCGTGCGCCAGTCGACGGACCACGGTGCCACGCGGGATGCCCTCGCAGCCGCACCGCCGGCACCACTGGTCGGGATCGACGACCCGGCAGGCCAGTTCCGCCCGCTTCGGCTCGAGGCGTTGGCCGACGATCTCCAGGCCGAGCTCGTCGAGGCGGGTGAACGTGGTCAGGTCGGGGCGCGTGAAGGTAGCGTGGGACACGTCGAGGTCTTCCGGATGGGCAGTGTGAGAACTTCCATCCTCGGGAGACCTCGACCCTCAACGACGCACCGACGCGCCGCCCCAGGTCACGCCGCCGCTACACCCTCAACTGTGATGAGCCGCTTATGCCCGGTTCGTGACTTCATCGTTATTTTTCGGCGTTTCGACTGTTGTGAGCGTTCTGGTCGCGGTCGTGGGGATTACCGAGTTGGTGACGAGCTCTACTCGAAGGGGCTGCTGAGCGCCGCCCGGCCGGGTGGTGGGGGGTGGTGGTGCGACGGCAGTCGGGTGAGGGCCGCGCGCTGAACCGAGTTGCGGCCGAATCGGGAGTTGATGCGGTCGGTGGCCTGCTCGGCCTCCCGCCAGCCGGTGTCGGGGTCACCCAGGGCGGGCTGCAGGTGGGCTTCGTCGGCCGGCACCAGGCCTGCCATGCGGATCCCCACCCGGCGGACCGGCTTGGCGTGCATCCGGGGCTGGTCGTAGAGCGTCAGCGCGGCCGCGTACAACTCGTGGGCGGTGTCGATAGGGCTGGGCAGGGTGAGCGAGCCGGAGATCGCCTTGAAGTCGGCGAACCGGACGCCGAGGGTCACCACCCTCCCGAGCAGCCCGGCCTTGCGAAGCCGCCGGGCGACGCTGGTCGCGACCCGCAGGATCTCCGCCTTCACCACCGCCGGATCGTCGGTGTCGGCGTAGAAGGTCTCCTGGTTCCCGACCCCGACCGCGCCGGCGTGCTGCAGGCTGACGTGGCTGGACGCCCGCCCCCAGGCCAGATGGGAGAGGGCGCGCCCCTGGTGGGGGCCGAAGGCACGCTGCAGGGTCTCCAGTGGGGTGTTGGCCAGGTCGCGGACCGTCATGATGCCGCGTCGCTGCAGCGATGCCGTGGTGCTGGCGCCGATGCCGTAGAGGCGTCCGACCGGCAGCGGATGCAGGAAGTCCGCGATCTGGTCGGGGAGCACTTCGTACAGACCGTCCGGCTTGGCGGCGCGGGAGGCCATCTTCGCCACGAGTCGGTTGGGCCCGATGCCGACCGAGCAGGGGAGTTGTTCCTGCTCGCGCACCAGCCGGCGGATCCGCTGCCCGATCGCCTCGGCCGAGCCCCACATCCGCAGCGCGCCGGTGGCGTCGAGGTAGGCCTCGTCGATGGACGCGACCTCGACCACGGCGACCACGGTCCGGAAGATCTCCATCACAGTGCGGGAGGCGTCGAGATACTCCTCGAAGTTGGGACGGATGCCGACTCCGTTCGGGCAGAGCCGCTTCGCCCGCGACGAGGGCATCCCGCCTTCGACGCCCCATTCCTTGGCGAGTCGATTGGCCGAGAGTACGACTCCTCGTCCGTCCCCGCCCACCCACATCGGGACGCGTCCCAGCGAAGGCTGCTTCCGGATCTCCACCGAGGCATAGAAGGAGTCCATGTCGACGTGCATGATGACCGGCATGGCAGACCCCTGATATACGAACTGATGTTCGATAACTAGGGTGACGCCATTTGGCGGTCTTCGTCAAGCACCTATCTGTCGTCCCCGCGAAGGCGGGACTGCTCCTCGAGGCCGACGAAGACGTCCTCCAGGGTGGCGCCGGGGCCGAAGGAGTCGCGCAGTTCGGTGGGGGTGCCCTGGGCGATCAGCTTTCCGCCGTAGACGAAGGCCAGCCGATTGCAGTGGGTCGCCTCGTCCATGTAGTGGGTGGTGACGAACAGGGTGATGCCCTGCTCGGCCAGCTCGTAGAGCAGCTCCCAGAACTGGCGGCGAGCCACCGGGTCGACGCCGGAGGTGGGCTCGTCCAGGAAGATCAGCTCGGGGGAGTGGATGGTCGCCGTGCCCAGCGAGAGACGCTGCCGCCAGCCGACCGAGAGGTTGCGGGCGAGCTCGTCCTCGCGTCCCTGCAGCCCCGCCATGTGCAGGATCCAGGCACGACGTTCGGCGAACTCGTCGCGTCCCAGGCCGTGGATCTGGGCGTAGAAGCGGAGGTTCTCGGCCACCGTCAGATCCTCGAACAGCGAGAACTTCTGCGACATGTAGCCGATCCGGGCCCGCACCCGCTCGGGGTGCCGGATGACGTCCTCGCCCAGCACGAACGCCTCGCCGGCGGTGGGGGCGATGCTGCCGGTGAGCATCCGGATCGTGGTGGTCTTGCCGGAGCCGTTCGGGCCGAGGAAGCCGAAGACCTGGCCGCGCGGGACGTCGACGTCGATGCCGGCCACCGCGGTGAACGAACCGAAGGTCTTCACCAGGCCGCGGACGAAGAGCGCTGCGCCCGGATCTCGCTCCGCCGTGGTCGGGTGGTCGTGGACGTCCATGGTCACTCCGTGATCCGGCGGCGGGTGGCGGCGATGGCGGAGCCGAAGAAGAGCACCGCGAACCCGGCCAGCGCGAGTAGGGGGACGGCGAGGTCGGCGAAGCCGCTGCCCTTGATGAAGGACGCCCGCAGCACCTCCAACGCGTGCCGCAGCGGGATCAGGAAGGTGAACGGCCGGATCACCTCGGGCATCGACTCGACCGGGAAGATGAACCCGGAGAGGATCATCATCGGCAGCATCAGGAACAGCGTGGTCTGAATGGCCTGGGCCCGGGTGCGCACCAGCAGCGAGATCAGCAGGCCCTGCCCGATGCAGACCAGCAGGAACAGCGCCAGCCCGAGCAGTACCACCCCGAGGTTGCCGTAGAACGGCACCTGGAACCACAGGGTGCCGACCGCGGCCACGATGCCCATCTGCACCAGCGCCAGCACCGCGTACGGGGTGAGTTTGCCGGCGATGTACTCGCTGGGACGCACCGGGGTGACGAACAATTGCTCAAGGGTTCCCGATTCGCGTTCCCGCACCACGGCCTGGGACATGATCGCCGCCAGCGAGATCATCAGGATCGCCGCGATCAGCGCCGGGATCATGGTGTTGATCGGGTCGAGGGTGGGGTTGAACATCACCCGGATCCGGGCGTCGATGCCGGGGGAGCCGCTGCCTGGGCCGAGCTCGGAGAGCCGTTCCAGATTGGCCCGGGCCACGATCTGCGAGGCGTACCCGCTGGCCACCGAGGAGATCTGGGAATCCGAGCCGTCCACCACCACGCCGATGCCGGCGGTCTGCCCGGCCAGCAGCCGCTGCTGGGTGCCCTCCGGGATCACCACCGCGACCGTCACCTGGCCGGTGTCCAGGAGTGGTTGCAGCTCGGACTCGCTGGCCGGGCGCTGGGCGATCGTGAAGTAGCCCGAGCCGGCGAAGGCGTCGGTCAGCGCCCGCGAGGTCGCGGTGCCGTCCAGATCGACCACCGCGGTGTCCAGGTGCTTGATGTCGACGGCCACCACGTAGCCGAACAGGATCAGCTGGGCGACCGGCATGATCATCAGCAGCCTCAGCAGCATGGGATCGCGTCGCAGCTGGGTGAACTCCTTCCAGATCAGGGTCCGGATCCGTCGCCAGCTCATCGCGTCCTCCGGCTGAAGAGCAGGGATGCCGCCGCCAGCGCCACCACCGCGTAGATGCCGAGCGCGGCCAGCTCGGGCCACAGCTCGCCCCAGCCGGCGCCCTTGAGGAAGACGCCGCGGGTGACCGTGATCATGTACCGCGCCGGGAAGACCATCGAGAACCACTGCAGCGCCACCGGGATCTGGTTCAGCGCGAACACGAAGCCGGACAGCAGGAAGGCGGGCAGGAAGGTCAGCAGCAGGGCCGCGATGTTCGCCACGTCGAGGCTGGGGGCGACGGCCGAGATCACCAGGCCGATCCCCAGGCAGCAGAAGACGAACAGCGCCGCGCCGGCCGCCAGCACCCCCGGGTCGCCGCGGAACGGAACGCCGAACACCCACACCGCCAGCGCGGTGATCACCACGAGATCGATGAAGGCGAGCAGCGTCCAGGGCAACAGCTTGCCGAGCATGAGTTCGCCGCGGCGCAGCGGGCTGACGGTGAGCTGCTCGGCGGTGCCGAGTTCCCGCTCGCGGACCAGCGAGACGGCGGTCTGCTGCACGGTGACGATGGCGAGGATCACCACGATGAGGCCCGGGATCAGGAAGATCGCCGAGCGGCGCTCGGGGTTGTACCAGGTGCGAACGCGGGGTTCGAGCTGGCCGAGGCCGGTCACATCCACCCCCTGGGTGTCGGCCCAGGCGATCGCCACCTGCTGGGTGGCCAGCAGGTTGAGGGCGTTGGTGTAGGCCTGCGCCACCCGCGCCGAGTTGGGCTCGCTGCCGTCGATGAGCACCCCGACCTTGGCCTGGCCGCCGCCGGCGAGGGTGCGTCCGAAGCCGGCAGGGACGATGACCCCCACCTCGGCGGTGTTGCGCAGGAAGGCCTGCTCGACGGCACCGGGGGAGTCGGCGTACTCGACGATCTCGAACAGCGGAGAGCCGACATAGTCGCGCAGGTACTCCCGGCTGGCCGGGGTACGGTCGGCGTCCACCACGATGGTGGGCAGGTGGGAGACGTCGAAGCTGATCGCGTAGGCGAAGAGCAGCAGTTGGACGACCGGCATCAGCAGCACGATGGCGATCGCACGCGGGTCGCGCCACAGGTGGCGGAACTCCTTGCTCACCACCGCGCCGATCCGGTCCAAGGGATTCATGCCGCCGCCTCCTCCGCGAGGTGGGAGAAGACCGACTCCATGTCCATCTCGACGGGACGGATCTCCGCGTTCGCCGGGAGGAGATCCCGGACCGTGTCCGGGATGACGGCGGAGCCGGGCGGCGGGGCTTCGTCAGCCAGCCTCCGGGCGACCAGGACGCGGACGGTGTTGCCGAGGAGATGGGCTCCGCTGATGCCCGGCTGGTCGCGCAGGGCCGCGAGGACGGCGCGGGGGTCGGGGGCGATGACCTCCAGCAGGGTGCCGGGGATGGCGTCCTTCAGCTCCTGCGGGGTGCCGGAATGGGTGATGCGGCCGGCATCCATGAAGCCCACGTGGGTGCAGCGCTCCGCCTCGTCCATGTAGGGGGTGGCGACCAGGACGGTGCGGCCCTCGGCGTGGATGTCGGCCAGGATCCGCCAGAACTCCCGGCGCGAGACCGGGTCGACGCCGGTGGTGGGTTCGTCCAGCAACAGCAGGTCGGGGTCGTGCATCAGGGTGCTGGCCAGCATCAGCTTCTGCTTCATGCCCCCCGACAGCAGGCGCGCCTGGCGCTTCGCGAAGGGTGCCATGCCCATGCTCTCCAGTAGCTCGGGAGCGCGCTCGCGGCGACGCGGCTTCGGCACCCCGCGGATCCGGGCGAAGAACTCCAGGTTCTCGGCGACGCTCAGATCGGGGTACATCGAGAACCGCTGCGACATGTAGCCGATCCGCGGGGTCAGCCGGTCGGGGGAGTGCGCGGCCGAGAGGCCGAAGATCTCCGCATCGCCGGCATCGGGGACAAGCACCGTCGCCAGCATCCGGATCAGCGTCGACTTCCCGGCGCCGTCCGGGCCGAGCAGGCCGAACACCGCGCCCCGCGGCACGTCCAGCTCCACGCCGGCGACTGCTTCGATCTCACCGAAGCTCTTGGTGAGACCGCGGATCGCGAGGCCGGGGTCGTCGGTCATCAGCCGAAGGCGACGTCGGCGGGCATTCCGGCGCGCAGGGTATCGGGGTCGTCCACGCGGATGCGGACCTCGAAGACCAGGGTGGTGCGTTGGTCCTCGGTCTGGACGGTGTTGGGGGTGAACTCCGCCTCGGCGGCGACGAAGCTGACGGTGCCGGCGACCTCGGCGTCCAGGCTGGGAGAGGTGATGGTGACGGGTTGGCCCACCTTCACCTCGCCGATCCGGGGCTCGCCGACGAAGACCCGCACGAACACGTCGGAGGGGTCGCTGAGGGTGAGCAGCGCGCGTCCGGGGGCCGCGTTCTGGCCGGTGTTCGTGGTCAGGCTCACCACCTGGCCGTCGCGGGGGGCGGTGACGGTGGCGAAGCCCAGCTGCAACGTGGCCAGCTCGACGGCGGCCTCGGCCTGGGCCTGGCGGGCCTTGGCGGCGGTGACGTCGGCCTTGGTCGCGTCCTCGTCGTCCTCGGCGTTGGTGACGGCGGCCTTGGCGGCCTTCACTCCCTGCTCGGCCTGCTGAACCTGCAGTTCGAGGGCACGTCTGTCGAGCAGCACGAGCTCGTCGCCGGATCTCACGGTGTCGCCCTCGGCGACCTTCACCTCGTCCACCCGTCCGGTGAGCGCGGGGGAGACCTGGTACTCGCGCGCCTCGGCGGTGCCGGAGGCTCGCAGCGTGCTGTCGGCCTCGGCCGGGTGGCTGGCCGTCCACCACCACCAGAAGCCGCCGCCGGCCAGCAGCAGCACCACCAGCACGATCACCGGGATCGGCGGACGCTTATGAGTTGCCATGGGGTTCACCTTCTGCGGCGCCGGACGGGTTCGACCGACAGGGTTGGAGAGAAACCGAGACCGGGGCTCCGGCGGGGAGGGCGGTCTGGGTGGTCAATTCGACGGCGAAGGCCCTGGTCAGATGCACTTCGTCGGTAGCGGAGCTGGTCGGTGGGAACTCGGCCGTGGTGGCGATCCGGGTGAGCTCGGCGGGAGCGTCCTGCCCCCAGTCGGTATGGACGGAGGCGGCGTCGCCCAGGCAGGTCGCCGCGGCCTGGGCGGGGGAGAGCCAGGTCACCAGCCGGCTCGGGCCCTCCCTGCGGAGCGTCACCAGGGTGGCTCCCGGGGCGAGCCGGTCGCCGGTCGCGGCGACCTCCACCACGATCCCGTCGGCCGATGCGAGGATCACCGCCTGATCGAGCCGGGTCCGGGCCAGCTCGACCCCCACCGCGGAGGTGTCGACCGCGACCGAGGCCAGCCGCTGCAGCCGGACGAGCTGGGCGCGCGCGTCGCGCACCTCGTCGGCGGCGTCGTCGAGTTCGGCCAGGCCGTCGGTGGCCTTGGCGATGCCGGTGTTCAGCTTGGACAAGCCGGTCTTGGCCTGTTTCAGGCCCTTCTTGAGCTTTCCCAGCCCGGCGTCCATCTGCTTCAGCGCGGCGTCGAGCTTGTCGATGCCCTGGTTCAGCTCGGCGAGGCCGGCTTCCAGCGCCGGACGGTTCGGTGCCTCGGGAGGCAGGGCCGCGAGGGTGGCCTGCAGTTGCTTGCGCTGAGCGACCGCCTGGGCGCGATTGGCCCGTACCGTCGCGCGCTGCTTGATGAGCTTGGCGCGGGTCTCGGTGAGTTCGCCGATGGCCTTCTTGACCTCGGCGCGCTTGTCCTTCAACTCGGCGATCGCGTCCTTCACCTCGACGCGCTTCTCGGCGATCTCCTCCGCGGCGTCGTCGGTCTTGCCCACGGCGGACTTCAGGACGCCGACCTGCGCGGCGGCGACCTTCGCGTCCGCCTCGGCGGCAGCCAGTGCAGCCCGGGGCAGCCGATCGTCCAGCCGGACGAATTCCTGGCCGGCCGTCACCCGGTCGCCCTCGCGCACGGCGACCTCGGCGATGCCCACGAAGGATCCCAGGCCCAGGCTCGCGGCGGTGCCGGAGTGGCCGGCGCCGGGCTCACCGGGCGTCGCGGCGAAGCCGGCGTCCAGGTCCACCGCGGTGGCGGCGAGTGCCGGCACGACGATCACGTCGAGGTCGTCGGCCACGGTCGCCTGCACGCGCAGGCCCGGGTCCGTCGCGCACCCGGCGCACAGGACGGCCAGCGCAGCGAGTAGGCAGATGCGGTTCACGTTCGCACCTCCACCGAGCGCAGGAAGGCGTCCACCAGGTTCTCCAGATCGGCGGTGGTGGGCGGTGGGAGCGGTTCGGTGCGCAGGAAGCCGTCCAGGGCGACATAACTGAAGATCGAGCCGATGTACATCCGGGAGGCCGTCGCGATGTTCTCGCTACGGATCAGCCCGGTCTCGGCCAGCTGGGTGAGCAGGGCCTGCATCCGTCCGAAGAACTGGCCGGGCAGGGCATCGCGGATGGTGTCGCGCAGCTCCGGGATCCGGAAGGCCTCGCCGAAGGCGAGCCGGATCAGCGCCAGCCGGTGGGGTTGCAGCAGTTCGTCGGTCACCGTGCGCGCGATGCCGATCAGTGCGGCTCGGAGTTCGTCCGAGGTCGATGGGGCGGTGGCGGGTCCGCCGAAGAAGCTGGCGATGTCCAGCTCGCTGGTCAGCACCGCCGCCAGCAGATCGATCTTGGAGGGGAAGTAGCGGTAGGCCGTCTGCTTGCTGACAGCGGCGCGGGCCACCACGGCGTCCATCGAGCTGCCGGCGAAGCCGTTCTCGAAGAACAGCTCGCTGGCGGCTTCGATGATCTGCCGTCGTTTGGCAGCCGCTCGGCGCTGGCTCGCGTCCAAGAATCAAACTGTACGGTTCAGTTTGATCGTCTGCAAGGCTTGTACTCTTGCCCCGTGACGTCCACCATCGAGACCCGAGCGCGCAGGCTGAACAACCTGCCGGCGGCGGTGATCGATGACCGGCCGCTGCCGCAGCGGCTGC